>DWWH01000071.1 GCA_019119815.1 Candidatus Eisenbergiella intestinipullorum | reverse complement strand
ACATACTGCACGGGTGTGGAAAGCTCCTTGATCAGTTCCACAATCACCTGCTCGGATTCCCGGGAAGCGGTTCCGTTTCCTACGGAAATCAGGGAAACGTGATATTTGTCAATGAGGCGCTTCAGCTCCTTCTTCGCTTCCTCCACCTTATTCTGGGGCGCCGTCGGATAAATCACCTTCGTATCCAGCACCTTTCCCGTCTCGTCCACCACTGCCAGCTTACAGCCTGTGCGGAAGGCCGGGTCCCAGCCCAGCACCACCTTTCCCGCGATAGGCGGCTGCATGAGAAGCTGCTCCAGATTCTTTCCGAATACGGAGATCGCTCCGTCCTCCGCCTTCTCGGTCAGATCGTTTCGGATCTCCCGTTCGATGGCAGGCGCAATCAGCCGGTCGTAGCTGTCCGCGATCGCCTCTTTCAAAACCGGCTCCGTAACGCTGTTTTGCCTGGTAATGACCTTTTTGGCCAGATATGAAAGGATCCTCTCCTCGGGAGCCTCCACCTTCACGGTGAGGAACTTCTCCTTTTCCCCGCGGTTTAAGGCCAGGATCCGGTGGCCCGCCGTCTTTTTCAGCGGCTCCTCGTAATTGTAATAGGTCTCGTAAACGCTGGCGGCCTTCTCGTCCTTTGCCGTGCTGGTGAGCTTTCCTTCCTCAAGGGTGAGATTCCGGATGAAGATCCGGTAGTCCGCCTCGTCGGAGATCATCTCCGCGATGATATCCTTCGCGCCCTGGATGGCCTCCGCCGCGCCCCCCACTCCCTTTTCTTCGTCCACGTACGCCGCCGCGCTCTCCTCAAGCGGCAGGTCCGTCTCCTGAGCAAGAATGAGCTGCGCAAGGCCATCCAGTCCCTTCTCCTTCGCCACGCTGGCGCGGGTTCTTCTCTTTGGACGGTAGGGTCTGTAAAGGTCGTCCACCACAACCAGGGTCTCCGCCGCGAGGATCTTCTCCTTCAGCTCCTCCGTCAGCTTTCCCTGCTCCTCTATACTGGATAAAACCTGCTCCTTCTTTTCCTCCAGATTTCTCAGGTAGTTCAGTCGTTCGTACAGGTCCCTTAACTGCTCGTCGTTCAGCGAGCCCGTGGCCTCCTTGCGGTAGCGGGAAATGAAGGGGATGGTGTTTCCCTCATCGATCAGCTTTACCGCCGCCTCAATCTGCCATTTCTGAACCTTCAGTTCTTCCGTAAGCTTTGCCGTGATATCCATTTTCTGTCGTCTGTATGCCCTGCCCCGCGGGCAGGCTGTCCCCTTTCCTTTTCTTTCACAAAAAAGCGAAGCGCCCTCCGCCCCTCCGAACACGGAGGGCATGCCGCCGAAAACGGATGGCATGCGGAACGCTCCTCTATTATAGAGGAAAGGGAGGCGCAATTTCAAGCTTCTTCCTTCACACTTTTTTTATTTGTCACATTCCCCCATGCGTGCTACAATATCTTCCATAAAGCATTCCTGTCAAAAAGCGGTTCTGTGCCGCCCTGGCACAGCCGAAATACAAAAAGCGGGATTTTCCTTCCTGACAGGGAAGATAATCCCGCGCATGGAGGTAATGATGGATAACTATAACAATGGGCAGATTCCGCCCTGGCAGAACAACAATTCCGGCATTCCGCCGTACTATACGCCCCCGACCAGACATCCCGGAAGCTCCTTCGCAACGGCTTCCATGGTGCTCGGCATTCTGGCCATCCTCAGCGCTTTCACGGGGACGGTTTTTCCGCCCGTCATCTGCGGAGGGCTCTCCATCATCCTGGCCCTTCTGTCCAAAGGAAACGACAGAGCCATGCTTCCCAACGCGAAGGTCGGCGTCCTGACGGGCATCCTCGGCCTGATCGTCAACATCCTGATCGTGGCGAGCTCCTTTCTGCTGCTGTTCACCAGTCCGGACCTGCAGGAGGATTTTCACGACCAGCTGAACCAGTATTATGAATATTTTTACGGGGAAAGCTTCGACGACGCCTGGAATGAAATAGAGGATATCTACGGGGGAGGCCGGTAACGCCTTCCCGAAGCGCTGATTTTACCAAAAGGAGAGAAAAGATTATGGAAAGACATGCAACCTCAGCCGAGCTGAAGGCCCGGGCCAAGGGGCAGCTTCTTGGAAAATACGGGACGGTGATCCCTGCCGTCCTGGCCGTGGAGATCATCATGCTTTCGATCAACGGCGTCATTTCATTCCCGCTGAATCCGCAGACCATTCCCGGAGCCATCGGCAGCTTTATCGTGGAGTGCCTGATGCAGCTTCTGGGCGGCATCTTTATCGCAGGACAGACCTATCTGTATCTGAACATTTCCTGCGGCGGAAACATCCGGGTGAGCGACGTGTTTTACGGCTTCACCCATCATCCGGACCGGGCGATCCTGATCCAGCTTTATCAGCTCCTTCTGATGCTGGCAGCCTATGTTCCGCTGTTTGTTGTGCTTGGCCTGTGGATGGTGATCGACTCTTTTTATATGCTGATTCCCATCACCATCGCTTTCTGCTTCGGGCTTGTGGCATCCGTCGTCATCAGCCTGATGTATTCCCAGAGCTATTTTGTGATGCTGGACTTCCCCGATTTTTCCGCGGTTCAGTGCCTGCGCTTCAGCCGGAAAATCATGAAGGGAAGCAAGGCGAGACGCTTTTATCTGGACGTGAGCTTTATCCCGCTGTATCTGCTGGGCATTCTCACCTGCTGCATCGGATTGCTGTTCGTGATTCCCTATGTGAATACCACCTACTCCAACTTCTATCTGGAGCTGATGAGCAAAAGAAATGGCCAGTAAATAAAAAGCATCGGTCCATTCCAACAATGGCCGATGCTTTTTATTTACTGTTCTTCTCCTTCCGCCTTCCCAGTGCTGATCCACTTGAGATAGGCGTTGATGAAGCCGTCCAGGCTTCCGTCCATCACCGCGTCCACATTTCCCGTTTCGTAATTGGTCCTGTGGTCCTTCACCATGGTGTAGGGCTGGAAGACATAGGAACGGATCTGGTTGCCCCAGCCGATTTCCTTCACCTCACCGCGGATGCCGGAAAGCTTCTGGGCGTTTTCTTCCTGCTTGAGCATGTACAGCTTGGCCTTCAGCATCTGCATGGCCTTATCCTTGTTCTGGAACTGGGAGCGCTCGTTCTGGCACTGCACCACGATTCCGGTGGGAAGGTGGGTAATGCGGATGGCAGAGGAGGTCTTGTTGATGTGCTGTCCGCCCGCACCGCTGCTTCGGTAGGTATCAATCCTCAGATCCTCGTCGTTGATCTCCACATCCAGATCCTCTTCGATGTTGGGCATCACATCCAGCGATACGAAGGAGGTCTGCCGTTTTCCCTGGGCGTTGAAGGGAGAAATGCGCACCAGACGGTGCACGCCCTTTTCCGACTTGAGGTAGCCGTAGGCGTTCTCTCCGTTCACCTGGAAGGTGACAGATTTGATGCCGGCCTCATCGCCGTCCAGATAGTCCAGCACTTCCACCTGAAAGCCCTTCTTTTCCGCCCATCTGGTATACATGCGATAAAGCATGCTGCACCAGTCGCAGCTTTCCGTGCCGCCCGCTCCGGCGTTCAGCTTCAGGATCGCGTCGTTTTTATCATACTCTCCTGTCAGCAGCGTGCTGATGCGCAGCGTTTCCAGCTCTGCCGCAAAGGAATCCAGCTCGCCGCGGATCTCCTCCGCCATGCCTTCATCCTCTTCCTCGTTTCCCATCTCGATCAGGGTCTCGATGTCCTCATACTGGGTTTCCAGACCGTTAATCTGATCCACCGTGTCCTTGAGGTTTTTCAGTTCCTTCATTTTTTTGTTGGAATAATCGGGATTATCCCAGAAGCCGGGAGCTTCCATCTCCCGCTCCAGCTCTTCGATCCTCTTCGTCTTTTCAGCGAGGTTAAAGTGAATCCCTCACTTCCGCTAATGGAGTTTTGTAAGACTGTAATTCCTGCTTCATCTGATCGAGCAAGACCATTGCGAATCACCACCTTTTCTTTTTAAAAAAATGAAAAACCTGCGGGCCGCGGGCTGGCATCTGTTCGCCCGCCGTCCGCATTGTCACCTGTTTTTTATTCCCTGTTTATTTATTCCTGCCGCAGCAGTTCTTATACTTCTTGCCGCTTCCGCAGGGGCAGGGATCATTGGGATAGATCTTGGCCGCCGCCTTTTTCACGGGAGCCTTGGCCTTGGAGTCGTCCTTGTTGGTTCCCGTCACCTTGGCGACCTGTTCTCTTTCCACCTTCTGTTCCACACGGATGTGGAAGAGCAGACGCAGCGTATCCTCCTGGATGCTCTCCGTCATGGCGTTGAACATCTCGTAGCCGCTCATCTTGTATTCCACCAGAGGGTCTCTCTGGCCGTAAGCCTGCAGGCCGATGCCCTGGCGGAGCTGTTCCATGTCGTCGATATGGGACATCCACTTGTTGTCGATGACCTTCAGAAGAACGACCCGCTCCAGCTCACGGATCATCTCCGCCTGCGGGAACTCCGCTTCCTTACTTTCATACAGCTTGGAGGCTTCCTCCTTCAGCTGCTGCTTCAGGCTGTTTTTCCTGGGCTTTGACACCCGCTCCTTCGTAATGGGCGCAAGAGGAATGATGGGAAGCAGAAGGGAATTCAGCTCGGTGAAATTCCACTCGTCCACATCGGAGTCCTCTCCGATCACCATATCCACCGTATTGTCCACGGTATCCGCGATCATCTTGTAGATCACGTCGCGCATGCTCTCGCCGTCCAGCACGCGGCGTCTTTCCGCGTAGATGATCTCGCGCTGCTCATTCATCACCTGATCGTACTCCAGCAGGTTCTTACGGATGCCGAAGTTGTTGCCCTCGATCTTCTTCTGGGCGGACTCGATAGCGTTACTGAGCATCTTGTGCTCGATCTCCTGATTCTCCGGCACGCCCATGGCATTGAACATGTTGATCAGGCGCTCGGAGCCGAACAGGCGCATCAGATCGTCCTCCAGGGAAATGTAGAACTTGGATTCGCCCGGATCTCCCTGACGGCCGCTTCGTCCGCGCAGCTGGTTGTCAATACGCCTGGACTCATGGCGCTCCGTGCCGATGATCTTTAAGCCGCCCACGGCTCTCGCCTCATCGTCCAGCTTGATGTCCGTACCACGTCCGGCCATGTTGGTGGCGATGGTGACCGCGCCGTGCACGCCGGCATCCGCCACGATCTCCGCCTCCAGCTCATGGAATTTGGCATTCAGCACCTTATGCGGGATCCCCCTCTTTTTCAGCAGGCCGGAAAGCTCCTCGGAAGCCTCGATGGTAATGGTGCCCACCAGCACGGGCTGTCCCTTCGCATGCGCCTCTTCCACCGCTTCCACGATGGCGTGCAGCTTTTCCTTCCTCGTTTTATATACGGCATCCTGGTGATCGATCCTCTGTACCGGCTTGTTGGTGGGGATCTCCACCACGTCCATGCCGTAGATGTCCCGGAATTCCTTTTCCTCGGTCAGAGCCGTACCGGTCATGCCGGCTTTTTTCTCAAATTTATTGAAGAAGTTCTGGAAGGTGATGGTGGCAAGGGTCTTGCTCTCCCTCTTGACCTTCACGTGCTCCTTCGCCTCGATGGCCTGATGCAGTCCGTCCGAATACCGCCGTCCCGGCATGATACGACCGGTAAATTCATCCACGATCAGCACCTGGTCATCCTTCACCACGTAGTCCTTGTCGCGGAACATCAGGTTGTTGGCGCGAAGGGCCAAAATGATGTTGTGCTGGATCTCCAGGTTCTGCGGATCGGCCAGGTTCTCAATCTGGAAGAATTTCTCCACCTTGGCAACGCCCTGCTCGGTCAGGTTGACCACCTTATCCTTTTCATTGACGATGAAGTCGCCGGTCTCCTCCTGCTCCACGCCCATGATGGCGTCCAGCTTGGAGAGATCCTCCATATCCCGGCCCCGTTCCATCTGCTTGGCGAGGATGTCGCAGGCCTCGTACAGTCTGGTGGACTTGCCGCTCTGTCCGGAAATGATCAGGGGCGTCCTGGCTTCGTCGATGAGCACCGAGTCCACCTCGTCGATGATGGCATAGTGCAGATCTCTCAGCACCAGCTGCTCCTTGTAGATGACCATGTTGTCTCTCAGGTAGTCGAAGCCCAGCTCGTTATTGGTCACATAGGTGATGTCCTTGGCATATTCCGCGCGGCGCTCCTCCGGCTTCATGCCGTTTAAAACGCAGCCCACTTCCAGGCCCAGGAATTCATGCACGGCGCCCATCCAGGCCGCGTCACGGCTGGCCAGATAGTCGTTGACCGTAACCACGTGCACGCCCTTTCCTTCCAGCGCGTTCAGATAGGCGGGAAGGGTGGAAACCAGCGTCTTTCCTTCACCGGTTTTCATCTCCGCGATACGCCCCTGATGAAGGATGATGCCGCCGATGAGCTGCACCCGGAAGGGCTCCATGTTCAGGACGCGTCGGGCCGCTTCGCGCACTGTCGCATACGCTTCGGGAAGAAGGTCGTCCAGCGTCTCGCCGTCGGCCAGCCGCTTTTTGAACTGCTTCGTCCTGTCCTTCAGCGCCTCATCGGAAAGCGCCATCATCTCCGGCCTCAGGGATTCGATTTTTTCCACAAGGGGTTCGATCCGCTTCAGCTCTCTCTGGCTGTGCGTGCCAAAAACTTTTTGAATGATATTCATCTTAATACCTGCTCCATTTGTCTTGTCCACGTAACGTCCGTACGGGCATCCCGGCCTCCATGCCGAAGCGCTCTCACGCCGAGGCCGCTCACAGCAGTTTTGGCTTCGGCGCCAAACTGCCTCCTCCGGAAAAACCGGGGAGCCATTCGCGCAGATGCCGGAAAGCAGCCGTCTGTCTGCCCGCACTTCTCTTTATTTTAGCAGAAAAGCGGTGGTTATTCAACTTTTATCTATGTGTCAGGCAGATTTTCTTGCCGCGCAGGGCGGATTTTCCTGTCCCGCCGGATAGATTTTTCTGCACCCCGCCTTCTTTTTCCCTCCCTCAGGCACCGGATTCCGGCCGGAACAGTCTTCCGGCAGCCTTGACCTTTCCCTGTAAAAGTGTTACACTTTTAACAATGGGTTTTCCCGGAAAAGAGGCCGGAAAATACGGCTTCCGCCCGGTTTTCGAAAATCCGTCCATCCATAACAATTATTTATTTTATGATGAATGAGGTGCAGACAAATGAGTACAAGTTTTGACGGACTGATTTCCAAGGTAAAGGAATGCGGACAGAAAACCGTATCCGTTGCCGTCGCACAGGACAGCGCTGTTCTGGAAGCCGTAAGAGCCGCCAAGGACCGCGGCATTGCCAATGCCGTTCTCGTTGGCGATGAGGAGAAAATTAAGGCGGTTGCCGCCAAAGACGGTATTGACATTTCCGATTTTGAGATCATTCACGAGCCCGATGAATGGACGGCCGCTCTGACCGCCGTCAAGCTTGCCCATGACGGAAAAGTGGACATGTACATGAAGGGCCTTCTGGAGACCAAGACCTTCTTAAAGAGCATCCTGGACAAGGAAGTGGGCCTGCGGACCGGCAATCCCCTTTCCCATGTGTGCGTATTTGATATTCCCGGCATCGAACAGCTTCTGTTCTTCACGGACGTGGCCTTCATGACCTATCCTTCCCTGGAGGACAAGGTACATATCATTGAAAATACCGTAAAGGTGGCCCACGCCTGCGGCATCCCCAACCCGAAGGTGGCCCCTCTTGCCGCCGTTGAGGTGGTCAATCCCAAAATGCCCGTCACCGTGGAAGCTGCGGAGCTGACCAAAATGAACGAAGAAGGAAAGATCACCGGCTGTATCGTGGACGGACCGCTTTCTCTGGATCTGGCCATCGATCCGGAGGCTGCAAAGCATAAGGGCGCTACGGACCGTAAGATCCAGGGCGACGCCGACATCCTGCTGTTCCCCGATATCCATGCGGGCAACCTGGTCTACAAGGCCATCGTTCACATGGTTCCCGGCGTGAAGAACGGCTGCATCCTGACCGGCACAAAGGTTCCCGCCATCCTGACAAGCCGTTCCGATACCTTTGAAACCAAGGTAAATTCCATCGCCCTTGCCGCTGTGGTCGCGGAAAATCTGAACAGAGAATAACAGAAAAATCTGCCGCCTCCCGGCGGCAGAAACAAAAAGGAGATCTGACATGTCTTTTAAAAGCTTAATCATCAATCCCGGCTCCACCTCCACCAAGATCGGCGTGTTTGAGGATGAGACCCTTCTTTTTGAAGAGACGCTGCGCCATCCCACGGAGGAGATCGCCAAATACGCTTCCATCATCGATCAGAAGGATTTCCGCAAAAACATCATCATGGACCTTCTGAAGGAGAAAAACTTCGATATCCATTCCCTGGACTTCATCGTAGGACGCGGCGGCCTGTTAAAGCCCATCCCGGGCGGCACCTATAAGGTGAGCGACGAGCTGCTTCACGACCTTGAGATCGGCTATCAGGGACAGCACGCTTCCAACCTGGGCGGCATTCTCGCCAGGGAGATCGGCGATTCCATTGGCGTTCCTTCCTTCATCGTGGATCCCGTTGTGGTGGATGAGCTGGAGCCCGTCGCCAGATATTCCGGCTGCCCGGAGCTTCCCAGAAGAAGCATTTTCCACGCGCTCAACCAGAAGGCCGTGGCAAGAAGATACGCGAAGGAGTCCGGCATCCCCTATGAACAGCTCAGACTGATCGTAGTTCACATGGGAGGCGGCTGCTCCGTCGGCGCGCACAGGGACGGACGCATCGTGGACGTCAACAACATTCTGGACGGCGAAGGAGCCTTCTCTCCGGAACGCGCCGGAACGGTTCCCGCAGGCGATCTGGTAAAAATGTGCTTCTCCGGCAAGTATACGGAAAAGGAAATCTACAAAAAGCTGGTCGGAAACGGCGGCTTCAACGCCTACGTGGGCACCAACGACGCCAGAGTCGTGCTGAAGGGCGCTGCGGAAGGCAAGAAGGAGTATCAGGACGTTCTTGACGCCTTCCTCTATCAGATGGCAAAGGACATCGGCGCCATGGCTGCCGTGCTGGAAGGAAAGGTTGACAAAATCATCCTGACCGGCGGCATTGCCTACTCCGATGTGATCTGCAACGATCTGAAGAGACGGGTCGGCTGGATCGCGGACTTCGTCCTTTATCCGGGTGAGGACGAGCTTCTCGCTCTGGCTCAGGGAGGCCTGCGCGTCATGAAGGGCGAAGAGGCGGCGAAGGAATACTGAGCGGCTGCCGTACATACCGTGCCGGCCTGCGGACGTACCGCACCGGAGACGGATGTTTTCCCGAAGCATCCGGGAAAATGAATTTTGAAAAAATCAGAAAGCGTTTCCGGGGAATTTCTTCGGAAACGCTTTTTCATTCTCTTTATCTTTTCAGATCCATTCTCCGTCTCAGGCCGCCGCCCCATCTTCCGCTTCCGCGCCCTGCCGCATGCCGCACCAGAGTCTCCAGCATCCTCCGGGCGCTTCCGGCGCAGGGAAGCCCCCTTTTTCCTCCTCCATCCGGGCTTCTGCGCAGGAACGATCTGCTTCCCTCCCAGCGAAGAAGCGGAGACAGCAGGCGCACCAGAGGCCGCCAGGACAGGATCAGAACCAGGCAGGCACTGATCAGGAGGCCGGTGAACAGGTCATGCTCAATCTCGTTAAACAGGCGGGTCTTGCTCATCAGCTTGATCAGGAAGCCATGAAGCAGATAGATCGACATGGTGTTTGCGCCGATGTGGGACAGGACCGGCAGCCTCTTTATCGGAATGCCAGCCAGGAAAAAGACCAGCCAGAGCAGGGCCGCGCCAATGGAAAGCAGGCGGAATCGCCAGCTGTAATCCCCTGTATCATAGGATACCGAACCGTACAGCCAGGCGTATCTGATCTCGTCCACATTCTCCGTGACCACATAAATCAGAGCGCACAGCAGAATGCCCAGAAAGACCAGAATGGCAGGCCGTCCCGCCCGTCTGTGGGGCCGCTCTCCTTTTCTCTGCGCCTCCCATTCCCTGTAGTATACGCCCATCAGGAAATAGGGAAAAAACTCCACGATTCTGGAAAAAGAAAGATAATAGCCCGCCTTATTGTCAAAGCCGATCAGGATTCCCGCCAGGAATGCGGCGGAAAGTGCGACCGCCTTTTTCTTCCAGGTCCAGCCGTTTCCCTGCACCAGCGGGAGCAGCAGGTTCCAGGCAATGCTGGCGAACAGATACCACAGGAGCCAGTATGGCGTGGTAAACTGCACCTCCGCTTCCTTTTCCAGCACCAGATTGGCAAACAGCAGGTACAGGATCTGGAAAACCATGTAGGGATAGATCAGATGGTTTCTGATCTTCTCCGGGCTGAAGCGGGCGAACACGCCCGATACAAAAGCAAAGAGCGGCATGTGAAAGGAATAGATCACCAGGTAAATCACCTTGAAGCTGTCGTTTTTTCCCATAAACAGCTCCAGCATATGCCCGAATACCACTGCAAAGATCAGCAGGCATTTCAGGTTATCCATTCTGTAATCACGTTCTGCCGCTCCGGTCATTTGATTTTCGATCTGTTTCATTTCTGCAAGGCACCTCTTTGGGGGACTGAATTTTCTGTCACGGCCCCTCCTGGACGAACCTCACTATATTCCTTTTTGGGGAAAATGTCCATCCCTTTTTTCTTTTTTAAAAAAGAATTAAGAAGCGGGAAACACCGGTCCCTTTTCCCCAAAACTGTCCCTGTCTTTCAGCCCTGCTTCCCCGGCAGCGTTCTGAAGGCCTCCTCATAAGGAGGCCGCAGGACGCCGTATTCGGTCACGATTCCGGTAATCAGGCTGTGGTCGGTCACATCAAAGGCAGGATTGAAAATCTTTACGCCCTCCGGGGCCATCCGCTCCCGGTACCACATCTGACTCACCTCTTCCGGGCTGCGCTGTTCAATGCGAATATCCGCGCCCGTAGGGGTGGACAGGTCGATGGTGGAGGTGGGAGCGCAGACGTAAAAGGGAATTCCGTAATGGGCCGCCAGGATGGCCACGCCGGAGGTGCCGATCTTGTTGGCGGTATCCCCGTTTGCCGCCACCCGGTCGCAACCCACAAAGACGGCGTTGACCCAGCCGTTTTTCATCACAGTGGCGGCCATGTTGTCACAGATGAGCGTTACATCCACACCGGCAGAGTTCAGCTCAAAAGCGGTCAGCCGGGCTCCCTGCAGAAGCGGCCGTGTCTCATCCGCATATACATGAAAGCCGTATCCCCTCTCCTGTCCCAGATAGATGGGCGCGGTGGCGGTGCCATAACGCACGGTGGCGAGCTGACCCGCATTGCAGTGGGTGAGAATGCCGTCTCCCTTTTTCACAAGCGTCAGGCCATATTCCCCGATCCTTCTGCAGACCCGGATATCCTCGTCGCGGATCTCTTCCGCTTCCCTTTTCAGAAGGGTCAGAATTTCAGCCACAGGGCGCGCGGCGTTTTCCGTCACCACCCGCTCCATCCGGTTCAGCGCCCAGGACAGATTCACCGCCGTCGGACGAGAAGAATCCAAATATTCCTTATTTTTTCTGAATTCTGCAAGAAAACTGTCATAATTTTCCGTTTTGCAGGCTTTTGCAAGAAGATAAATACCGAAAGCCGCCGTCACGCCGATGGCCGGAGCGCCGCGTACCTTCAGCAGATAGATGGCGTTCCAGATTTCCTCCGCCTTTTTCAGCCGGATCAGCTCTATTTTCCCGGGCAGAAGCGTCTGATCGAGAATAACGACTGCGCCGCCCTCGTCATCCAGGCTGACCGTATCATAATCCATAATCGTCTTTTTCTGTTCCAAGTCCGTATCTCCTCTTTCCCTTTTCCGCCGCCGTACCGTTTTTTTCTGCCCTGCGCGCCCGGCTTTCCGGTTTCTCACCGGCCTTTTATCGAAGCGGCCGTTCTCCGTTCAGGCGGCGGTCTCTAAACTCCAGCGCTGCCGTGACCGCCAGGATCACTGCCGAGGCCGCCAGGCACAGGAAGTCGATCTTCTTCGACATCCGCTTTTCCCAGCTTCCCTTCCGGCCGCCGGCGTTTTTCCTTCCGCCTGTTTTTCTCTTTCCGCTCATTTTTTCCTCCATACCGAAGCGTTCTCACGCTGAGGCCGCTCACAGCAGTTTTGTGCTTCGACGCAAATTCGACTTCCCGGCCTTTTCCTCTACGCCACCACGTTCTCAAACTGCGCTCCAGACGCTTTCGCCAGGTCCTGCGGGGCCAGCTCGATCTGAGAGCCGATCCGGCCGCCGCTGACGATCATGGACGGAAGAGACTGCGCGCTTTCATCGATCACGGTACGGTACTGCTTTTTCATGCCGACCGCCGTGCAGCCGCCGCGGATATAGCCTGTCACAGAATTGATGTCCTTCACGTGGATCATAGAAACGGATTTCTCTCCTACGGCTTTTGCGGCCTTTTTCAGATCCAGCTCCGCCTCGATGGGGATGACGAACACAAAATATTCCCGGGAAGCGCCCTGAGCCACCAGCGTCTTATAGACCTTTTCATGGGGCAGCCCGAGCAGATCCGCCACCTGCACGCCGTCTGTGAATTCCTCACATTCATAAGTATAATGCGAATAGGGAATTTTCATGCGGTCCAGAATGCGCATGGCATTGGTCTTGATTTCCTTATTCTTGGACATTGTCTTTCCTCCCTGCCGGTCCGTTTCAGGGGCCGTCTCAGCCTTCTCTCTTCTTTCCCCAGAAAAACAGGGCTACCGTTCCCGGGCCGGTATGGCTTCCGATGGTGGTTCCCACATAGTTGATCTCCACCTTTCCATCGAGCTTCGGGAAACGTTCCTCCACCAGGCGGGCCACCTCCTTCGCATCCTCCATGCAGGCGGACTGGGAAATGTAGCATTTTCCGGAATAATCCAGACCGCCGTCCGCATTTTCTTCCATCCTGTCCACGATGGCCTGGATCACCTTACGCTTGCTGCGGATCTTGGCGCGGGGAATCAGCCTTCCCTGGTCGTCCATGTTCAGGAGCGGGCAGATTCCCAGCATGCCGCCCACGAAGCCGGAGGTTTTGGAGATTCTTCCGCCCTTCACATAGAATTTCAGATCCGTGGAGAAAAACCAGTGGTGCACGTTCAGCCTGTGCTCCAGCGCCCACTCGTAAACCTCTTTCGCGCTCATGCCCTGATCCCGCAGGTCCGCCAGCCGGTCCATCAGAAGGCCGTAGCCGGAGGAAGCGCCGAGGGAATCCACCACGTAGATCCTGCGCTCCGGGTATCTTTCTTCCAGCTCCGCCTTCGCCACGTTCGCGGAGTTGAGCACGCCGGAAATTCCGGAGGAAAGGCAGACATGCACGATGTCCTTTCCTTCCTTCAGAAAAGGCTCGAAATAGGCTTCAAATTCTCCCGTATTCACCTGGGAAGTTTTGGTATCCGCCCCGTCAGCCATCGCTTTGTAAAAGGTCTCAAAATCCATGGATTTTCCGCAGTCATCCGGATATTCCTTTCCGTCCAGCTCATAGTGGAAGCAGATATAGGAAATCTCTCTCTGCTGAAAATGCTCCGCCGTCAGATCCGCTGTGGAACAGCAGCTTAATACAAAATCACTCATCCTTACCTCCATGCCGAAGCGTTCTTACGCTGAGGCCGCTCATCGATTTCCTGACGCAAAAGAAGGGACGCCGCCCTGCGGCATATTCCGCTTTCCGGCAGCGTCCCTTCCATATATTTCTGCGTTTTTATTTTGCCTGTGCCTTTGCAGCCTTGATCTTCTGGGTCAGGAGAGGTACGATCTTGTTCAGGTCGCCTACGATTCCGTAATCAGCCACATCGAAGATGGGAGCGGTCTCGTCCTTGTTGATGGCGATGATCAGGTCGGATTCCTCCATTCCTGCCAGATGCTGGATGGCTCCGGAAATACCGATCGCGAAGTAAACGTTCGGGCGTACGGTCTTACCGGTCTGTCCTACCTGCAGATCCTTCGGCTTCCAGCCTGCATCCACAACCGCACGGGAGCAGCTTACTGTGCCGCCGATAGCCTCTGCCAGATCGTCCAGAAGCTTGAAGTTCTCCGGGCTTCCAACACCGCGGCCGCCGGATACCAGGATCTTCGCGTCCATAATATCAACGGTGTCCACAACGGACTTCACGATGTCAAGAATCTCCACATACTTGTTGTCAGGAGTGAATCCGGGATTGAACTCCTCCACGACCGCCTTCGCGCCTTCTACCTTGGGCAGTTTCTGCATAACGCCGGGACGAACCGTAGCCATCTGAGGACGGAAGTTCGGGCAGGCGATGGTAGCGATGGTGTTTCCACCGAACGCGGGACGGGTCATGAGCAGCTGATTGTGCTTCTGCTCCTGTCCGGGAACGGGATTCAGCGGGAAATCGCCGATCTCAAGCTGCGTGCAGTCTGCGGTCAGACCGGTATGGATTCTCGCGGATACGCGGGGGCCAAGGTCACGGCCGATGGCAGTTGCGCCAACCAGCATGACTTCAGGCTTATACTTCTCAATGACGGATGCCAGAGCATGTGCATAGGGCTCCGTTCTGTACTCCTTCAGCTCCGGATCGTCAACCACGATCACTCTGTCAGCGCCGTAAGCGGCCAGGTCATCCACAAGACCCTTCACATCGGAACCGATCAGGACAGCGGTCACTTCCGTTCCAAGATCCTTTGCCAGTTCTTTTCCTTTGCCGATCAGCTCATACGCGATACCGCTCACCACGTTATCTACCTGCTGCGCAAAGACAAATACTCCCTTATATTCTTCTAAATTCATCCTTATTCACCACACTTTTCCTAAAATTTAAATGATGTGCTTTTCCTGTAACTTTTCGGTAATGAAAGAAGCAGCTTCATCCGGGGTATCGAAGGTGAACTTCTCACCTGCGCCCTTTCTCACCTTGTCGGATGCCTTTGCGATCTGGGTCGGGGATCCCTTCAGTCCCAGGTTGGAATCGTCCACATCCTTCAGGTCCGCTCTTCCCCATACGGTGATCTCCTTCTTAAACGCGTCGAAGATTCCGCCGGGAGTCATGTATCTGGGCTCGTTCAGCTCGCCCAGAGCGGTGATCAGGCAGGGCATTTTTGCCTTGAGCACATGATACCTGTCGTCAAACTGACGCTCTACGATCACGCTGTCGCCGTCGATCTTGATGTCCTGCGCATAGGAAATCACCGGGATTCCCAGATGCTCGGAGATCTGAGGGCCAACCTGAGCGGTATCGCCGTCGATCGCCTGACGTCCGGTGATGATCAGATCATAGTCCAGATTGCGGATCGCGCCTGCGATGGTCTGGGAAGTAGCCCAGGTATCCGCGCCGCCCAGCACTCTGTCGGTCACCAGGATGCCGTTATCCGCGCCCATGGCCAGAGCCTCGCGCAGAACCTCCTCTGCCTTGGGAAGTCCCATGGTGATAACGGTAACCTCTGCGCCGTACTGATCCTTCAGTCTCAGAGCCGCTTCCAGTCCTGCCTTGTCATCCGGATTCATGATCGTCAGCATGGCAGCCCTGTCCAGCGTTCCGTCGGGTTTGAATTTCACGCCGCCCTTTGTATCAGGGACCTGCTTAATACAAACAACAATTTTCATTGTATTTTCTCTCCTTGTTTCTTTCTCTATTCTCACCAAACACCAGCCTGCCGGAGCAAAGCCTTATTTCAGCAGCGCGCCGGAGATAACCATTCTCTGAACCTCGCTGGTTCCTTCGTAGATCTCGGTGATCTTCGCGTCACGCATCATGCGCTCCACGTCGTACTCTCTCGTGTAGCCGTAGCCGCCGTGCAGCTGAACCGCCTTGGTGGTAACTTCCATGGCAACCTCTGCCGCATACAGCTTCGCCTTGGCAGCTTCCACGGAATATACCTTCTGGGTAGCCTTTGCCATTGCAGCCTTGTAAACCAGAAGCTGAGCAGCCTCAACCTTGGTAGCCATGTCCGCGATCTGGAACTGGGTGTTCTGGAACGCGCCGATGGCACGGCCGAACTGCTTTCTTTCCTTCACATAGGCGATGGTTCTGTCCAGAGCGCCCTCTGCAAGGCCCAGAGCCTGAGAAGCGATACCGATACGTCCGCCGTCCAGGGTGTGCATGGCGATTCCGAAGCCCTTGCCCTCTGCTCCGAGCAGATTCTCCTTCGGGATGCGGCAGTCGGTGAAGATCAGCTCATAGGTGGAAGATCCGCGGATACCCATCTTCTTCTCCTTGGTTCCGAAGGTAAAGCCGGGCGTTCCCTTCTCCACGATGAAAGCGGAGATCAGTTTCTTTTTTCTGCCTCTCTTATCCTCGGTCACACCGGTCATGGCGAAGATTACATAAACATCCGCTTCCTTACCGTTGGTGATGAAGATCTTGGAGCCGTTTAATACCCACTCGTCTCCGTCCAGAACAGCCTTGGTCTGTACGCCCTGAGCGTCGGTTCCTGCGCCGGGCTCGGTCAGTCCGAAAGCGCCCAGCTTCTCACCCTTTGCGAGAGGAACCAGGTATTTCTGCTTCTGCTCTTCCGTACCGTAGGTCATGATCGGATCGCAGCACAGAGAGGTGTGGGCGGATACGATAACGCCTGTGGTGCCGCAGACCTTGGACAGCTCCTCTACGCACATCGCGTAGGTCAGAGGATCGCAGCCCTGTCCGCCGTACTCCTTCGGGATCGGAATGCCGAGGAAGCCCAGCTTCGCCATCTTCTCAACGGTTTCCCTGGGGAAGGTTTCCGTCTCGTCAACCTCCTGAGCAAGAGGCTTCACTTCCTTTTCGGCAAAATCTCTGAAAAGAGTTCTCGCCATTTCATGCTCTTTGCTTAACGTAAAATCCATGATAATCTACTCCTCCGTTTTATCTATGTTCCCGCCGCCGCATCTGCATCCGCTCATGCGGCGTCTCTGCGGGGATCAGGATGTCCTGAGACATTTCTGCCTGATTTCACACGGCGGCAGGTCGCGGGATGCGGACGCCTGCCGTCCTTCTTCCCTGCGGCCTGCCCGCGGGATGCGCCGCCTGTCCTCCGGTTCTGTCCGTCCGGCCGCGGCACGTCTGAACTCTTATCTGCTGTAATCGTAGAATCCCTTGCCGGTCTTCTGTCCCAGCTTGCCGCCGCGGACCATCTTACGAAGCAGCGGATGAGGACGATACTTGGGATCGCCCGTCTCAGCCTGCAGAACCTCCATGATGGCCAGCACAATATCCAGACCGATCAGATCGCCCAGAGCCAGCGGTCCCATGGGATGATTTGCGCCCAGCTTCATGGCCGTGTCAATATCCTCTACGGAAGCAACACCGTCCGCATAGATGCCGATCGCCTCGTTGATCATGGGAACCAGAATTCTGTTCACAACGAATCCGGCAGCCTCGTTCACCTGAACGGGAGTCTTGCCGATTTCCGTGGAGATCGTCTTGATCTTCTCAACCACCTCATCGGGGGTGTTCAGTCCTGCGATCACCTCAACCAGCTTCATAACAGGAGCGGGATTGAAGAAATGCATGCCGATTACGGGTCTGTCCAGACCTGCTCCGATTTCCGTGATGGAAAGGGAAGAGGTATTGGTCGCGAAGATGCAGTCCTTCTTGCAGATGTCCTGCAGCTCCTTAAAGGTCTGCTTCTTGATTTCCATGTTTTCCAGAGCCGCTTCCACGATCAGATCACAGTCCGTGCAGATCGTCTTTACGCCGGTCGTGATCTTTGCCAGGATGGCGTCGGCAGCAGCCTGCTCCATCTTTCCCTTGGCAACTCTCTTCTCCAGGCTCTTTGCGATTTTGTTCTTGCCGTTGGCAGCGAACTCCTCATTGATATCGCACAGGAACACTTCATAGCCTTCGGTCTGGGCAAAAGCCTGCGCAATACCGGAACCCATGGTTCCTGCACCGATAATACCAACTTTCATGAATGTATCCTCCTAAATATATGTGATGAAATAACAGGAAACCTTATTTATTCAGGAACTTCTCCACTTTTCTCTTCTCCAGGAAAGCGGCCATTCCTTCCTTCTGATCATAGGACTCGAAGCAGTCGCCGAACAGCTTCTCCTCGATCACGATGGCGTCGTCCATCTGCGCGTCCAGGCCCTCGTTGATGGCCTTCTTGCAGTTGCGGACGGCAATGGGAGCGTTCTTCGCGATTCCGGCAGCCATCTTTTCAGCGGCAGCCATCAGCTCCTCCTGCGGATAAACCGCGTTCACAAGGCCGATTCTGTAAGCCTCGTCCGCCTTGATGTTTCTGGCGGTATAGATCATCTGCTTCGCCATTCCGGGGCCTACCAGGCGCGCAAGCCTCTGGGTTCCGCCGAAGCCGGGAGTGATGCCCAGGCCCACCTCGGGCTGTCCGAACACCGCGTTGTCAGAGCAGATCCTGATGTCGCAGCTCATGGAAATCTCGCAGCCGCCGCCCAGGGCAAAGCCGTTCACCGCAGCGATCACCGGGATCGGGAAGGTCTCAAGCTTGCGGAAAACATCGTTTCCCTTCTTGCCGAACGCCTCTCCCTCCGCCTTGGTCAGGGTGCTCATCTCTCCGATATCAGCGCCCGCCACGAAGGATTTCTGGCCCGCGCCGGTCAGAATCAGGCATCTTACCTCATCCAGGTTTACGGCGTCAAGCGTGGCGTCAAGCTCTTCGAGCACCTGGGAATTCAGCGCGTTCAGCGCCTTTTCGCGGCTGATGGTGATCACCGCGTAATTCCCTTTCTGTTCATACACAATGTACTCCATGTCTCTCATCCTCTCTTTGATCATGATAAAATCGGATTGCTGTAAAACTTTCGTTTCACGTATTCGTGACAAATGATTAGCGGGCGGGAGCGCCGGCTAATCATCCGTCTGGAAAGGAATGCGCGCATCCGGCGAAGGCCCCCTGCCTCTTTTTTCGAGCCGTCAGAGCCGCCCGGCGTCATTCCCGATATGCAGTTAGTCTCTTTCCACGATGGTGGCGCAGCCCATTCCGCCGCCGATGCACAGGGTGGCAAGACCCTTCTTCGCATCTCTCTTCTCCATCTCATGAAGCAGCGTTACCAGGATACGGCAGCCGGAGGCTCCTACGGGATGTCCCAGAGCGATGGCTCCGCCGTTTACATTCAGCTTGTCCATGTTGATGTGAAGCTCCTTGCCAACGGCTACGGACTGAGCGGCAAACGCCTCGTTCGCCTCGATCAGATCGAAGTCGTCAATGGTCATTCCGGTCTTTGCCATAACCTTCTTCGTAGCGGCAACCGGTCCGATTCCCATGATGGTGGGATCCACGCCCGCAAGCGCTCCGGCAACCCAGGTAGCCATGGGCTTCACGCCCAGCTCCTTCGCCTTCTCCTCGCTCATCACGATCACGGCCGCGGCGCCGTCGTTGATGCCGGAGGAATTGGCAGCGGTCACGATTCCGTCCTTCTTGAACGCAGGACGAAGCTTCGCGATGCTTTCCTTCGTGGTTCCCGGACGGGGGCCTTCATCCTTCTTGAAAATGATGGTCTCTTTCTTCTTCTTCACTTCAACGGGAACGATCTCATCGTCGAACTTTCCGGCTTCCTGAGCCGCAACCGTCTTCTGCTGGCTCCATGCCGCGAACTCATCCAGCTCTTCTCTGGTCAGTCCCCACTTCTCGCAGATGTTCTCCGCGGTGATGCCCATGTGATACTGATTGAAGGCATCGGTCAGGGCATCGTTTACCATGGTATCCACCATGGTCGCATTTCCCATTCTGTATCCGTAACGTCCCTGAGGGATCGCATAAGGAGCCATGGACATGTTCTCCATGCCGCCCGCAACCACCACGTCAGCCTCGCCGGCCAGAATCATCTGAGCAGCCTGGTTCACGCAGTTTAATCCGGAACCGCATACCACGTTCATGGTAACGGCAGGAACCTCGATCGGCAGACCCGCCTTAATGGACGCCTGACGCGCCACATTCTGTCCCAGACCGGCCTGGATAACGCAGCCCATGTAAACCTGATCCACGGCATCCTTCGGGACGCCCGCTCTCTTCAACGCTTCCTCGATGACGATCCTGCCGAGCTCAACGGCCGGAGTCGTGCTCAGGCTGCCGCCCATGGTGCCGATGGCGGTACGGCATGCACCTGCCAGAACGATTTTCTTTGCCATGTTCTTTCCTCCATAATCTTTTTAAAGTGCGGAATTATCAGGCTTTGATCATATTGTTAATTTTTTGTCATTGCCCGTCGTTCTAATTATAGCATAGGGGATTTTTAATGGCAAGGAATTCTTTGATTCTTTTTTATTTTCCGCCGGCGGGCGTGTCCCCACTCCCCCGGTCCGAAATTTTTCTTTTCTCCGGCCGAAGCTTGCGGCCCACCGGCCAGGAAAGGCCGGCACTTCAGGAAAACAGGAGGCAGGAACTGCAGAATCCAGGAATCTCATCCTCCTGTCCCGACATAGACTGTAGCAACAGACTTTTCCGGGTATCAGGCTTTATGTGGAAAGATTTTGTCCATCTCATACGATGCAGGATAAAACGGCTGCGGGAAATGGAAAATTATCAGGCCATCGTTCGGATGCAGCTTGTCAGGTCCGCCCTGTTTCTTTTCGGAGTCATTGTCTTCGTCAAGTGCATCACCACCTTCGTTCCGGAGGCTGTCTCGGTTTCCAGCACCATCAATGGGAGAGAGCTTCCCATCTACTGCGTGGAAACACAGGAAAAAAAGGTCGCCCTTTCCTTCGACGCCGCCTGGGGAAATGAGGATACGAAAAAAATCCTGGATATTCTCGCCAGACACAACGTACATGTCACCTTTTTCATGACGGGAGGCTGGGTGGACTCCTATCCGGACGATGTGAAGGCCATTCTGGAAGCCGGCCATGATCTGGGAAATCACAGCGAAAATCACAAAAACATGAGCCAGCTTTCCAATGATGAAAAGCGGCAGGAGATCGTCAGCGTCCATCAGAAGGTGAAGGAGCTGACCGGCTACGACATGTTTCTGTTCCGCCCTCCCTACGGGGACTACGACAACGACGTGATCCGCACCGCCTCCGAATGCGGCTACTATTCCATCCAGTGGGACGTGGACTCTCTGGACTGGAAGGACTATGGGACGGACTCCATCATTTCCACCGTATGCAGCCATAAGCATCTGGGGAACGGTTCCATCATTCTGTGCCACAACGGGGCGAAATACACGGCCGAAGCGCTGGATGAGCTGATCACGAACCTGAAGGGACAGGGCTATGAAATCGTGCCGGTTTCCGAGCTGATCTACCGGGACGGCTACCACATGAACGCGGAAGGCAGGCAGATCAGAGACAGCTGAACTGGAGCACGTTTTCTTCCATTTCTCAGCGCTGTAAAACTATGTTTTACGGCGCTGAGACCGCGATCACAGCAGTTTTTTCTTCGGTGCAAAACTGCTTTTTTTCTCCGACAAAAAGCCCAAAAAACTACCGATTTTTTCTCTCTTTTCAAATGGGAAAAAAGATTTTCTTCCATAAATCCATGTATTATAATGGATTTTGAAAGGTTTTTTGGGGGATTTTCTAAAGATAAATACCTTTCGCAGCATGGATTCCGTCAGCATTTTGGAGAAAGGGGTGAAATTTATGGGATCTCTTATGCTTCTTGTCGTTATCGTATCATTCTTTGCCGTGGTAATCGCCTTTGCCTTTGCCGTCTATCTGTACCTGTGGGTCAAAAGGCAGCCTTCCGAAAACAAGCGGATCATTGAGGTTTCCTCGCTGATCCAGGCAGGAGCCAATACCTTTATGAGAAGGGAATACGGCATTCTGGCCCGGTTTGCAGGCGCAGCCGCCATCCTGATCTTTCTGTTCCTTCCGGAACCGGTATGGAACGGGAATCTGATTGGCCACATCGCCATGGTCATCGCCTATCTGGCGGGTACCGTTCTCTCCGCCATCGCCGGAAAGATCGGCATCCTGGTGGCCACCTCCGCCAACGGACGCACCGCGGAAGGAGCGAAGAAGGATCTGAAAACCGCGTTTCTGATCGGTTTCCGGGGAGGTTCCGTCATGGGGCTTGCGGTGGTCGGCTTCAGCCTGTTCGGCGTCATGGCCGTGCTTCTTCTTACGGCGGACGCCACCATCCTGCTGGGCTTTTCCTTCGGCGCCAGCTCCCTGGCCCTGTTCGCCAAGGCCGGCGGCGGTATTTTCACCAAGACGGCGGACGTGGCCGCGGATCTGACCGGCAAGGTGGAGCTGGGCATCCCGGAGGACGATCCCAGAAATCCGGCGGTCATCGCGGATAACGTGGGCGACAACGTGGGCGACGTGGCCGGTATGGGGGCCGACCTGTTCGATTCCAATGTGGCCGCCATGGCCTCCGCTCTCGTCATGAGTCAGGCGCTGGACGGCGGGTTTGGCCCGAACACCGCCCTGGTGTTCTGCTACGCGGCCCTGGGTCTGATCGCCTCCATCATCGGCATCGCCTGCGCCAGAGTCGGGAAAAAGGGGGATCCCACCGGCGCGCTGAATGCCTCCACCTATACAACCACCGCCATTTTCCTGGTGCTGACGGCCATCTCCACGCCGCTTTTCCCCGGCTTTCAGTGGAGGATCTGGGGAGCCTCCGCAGTCGGCCTGATCGTTGGCGTGATCATCGGCATCACCACGGACTACTTCA
The DNA here is from genome assembly GCA_019119815.1 of Candidatus Eisenbergiella intestinipullorum. Lineage (GTDB taxonomy): Bacteria > Bacillota > Clostridia > Lachnospirales > Lachnospiraceae > Eisenbergiella > Eisenbergiella intestinipullorum. Next base: position 9,761 of record DWWH01000071.1, on the reverse strand, counting down.
CGGATGATTCGAAGCCCATCGTGCAAAAGGTGGCGCACGCCTCCCGCTCCGGTTCGGCCTTCACCATCCTCTCGGGCGTTTCCTACGGCTTCCTCTCCGCCCTTCCCGCCATGGTGGGCATCGCCGTTTCCGCCCTCATCGCCTACATGCTCTGCGCGCCGCTGGGCGAGGGCTACGCCCTCTTCGGCATCGCCATGGCCGCAGTTGGCATGCTTTCCATCGTGGGCATGATCATCAGCAATGACGCCTACGGCCCCATCGTGGACAACGCAAGAGGACTCGCGGAAATGGGCGGCCTGGGGGACGAAACCATCCGCATCGCGGACGAGCTGGACAGCGCAGGCAACACCGTGAAGGCGGTAACCAAGGGCTTTTCCATCGGCGCAGCGGGCCTGACCGTCATTTCCCTGCTGGGCGCCTACATGTCCGAGGTCAACGAGGCGCTTTCCGGCATGGGAAAGGAGCTTCTGACCGGCTTCGACATCCTGGATCCCACCGTATTCTTCGGTATTCTGGTCGGCGCGGCCATCCCGGCCGTGTTCTCCGCCATGCTGATCCTGGGCGTGGATAAGAACGCCCAGCGCATGGTGGAGGAGATCCGCCGCCAGTTCCGGGAAATCAGAGGCCTGAAGGAAGGGAAAAAGGGCGTGAAGCCGGACTATGATACCTGCATCGGCATCGCCACCTCCGGCGCGCTGAAGGAACTGATCCCGGCGGGGCTTGTTACCATCATCGCCACCGTCCTGGTGGGCTTCATCGGTGGTCCTTCCGCCATCGGCGGCTTCCTTCTGGGAAACATCGTCAGCGGCCTGCTGCTGGCCCTGTTCATGTCCAACGCCGGCGGCCTGTGGGACAACGCGAAGAAATACGTGGAAGCGGGCAACGAAGGCGGCAAGGGCTCCGACGCCCACAAGGCGGCCGTCACGGGCGATACCGTGGGCGATCCCTTCAAGGATACGGCAGGCCCTTCCATCAACACCCAGATCACCGTGGTGTCTCTGGTGGCCTCCCTGCTCTCCGGCCTGTTCGCGGCGTTCTCGCTGTTCGGATAAGAAGCCGCGCCGTGGCTGCCGCGCTTACATATCAGTCCATATAAAAATCCCGTCCTTTGTATGGTTCTTCCACAGAAAGGGCGGGATTTTTCTAAAAGGACTGCTTTTCTTAAATCTTTAAGCCCGCTCTCCCCGTTCCAGTCTCGCGAACAGCCGCAGCAGCACGATCACCGCAGCAGCCGCCAGGATGATCTCCGCCGTAAACTGCGCGTAGGCAAGGCCGTAGAGCGGGAACAGGGCGTTCAGAATGATGAGGGCTGGAATCTCCAGCACCACCTTTCTAAGGATAGCGAAGATAAAAGCGTTCTTTCCAAGGCCCACCGCCTGAAACACGCCCACCGCCAGGAAATCCATGCACAGGAAGGGAAGTCCCAGACAGAAGCCGCGCAGGAACCGGGTTCCGTAGGCGACGATCTCCGGATTCTGCATGAACATGCGGACCAGCGAACCGGCCCCCGCGAAGTATCCCGCCGCCACTATGACCAGAAAGGAAAGGGAAATCTTCGCCGCAAAGGTCAGCGTTTTTTTCATTCTGGGCGTATTCCCGCTGGCATAGTTGTAGCTGATGAGCGGCATGATTCCCTGCGACAGGCCCATGGCGATCTGCATCGGCACCATGTTGATCTTCTGCGTGATCCCCATGGCCGCCACCGCCTCGGAGCCGTAGGAAGAGGTGAAGTTGTTCAGCACGGTCATTCCCGTCACGTTCAGCAGGTTCTGAATGGAGGCCGGGATTCCCACGCCGCAGACCCCCAGCACGATCTTTCTTTTCAAGCAGAACATGGACGGCCTGATGCACACGTTCGTTTTCCCCCGTTTCACATACAGAAGCACGAAGAAATAGCCGCAGGCCACACAGTTGGAAAGGAAGGTGGCAAGCCCCGCGCCCTCCGCTCCCATGTCAAGGCCCCAGGGCAGGATGAAAATGGGGTCCAGAATGATATTCAGGATACAGCCGCTCATGGTGCCGATGCTGGCATGCAGCGCCGCGCCCTCCGCCCGCACCAGATAGGCCATCACCACGTTCAGGATGGTGGGGGCCGCTCCGCAGGCCACCGTCCATCTCAGATACCCGGCGGTCGCCTCCGCCGTCGTCGCGTCCGCGCCGAGAAGCGTCAGCACGAAGGGCTGAAATATCACATAGAGCAGAGAAAAAAGAAGCCCGCAGAAAATGGAACAGTAAAAGCCGAAGGCGGAGCTTCGGTGGACCGTTTCATAATCCCGGCTTCCCAGCGCCCGGCTCATCATGCTGCTGCTCCCCACGCCGAACAGGTTGTTGATCGCGTTGAAGGCCAGAATCAGCGGCGCGGCCAGCGTGACCGCCGCGTTCTGGACGGAATTGTTCAGCATTCCCACAAAATAGGTATCCGCCAGGTTATAAAGCACCGTCACCAGCGAGCTCAGTATGGTCGGAACCGCCAGCTTCGCCACGGCCCTGGGGATGGGCATCTGTTCAAAAAGCATGGTTTTCTGTTGATCTTCCACTTATGTAACCTCCCGCAAACGATGATCTTCTGCAGAGGCCGCCGGAACGGACCGCCCCTGTTATTTTTCATTATAACGCGGCGGGAGAAAGAGCGAAAGCCTATTTCTTTTGTTCCAGCCGATAAACCAGATAGTCCAGGCAGGTGATCCTTTTCTCCTCCTGATGAACCCGCTCCAGCAACTTCCTGCGGCGAAGGGAAAGCAGCGCCAGCTGCCCGCTGATATTCCCCGTTCCTTCCAGCGCCAAGAAACGCTCCCTCTCCTCCGGGCTGCATCCCGCATCTTTCAGATTCTGCAGAAGCTCCTGCTCAGAAATCCTGTTTTCCATCCCTGCTCCTTTCCGATGTCTGCACTTTTTCAAAGTCTCCTGATTTTCCCAATCCTCCCCTGCAGTATAAAAATTTTCTGATGAAATAGCAAATATTTATTCTTGATATGGTTCCATAATTGAATCCTATGCTGTTTTCTGATATACTGTTGTCAGAAAGTCAACCGGTACGGCAGGGAGGGACATATGGAGCTTCGCGTATTACAATATTTTCTCGCGGTGGCGCGGGAACAGAACATCACTGCGGCGGCTGAGTCCCTGCATCTGTCCCAGCCCACGCTTTCCACCCAGTTAAAGGCGCTGGAGGAGGAACTCGGCAAACAGCTTCTGATCCGCGGGACCAAAGGCTCCCGCAAGGTCACCCTCACACAGGAGGGAATGATCCTGCGCAAGCGTGCCGAGGAGATCCTGGATCTGGTGCAAAAGACCGAAAATGAAATCTCGCTCTCGGACGATGTGGTTGCCGGGGATATTTATATTGGAACAGGAGAAACCAACACCATACGGCTGTTCGCCAGAGCTGCCGGAAAGCTGCAGCGGTCCTGCCCCCACATCCACTACCATATTTTCAGCGGCAACTCCGCCTATGTACTGGAAATGCTGGACAAGGGGCTGGTCGATTTCGGCCTTCTGTATTCTTCCGTTGACCTGTCCAAATATGATACCCTGAACGTTCCTGTAAGGGATGTGTGGGGTGTTCTGATGCGCCGGGATTCTCCCCTGGCCAAAAAGGAGGCCATCCGCCCGGAGGATCTGTGGGACCTTCCCCTGATCGTCTCCCATCAGGAAAATGCCAGGCCCCTCCTGTCCTCCTGGCTGAAGAAAGATTTGTCCGAGCTGAATGTGGTCGCCACCTATAATCTGGTCCTGAATGCTTCCATGCTGACGGACGAGGGCTTCGGCTACACCATCTGCTATGACCGGCTGTTAGATACCGAAAACAGCCCTTCTTTGTGCTTCCGTCCCCTTTCGCCGCCGCTGGAAGCGGAGGCGACCATCATCTGGAAAAAATACCAGGTGTTTTCCAGAGCGGCGGAGGCCTTCCTAGAACAGCTGAAAAAGACCTTCCGTCAGCAGGAAAACGACTGAGCGGAAGGTCTTGCCGGAAAACAGAAAAAGCTGCGGAAAAATGCGGTCCCATCCGCACTCTCCGCAGCTTTTTCTACTGTTTTATTTTACCTCTACCCTGCTGTTAAAGCGGTCCAGAAGCAGCGCCAGCACGATGCCCACCGCGATGCAGATCAGATTCACCACAGCCGCTCCCACCGTAGCGAAGCCGGAGAAGGGAATGATCATCACCGTAGCGGCGATCACGATACCGATGATGCCGTGAAACGCGATGGAATAAAAATGGTCGAACAGGGCGTTGACCGCCTTTGCCAGGCAGATCACCGTCACCAGCGCGCCGATCCCGCCGGGAATCAGGATGTTAAAATCCAGATGGCCGATTCCGTCCACAAAAGGCGTATACAGCCCCAGAGGCATCAGCAGCGTGGAAAAGCTCATGCCGGGAGCGATCACGCTCAGCGCCAGGCAGAAGCCGCAGAACAGGTACCAGACAAAGTTCGGGGTGATCTTCACATTCAGCACCGCAAGGGAACCCAGAAGCGCGAAAATGACAACCATACACACCACCATGGAAACCCAGGAGCCTTTGCTTCTCCCCTTCTCTCCCGCCTCGCGGAACAGGGAAGGCAGCATGCCCGTGATCAGTCCGATGAACAGGCACACGGAAGGATCCGGATATTTTTCCAGGAAAAAGGCCAGCAGGTTGGCGATTCCGAGGAAACCCACCACGCCTCCGATTCCGTAGGGGATCAGCAGCGGCACATGGGTCTTAAACCGCGCAAAGGGCCTGGAAAGGAATTCCATCGCCGGCTTGTAGACGCCGAACACTACCGCGAGCACGCCGCCGGAAATGCCGGGCAGCACCGCTCCCAGGCCGATCAGAGCGCCCTGAATGATGTGATAGACGATCAGAAACGGATTGGCACCGCTTCCCTGTTTTTTACTGATTTGCGTTTTACTCATAATAACCTCATTGAATCAAAATTTTGCCGCCGCCTTTTCGGGACAGAACTTTTCCGGGCAGAACCCAAAAGCTTCCCGAAAGCTTTTTCCCAAAAGGGCGAATCAGCCGCACTCTGCTGATTATACTGTTTTCAACGCCCTTTTTCAAGTAGCCGGAAGCAAAATTCCGGGCCCGTCAGCGGATCAGATGCCGATGACGCTGACCGCATGCATATAGGCGTCGGAGCCGCGGGCGCAGATCACGACCACCTGCATTCCTCTCGTCAGGACCCGGCAGTTGCTGAAGCCGGTAGAAGAATCCAGCCGCAGTTCCATGGTGCCGCTGTCCGTGCTCAGATAAAGCGTATTCTCCGTGGTCTTTCCGTCCACCGTTCCGATCACTGCCGAGCTGGACGAGGTATCCACCGAGGAGTCAGATACGCTCTCCTTTTCTCCCACAATGCGCGCCGCATGCAGATAAGCATCGGAGCCGCGGTAGAAGGAAACCGTCAGCTTTCTTCCCGGCATCAGAGCCCTTCCGTTTGAAACATCCGAATCCCCATCGATCACGAACTGCATTTCCCCTCCGTCCGTGGACAGATAAAGCAGATCCTTCTTCGTGCGGTCTGATACCGTTCCCTTCAGCGTGGTGACGCTTCTTCCGTTAATGGTTTCCGTAATCACCGCCGCCTCATCAGCCACATCCGAAATGCTCACCGCATGCAGATAAGCGTCGGAGCCCCTTGCACAGACGATCTGATAGCTCTCTCCCGCAACCAGGACATTGCAGCCGTCCATGTTCGTGGAAGCATCCAGCTTGATCTGCATCTCTCCCTGATCCGTCTTCAGATACAGAATGTCTTCCTTCGTCTTGTCACTGAGCTTTCCCTTCACTGTCACGGAGGTGGAATAATCGATGCTGTCCGCCGTCTCCTTCGTGCCGCTCGTGATCTTCGCCGCATGAAGATAGCCGTCAGAGCCGTGCGTAACGGAAACATAGATCTCCCTGCCGGGAAGCAGGACCTTGCACGTACTGGCATCCGTCTCCGAATCCAGTTTGATCTCCATCTTTCCCTGAGCCGTGGAAAGCAGCAGAAGCTCCTCCGTCGTCCCGGACTGGATCGTCCCATAAACCGTGGCAATGATCTCCGCCGCTCTCACCCGAAGGGCTCCCGCCGGAAGCGCCGCCGCCAGGGCCATTGCACATATGAGCAGCAGCGTTATGCCGTTTCTCCTCTTTTTTGCAACCATAAAGCATCCTCCTGTGTATCCATTCAGAACAGACTGATTCAGAATAGATTAATCATATAATATTTACCTGACAAAAGCAACCGCTTTCCGCATCCCGTCCGGCCTGCAGCTCCGGACGGATCCGGATAAAATCGAAAAAAAAAACGTGGACGCCTCGATTTTCCTGAGGTACAATAAACATGGTCTTATTTTTTGTCAACGAGTTTCAAGTGCAGCAAAGAGGATTTTATGGAGAAAAAAGAAGGCAACGACAACAAACGGACGAACGCAGCGGATACACACGTCTACCTGGAAACGAACGGGGACTACCGGATGCGGGAACTGGACAAAAGCGATCTGGAGCAGTTCAACGCGCTGCTCACCTACGCCTTTCAGGTCACCTCCTACGAGCTTCTGCAGACAGGCTGGGAGCAGGATGAATTCAAGTATGCCAAACGCCCCATGCTGGAGGAGGCATATGTTCTGGGATGGTTTTACAAGGACAGGCTCGCTTCCATGATCGTGGTCTATTCCATGAAAGTGAATGTTCACGACAACATCATGGATATGGGCGGCATCACCGGCGTCGCCACCTATCCCGAATATACAGGGCGGGGGCTGATCCACTCCCTGATGCGGCGGGCCATCAATTACATGCACGAGCAGAAATTCCCAATCTCCTTCCTGTATCCCTATTCCATTCCTTTTTACCGGAAAATGGGCTGGGAGATCGTATCAGACAAGATCACCTTCACGATCCGGGACACGCAGCTTCCGAAGCCCCGCCCCGTAGAGGGCATGGTGGAGCGGGTCAGCCAGGATTCCGAAGATTTTCACAACGTATATTCCTATTTCGCCGTCCAGCGGCACGGCGCCCTGATCCGTGACAGCCTGGCCTGGGATGAATACTGGCGCTGGGAGAATGACGACATGATCGTCGCCGTCTATTATAATAAAGAACATAAGCCGCTCGGCTATATCGTCTACTACATTGCGAACGAGATCTTTCATATCAAGGAAATGGTCTATCTGAACATCGAAGCAAACTATGGTCTGTGGAACTATATCACCGCACACTTCTCCATGATCACTCAGGTCGTGGGGGACAACTATTCGGGAGAGCCGATGGCCTACCTGCTGGAGGACAGCGAGATCACGGAAAGCATTTCTCCGTATATCATGGCAAGGATCATTGACGCGGAAACCTTCCTGCGGGAATATCCCTATCAGGTCCAGCCCGAGGATTTCCGCATCCACTTCCGTGTCACGGATGAAATGGCCCCGTGGAACGCCGGGGATTATCTGGTTTCCTGGAAGGGCGGCGAGACCTTCTGCGAACGGGTGGAAAACAATCAGTCCATCAATGTGGTAGAGCTGGACATCAACACCCTGACCACCATGCTCATGGGCTATAAGCGTCCCAGCTATCTGTACGAGCACGAAAAGATCCGAACGGAATATTACATGCTCACCTGGCTGGAACGGCTGATCCCGGTGGAAAAGCCGTGCTTTTCGGATTATTTCTGAAGCAGTTTTCGACTCTGTATTTTTTGCATATTCGCTGCAATTGAATGTCCGTTATCGGCCGACAGCTGATAACGGACATTTGTTTTTCCCTTTTTTGATTATCCGGCCAGAGAAATCAGATATTCTCCGACTTTCAAAAGATGTGCCCACAGAGAATCGCTCAAATATCTGGGAACATGCTGCCCCATTCTTCCTACCTCAAAGCTGAAATCCCCTTCATAACCAATTTCTTTCAACACCGGCATAATCTTTTCCCAATCCACATTCCCCATATATGGCGGTCTGTGCTCATCATAAGTTCCGTTGTTGTCATGAACATGTGTCACTTTCAGGCGGTTGGATACATATCTCAGACAGGAAGTCTGATCCTTATATCTGTTTTAATCCGGATTCCTTTCGGATTGCCACCTCATAAAGGAAAGCTTTCCGAAATTCCTTATATCCGCGGAAGCCAATTTTCTTGCAAAGCCTGATCACCGTCGACGGCGATGTAAAGGATTTCCGTGCCAGTTCATGTACGCTCAGTTCGCTGGCTTCCTCCATTTCTCCCAAAAGGAAATCAATGATATTTTTCTCTGACGCACTTGCCTGTTTTTGATATTCCTGCAGTCTCATCAAAACGTGTTTCATAAACGGCTCCTTTTCTTCATAATAAAACCATGCAATATTTTTATCAATATCATTACATCTTCTAGGTACTTTGTACCACACTTTGGAACATTCAGGTCTGTTTCCTTTACTTTTATAGTACTTTTAACAAATTTTATACATACATCGTGCAAACTTTAAACATAATTTACAAAAAAGAGAAGGCTGAAACAGTTTTTCTCTTATGCTGTCTCAGCCTTCTCTTCTTACTCACAACTTTTCACTGATTCCTGCCTCAATCCCCCATCAGCACCTCCGTCAGATACACCGCCGTCGGCTCCAGCACGCTTTCATCCACCGCGAAGCCGGGCTGGTGGATGAGCTGACCCTTTCCGGTTCCGATCTTAATATAGCAGCCCGGCGCCTTCTCCTCATAAAAGGAAAAATCGTCTCCTCCCAGGGACTGCTCCTCCGGCACCACGACAAAGCCCAGACGGCGGGCCACGTCTGCAGCGTATTCCGCCATCTTTTCATCGTTGACGACGGCGGGAGGGCCCGGGATCCACTGCACCTGCGCCTGCGCGCCGTAAGCCTGTGCCGTCCTTTCCGCGATCAGAGAGAGCTTTTCTTCAAACAGCTTCCGGTCCGCCCGGTCCATGGTGCGAACCGTTCCTTCCAGCTCGGCCGTTTCCGGAATCACGTTCCAGGTGTTCCCTGCTTCGATCCTCGTCACGCTGATCAGCGCCGGATGGAACGCGTTCACGTTTCTCGTCACGATGGTCTGCAGCGCCTGAACCACAGCGCAGGCCGCCGGGATCGGGTCCGCTCCGTCATCCGGATGGGCGCCATGGCAGCCGATTCCCTTGATGGTAATGAGGAATCGGTCCACCGCAGCCGATACATATCCGGGCCGCAGGCCGATGACCCCGGCCTCGTTCGTGGGATCCGCATGCAGTCCCCAAAAGCGCTCCACATCATCGCATACATCCGTCTCCAGCAGCTTCAACGCTCCCAGAGAAGATTCTTCCCCCGGCTGAAAAAGGATCTTTACCGTACCGGCAAGCTCCTCTCTTCTTTCCTGGAGCCGGAGCGCCGCGCCGATCCCCGCCGTGATGTGAAAGTCATGGCCGCAGGCATGCATCCTTCCCGGCGTTTCGGACGCATAGGAAAGCCCGCTTTCCTCCAGAATGGGAAGGGCGTCGATGTCACAGCGAAGCGCCTGCACCGGTCCTTCCTTTTTCCCGCGGATCACCGCCACAAGACCGGTTTCCAGAGACAGCGGAAGGATCTCGACACCCGCTTCCTCAAGAATCCGGCGGATCTGCTGTGTGGTACGGTATTCCTCATAAGAAAGCTCCGGGTTTCTGTGAAACCATTCAAATATTTCCTGCAATTTTTTCTTCATTTTTTCCTCCATGCCGAAGCGTTTTATGCTGAGGCCGCGAGGAGAAATCACGTATGTGATTTCTCCTCTGCGATCACAGCAGTTTTGTGCTTCGGCGCAAAACTGCCGATTGAAAAATAAGCCATCAGGCTTATTT
>DWWH01000070.1 GCA_019119815.1 Candidatus Eisenbergiella intestinipullorum | reverse complement strand
AAATCTCCTTTGTATAGATGGTTTTTCGTCAATTCCATTATACCAAACGGGACAGGTTTATGCCTTTTTTATTGGCTGAAATATTGAATTTTCAAGGTTCAACACACCGTATTGGTGTGGGAAGTTTTAGTTTATAACTATTGCCAAAATGAGACAAAGCACATATAATATGGTTTGGACGAACGACGCGGTCGTTTGATGGGTTAAAAGAAAAGCTTTCGGCGAAAAAAAGAGGCAGATTTTTTTCGTAAAAGAAGTTATTTCACGAAAAAAAGTCAGATTTTGTCATCCCAAACAGACGGACGGCAGCCTTTCCGGAAGCTCCGCCCGAAGGATGTTCTGAACAAAATATCGGATGTTATGACAGGCTTCCTCATTTTGGGAAGTCTTTTTCGTTTTAAACGTATGTAGATCTCCGTTTCATACCGATGCACGCGCCCTTCCGGAGCATCACACGTGCTTCCCCCGCCATGCCAGCTCGATTCCGCTTCGCTCCATCTCGCTGCGGCTGGTCGCCGTATGCAAGAAAAGACAAAACCCCTTCTGCGAGCAAGCTCGCGTCAGGGGTCCCGTCTTTTCTTGCGCATGGCTCATCAGGTTTTCATATGATGATACACACCATTCCGCCGTTGCAGTCGTTGACGATTTTCTGCATGGTTTCCTGGAGTTTGACCTGGCATTCGTCGCCGATCATGGAGATTTTGTTGGTGATGCCGTCATTGACGAGCTGTTCTACGGTCTTTCCGAAAATGTTGGTTTCCCAGATGCCGTCCTCGTCGTTTCGGGCATCGGAGATGTAGGAAATCAGGTCCTCGGCCTGCTGCTGAGTGCCCACGATGGGCGCGATTTCCGTGATCACGTTGGCCTTGATCATGTGGATGGAGGGACTCTCCGCTTTGATCTTCACGCCAAATTTGTTGCCATGGCGGATGAGCTCGGGTTTTTCCAGGCTGATTTCGTCCCGTTCGGGCATCACCACGCCGTAGCCTTTCAGGCGGACCGCCTCCATGGCATGAAGCACTCTGGTGTATTCCCGGCGCATGGCGGCCATTTCCTTCAATACGGAAATGAGCTGATATTCGCCGCCGATGGTCTCACCCACCAGTTCGCTGAGCATTTCATAGTAATATTTGTCATCCACATCCAGTACCACACGAATACTGCCGTCGGCCATCGAAATATTTTCCACGATACAGCGTTTGACATAGCTGCTGTCCACGGTTATCTGGTTCTGTATCACATCGCGGATGGTGTCGATGCCGTTCATCATGGAACGGATCTTTTCGATCAGATCCGCTTTCAGCCGGTGGGTATTGGGGAGCATCTCCACCCACTTAGGCAGATAAAATTCAATCATGGTGACGGGGAATTCATAGAGCACACTCTCCAGGATCTGATTGATGTCGTCCTTCTTCAGCTGTTCGCAGTTGACCGGAAGCGCCGTCACATGATATTTTTCACTGATCCAGGCGGCTGTCCTTACCGCCTCGTCGCCATGAGGACGTTCGGAATTGACCAGCACCAGAAAGGGCTTATGCAGCTTCTTTAATTCCTGGATGGTCTTTTCCTCCGGGGGAATATAGGCCTCCCGCTTCAGTTCGCCGATGCTTCCGTCGGTGGTCACCACGATCCCGATGGTGGAATGGTCGTTGATCACCTTTTTGGTGCCGATCTCCGCCGCCTGGGTAAATGGAATCTCCACATCAGACCAGGGTGTTTTCACCAGCCGCTCCGCATCGTCCTCCATGTGGCCCGCCGCACCCTCCACCATAAAGCCCACGCAGTCCACCAGACGGACGTTCACGTTCACATCTCCGCCGAGGGTGATCTGCGCCGCCTCCTGCGGGATGAACTTGGGTTCCGTGGTGGTGATCGTTTTTCCGCCCGAGCTCTGGGGAAGCTCATCCTGCGCCCGCGTCCGCTCCGCCTCATCCGTCATGTACGGGAGCACCAGCAGATCCATAAAGCGCTTGATAAAAGTGGATTTTCCCGTCCGCACCGGACCGACCACGCCGATGTAGATTTCTCCTCCGGTTCTTTTCTGAATATCTCTGTACAGGTTCTGAGTATGCAAAGTATCCATGATCTGTCCCCTTCCGCTTGCCTGGTGATACCAGTATATGCGGGCGAGAACGGGGGATATGTCTGGAGATGGGAGTTTTCAGTATTTGGATAATTTTCAGATATTGCAAAAAATCCGGACTGGAAACAATGTATCTCTGCTGATGCTGGCCGCCAAAAGCGGCGTTACTGTTCAAAGCGGCCAGTCAAATATTTTTTTGCAATACATATGCTTGCTATCCGAATACAATAGTGTTATAGTATGGTCAAATAGAGCACAGAAAGGAGATATTTCTATGGCATTAACCACCTTAACTGCGAGAGTAGACCAGAAAGACAAAGCTGACTTTGACGCTTTTTGCTCCAATGTTGGATTGAATACTTCAACTGCCATCAATCTTTTTGTGAAAGCAGTTTTACGTGAAAAACGTATTCCGTTTGAAATTGCACAGTCCCCTGATCCCTTTTTCTCCGAGGCAAACATGGCCTATGTAAGAAAGTCTGTCCAGGAACTGCGTGAAGGAAAGGGTACAGCACATGAACTGATCGAGGTGGAGAATGAGTGAAAAAATCTGGTCTGACGATGTCTGGAAAGACTATCTCTACTGGCAGACCCAAGATAAGAAAACAATCAAACGTATTAACCAGCTCATAAAAGATATTGAACGCAACGGCTGCATGGAAGGAATTGGGAAACCCGAACCCCTCACCGGCGACCTGCAGGGAGAGTACAGCCGCAGGATTGACGACAAAGACCGTCTGGTCTATCATATGGAAAACGGACGTATTTATATTGCTCATTGCAAAGGCCATTACGGAGATAAATAAGCCGCTTTCCTCATCTCAGCCGTTGTCAAAAATCGGCCACATCTATAAACCACCTCAATCTGGCTTTTGGCCCTTCCGCTCCGAAATGAAATAAAAATACTAAAAAAATCCGTTCACCCAAACGCCACCAGCATGGAGCTGATAAAATTTCCCGCTCCGTGAAGCAGAATGCCCGGAATAATGGAGCCGTTATATATCTTTTCATTCAGCCAGCCCAGAAGCAGTGCGCCCGCTCCGGTGAACAGAAACATCAGCGTGTGGTACCACAGCCCCACATGAAGCCCCGCAAGCAGGAGCAGCGCATTGTGCATCAGCCCGAAAAGCACCGCCTGCAGCACAATTCCTTTCGTCTTTCCCAGCTTTCCGCAGAAACGCTTACACAAAAAGCCCCGGTACAGAATCTCCTCCGCCACGCCGTTGGCGATAAAATTTTGAATGAGCGCCGGAAGGATCGCTGCGGCTCCCAGCCCTGCGAAAGCGTTCGCGGATACCTTTTCGCTGTTTTCCAGATAGGCCAGGGTTTCGGGATTGATCAGACGGGTATAATCAAAGTTGTAGAAAAACCAGTAGGCCAACGCAAAGAGGATCAGCACCGGCCATCCGCTTTTCAGCTTCGGCCTGTAGAAGCCGATCCAGCTGAAAAATCCCGTTTCCTTCCGGTGACGGAAAACCCACCAGACAAACGGGATCAGGGAAAATACGATCAGATTCACAACAGACGTTGCTATGCTCGATCCGATAAGCTGCATTTTTACCTCCATATTTTCCGTTTTGCCGCGGCAGAGAAACCGTAACAGCAATTTCTCCGCCGCGACACCAATCAGCCTTACTCCACGATCACTCTCTTGAAGTTCTTCTTCCCGCGCTTTAAAACCTTTCCTTCTCCGTGGAAATCCTCGCCGGCAAAGGTTGCGCGGAAGTCCGTGACCTTCTCTCCATCCATGGACACGCCGCCCTGTTCCACCGCACGGCGGCCTTCGGAACGGGAGCTCACCAGACCGGATTTCACCAGCAGGTCGAGGATGTCGATGTTTCCTTCCTTCAGGTCTGCCTCCGTCAGCTTCGCGGTGGGCATCTCCGCCGCCGTTCCGCTTCCGAACAGCGCTCTGGCGCTCTCCTGCGCCTTCTGCGCCTCCGCTTCGTCATGCACCAGCTTGGTCAGCTCGAAGGCCAGGATCTCCTTCGCCGTATTCAGCTGGCTGCCTTCCCATTTGTCCATCTCGTCAATCTGCTCGATGGGAAGGAAGGTGAGCATCCGCAGGCACTTGAGCACATCCGCGTCCGCGATGTTTCTCCAGTACTGGTAGAACTCAAAGGGAGAGGTCTTGTTGGGATCCAGCCATACCGCGCCCTTCTGGGTCTTGCCCATCTTCTTTCCCTCGGAATTTAAGAGCAGGGTGATGGTCATCGCGTAAGCGTTCTTTCCCAGCTTTCTTCGGATCAGCTCCGTGCCGCCCAGCATGTTGCTCCACTGGTCATCTCCGCCGAACTGCATGTTGCAGCCGTATTTCTGGTAGAGCATCAGGAAATCGTAGCTCTGCATGATCATGTAGTTGAATTCCAGGAAGCTTAAGCCCTTTTCCATTCTCTGCTTATAGCATTCCGCGCGGAGCATGTTGTTGACGGAAAAGCAGGCTCCCACGTCCCGCAGCAGCTCAATGTAGTTCAGGTTCAGCAGCCAGTCCGCATTGTTCGCCAGAATGGCCTTTCCATCTGAAAAATCAATGAACTTGCTCATCTGCTTTTTAAAGCAGTCGCAGTTGTGGTCGATGGTTTCCTTCGTCATCATGGTACGCATGTCGCTTCTTCCGGACGGGTCCCCGATCATGCCCGTGCCGCCGCCCAGCAGCGCGATGGGCTTATTTCCCGCCATCTGCAGCCGCTTCATCAGGCACAGCGCCATGAAGTGCCCCACATGAAGGCTGTCCGCCGTGGGGTCAAAGCCAATGTAAAACGTGGCCTTTCCCGCATTCACCATCTCCCGGATCTCTTCCTCGTCCGTCAGCTGCGCCAGCAGCCCTCTCGCTCTCAGTTCCTCAAATACCTGCATTTTATTTTTCCTCCTTGTCCTGCCTCTTTGGCGGCATATCCATCTGATCTGCCCTTTCAGGCATAAAAAAAATCCTCTCTCCCTTTTGGGGAGAAAGGACGATTCTTACCGTGTTACCACCTTTCTTCACAGACGGCTCACACCGGCTGCCTCATCAAGTACGGCTTCCCCGGCGGCTGCAGTCCGCACGGCATCGCGATACTCTGCGCACGATAACGGGTGCCTCCGCTGCAGCCTACTCCCTTCCGGTTTGGGTGCAGAACTCCGGGATGTATTCAGATCAGCTTCTCCCGCGCCTCTCATCAGCCGGCTGCTTTCTGTGGGCCTCTGCCTTCACCTACTTCTTCCCATCACAGTTTCTGGAAAATGATTCATTTCTCTAAAACTATCGTTACTGTAACACACCCTCTCTGACTTGTCAAACCCCAATTTCAGGATTATAATGAAAAGAGTTTCCGGTTCCGGGAGGAGTGTGGCTCATCGAAGGATGCGGCCGTATCGCCGGTGTCCGGTCTCACACCTGATTATCCCGAGAACACGCGGCGGCCGGAGGCTGGCAGGACGGTTTCGAAGCCGTCCTGTCTTTTTATACGATAGGAAATTTCATTTCCTATTGAATAAAAAAAGACGTTGATGCGCACTCAGCGCACAGGCAATCAAAGATTGCCCGTAGATGTTGCCTGATGGCAACCGCGTACTGCGGCGGAGAGGAAGATGTCGCTTACATGATCCGCCGCGCAGGCAATCTTCGATTGCCGGGAGAATCTCGCAAAAGAAGAGCCCTGTCTCAGTCCTTTCTCATCATTCTCCGTCTTTCCCTAACCTTCCGGAACGGCACGAGGAACCGGTTGATATGCGCCCCGATCAGAAACAGGTAAAAGCAGAAATACAGCCACAGCATCAGGATCACGATGGTGGTCAGGCTTCCGTACATATCAAAGCCGCCGGAGTTCCTGACATAGATGGAAAAGCCCCAGGAGAACACGTTCCAGGTGACGGCGGAAAACGCCGCGCCCGGAAGCTGCCAGGCAAAGCGCTGCCGGCAGTTGGGGATGAAGGTATACATCAGAGCGAACAGGAGCGTCATCACACACCAGGAAAAGATTCCCCGAAAGTGGAGGAGCAGGGCGAACAGGCGCTCCATTCCGGGTACGTGGCGCACGATCAGGGAGGCCAGCAGATTTCCGAACACCATGACCACCAGAAGAAATACCACCATCGCCAGAAAAACGATCAGGTAAAAGGAGGCGATCAGCCGCTGGAGCACGTAATTGCGGTCCTCCACCACGCCGTTCATGGCGTTCAGCCCGCGCATCAGGGCCAATATTCCCTTTCCTGCCGACCAGACCGTCACGATGGCGGAGACGCTGATCACTCCGAAGGTGCTGTCGTAAATGCTTTCGATCAGGCCGATGATGAGCGGCGTGATGGAGGGTGGAAAAATGGTAGCCGCCGTCAGAAGGTCCGACTTCTGCAAAAGGGGCGTGGCCGCCAGCACCGAGCAGATCAGCATGATCATTGGGATCAGGGAAAGGAAGATGAAAAAAGCGGTGCTGGCGGCGTATGCGTTCACGTTCGCCCGGCTCATCTGCCTCGCAAATCCTCTTACGATCCGGTATAGTCTCATCATTGCGCATTTCCTTTCTTCAGGCTGATCCCTTCATAAAAATAACTCAGGATCGTCTCGCAGTCACAGCCTTCTTCCGCCATGTTCTTCGCCCCGTTCTGGCTCATCCCCACACCGTGTCCGAAGCCGCCGCCGTACAGAGTATAGCCCGTCACCGCTCCGTTCTCTTTTTTCGCTTCCAGCACAAAAAATCCGCTGGGAAGCAGGGTGGATGCCTGCCAGGAGCTTCCGTCCATGCGGATCACCGGTACGGAGGAATCGCAGAGGACCGTACGGATGGCGTTTTCCGTTTCTACCAGAATCGTGGCCTTCTCTCCCACGATCCGCAGGGTCTGCGCCACGCCTCCGGCGCTTCTCCGGGTGATGGAAAGCTCCAGAATGCGTCCCGTATCAGGCAGAGTCCGGACGGAGTCTTCTTCGCCGTTTTCCTGCGGAACGGAGACGGTGGAAGGGGCTGTCTCGAAGCAGGCCCGCAGCTTTTCGGAAAGCAGTTCTTCCGACAGCGCATCCACCTGATACGTCCACCGGTACCAGGGCTCCCGGCTCTCAAAATCAGAGGCACGCACAGTTTTGATGAAGGCGGAAAAGCTTTCTTCCTGCTCCATGAGATCCGCCGGCGTGATGTCCGCTGTGCTGACCGTCTCATCCACCGCGTCTCCCTGAGCGTCCGTCACCCCCGCCGCGTTCACCGCTTTTCCCTGCAGGTAGGGAAAGGCATCCGGACCGGAGCCCGCCCACACGGACGTATCCGTTCCGTAGCCGCAGGAGGTGGAGTAATAATAGGTGTCCGCAAGCTCCTGCCCGTAGTAGAGAAGCTCGCCCTTCGTTTCCCGGACGGCTCTGGTACTCTGTGCGTTTTCCAGAATATTATTATAAACCTGAAATCCGGTGCTGTCATCCACATGCGCGCCGTATTCCGGAAGTCCGGCGTGAAGGATCCGTGCATAGGCGTAGGTTCTCGCACAGACCGCCTGCGCCTTCAGCGCTTCCAGCGGGTAGGAGGCAGGCATCTCGCTGGGCACCACAGCATACAGATACTCCTCCAGCAGAAGCTCATTGATCACCACGATGCCCTCCTTTTCCTTTCTCAGCTCCAGACAGCCCCGATAGGACGGCGTTCCCTGGCTTCTCTGCACGCTGTTCAGGCTGATGCGTCCCGTGAGCGCCGCCGGCTCGATACGGATGACGGATGAGACGCTGTCCGTTCCCTCCTCCGGAAAGAACAGCCCGCTTTCCCGGTCGATCACCAGCGTTTCTCCCGCCGGTATCACCTTCGTCTCCCGCTGTCCGTATGCGTCCGTGATAAGAGAAAGCTCGCAGTCCGCCGTCACGGAAACCGAATCATGATACAGTCCGGCGAATCCGGTGGTTCGCACCAGCACCCGGATATTCTCCATGGTCTCCTCCTTCACCACCAGAGCCGCCTGCACGCAGCCGTCAGCGAGCACAAAATCCGTAAAATCATAGCCAATCCGCAGATCCTGCTTTTCATAAGCCTTCAGTTTTCCGTAAAGGCGGTAGATCCGCAGGGTATCGGCAAAGGGCAGAAACCCGCTCCCCTCCACCTCCACGCCATCCTCCTCCACCCGGAGGATCTTGCCGGAAATTTTCTCCGTCTTCGTCAGGATCTCCCGGAGCACTCCGTCCTGAAAGCGCAGATCCGCCACCTGCTCTCTTTCCTTCTGCGCCCCTGCGCCGTTTTCCTCCGCGGCTCCTTCACCGTCCTGCCCGGGAAGCGGGAAGCGGATCTCACAGTCTTCCCAGAAGCACAGCAGTTCGTCCTTTTCCGCCTCCATGATCCAGATATTGGAAAGCAGAAGCTCACGGCCATCCACGCTTCTTACCGCATAGACCGTTCCGTCCCGGCAGACAGCGGTCAGCGGCCGGTACAGGCAGCCCGCGATCCGATCCGTCAGGAAGGTGTAGAAAGTGCCGTCGGCAGAGACCAGTCTGTTTTCCGCAAGCGCTTCTCCCTCCGCATCCGCCGCCGCTTCTCCGATCCCCAGAGGACTCAGGCTCACATTTTGCACCTCTCCCCTGGTGTCATAAACGGCGAGCGCCGCGTCGAAGAAACCATACCAGTCCGAAAGGAGCACCCTGTCGCTGTTCCGATAACCCTCCGGAAGTCCATAGCCGCAGTCCGGGAAAAGCGCTGCGATCTCCTCCCAAGTCTCGTAGGTCAGATAACCGTCCTCCGAAGCCGCCTCCGGATCAAACAGGGACGCAGCCTCCTCTTCCGCCTTTCTGCCCTCCCCATCCGGCGCAGACAGTCCGGCGAGCAGGCAGGTCAGATTTTCCGCCTCCTGTATGGAAAGATACTCCCCCTGGGGCCCGGGCAGGAAAAATTCCCGGGCCGCGGAAGCAAGCAGCCAGCAAAGGAGCGCAGCCCCGGCAAGTATGACGAAAAGCTTGCCTTCCCGACTCCCTCCTCCGTTTCTTCCTCTTCCCCGGGGCCGGCGCAGGAAGCTTCCCGGAACCGGATGTCCCCAGCTTCTCCGGTTCCTGCGCGCAATGCCTCTTCTGGCGCGTCTGGCACGGGCACTTCTGCTCCGCTGTCTTTCTGTCCGCCCCGCTTTCGGCGGGATCCTCCGCCGCCTTCCTCCCCGCGTATCCGTGCCGCTCTGTTTCCCTTCCATGCACTCTCCCATTTTTCATGACAGGTATCGACTGTTCCAAACATGTGTACGGACGCATCGCACCGCGTGCGTGCCGGGCTCGGCTTCCGTCTGGCAGCATCTTCCTTCCGGCCCGGTCTGACTGAGGCTTTTTGAACGGCGGGAAAGAAGCCTTCCTGTGATACAAAAAGTGCGCGCCCGCTGCGGTACGCAGCATGCGCGTCCACAGCAGAGCGTCTTTTTTCATACGGCAGGAAATAAATTTTCCTGCCGTATGAAAAAAGCAGCCATACCGACTGCTTTTTCTCTCGAACATAAGACCGAGGATCTCAGGCCCCGGCCGTCCATTGCTTTGTATCCCCAAAATGCCGCCTCCTGTCTTCTGACTCCTAGCTGAAAGCCAGGTGGGTTACCGCAACCGACGCTTCTGCCTTCCCCTGCGCAATGGGGGCCTGACATCCACGCGGCAATATAGGAGTCCCGTTTAAAGTAAATGTAGGTTCAAAACAACAGAAGTTATCGAACATTTCAGGTTACACTTATTATATCCTGAACCTTCGCAAAATACAACAGGAATTTTTCAGGCTGCTGCAATCAGGTGTTCCTACTCAGCCTGGTCTGCGCATTCCCTGCGCAGACCGTACGAAAACAGACCGGCCGGAAGCATCCGGCCTGGCGCGAAGCGCCTGGAATGGCCGGATGCCGTTACAGCGCTGCCGAAGGCTGAGCCGTAACAATCAGGCTACCGGCCTGGTCGCCTCCTTCAGCCAGGCGCGTTCCTCTTCGTCAAGAAGGGGCGCGATCTTTTCATAGACCTTCGCATGATAGTCGTTCAGCCAGGCGATTTCCTTCGGTTCCATGTATTTTGTGTCGATGGCATCCAGATCGATGGGCACATAGGTGAGCGTATCGAAGTACATGAACTGACCGTCTCCGTTCTTGACGCCGTTTTTTGCCACCATCACATTTTCCGTACGGATGCCGTGGCTGCCTTCGATGTAGATGCCGGGTTCATTGGTGATGTCCATCCCGGCCTCGATCACCGCCTCGCTCTGTCCTTCCGTGAAACGCCAGCGGATGCCCTGAGGACCTTCATGTACATTCAGGATGTAGCCCACGCCGTGGCCAGTTCCGCATTTGTAGTCGATATTCCGGTTCCACATGGGCTGCCTTGCCAGAATGTCCAGATTTCTTCCCGTACATCCGTAAAGGAACCTGGCGTTGGTCAGAGAAAGCATTCCCACAGCCACTGCGGTAAAGTGCTCCCTGATCTCGTCGGAAACGGGGCCGAGCACAATGGTCCTCGTCACATCCGTGGTCCCGCCCACATACTGTCCGCCCGAATCCACCAGCAGCATCCCCTCCGGCCGAAGCTCCTTGCAGGTCTCCGGAACCGCCTCATAATGCATCATGGCCGCATTTTCCTGATAACCGCTGATGGTGGGGAAGGAAAGATCCAGAAAGCCGTCGATCCGGCTTCTCAGACCGTCCAGATACTGAGCGGCCGTCACTTCGGTGATCGTCATCTTTCCCACGTTCTTTTTCAGCCAGTAGATAAAACGGCACACGGCGGCGCTGTCCTCCAGGTAGACTTTTTCCATATGGGAAAGCTCCACCTCATTTTTGATGGCCTTCATCAGCTCGGTGGGATTTTTCCGGTCAATGGTCTCTCCCTTTTCCTGCAGGGTGCGGTACAGAGTATAGCTGGTGTTCGCGCCGTCAAACAGCACGGTCTCCTTTGTCGTCCTTTCCTTCAGGAAAGCGATCACCTGTCCGTAAGGGAGAATGGTAATGCCGTACGCTGAGGCATGCGCCTTCAGCGCGTCCGTCACCTCGCCTTCCTGGAGGAAAAGGTAGCACTCCGTCTTTGTCAGGTAGGCATAGGAAAGGGCCACGGGATTGCATTCCACATCTGCTCCCCGGATGTTCAAAAGCCACATCAGATCATCCAGCTTGCTCAGCAGGAAGGCATCCGCTCCCAGCTCCTGCATTTTTTCTCTCACATCCGCCAGCTTTTCTCCCGCACTCCTGCCGCAGATCGCTTCATCCAGCACGGTCACCGGATGGCAGGGAAGGGCAGGCCGTCCGGTCCACACCTGGTCTCCCAGATCCCGGTCAAAGGCGAAGCGGATCTTCTTTTCCTCCAGTGCCTTTTCCAGCCGGCAGCCAAAAGCGGTGTCCACCACCCGGCCGTCAAAGCCCAGAGTCTGTCCCTCCTTCATGTTCTCCTTCAGATATTCCTGAATGGTAGGAACGCCTTCGTCCAGCATGCGGAACAGCCGGATCCCGGTCCCGGCCAGCTCGTTTTCCGCCTGGATGAAATACCGGCCGTCCGTCCACAGCCCTGCTTCCTCCTGGCTGACCACCAGCGTGCCGTTGGAGCCGGTAAAGCCGGACAGATATTCCCTCATCTTAAAATACCGGTCCACATATTCGGAATTATGAAAATCTGCGGTGGGCACCATATAGTAATCCACACCCGCTTCCTTCATTCCCTTTCTGAGCGCTTCGATGCGCTCACGGATCATCTGATTCATCGCTCTCTCTTCCTCCGTTTTGATTTTTTCTTCCGTCCGCCGCCGTCAGCGCTCTTTTCGCAGAACCTCCACCGCGCAGGATGCGCCCACCCGGTCACAGCCCGCTGACAGGAAAGCCTCCAGCGCTTCTCTCGTGCGGATGCCTCCGGCCGCCTTGATCTTCACCTGCGGCCCGATGTGCTCCCGGAACAGGCGTACATCCTCCAGCGTTGCCCCGCCCGGTCCGAATCCGGTAGAGGTCTTGATATAATCCGCTTCTGCTCTCGTTACCGCTTCGCAGACCGCGATCTTTTCCTCTCCGGTCAGATAACAGGTTTCCGCGATCACCTTCAGAATGTGCCCCCGGCAGGCTTCCCGCACGGCGCGGATCTCCGCTTCCACCGCTTTATAACGGTGATTTTTCACATCCGTGATATTTACCACCATATCGATCTCATCCGCACCGTCGCAGACCGCCTGTCTGGCTTCCTCCACCTTTGCCGCCGTCACGCCGTAGCCCAGCGGGAAGCCGATGACCGTACAGATGGTCAGCCCTTCAAAGCGCTTCCTCACCCGCTCCACATAGCAGGGCGGGATGCAGACGGAAGCGGTGTGATATTCCAGAGCTTCCTCACAGAGCCTTTCCACGCTCTCCCAGGAGGCGTCCGGCTTCAGCAGGGTATGATCCACCCTCTTCAAGATCTCCTCGCTTCTCATATGATTTTTCCTTTCCCGGCTCATTCATTCTGTTGTTTCCGACATATCATTGTAATACAATGCGCACAAAAAAGCTATCCCGAATCATGAACAAAATGTTAAAGGTTTCTAAAAAAATACAATTTTTCTTGTAAGGAACTTTTATCCATGCTATTATTTTAAGTATCTACTTTCCTTTTTTAACGTGCAAAACCGGAAGCGGCGGATAAAAAGGAAAGCAGACCAGACGAAAGCGCCCTGCCCTTCGGGCGTTTTTTCACAGATATAAAAACAGAAAGGTGGTTGATTTAATGGAAGAACACAACAGCTACTCTGACATCACTCCAGAGATCATCCGTTTGGCGAAGCTGAGCGAGGAGGCCGGTGTCATAGATACGGAGCTTTTTACCAAATATGACGTCAAACGGGGGTTGAGAGATTTAAACGGCAAAGGCGTTCTCGCCGGTCTGACCAACATCTCTGATGTGCGGGCCACAAAAATGGTGGACGGGAAATCGGTTCCCTGCGACGGACGGCTGTTTTACCGGGGCTATGAGGTAAACGATCTGGTCGCAGGCTTCCATAAGGATAACCGGTTCGGCTATGAAGAGGTTACATATCTGCTCCTGTTCAACAAGCTCCCCACCAGAGAAGAGCTCGCGGAATTTGAAAAAATGCTCATCTATTACAGAAGCCTTCCCACCAGCTTCGTCCGCGACATTATCATGAAAGCTCCCAGCAAGGATATGATGAATACACTGGCAAGAAGCATCCTGACGCTCTATTCCTATGACGACAGGGCGGATGATGTTTCTCTTCCCAACGTTCTGCGGCAGTGCCTGCAGCTCATCAGCCTCTGTCCCATGCTCACCATTTACGGCTATCAGGCCTACAGCCATTATCATGACGGCAACAGCCTGTTCATCCACCAGCCGCTCACAGAGGGATCCATGGCGGAGAACATCCTTCACATCCTGCGCCCGGACAGTTCCTTCACGCCGCTGGAAGCGAGGATCCTGGACATCTGCATGATCCTTCACATGGAGCACGGCGGCGGAAACAATTCCTCCTTCACCACTCATGTGGTCACTTCCTCCCTGACGGACACCTATTCCGTTATGGCTGCGGCCATCGGTTCCCTCAAGGGTCCCCGTCACGGCGGCGCGAACATCAAGGTGATCCAGATGTTCGAGGATATGAAATCCGAGGTAAGGGACTGGAAGGACGAAGACGAGGTCGCTCACTATCTGGACCGGCTGCTGAACAAGGATGCCTTCGATCATGCGGGGCTGATCTACGGCGTGGGGCATGCGGTCTACTCCAAATCCGATCCGAGAGCCATCGTCTTAAAGTCCTTCGTGGAAAAGCTCTCCGAGGAAAAAGGACTGCATGAGGAATTTGAGCTCTACAATCTGGTGGAAAAGCTGGCTCCCAGGGTCATCGCAGGCGAGCGCCAGATGTACAAGGGCGTCAGCGTCAATGTGGACTTCTATTCCGGCTTCGTTTACAAGATGCTGGGCCTTCCCACCGAGCTGTTCACCCCCATTTTCGCCATTGCCAGAATGGTCGGCTGGAGCGCTCACCGCATGGAGGAGCTTGCCAACAACGGAAAGATCATCCGTCCTGCCTACAAGACGATCTGCAAGGACAGGGAATATGTACCGCTTTCCGACAGGTAAGATTCCGGTCGCCTGAAGGCGGTCCTTTCCTGACAGGGAAAAAGGTACGGCCAGACCGCCGTACCTTTTTTCCGTTTTTCAATTGATAGGAAATTTCATTTCCTATCGTATGAAAACCTCCGCTCTCAGGCCAGTCCGAACAGGGCAAGCAGTCTCTGCCAGAGGCTCATCGGCTCCTCCGCCGCCGGGAGCTTCACCTCCTCCGGGATCCGGATTCCTTCCGTCTGCATCACGAACTGCACCAGCTCCACATTCGTATTCTTATCGGAAACGAAGGAGATCTGTTCAAAATCGCTGCCGGACAGGTCGTCTACCACGCTGTCCACCTCTTCGTCGATCTCCGTATCGATGTCTCCTGTTTTGCTCTTAAATTCATCGGTTCCTTCCTTCAGATCAGCCACACCGTCCACCAGGTCACCGGCCCCGTCTGCGAGCTCTTCCGTCCCGTCCGCAAGCTGAGCAGAACCATCCCTCAGTGCATCCGAAGCGTCTGTCAGCACATCCACGCCGTCTGCGAGGTCCGAAACCCCGTCCGCAAGCTCCTTTGTGCCGTCCGCGAACGCATTGCCGCCGTCCGCAAGCTCGGAAACCCCATCCGCAAGCTGGCCTGTCCCGTCAGCAAGCTGTCCGATGCCGTCCGCCAGGGCGGACACCCCGCTTTCCAGCTCTCCGATCCCCGCATCCAGGGCGGCCGCACCTTCCTTCAGCTGAGCGAGCTGAGCCTGCGTCTCCTCGCTTCCCAGGGAAGCGGAAAGCTGTTTTGCAACGCCGTAGGCGCCGATCAGCTGATCCACCCCGCTCTTCAGCTCGATCAGGCTGGAAACTACGGAGCCAATATCCAGGGCACCCATCCCGCCGTTTCCTCTGTCCGCGGAAAGGGACTGCAGCCGGCCTTCCCTCTCATCCTGTTTCAGCCCGACATTTCTGAGCATCCTCCTCTGTTCCTGCTTTCCGATCTTCCAGGGCCGGTATGCCGCTGATACCGTCTGCGCAGCGGAGGCTGTCCCCTTTTCAAAGGATGCTTCCTTTCCTTCGGCTTTCCCTGGTGCCGGAGCCTCTTCCTCCTCTGCTGACGCCCCGGCTTTTTCCGGCGCTTCCTTTTCTGCCGGCAGGCTGTTTTCTTCCGTCAGTGCTGCCTCCGGCAGCGGGATCTCCGCCGCAGGCTTTTCGTCAGAAGGAGCTGCCTCCGGATCATTCTCCTCTGCCGAGGGCTTATCTTCCGAAGCTGTTCCTCCTTCGGATGTGGTTTCCTCCGACGGCCCGTTCTCTTCCGTGGATGCTCCTCCTTCGGATGTGGCTTCCTCCGACGGCCTGCTCTCTTCCGATGGTGTTTCCTCTTCGGACGAAGCTTCTTCCGACGGCCTGCTCTCTTCCGATGGTGTTTCCTCTTCGGACGAAACTTCCTCCGACGGCCCGTTCTCTTCCGTGGATGTTTCCTCTTCGGACGGGGTTTCCTCCGACGGTCTGCTCTCTTCCGATGGCGTTTCCTCTTCGGACGGGGCTTCCTCCGGCAGCGTCTCTTCTTCCGGCATTTCTTCCTCCGAAAGGGTCTCTTCCTCCGGAAGCGTTTCCTCCGGTTCTTCTTCGGATGGCACTTCCTCCTCTGATCCGTCCGGCTCGCCGGAAAGGGAGCCCGCCAGGGAAACCAGGCGCAGCATCGCATCCTCCAGGCTCCCGGAAATGGTTTCCAGTCTGGAAGGCCAGGGCTCTGAAGCGTCCCCGGTGTCAATCCTAATGCCGAGCATGCCCAGCATGCCGTTTATCCTTTCCGCCCCTGCAACAGCCTCCTGCGCCTTCGCATTCAGGCTTCCGGATGAATCCTCTCCGATCCCCGCGATCCGATCCACCAGCGCGCTGACACCCTCGCTCAGCTGATGGGAGCCTGCTTTCAGTTCCTTGACGCCGTCGGCCAGCTTGCGGGCTCCCGACGCGGCTCCGTTCTCGCCGCTGTAGCCGTCCCGGAGCTGATTCGCGCCGTCCTGCAGGGAGGTGATTCCATCCACCAGCTCCTGCGCGCCGTCTGCCAGATCATTGCTTCCGTCCTGCAGGGTATCGATGCCGTCCCCCAACGACCTGGCGCCGTCCGCGTAGCTTTCGATGCCCTCCTTCAGGCTTTTCGCCCCGCTCTGCAAGCCCTCCGCCCCTTCCTTCAGGGCGTCCGCGCCGCCGGAAAGATCCTGCGCCCCGTCAGAAAATTCATCCGCCGCGTCGCTGATCTCTCCGGCTTTCTCATGAAGCTCATCCAGAGAAAACCGTTCCCTGTCCACATCCAGGTTCATGGGCAGTCCCTGAATCTGAATGGCGTCCATTTCAAAATCCAGCACATCCGCCGTCACCGTAATATCCTTTTCACTCCCGGCCAGGATGCTGTAGACAAGCTGTTTGTCCGTTCCCACATTCGCCACGGTCGCGCCGGGCGCTTCCAGGCCGCTGCAGCGCTCCATATCCATGGTCAGCGTCACCTGCAGCAGGTAATTTTCAAAAAATTCCGCGTCCGCCTTCGTATTCTGCCCCACGTGGATGGAAATTTTCAGCCTTCCGTTCTTTCCCGCAAGCTCTTCGGCGCTCACTTCCTTTCCGTCCAGCGTATAGCGGATGGAAATCTCCCAGGGAATTTCTCCCGACCGCAGGTTCCCCTGATAGAAAAATTCTCCTGCCTTCGCATCTACGGTCACCGTTCCTCTTTCCGACTGAATCTGCGCGTCGGAGGTGAGATTTTTCACCGACTCATAATTGCCGTAATCCACGATCTGTGTATCCGCATCCAGACGATAGGCATTGACCACATAGATACCGTCCACGCTCCCGTCCTGATTCAGGTTCACATATACATTCTCATCCTTGGGCGTATTCTCCTGCGCCGCATATACCGGCGTTACGCTTCCCGCGATCAGCATGCCGCTCAGCGCAAGGGCCGTAACACGGCAGGCATCCTTTTTCATTCCGTCTTTCCTTTTCATTGCGCACCTCCTGTCAGGCCATTCCTCTCTGCGGCACTGTCCCTTCCGCCTGTATCCTGTTTTCCGCTTCCGTAAAAATCCGCGTGCAGGGTGGTCCTTCGGATCAGACCATCAAACAGCATGAGAAGAGAGGGCAGGACAAAAATCACCAGCACAAAGGACAGCACCGCCCCTCTTCCGATCAGCGTTCCCAGCTGGCTGAGGACGCCGTTCGTGGAGATCAGCCCCAGAATGCTTCCCGCCAGCGTCAGCACCAGGGAGGAGGTCAGGATGGACAGGGTGCAGG
This sequence comes from Candidatus Eisenbergiella intestinipullorum, assembly GCA_019119815.1. Classification (GTDB taxonomy): domain Bacteria; phylum Bacillota; class Clostridia; order Lachnospirales; family Lachnospiraceae; genus Eisenbergiella; species Eisenbergiella intestinipullorum. Next base: position 77,518 of record DWWH01000070.1, on the reverse strand, counting down.
CCTTCAGCGTCTGCCTGGCCGCATCCTTCTTCGGCATCCTGCCGCGGAATTCCAGATACCGGTCGGTAAAGAGAATGGCATAGTCGATGGTCGCCCCCAGCTGCACCGTGCTGACGATCAGATACCCGATGTAAAACAGGCTGCTTCCCGAAAAATACGGAAGGCCCAGGTTGATCCAGATGGACGCCTCGATCACCAGCGTCAGCAGAAGCGGCAGGCTTACGGATTTGAAATTCACCAGAAGGATGCAGATCACAAAGCCGATCGCCAGCAGGTTTACCTTCAGATTATCCTGTGTGATCGTGGTTTTCAGATCCTCCGTGCTCACCAGATCTCCCGCATACTGAATCTCATTTCCATAATATTTTTCTCCGATGTTGCGGACTGCGTTCACCTTTTCATCCCAGCCGTTCTCCCGCTCCTCCGTGTCCAGCGTGAGGATGAAGCGGCTGTAATTCGCCGAATAGAGGGCCGAAAGGGTATCGGAGGGAACGAAATCCGACGGGATGGCATTTCCTACCGAATTGGCATAGGAGATCACACTGGTCACATAATCCAGATCCAGAAGCTCCGCATTCATGGCCGCTTCCTTTTCCAGATCTCCCCGCGGGACCATCAGAACGACCGGGCTGGACGTTCCGTACAGATCACGGATCGCCTTCGTATCCCTGCCAAGCTGCGTGGCCTGTGACGTATAGACCTCGCTGCCTCCATAGTAAAAACGATTCTGATTCTGCGCCAGCCAGGATACCGGAACCAGAAGGACGGTAAGAATCAGAAGCGGAATGCGCACCTTCATCACAAAGCCCGCAAAACCGCCGAAGCCCGGCACAAACGGCCTGTGTCCGGTGCGGTCGATCAGCTTATAGGTACTGATGGCAAGCGCCGGAAGGAAGCAGAGCACGCTGATCAGGCTGAATACGATCGCCTTGGACATGGCCCAGCCCAGATCCGGCCCGATCTGAAACGCCATGAACACCAGCGCCAGGAATCCGGTTACCGTGGTCAGGCCGCTGGAAAGAATGCTGCTCACCGACTGCTTCACCGCGGCGCACATAGCCGCCTCCGCCTTCCGTCCCAGCTTCCTGTTTTCCTCAAACCGGTGCAGCAGGAAAATGGAGTAATCCATGGATACCGCCAACTGCAGCACCGGACCTGCCGCGTTGGTCACAAACGAGATTGTCCCGAAGATCAGATTGGTGCCCATGTTGATGAGAATCGCGATCCCGATGGTGATCAGAAACAGGACCGGCTCAAACCAGGAATTGGTCGTAAGCAGAAGGATCAGGAAAATGATCGGAACCACCAGAAGCATGATCTTCTGAACGTCCTTCGCCGTATCGGACGCCGCGATCACACTCTCCACGGCGGAACCCGCCATGCAGTTCTCATCGCCGATGATCTCCCGCACGGCAGCCACCGCTTCCTCCTCCTTCTGTTCATCCACCGTCACGGAAAACAGCGCGTTTCCATCCTGATACCATTCGTCAACGGTTTTCTGCGGCGCCATCTCAAGGGGTTCGTAAATATTGACGGCATCATCCAGCCAGCTGACCTCCTGAACGCCTTCCGCCGCTTTCAGCCTTTCCTTATATTCCAGCGCTTCCGGTATGCTCACATCAGAGATCAGCACCCGCATGTTCGGCACGGCCTGGCTGTACTCCTCCTCCATCACCTCGATCGCTCTGGTGGAAGCCGCTTCCTCAGGCAGATAATCCGCAAATTTGTAGTTCACGCCGACCAGCCCGGACAGGACCGCGCATACGGCCGCTGCAGCCACGAAGAGGACGATCACCTGAATTCTGTGCCTCAGGAGAAACTGCGTATATCGCTCCATCCGTCTTTCCTCCGTATATAATTGACATTTGTTGATTTTACAACTCATGTATATTATAATGAGGCCGACAGGGGATTACAATAATCATTGTGGTTTTTATCGTATCTTAATAGACACTTTTAGAAAATGTGTTGAGAATTTATAATTTTTTCAGAATTGCGAAAAGCATGACCGGGGGAAAGGATTATATGGAAAAGGATTTTCAGGAAAAGAGCCTTCCTGTACAGAGCAAAACGGACCGGCGCATCCGGAAAACCAAAGCCCGGCTCCTTCAGAGCCTGATGACGCTCATGCAGGAAAAGGACATCAAGGATATTTCCGTCAAGGAGCTTTCCGATCTGGCGGACATTAACCGGGGCACCTTTTATCTCCATTACCGGGATGTGTACGACATGCTCTCCCAGGTGGAGGATTCCATTTTTCAGGAATTCAATGAGATCCTGGATAAAAATTTTGCACCGGGCACCGGGACTGCGCTCTACTCCATCCTGAAGGACATTTTTACCTTTCTGAATGAAAACCGTCTGATGGGACGCACGCTGCTCGGTCCCCACGGCGATCTTGCCTTCGTCAACCGCATGAAGGAGATCGTCCGGCTGAGGCTGTTGCGCCTTCAGGATGAAGCCGTGCCGGCTTCTCCGGATTTCGACTACTATTATGCCTTCATCACCTCCGGCTGCATCGGCCTGATCCAGTCCTGGCTGAACCGGGAGAACCCGGAGCCGCCCGACCGGATCGCGGCCCTGGTGGAAAAAATGATCCTGCAGGGGCTCACCCCCATGTTTCCTGCCCCCATGCGCGTCTGATCCGGCCCTTACGCGCCTGAAACGGTGTTTTCAGGCGCATCAGAGCCAATCAGTCATGTCCTTTCCGGGGACCGTTTTTATCCGCTCACCGGTCTGTTCGGTCGCTCATGATCACATTTCTCAGCCTGCGTACCAGTGGAGTGAGGCCCGAATCCGTCTTCTGCATCATGAACAGAACGGTTTCATCCGCAGCCGGATCGTTGGCAAAATAGCAGCCGAGCCATCCGTCCCAGCCATATTCTCCTGCGTTGTTCAGCGTGCAGGACCTTCCCGGCCACTTCATCACCCGCACCAGATTTCCATAATCAAAGCCCGGCATGGTGGGGAAATTTCTTTCAAAAGCTTCCTGCTGCCCCGCGGTCAGCGCTCCGGCGGTCATGTAGCTTACGGTTCCGGGCCGCAGCACATGTACGCCGTCCAGCTCGCCGCCGTTTAAAAGCATCTGGGCAAAGCGTGCGTAATCATCCACCGTGGAGACCAGCCCCGCTCCGCCGGATTCAAAGGCAGGCCGCTCTTTCGGAGCGTAGGAAATGCCCAGATGGTCTTCCCGGTACGGCATCAGTCCGCCCCTTCCGTCAGACTGATAGATGCTGACCAGGCGGTCCCTCTTCTCCTCCGGCACAAAAAATCCCGTATCCTTCATGCCCAACGGCCCGAAAATGCTCTTCTCCAGATATTCTCCGAAGGACATGCCCGCCGCCGCTTCGATCACCGCTCCGAGCACGTCCGCGCTGGTCCCGTATTTCCAGGAGCTTCCCGGCTGAAACAGGAGCGGTCCCTGTCCCATCTTCACCGCAAATTCCCGGGTCGTCATGGGATCGCTGCCAGAAATCCGTTCCTCCAGCTCTGCGAATACCCGGTCCGCATGTCGGCCGGCCAGGCCGGGTTCCCCATTATATACCAGGCCTGAGGTCATATTCAGAAGGTCCTGTACCTGCACCTGCCGGTCCGCCCGGACCAGCCTTCCGCCCTGTTCCACCAGGGAATCCCGAAAGGACGGCAGATAGTCGGAAACCGGCTGTCCCAGATCCAGCGCTCCGTCCTCAAAAAGCTTCATCGCCGCCGCTGCGGTAACAGGTTTGCTCATGGAATACAGACGATAGATCTGATCCCTCCTGACAGGCTTTTTTTCCTCCACGTCCGCCAGGCCTGCCTCCAGATAACAGCATTCTTCCCCGTGCTGTCTCACCAGCAGGCAGCCGCCGGCCAGCTCCCCGTCCGCCACGGCCTTTTCCATCAGCCGCCGCAGCTTCTCCTTCGTCTCCTGTTTCATCTTCTGACGCCCTCCTTTTCTTTCTGCGTTTTTCAGTCTCTTTTGATCCAGTCCGCCGCAAGAGCAGGCCAGACTGCGCACTCCGGCACGATCTGCTCTCCCGTGCCGTTGTCTGACTGCTCGTCCGCCAGGCTCAGCCCGTGCGCCCCGTCCGGGAAAATATGCAGCTCAAAGGGCACTCCGGCCCTGCGCATGGCCTCTGCCATCAGCAGGGAATTTTCCACCGGGACGTCCCTGTCGGCAAAGGTATGCCACAGAAAGGTCTTCGGCATATCCGGCGTCACCTGCCGCTCCAGCGATACGAACGCGCGCTTCTCCTCATCAGTGCAGTCTTTCCCGAGAAGATTCTCAAAGGAACCCATATGAGCGTATTTTCCGGATGTGACGACCGGATAACACAGGATCAGCCGGTCCGGCCGCATCTGCGCGGCGGAAAGGCCCGTCAGACCGGACAGAAACTCCCGGTTCCAGAACACACCGATGCTGCCGGCCAGATGAGCCCCCGCGGAGAAGCCGCAGACCACGATCTTTTCCGGATCGATGTGATACTCCCCCGCGTGCTCTCTCAGCCACGCCACGGACGCCGCTACCTCCCACAGAGCGCTGGGGAAGGTGGCAGGAGCGATGCTGTAGCGCAGCACGCAGGCGTGAAAACCCATCCCGCACATGCGCAGCGCCACCGGCTCCGCCTCTCTGTCCGAAAGAAAGCCGTATCCGCCGCCCGGGCAGATCAGCACCACCGGCCGGACCCTGTCCATCCCCATCTCCGGCGAGTTTTCCTGAAAATAGGTGGTGAGCACCGCCTGCGTCTGCGATGTGCAGATCGGAACTGTTTTTACGATCATAATCTTTCCCTCCGTTTTCCCTTGCTTTCAATATCTGTCTTTTTAAACATTCCTATTATCTCACCATCTTTTTTTGATTGCAAGCACTATCCGCAGCGTGCCGGGTCCTGCCGGATCCGTGTTTTTGTGTGCCGGATCCGTGTTTTGTGCCGCTTGACTTTAATACGAATTCGTACTATAATAGGTTCCGTTCCAGCTCCCGCAGGCTTTCAACGCCTTCCCGGGCAGCATCCGAATCATCAGCGGGGATAAGTATATGGAAGATTATCAGGAAAAGATCCGGCAGCTCTCGCTGGCCCAAAACCGGATCGACGGACTTTACTATCAGGTGGCCAGAAAGCTCGGCGTCAAGGACAACACCCTCGCCCTGCTCTATGCGCTGGACGACGGGCAGCCCCATTCCCAGAAGCAGCTCTGCGAGGAATGGCTGATCCCAAAGACCACGATCAACACCATCGTAAAGGAGCTCGCCGCCGAAGGCTTTCTGCTCCTGATCATCGAGGAGCATACACGGGAAAAAAGGATCTGTCTCACCCCGAAAGGACGCCGGTACGCCTCTTCTCTCCTGTCTCCGGTCTACCGGATGGAGCAGGAAGCGCTCCGCCGGACCCTGCAGGAGCACGGCTCTGCCTTCATTGAGGCAAACGCGGCTTTTGCCCGGAACCTGAAGGAAAGCTTCGACCGGTTCTTTGCCCGGCCTGCGGATCCGGAAGATTCCGGGGAGCAGAAGGCGGATCCGGAAAAAGACGGAAAATAAAAAAGGACTGACACCAAAATAACGGATGCAAGCAATGACACAAAAAAGACGACACAAAGAAAGGAACTGACAAAAGGAAACTGACCATGGACTCCAAGTATCTGTTTTCAAAGGTAGCACCGACAAAACTGTTTTTCATCGCCGCCGTTCCCGGCGCGATCAGCATGCTGGCTTCCGCCCTGTACCAGCTTCTGGACGGCATCTTCGTGGGCCGCATCCTGGGCGACACCGCCTTTGCGGCGCTGAATCTGGCCATGCCCTTTGTCATCATCAATTTCGCCCTGGCCGACCTGATCGGCGTGGGTTCCTCCGTGCCGATCTCCATCAGTCTGGGGAAGAAGGAGGAGGAAGAGGCCAACAATATTTTTACCTGCGCGGTGCTCCTGATCATCGGCGCGGGCGTTCTGGTCGGTCTGCTCCTGTTTGCGGCAGCGCCGCTTCTGATCCGTCTGATGGGCGCCGAAGGGGAATTCGCCTCCTTCGCCGTTCAGTACCTGCGGGTCTACGCCGTCTGCTCTCCCGTTACCACCATCGTATTCGCCATGGACAATTACCTGCGCATCTGCGGGCAGATCCGCGGCAGTATGTACCTGAACCTCTTCATGTCCGTCCTGAGCGCCGTTCTGGAGTTTTTGTTCCTCGGCGTATTTCATTTCGGCATCTGGGGCGCGGCTCTTGCGACCTGCACGGGCATGATGGTCTGCGCGCTCATCGCGCTGTACCCCTTCCTGCGCGGAAGGCTCCTGCTGCATTTCGGCAGGCCCCGTTTTTCCCTGCGCCTGGTACGTCAGATCATCGCCTGCGGCAGCCCGAACTTCCTGAACAACATCGCGGGGCGTATCACCTCCATCCTGATGAACGCCATCCTGCTGCGCATCGGCGGGGAAAACGCGGTTTCCGTCTACGGCATCCTGATGTATGCGGACGGCTTCATCCAGCCCCTCCTGTACGGGATGTGCGATTCCCTGCAGCCTGCGGTGGGCTATAACTGGGGGGCTGGCACCTATCACAGGGTCAGCGCCATCGAGCGCTGCTGCTTTACGGCCAGCGCCATCCTCTCCGTTCTGTCCGCCGCAGTGCTCTTCCTGTTTCCCGGTCAGATCACCCGTCTGTTTGTGGGCGGCGACAGCACGCAGCTTCTTCTGATGGCGGAGGGCGCCGTACGCCTGTTCGCGGCGACTTACCTGACGCGGTGGTTTTCCTTCGCCACCCAGAGCTACATGCTCGCAGTGGAAAAGCCCGTATCGGCTTCCATCATCTCGGTTTCCACGGCCCTGGTCTTTCCCGTGCTTCTCATCGCCGTCCTCTGGCCGCTGGGCCTTACGGGCATCTGGCTGAATTTTGCGGGCACCGCCCTGCTTTCCGCCGTCCTCGCCGGATTTCTCCTGAAAAAATTTCAGGGTGAAATGAAAAGACGGATGGCCTCTTCTTCGGCCCGCTGACGCGCAGGCGGAAAAGGAGGCCCTCCGTACCCGTTTTCTTTGTTATCTTCTGTTGTCTCCTGCGGCCTTTTTCCGGTGTACATTCCGGATGGTTTTCTTTCTGCGGGCGGGCGGATGTCCGGCGTCCTCCGCCCGTCTGTTTGTCCGGACCCCTTTTTCCCGTCCGGAGCTTTCCCTGCGCCCTTCTTTCTCCCGCTCCTCCTTTCTGGGCCGGATCAGGCATTTCGGTCCGAAGCCGATCAGGTCCGTGCGTCCCGCTTTCAGGAGCGCTTCATGCACCAGCTCGTAGTTCTTCGGGTTCCGGTACTGGATCAGAGCCCGCTGCATGGCCTTCTCATGCGGATTCCTGCAGACATATACCGGCCTGCCGTCCCTGGGATCGATCCCCGTATAATACATGACCGTGGACATGGTGGAAGGAGTCGGGTAAAAATCCTGTACCTGCTCCGGCATATAGCCCAGATCCCGCAGATACTCCGCAAGCTCCACCGCCTCCTTCAGCGTGGAGCCGGGGTGGGAGCTCATCAGATAAGGTACCAGATACTGTTTCATCCCCAGCTCCTGGTTCAGCTTCTCATATTTTCTGCGGAATTTCTCATAGACCGCATTTTCCGGTTTTCCCATCCGTTTCAGCACCGCGTCGCAGATATGCTCCGGAGCCACCTTGAGCTGTCCGCTCACATGATACCGTACCAGCTCCCGGAAAAAGGTATCGTCCGGGTCCGCCAGCAGGTAGTCGAAGCGGATGCCGGAACGGATGAACACTTTTTTCACGCCGGGCAGGGCCCGCAGCTTTCTGAGAAGCTCCAGGTAATCCCTGTGGTCCGCCTTCATGTGGGGGCAGGGCTTCGGAAACAGGCATTGCCTGTTCTTGCAGACGCCCCGCACCAGCTGCTCCTGACAGGAGGGCGCGCGGAAATTGGCGGTGGGTCCGCCCACGTCATGGATATAGCCCTTAAAATCCGGATCCCGGATCAGCTCCTTCGCCTCCTCCAGGATGGATTCATGGCTTCTCACCTGCACCGTGCGCCCCTGGTGGAAGGTGAGGGCGCAGAAGCTGCAGCCGCCGAAGCAGCCCCGGTTGCTGATGAGGGAAAACTTAATCTCCCGGATCGCCGGAACGCCGCCCTTTTCCTCGTAGGAAGGATGATAGGTGCGCATATAGGGCAGGGCATACACATCATCCATCTCCTGCATGGTCAGCGGCCGCTGAGGCGGATTCTGCACCACATATACGCCGCCGGGATAGCCCTCCATCAGCACGTTTCCGTTGACCGGATCGGTATTGTTATGCTGGATGAGAAAACTGTCCGCATACTTTTTCCGGTCCGCTTTCATCTCCTCGTAGGAAGGCAGAAGGACCCCGCCGTAAACCGCTTCCGGCTTCTTCGTCCGGTAGACGGTCCCCGCTACAAAGGTGATGTCCTTTACCGCGATCCCGGAAGCCAGGGCGTCCGCGATCTCCACGATGGATCTTTCCCCCATGCCATAGGAGATCAGGTCCGCCTGGCTGTCCAGCAGGATGGAACGGCGGAAGGCATCGTCCCAGTAATCATAGTGGGCCATCCGCCGCAGACTGGCCTCAATCCCGCCCAAAATGACCGGCACATCCCGGTAGGTGCGCCGGATCAGGTTTCCATAGACCACGGCCGCATGGTCCGGACGTTTTCCCATCTCCCCTCCGGGCGTATAGGCGTCTTCCTTCCGCCTTTTCCCGGAAACATAGTAATGATTGACCATGGAATCCATGTTTCCGGCGGAAACGAGGAAACCGAGCCTGGGCCTTCCGAACACATCGATGCTCTTCTCATCCTTCCAGTCCGGCTGCGCGATGATGCCCACACTGTAGCCGTGTGCCTCCAGCACGCGGCTGATGATAGCATGACCGAAGGAGGGATGATCCACATAAGCATCCCCGATCACATAGACGAAATCCGGCTGCTTTATGCCTCTTTCCTCCATCTCTTCTCTCGTTACCGGTAAAAATCCGCTCATCCGTTCTTCCTTTCCTCAAAAGCAGCCGTACATCCCTTTTCTTTGTCCAGAAGCTGCGTATAGTCCTCTATATAAGCATCCGCCAGGGCCCGAAGCTCCTCCTCCGGCGTCTGGCACCAGTCGTCCTTCACCGCGCAGACCCGCATTCCCGCAGCCTTTCCCGCACGGATGCCGGGTTCGATGTCTTCCAATACCAGACAGCGCTCAGGCTTCACTCCCAAACGCTCAGCCACCGCCAGATAGATGTCCGGAGCGGGCTTGCCCCGTCCCACCTCACAGCTTGTCAGAATGCAGGAAAAGGCCTCCGTCAGTCCCTGCGCTTCGATCACCGCCTCCGCCAGCTGCCTGGAATTGCTCGTAGCGATCCCCAGCCTGCACCCGGCGCGCAGACATTCCCCGATAAATGCGCGGGCGCCTTTTTTCAGCGTCACTTCATGCCGATATTTGTCCTCTGCCATCTCATTCCAGTTTTCCTTGATCTTCTCCACCGGATCCGGAATGCCGAAGCGCTCCTTAAAATAAACGGCCGTCTCCGTAAAGCTCATGCCGTCCACATCTCCCTGCAGCCGCTCATCCAGCGAAATGCCGAAGCGCTTCAGATACTCCACATCGATCTCGGGCCACACCCACATGGAATCCACCAGCGAGCCATCCAGATCAAAGATCACCGCATCCGTATCCGCAAGCAGGCTCCTTCGCTCTTTGCCCTCTTCCTTTTCTGCTGCCCCGAGGGCCGACAGCTCCTTTTCCGTAAGCGGCCGGAAGCTCCCCACAGGCAGAGAATCGTCCAGAACGAGCGGCCCCATCGCCACCCGGCGCAGATAAGTGACCTCCCGTTTCTGGCTTCGCATCATCCGCTTCACCTGATGATACTTGCCCTCCGTGATCGTAAGGAACCAGGCCGCGCGGGAATCCGGCGAACAAAATGCCGCCTTCTTCGCTTCCCGGATCTCTGCCGGCCGGGAGCGCTCTCCCTCTCCCAGGTCCACGCCCTCCCGCAGCTGCCCGCAGGCTTCTTCGGAAAGCGGACCGTCCGTCTCCACATAGTAGGTCTTCTTCACATGCCTGGAAGGGGAAAGCAGCCGGTGAGCCAGATCTCCGTCGTCCGTGATCAGAAGCAGCCCCTCCGTATCCCGGTCCAGCCTTCCCGCCGGAAACAGCTCCCGCTTCAGAAGAGCATTGTCCGGCTCTCTTTCCCGCATCCAGTCCAGCACCGTCCTGCCGCGGCCGTCCCTGGTGGCGGACAGGAGGCCCGCCGGTTTGTTCAGGAGAAAATAAACATGCTTCGCATAATGCAGAGGCCGGCCGTCCACGCTCACCCGGACAGAGCGTTCCTCCACCCTGCGGGCCGGATTTTTTTCCACCGCGCCGTCCACGCTGACGCGGCCTGCGCGCAGAAGCTCCTTCACCCCGCTTCTTGTCCCTTCCCCCATTTCACACAAATATCGGTCCAGACGGATCATATGCTGTTTCCTTTCCTCTGTTTTCTCTTTGATTTTCCGTGCTCTCCCCGTTTTCCGGGCCGCTGCAGGCGTGTCCTCCGGCATTTCCGGAACACCTTTCTCATAGACTGATACAAAATACGGACGGAGGCATTCATGAAAGAACACCGGCTCTATCGCCCCGGAAGCGTTTCCTGGAAGGCGCGGCTTCTGACTGCCAGAAAGGCTCTGCTCCTGTCCCTGTTTACCGCGCTGACTCTGTCCATGCTCCTGGAACAGGAAAAGGCGCTTTCCCTGTCTCTTACCGGGCTGAATCTTTGGTTTGAAAAAATGATTCCCACGCTTCTTCCCTTCATGATCCTGTCCGGCATCCTGATCCGCATGGGGCTCTCCGACCGCTTTGCCCGGCTGTTTTCTCCCGTCCTCCGTCCCCTGTTCCGCCTTTCCGATTCCTGTCTTTACGTGCTGGTCATCGGCTTTCTCTGCGGCTTTCCCATGGGTGCAAGGGTGACGGCAGACAGCCTGAAGCTCGGAAAACTGAACCGCAGGGAAGCCTCTCTGATGCTTTCCTTCTGCAACAACATCGGTCCCATTTATTTTTCCGGCTTCGTTCTTTCCCTGTTTCCGGTTTCCCCGGCCTGGCCCTTCTGGGCCGGCATGTACCTGCTTCCCCTGCTCTACGGCATGTTTCTGCGCAGGACGCTTTACCGGGACATCCCGTTTCCCGTCCCGCCCGTTTCCGGGCGGGCTTTCCAAAAAAGCGCCCCCTCTGCGCTGCGGGCGGCGTCGCTTCCCTCCGCGCCTGCGGCGTCCGGTCCTTTTGCGTCTTCCTCCTCCGGAAAGGTGCCCGCCGCCCGGAACGCTTCCTCCGGCAAAGGCTCCTCCTTTCCGTCCCTGCTGGAGCAGACCCAGGAGTCCATCACCGCCGCTCTGGTCTCCATCGGTTCTCTGGGCGGCTACATGATCCTGTTCAATCTGCTGAATCTCCTTCCCGATCTCCTGCTTCCCGCACAGGCCTCCCTGGCCCGCGCTCTCTGCGCCTGCGTTCTGGAGATCACCGGAGGCCTATCACGCCTTTCCTCTTCCGGGGCCTTTCCGGCCTTTGTCCTGCTCCCCTTCGGCGGTCTTTCCTGTATCGCACAGACCTACAGCATGATCCGGGAAACCGGGCTCTCCCTGCGAAGCTACATGCTGCACAAGAGCATCCAGACCGCGCTGGCCTTTCTGTACTATTCCCTCCTCTTTTTATTCCTGCGCGGAGGGATCTGAATCAACAAGAAGATACTCTGACACGAAAGGCATCATCCGCCGGGCGCGGCTTTCCCTCCTGCAGCATCTGTCCGCGCCTCAGCCCGCAGGGGCTGTCCAGGGCATCACCGCCGCGCTCTCCGTATACTGATCATAACCGTTATAGGCCCGGCAGAGAATGACGGGCGCGCTCTGTGCAGGTGCGGTAACGGAAAAAGCGAGTGTACCCAGATTGGCAAAAGGCATCAGCACTGACCAGGTCGCGCCGCCGTCCAGACTGTAGCTGTAATACAGGATGCCGGACTGCGCATCCTGGGCCCGAAGCTGGAGATCCACTCTTCCCGTAGCCGGATCGGCGGCAAGCAGGCTCAGCTCCACCGTCTCCGGCGGCGTACGGTCAGGAGCGGCCGTTCCCTTCACGGCGGCCGTGGTCTCATAGACATATCCGGTATAATCCAGGCCCAGGGACGGAGATTTCAGATGAAAATATTTGGCCGCGGCGATCGCGTCGCTGATCCCCATGTTCACCACCTCGGATGCCGTGTCGATCTGATGGCTGTCCACAGGATGATCCATGTAGCAGTGCTCAATGATGACGCAGGGAATATCCCGCTGCCTTGCGGCACGGATCACTCCGTAATAATCCGTCCCCCGGCTGTTCAGCCGGGTTTTTGTGCCGCGGATATACTGCCCGTATCCGGCCATCTCCGCAAGCTGAAGCCGCCCGAAGGTCTGCCCCTCGGCATAATACCGGCCGAAGGCGGAGGTCCAGACCTCGGAGCCGTACAGATTGTGTTCGGCGGACATGTTGAAATGAAGGGAGAACAAAAAATCCGCTCCTCTGTCTTCGGCGATCTGAGCTCTCTCCTCCAGAGAAAGCTCCTGATCCGCCGTTCTGGTCAGATAGACCTCTACGCCCTCAAACTGCTCCAGCGTCTGCTTCATGGCCTGAGCCGCCTGCAGGGTGATTTCCTTTTCCAGAAACTGTCCGGGCACCTCTCCGCCCCGGTTCTCTCCTCCGTGGCCCGGATCGATCACCACGACCACCGGCTCCGCCGCCTGTGTCCTTATCGCCGGCGCTGCCGCAAGCAGCAGCGCTGCTGCCATGAGTATCCTTCGTATCGTTTTCAATTTTCTCCCTCCCGCCCGGCAAATGCTCATGCAGACATGACGGCCGTTTGCCGGGCTTATGCGGAAAAAAGCGGATGCCCCGCCAAACGCGGCATCCGCTCGCCTGTTATGTCCACTCCCTGCGCCGGTCAGCGGTGTGATTGGCACAGATCTGATCCGTATCTTTTTCGGAAAGCCTACATGACATCCGGATTTCCGTCGTTCCTTCCTTCCTCCGGATCCGCCGTGCTCACATCCGGCATGGAAGCAGTGTCGTCGATCTCGTCCGGCCTCAGCTCCATCCGGTTGGACTGCACCACGTTCAGACAGCCGTTCAGGTCATCCAGGAGCTGTCCGTAATGGGTGTTGGCGATCTGTATGCCGTTCTCGATGATCTGCTCCAGATTTGCCAGAATATCATCCGTATACTGGATTGCGGACGCCTTCACGCTGTTCGCCTCCACCGTTGCATTGTCCAGGATCTCCTGCGCCTGCTGAGTTGCCATATTGACCACCTCATTCGCCTGCGCATAGGCCTGCTGCATGATCTCATGCTCGCTGACCAGCTCGGTGGTATGAGCGGTAGCCTCGTTAATCAGCGCCTCCGCCTTCTCCCTGGCATCGTTTAGGATGGCTTCCTTATTATTGATGATCTTCTGATAGCGCTTGATCTCATCCGGAGTCTTCATCCGCAGCTCCCGCAGAAGCTCCTCCAGCTCTTCCTTATTGACAATGATCTTCGTATTGGAAAGCGGCTGATACTTACAACTGTCAATATATTCTTCGATTTCATCAATCAACTGTTCGATTCTGCTGCTCATCTTTTTCCTCCATGCCCAAATTTTTCCTTCAGAAGCTCTGCCACAAAATCCGGCACACACTGGGATACATCTCCGTGAAACTGCGCGATCTCCTTCACGCTGGAAGAGCTTAAGTATGCATACTCCAGCCGGGTGGTCAGAAACATGGTGTCCAGCTCGCCCTTTGACAGCATGCTGTTCGTCTGTGCGGTCTGCAGCTCATATTCAAAATCGGTAATGGCGCGAAGCCCCCGGATCGCCACATGCACGTTCTTTTCCCTGGCATAGTCGATCAGGAGTCCCGAAAAGGAATCAATCTTCACATTGGGAAGGTCCTTCGTCGCTTCCTCCAGTATTTTAACACGTTCCTCCACAGAAAACAACGGAGTCTTCTGCGTATTGTTCAGCACGCTGACCGTTAATTCATCAAAAATCGACGCCGCCCTGCGGATGATGTCCAGATGGCCGAACGTCACCGGATCGAAGCTTCCCGGGTAAACTGCTGCTTTCATAATGTTCTCTGCTTTTCTGCGCCGAAGCTCCCCGCCGTCAGCGCATCTCCTCCCTCTTTTTCATAAATACATGCTTATTTGTCTTGTATATCTTTTCCCTTGTCACTTCAAAGCCCATTTCTTCGGCAAAGGAAAAATCTCTGTCTCTCTGAGCCTCAAAAACGATCAGTGTCTCCTCCGTCACATAGGGCATCCGAAAGAGCGTCTCGAGCACCGGCTCCTCCAGCCCGGCAGCATAAGGCGCATCCATGAAGATCACGTCCGCCTCCTTTTCATGGATGCCGGAAAGCGCCGATACCACGTCGCTCTTCAGCAGCACGGCCCGATCCGTAAATTTCGTAAAGTGCAGATTCTCCTGAATGCACTTTGCCGCCTTCGCCGCGTTCTCCACAAAATAGGCCCGCTTCGCGCCGCGGCTGATGGCCTCGATCCCGATGGCCCCGCTTCCGCTGCACAGATCTATAAAGATGCTGCCCGGGATCCAGGGCTGCAGAATATTAAACAGGGTTTCCTTGATCCGGTCCGTGGTCGGTCTCGTATCCAGCCCCTCCGGGCACTTTAGCGGCAGGCTTCTCGCCTCTCCTGCGATCACTCTCATTCTTACCTCCTTGTCGGAGCGTACTCCGACCGTACGTAGCAATGTCTGCCTTTCATTATAATTGCTTGTTAAAAAAAAGGCAATGCTTTTTCAAATCCCGGCAGCTTTGCATGGTCTTTACGCAGACTTTTCTTAACCGCCCTTCCATCGGGTGCTACACTGCAGGCAGAGAAAGGAGCTGCTATGAAACATGTTTGCAGGGATCTGGAGCTTTACCGTCTGGCAGGTCTTGGCGACCTGTATGAAGAAGCTTAAACCCGTACCTCCTCCGGCATGGACCGAAGCAGCAGTCTTTGCGGCTCTCCGATCAGATGCGCACCTTCGTGCCCTTTCCATCCCTCTTTGCGATCTTCAGCCGGGACAGCTCCAGCTGTTTGTCCCCGACAGAGATGCTCCCTTCTCCGCCCGGTCCGGTGAAATGCACCGCTTCCACAAAATCATCGGGGCTCAGCCGGATGGCGCGCACGCCGATGGCGGCCTTCTTCTTCTCCGGAATCTCCTCTATGGCAAAGCGCAGGAAGAATCCCTTATGGGTCTGAAGCGTCACGGTCTGCTGTTCTCTCAGAACGGTCACGTCCTTCAGCTCGTCTCCGTCCTGCAGCCTGGTGGCTGCAACGGTGCGCTTCATCACGTCAAATTCCCCGCCGTCCACCACCTTGATCATGCCCATCTTCGTGGTGAAGATCACGCGGCAGAGATTCAGCTCCGACTGGCTGCAGACGTTCAGAAGCTCCTCCTTTGCGGAATCATAATTGCTCACGTTGTCCACCGGCGTTCCCTTATCCCGGAATTTTCCATACGGCAGATCAGAGACCTTAACGGTATACAGCTGTCCCGTATTGGTAAACAGGCAGATCCGGCCCGTATTCCTGCAGCTGAACACAAAGCGGTTTTCTGCATCCGCCGCCTCCTTATTCCGCTCATAGACGGTCATGTCGATGGTCCTGGCATAACCGAAGCGGTCCATCAGGAACATCACGTCCGTCTCCTCCGGCTTCTTTTCTTCAAACACGGCCTCCGCACAGTTATCGATCACGGTCTTCCTGGGCACGGAAAACTTCCTTTTGATCTCGTCCAGCTCGTTGCGGATCACCTGTGCCATGGACTCCCTGCGCTCCAGAATGTCCTCGTAGCGGTAGATATTGGAAAGGGTTTCCTCATGCTCCCGGATCAGAGCCTCCAGCTCCAGACCGATCAGCTTGTACAGGCGCATCTCCAGGATGGCATTGGCCTGGTTCTCCGTAAAGGCAAGCTGCGATGCCATCACTCTGGATTCCTTTGAGCGGAAGCGGATGCCGTCGGTCTTTCCCTCCACCAGGCAGGCTTTCGCCATGGCCCGGTCCCGGGAACCCCGGAGGATCTCGATGATCAGGTCGATCACGTTGCATGCCTTGATCAGGCCTTCCTGGATTTCTCTGCGGTTTTTCTCCTTTGTCAGCAGATTCTCATATTTTCTGGTGGTCACCTGGTATAAAAAGTCCACATGAGCCTTCAGGAGCTCCCTGAGCCCCAGGGTTTCCGGACGGCCGTCCACGATGGCCAGCATGTTCACGCCAAAGGTGTCCTCCAGACGGGTCTTTTTATAAAGCAGGTTGATGAAATTGTCCGCGTCCGCATCCTTTTTCAGCTCGATAACGATACGGATGCCTTCCTTGGAGGACTGGTTGGAGATGTCGCTGATGTCCGCGGTCTTCTTCGTTTCCGCCAGGGCAGCCACATCCGAAAGGAACTTTCCGATGTTGACGCCGATCATGGGATAGGGGATCTCGGTAATGACCACATTCGTCCTTCCTCCCTTTCCCTTTTCCACCTCTACCTTTCCCCGGATGCGGATCTTTCCGCTTCCCGTTTCATAGATGGAAAGCAGGTCGTCCTTGTTGGTGACGATGCCTCCCGTAGGGAAATCCGGCCCCTTCAGATATTTCATCAGCTCCGCGGCAGAAAGGGTTTCATCCTGCAGAAATGCCTTTTCCGCCTCGATCACCTCGCCCAGGTTGTGGGGCGGGATGCTGGTGGCCATGCCGACGGCGATGCCCTCCGAACCGTTGACCAGAAGGTTGGGAAACTTCACCGGCAGGACCGTCGGTTCCTTTTCCGTCTCATCAAAATTCGGCCCGAAATCCACCACATCCTTGTCCAGATCCGCAAGGAAGGCCTCCTGGGTCACCTGCTCCAGACGTGCCTCCGTATAACGCATGGCTGCGGCTCCGTCCCCCTCGATGTTTCCGAAATTTCCGTGTCCGTCCACCAGAGGGAGTCCCTTCTTGAAGTCCTGGGCCATCACCACCAGCGCGTCGTAGATGGAGCTGTCTCCATGGGGATGGTATTTGCCCATGGTGTCGCCCACGATACGGGCGCATTTCCGGTAGGGCCTGTCATAACGGATCCCCAGCTCGTACATATCGTAAAGAGTCCTGCGCTGCACCGGTTTCAGCCCGTCACGCACATCGGGCAGGGCCCTGGCTACGATGACGCTCATGGCGTAGTCGATGAAAGACTTCTGCATGACCTCGGAATACTCTGTTTTTATGATCTTTTCGTCCAAATCTTCACTCTCCTGTCGTTATATGAAAGCCTGCCGTTCTGACGCCGGATGCCGTCAGACATCCAGCCGGGCATCCGGCGCGTATTCATAGATAAACGTCCGCCTGGGCGGCACATCCGTTCCCATGAGAAGCTCCGTCACTTCGGAAGCCATTCTGGCATCCTCGATCTCCACCTGGCTGAGCAGGCGGGTCTCCGGATTCAGAGTGGTCTCCCACAGCTGAGAAGCGTCCATCTCTCCCAGTCCCTTGTAGCGCTGCAGGGTAAACGGCCCCTTATGCCTCTTCCGGTAGCGCTCCAGCGCCTTGTCGTCATAGAGGTATTCCTCCTTTCCCTTCGACGGCATGGCCTTATAGAGCGGGGGCATGGCCAGGTACACGTGACCTTCAAAGATCAGCTCCGGCATGAACCGGTAGAACAGGGTCAGAAGCAGGGTGGAAATATGGGAGCCGTCCACATCCGCATCGGTCATGATGATGATCTTGTCATAACGCAGCTTCGTGATGTCGAAATCATTTCCGTAGCCTTCTGAAAACCCGCAGCCGAAGGCATTGATCATGGCCTTGATCTCAGCGTTCGCCAGCACCTTGTCGATGCTCGCCTTCTCCACGTTCAGGATCTTTCCCCGGATGGGCAGGATCGCCTGATAGGAACGGTCCCTCGCCATCTTGGCGCTACCGCCTGCGGAATCTCCCTCCACGATGAAGATCTCACACCGGGAGGGATCCCTGGACTCGCAGTTCGCAAGCTTTCCGTTGGAATCAAAGGAAAACTTCTGCTTCGTCAGCAGGTTGGTCTTGGCCCTCTCCTCGCTCTTTCTGATCTTCGCCGCCTTTTCCGCACAGCCTATGATGCTTTTCAGGGTCTCCAGGTTCCGATCGAAATAGCGCACCAGTTCTTCTCCGGTCACCTTTCCCACCACCTTCGCCGCATCCTGGTTGTCCAGCTTGGTTTTGGTCTGTCCCTCGAATCTGGGATCGGGATGTTTGATGGAGATCACCGCCGTCATGCCGTTTCTCACATCCGCCCCGGTAAAATTCTGGTCCTTTTCCTTCAGAATGTTCAGCTGTCTGGCGTAGGTATTGATGATATTGGTGAAATTGGTCTTAAAACCGGTCAGGTGCGTGCCGCCCTCCGCGTTGTAGATGTTGTTGCAGAAGCCCAGCACGTTTTCATGGAATTCATTCACGTACTGAAAGGCGCCTTCCACGGAAATGCCCTCGCTCTCCCCGGAAAAGTAGATCACGTCGCTCACCGCTTCCCTGGACTTGTTCAGATCGCGGATGAAGCCCACGATCCCCTCCGGCTCATGGTACTCGATCACCTCCGGCTCTTCCTTCCTTTTGTCCGTAAAAACGATGGTCAGCGCCGGATTCAGATAGGCCGTCTCATGCAGGCGGCTCTTGATCTCATCCTCCTTGAACCTGGTCTTTTCAAAAATCTCATCGTCCGGAAGGAAATTGATGCAGGTTCCCGTGTCCTTTGCTCTTCCCACCACGGGAAGCAGGCCGTCTTCCAGCTCTACCGTGGGAATGCCCCGCTCATATCGGTCTTCATAGATCTTTCCGCCATGCCGCACCCGGACGGTCAGCCTGGCCGAAAGAGCGTTCACCACCGAAGAACCCACGCCGTGCAGGCCGCCGCTGGTCTTGTAGGCGGAATGGTCGAATTTTCCGCCCGCATGCAGGGTGGTGAACACCAGCCGCTCCGCGCTCACACCCTTTTCATGCATCCCCACCGGAATTCCTCTTCCGTTATCGTCCACGGTGGCGGAGCCGTCCGCCTCCAGGGTCACGCAGATGCGGTCGCAGACCCCCGCCAGATGTTCGTCCACCGCGTTGTCCACGATTTCATAGACCAGATGGTTCAGGCCCTTGGTGGAAACGCTTCCGATATACATGCCCGGCCTCTTGCGGACCGCCTCAAGTCCCTCCAGCACCGTGATGCTGGAAGCGTCATAAGTGTTCTGACTCCTGCTCATTCCATTCTCCTTGCTTCCATTTTCCTTCATTTTTGTTCCGCTTCATTCTCCTTTAAACCGCACACTGGCTGCCCGACGCAGGAGCGCGTCAGACAGCCGGTCTCCGGCGGCGGAAGGGACTGCATGTCGGCCGCTTTTCCGATCCCTCCGCCCGTTATCCTGTTGTATGTGAAAGCTGTTCTCATCCGATGTCCGCAGCCTTCTTTCTCCCGGTCATTTTCCGTCCTGATCATTGCGCATGGTGACGCCCACTGCCAGGGCGCCGGGGCCGATATGACAGGAAACGCTCAGGGAAAGCGGATCCACGCGGCTCTGCGCGCCCGGAAAATGAGAAAGGACCTCCTTCTGGAAATCCAGGATGGCAGCCTCGTTCTGAGTGTGTGCAAAATCGATCCACATGCCGCAGTTTTCCAGCGGCCTTCCGAACCGCTGGGTCACGTCGCTGATCACCGCATTCAGCATGATCTGTCTGGCAGAGGCCGTGGTCCTCGCCTTGGCAAAAGCGTCCAGCTTCTCTCCCTGAATCTGCAGCACCGGCTTCAGACGCAGAAGGGTTCCCAGCGCTGCGGCTGCCGGAGTGATGCGCCCGCCCTTTTTCAGATAATACAGGGTGTCCACCATGATATAGATACTGGAATTGAACTTATCCTTTTCCAGAAACTCCCGGATCTGCGCCGCATCCATCCCCTGCTCTGCCAGATGGATCGCATCCACCACGGACCGCCTCTGGGTGATGGAAATCCTCTGGTTGTTCACCACCTCCACGCGCCCGTCAAAATCATCGGCCAGCATCATGGCCGTCTGGCAGGAACCGGAAAGTCCGCTGCTCATGGGAATATGAACGATCTGGTCGTAATCCAGAAGCAGCCTTCTCCACAGCCGCAGGATAGAATCCGGCGCGGGCTGAGAGGTGGACACAGGCACGCCCGTCCGGAGCTTTTCATAAAACTCCTCCTGGGTCAGATTGACCCCTTCAAAAAAGGTTTCCCCGCCTATCATGAACGGCATGGGCAGCACATAAACGCCAAGCTCTTCCGCCTGCGCCTGGGTAATCCCGCTGTTGCTGTCCGTGACAATCGCAATCTTTGACATAGCATTCTCCATTTCTGTTCTTTCCGCTGTCTGCGGCGAAATCGCCGTCCGCCGTTTTTTCTTCGCCATGCGGAAATGTTTTCAGCTCAGCCTTCCGCACAGCCGGCTGAGCCGTAATGAAATTTTACCTTTATATACTCCGAAAGTCAACCGGGTCCAGATGCTCCTCCTCCCAGCGGTAGAGTCCGGCAAGCTGCCGGTCCTTTCTGCCGGGGTCCCCGGAAACGATCCGTTCCGCCAGAGCACTGGCTTTCAGCAAAAGATCGCTGTCCCGATAAATATCGCCGATCCGGAAGTCCAGTTCGCCGCTCTGGCGCACCCCGAACAGGTCGCCCGGCCCCCGCAGCTTCAGGTCCTCATTGGCGATAAAAAAGCCGTCATTGGAATCGTTCAGGATCTTCAGACGCTTCATCACCGCTTCGTTCTCGTTGGAGCTGATGAACATACAGTAGCTCTGGGCGCTTCCCCTGCCCACCCGGCCGCGCAGCTGGTGCAGCTGCGCCAGCCCGAAGCGCTCCGCGTTCTCCACCATCATGACGGTGGCATTCGGCACGTTGATCCCCACCTCGATCACCGTGGTGGAAACCAGCACGTCCGTCTTCCCGGCGGCAAAAGCCTCCATGATCTCATTCTTCTGCGCGCTCTTCATCCGGCCGTGCAGAACGGCGATCCGGATCCCCTCCGGCAGGGCCGCCTCCAGCTTCTTCGCATAGTCCAGCACGTTTTCCAGCCCGTCCATCTCCCCTTCCTCCACCATGGGGCAGATCACATAGGCCTGATGGCCTGCACGAACCTGATCCGCAATGAAAGAATAGGCCTTCGGCCTCCAGGCGGTCCCTACCACACAGTTTTTGATGGGAAGCCGCCCCACCGGCATCTCATCCAGGATGGAAACGTTCAGATCCCCGTAGAGCACAATGGCGAGCGTGCGGGGAATGGGGGTGGCGCTCATCACCAGCACATGGGTCCCTTCTCCCTTATCCGCCAGACTCTCCCGCTGACGCACGCCGAAGCGGTGCTGCTCATCCGTGACCACCAGGGCCAGATCCCGGTATTCCACCTTCTCCTGGATCAGGGCATGGGTTCCCACGATCACATTGTATTCTCCTGACGCAACAGCCCGATAGATGCGCTTCTTCTCTCCCGCCGGCGTGGAGCCGGTCAAAAGGACCGGGCGGATGCACAGGCCCTGCTCTTCGCACAGCCTGTTGAGCGCTTCAAAGTGCTGAGCCGCCAGCACCTCCGTGGGCGCCATCAGACAGCCCTGCCTTCCGTTTGCCGCACACATCAGGAGGGCGAGAAAGGCGAGGATGGTCTTCCCGCTTCCCACATCTCCCTGTACCAGACGGTTCATGGCGGTTTCTTTTGCCATATCCTCCTCGATCTGTTTCCAGACCCGGAGCTGTGCATCCGTCAGACGGTAAGGAAGGCCCTTCAGCAGCCTTCCGGTATCCGGTACGGCCTGCATGGGCCTCGTTACCTTTCTCTCCCCGTTCTCCCCCTTCAGGCGGGCAAGCCCCAGAAAGAAGGCCAGGAATTCGTTGAAGGAAAGCCGTCTTCTTGCGGCGGCAAGCTCCCCCACATCCGCCGGACAATGGATCCTTCTCACTGCCTCCAGCCAGGGGATCAGATCATATTCCTTTCTCAGCGCTTCCGGAAGGAACTCCTCCAGCATCCTTTCGTCCAGCCCCTCCAGAGCCGAACGCACGGTGCGGATCATCAGCCGGTTGGTCAGTCCCTTTGTGAGCGCATATTTGGGCTGCAGGGTATCCTGAATGGCAGCATAATCCTCCGCGCTGAAAATGGCGGGCTGCTCCATCCTGAGCGGCCGTGCCGGCTGCAGTCCGCCGGGAGCCGGCACACCCAGGGACGCTCTCTGCGCCTTTCCTGCCTGCTCCGCCTGGCACAGCCCTCTGAATACATGAACGCTTCCCGGCTTCAGAATACTTCTCAGATAGGGCATTCCAAAAAAGGTCATACGAAAAAGGCCGGTTGCATCTCCGGCCTGTACATTCCCTATGACCAGGGAGCGCACCCGCGTAATCTGCGGTGTTCCGATCACCGCCGCCTTCACGGCGCACACCCTTCCGGGCGTCAGAGCCGATACGGAAACGGGCGCTTCCATCTTCTCATAATCTCTGGGATAATGCTCCAGGAGCTCTCCCACATTTGAAATATGGAGTCTGGCGAAAAGCTTCGCCGTCTTTTCGCCGACTCCTCTGATCGATGTCAATCCTTCCTGAATCTTCATCTCTTCCTTTTCATAACGCTTCTCTTCCTGCCGGTATTCCGCTCCGCGAGGCAGGAAGCCCTCCTGCCTATTCCACTGAAATGATATAATAGTAGATGGGCTGGCCGCCGTACTGCAGCTCGATGTCGCAGGAAGGATAACGCGCTTCCACCCTGGCCTTCAGCTTTTCCGCATCCTCTTCTGTGATGTCCGCCCCGTAATAAATGCTGATCAGCTCGCAGTCGTCCTCCATCATGGAAGCGGTCATGTCATAGGCCACATCCGCAATGTCGGAACCCACAGCCAGGATGCCGTCATCGCCGATCCCCATGTAATCTCCCTGACGGATCTGCTTATCGTCGATCACCGTATCGCGCACCGCATAGGTCACTTCTCCGGTCTTCACGTGGGAAATTTCCTCCGTCATGGCGGCTTCGTTCTCTTCCGCTCCCATGTCCGGCACATAATTGATCACCGCAGTGATGCCCTGCGGGATCGTCTTTGTGGGAATGACCACCACATTTCTGTCCTCCACCAGGTACTTCGCCTGATTTGCGGCAAGGATGATGTTCTTGTTGTTGGGAAGCACGTATACCGTGTCCGCATTCACCTTTTTGATCGCATTGACCACATCCTCCGTGCTGGGGTTCATGGTCTGTCCGCCCTCGATGATGGAATCCACGCCCAGTCCCCGGAAGATCTCCGCAAGTCCTTCTCCCGCAGAAACTGCGATGAAGCCGACCTCCTTATGCGCCCCGGCCGCCTCCGTCTCAGCACCTGCCTGTCCGGCCATTTCCTGTTCTTTTTCCTTTTCGGACAGCTTAAACAGCTTCTCCTGGTGTTCCAGGCGCATGTTGTCGATCTTCATATTGGAAAGCGCGCCGTACTTCAATGCCTTCTGGATCGCAAGTCCGGGGTCATTGGTATGTACGTGCACCTTTACCACATCGTCATCCGCCACCACCACGATGGAATCGCCGATGGATTCCAGATAAGCTTTGAAATCCATCTCCTGTTTGATATTGAAAGTCTTGTTCAGAAGGATGATAAACTCCGTGCAGTAGCCGAATTTGATCTCCATGCCGGCCTGAACGTCCAGGCTGCTCCTTACGCTCTCTCCGGCAGCAGCCGGCTTTGCCTCGGCGGAAAAATCGAAGGACTCCTCGGAGGTTTTCCCCGTAAAGGCATCAAACGCACCGTGCAGGACCTCCACCAGTCCCTGTCCGCCGGAATCCACCACGCCTGCCTGCTTCAGCACCGGAAGCATCTCAGGCGTCTGGCTGAGCACGTATTCCGCATGGGAGATGATCTCCTGCAGGAACTTCTCCATATCCTCCTCGCCGCCGTCGGCCAGCTCTCTCGCCTTCATGGAAGCGCCCTTGGCCACGGTGAGGATCGTTCCCTCCTTCGGCTTCATGACGGCCTTGTACGCCGTCTCCACCGCCTTTTCGCAGGCTGCGGCCATGATCGGGATCGTGATCACGTCATAATCGCGGATCCCCTTGGTAAAGCCTCTGAAAAGCTGGGAAAGGATAACGCCGGAATTTCCCCTCGCCCCGCGCAGAGAGCCGGAGGAGATCGCCTTGGAAAGCGATGCCATATCAGGTTCCGCCATGGCGGCCACATCCTTTGCCGCCGACATGATGGTAAGCGTCATATTCGTTCCCGTATCTCCGTCCGGTACCGGAAACACGTTCAGCTCATTGATCCACTCTTTTTTGCTTTCAAGCCTCCTGGCTCCTGCCAGAAACATCTTCGCCAGGCAGCCGGCGTCTATTGTCTGCAAACTCACAACTACTGTCCTCCTTAATCAATCACTCGCACACCTTCGACGAAGATGTTGATCTTTTCAATTTCCATGCCGGTGAATTCTTCCACTTTATACTTCACATTATCGATCAGATTGTTGGACACTGCCAGAATACTCACGCCGTAGGAAACGATCACATGGAAGTCCAGTGTCAGTTTGTTGTTATTGACCGTAACGGTGATCCCCTTCGTCACATTGTCCTTCTTCAGGAGCTTCACCACATCCTTCACCGTAATGCCCATCCCCACGATGCCGAAGCATTCCATGGCAACGGTACCAGCATACTGTGCAATAACTTCTCTGTCAATCGTTATATTGCCCATATGGGTGTTCAAATATGAACCCTTCATGTCATACCTCCTTCTTCGCCGCCGGCACGCCGGATGGCAGAAACGGCTCCGGCCGCCCCCGGCATCCGGGCCGCCGTCCCGCGCGCATCTCAAAACGGCACAAATATAAGCATATTATAACCGCTTTCCTGAAAAAATGGAAGATAAAAATATTTTTCTGTTGAGATTCCGCTTGCAAATTCCTTTCTTTTCTGTTATCATACACATGTTGCGGTTCGAAAAATATATTGGTTTAGGAGGTGCGAAGATGGCAAAATGTGATATTTGCGGCAAGGGCGTTCATTTTGGTAACAACGTAAGCCATTCCCATAGAAGATCCAACCGTATCTGGAACTCAAATGTGAAAAGCGTAAAGTGTCTGGTAAACGGAGCTTCCAGGAAGATGCATGTTTGTACCAGCTGCCTCAGATCCGGCAAAGTGGAGAGAGCATAAGGAATGATGCTTTCGACGGATAACAGAAAATGAGCTGCCATACCCCTGCAGGAGGTATGGCAGCTTTTTTTGTACGATAGGAAATTTCAAATCTCCTTTTCTCACCGAAGGAAGCCCTCATTTGTCGCAGAACACCATATTGTAGCCGGCCACCATGAGAAGCGCCGCCACGATCAGACCGGCCAGCCGGTTGGCGATCAGCAGGGTCAGGAACATGCCGATGGCAATGCTGAATACAATCAGTCCGATCAGTTTCCAAAGCTGCCGCATTCCGGCCGCACCTGCCCTTCGTCGTCTTACTGTCATTCTATGCGCCTGCTGCCGGCATGATCCCTCTTTTTCCATATTCAGTACCAGGCCTTTCGCCTTCCGTGCCTTCTCCCCGGCGTTTCCCGCTCCGATCCGGACTAATCCTCTTCGGGGAAGGCCGCCTTCTGCGCTTCCTCATCGCTCATCATCCGTTCCGGCCTGGCGGTAAAACGGTCCACCAGATCGGGAATCATATCCAGGATCTTGGTCACGCTGTCCTGATTCTTGATATTGACCAGCTTCGTCTGACCGTTTTTGATCAACAGCACGGCGCTCGGCGTCATCTTTCCGGAAAGCCCTCCGGCCCCTCCGTCCTTTTTGTCGCTCCGGCTGGCCCCGGCTCCCACGCCGAAGCTCACATCCACCAGCGGGATGATGATGGTATCATCGATCTTTGTTGCCTCTCCCACCACGGTTTTGGTCGACATCAGCGTATTGGCTCCTTTTAACAGGGATTCCATCACCGCATTGATGTTGTTATGGTTCTCAGCCATTGGTCAGCTCCTCCTTTTTCAGACGTCTGAACAGCGTCCATGTTCTCTTATCCAGGACCACTCTTAAAATATGGTAAAGCGCCACACAGGCGCGGACCCTTCCCGCCGCATAAAGCTCTCCGTACAGGCATTCTCTTTCAAAATCCGCATGAATACAGACCGACTCTCCGATCCACGGATAGAGCATCCCGTGCACGGCAAGCACCTTTCCCGTCACGGACGGATCTTCTGCTCCGACCGTAAGCTCAGCCGAGAATGTCTTCGGCCGGGCATGCCCTGCCAGCCCCTTCAGATGCTCCCAGATCATACCTACGGCCATCCGGGAATCTTCCGCGGTCAGGACCCTCCGGTAATATGCCGCCGCATTCCGAATACGCTCCGCTCTTTCTGCCAGGCTCTCCAGCGCCTGCCCGGCATCTTTCAGGCTTTCCGCAAAGCGCTCCAGCCTGTTTTGCAAAGCAGCCCATCTGTCCGGACGGTTCTCTTCTTCCTTTTGCTGCTCCGCTCCCGGCATTTTCGGTCCCTTTTCTGTTTTCTGCTGTGAAGTTACGGCTTCCGAAGCCTCCTTCCGGAAAGAAGGCTCCTCCCGCATCGTTTTTTCTCCGGAGTTTTCTTCCCGGGCCGCCCGCGTTCCGGCCTCCCCTTCCCGGGAAGGGGACGTTGTTCGCAGGACATCCTGCCGGTCTTCCCCGTCCGGAGCAGTCCTGCCGTCCGAAACGCCTTCCGCACGTCTTTTCCGTCTCCATTTTTCCGGGTGGACGGGGAGTCCCGCAGCCCGCAGGACCGTCCGCAGGCCGTCCGCATACTCTGCCTGAAAGCTTACCAGATGGAAGAGCCAGGTAAAGCGGATGCAGGCCCGGGGATCCCCCTCTTCCGGCAGGTGCCCTTCGATCCGGTATCGGATGGGAACCAAAAGCAGAAGCGCTGCGAGAAGTACCAGCAGGCCGAGTATGATGAGCAGGATGATGCCTGCTGTTTTCAGAACAAAAAAAACGATTTCCATATGCCCTGTCCGTCCCGCCGTTTTGTCCGGTCATCCGTTTCTCAGAAGGTAGCCTCTCAGATCCGCGTTTCCGGTTTCCCGCACCACTTCCTGCGCAAGCCTTGTCACGATCTCCACCGCTTCCTGCCTGCTGGCTGCCAGGCCGGCCACCAGCATATGCTCCGTATCGAAGCAGCGCTGCTTCAGGTACCCGCTGTGAATGATCTCCAGCTGATCCCCTTCGGATGCGGCGACCGCGATCACATAGACGGAAAACTGACCCGCATTATGCATAAGCTTCCATTTTACCTTTTCGGGGTTTTTCACGGATTCCCCCACGTAGAGCTTCCTGCAGAATTTCATGCCGCTCCGTCTTCCTTTCCCGCCGGAGGATCTGAGTCCTCCTTAAGACCATTGCCATTTTCCGGCGCTTTCATACCGTCTTTTGTCCGGCATTTTCCGCCGGTTTTTCTTTTCAGAAGAAAAAAAGAAACGGGAAGGTTTCCTTTTTCCGTTCCCGCCTCTCCTTCCATTCCCGTGCCGCTTTCTTGCCGGGATCCTTCAGAAATACTTTCTGCTTCCCCAGAGGTTTCTCTTTTTCAGATCCAGATACTCACGATAAGCCTTTTCCAGGATCTGCTTCTCGTTGGCGAACTTCAGCAGATGATAGGCTTCATGGTACTTGTAAAACCCGGAGTCCACGAAATATTCCTCACGCTGTGGTTTACTGTAATAACTGTCGGCCATCATCAGATACCAGTGCACCTCCTTGTCCACCGTATCCTCCGGCACGTTGAAGGTATACTCGCTCTTTCCGATATACTTGATGATGGAGGCTTTCGCCCCGCTCTCCTCGAGCACCTCCCGGAGCGCCGTGTCCTTATACTCCTCTCCTGCCTCTACCGTTCCCTTGGGCAGAACCCAACCTTCGTACTTGTTCTTGAAATTCTTGTACAAAAGCAGTATCTTCCCGCGGAAAATAACCACACCGCCACAGCTTGTTGCCTCTATCATCGCAATCCCTCCTGTAAGGTGTGCACTTTTGATCCGCCCGAAGGGGCGCGGACCTTCCGCTAAACTAGTTCAAGTATATCCCAAATACACAGCTTAGGCAAGAAAAACTTTGCATATCCCCCAGCCATACTTCCTGTTCCCTGACAGGCCAGCGAACAGCAACAGCCATACAGCCGGCGGACGGCAGCGCGCCCCGCGCTATTCCCCGAAATATGCGTCAAATACCCTCCTGGCGATGGGAACCGCATAGTCTCCTCCGGAGCCGATCCCCTCGATGATCACGGTAACTGCGATCTGCGGATCCTCTGCCGGAGCAAAGCCGGTAAACCAGGCGTGGGAATCGCTGGTACTGTCGCTGTATTCCGCGGAACCGGTCTTACCTGCCGCGGTATAGGACAGCCCGGACAGCTTCGAGGCCGTCCCTTCTTCGACCACATCCGTCATCAGCTCTGTCAGGACCTGCGCCTCCGTTCCGGTCATCAGGCGGGCATATTCCTCCGGCTCATACTGCTTCAGAACCGTCTTATCCGGCGTTTCCACCCGGTCCATTTCATAAGGCTTCATCAGCACGCCTCCGTTGGCGATGGCACAGGTGAGCATGCACAGATGCAGAGGCGTCATCTGTGTTTTTCCCTGTCCGATCACGGTCTGCATCATATCCGCATCCCCGCTGTCTTCCTCCAGACCGACGCTGCTTTCCGAATATGCGATGTCAACCGGAAGCTCCCGGTTGAACAGAAGCTCATCCAGTGTGGACAAAAAGCGTTTCCGATCCAGGCTCATGCCGATATTGGCGAAGGAGGAATTGCAGGATTCCGCAAAGGAATGCATGAAATCCAGCGTTCCGTGGCTGCTTCCATGGAAGCAGCGGATGGTGCTGTCCGCATGAGTATAGCTCCCATTACACGTATAGCTGTAGCTTTCCCAGTCATCCGGATGCTCCCTGATATACTCCAGAGCCGTTATGATCTTAAAGGTGGAGCCGGGAGGATAAAGTCCCTGAGACGCCCGGTTCAGAAGGACAGAGCTTCCGTCCTGATTCAGCTCCTCCCATTCCTCCGCAACCCGGTTGGGATCAAAATCCGGCTTGGAGACCATGGCCAGGATCTTTCCGGTGGAGGGTTCCATGGCCACGATCGCCCCTTCATAAAGCCCCATGGCATTGCTGGCAGCCTCCTGGACTGCCGTGTCCAGCGTAGTGACCAGGTTGTTTCCGGGATTTTTCACTCCCGCCGCCTCATTTTCCGCCTGCTCGGTTATGGAAGCAGAGGTATGGATCAGTTCGTAGTTGGCCAGGCTTTCCAGTCCGGTCTTTCCTCTGGTGGAATAGCCCACGATATGCGAAAACAGATTGTCATAGGGATACTGTCTCACCTCTTCTCCGTCCTGTGTCACTGTCTCTGCCAGCACCTCTCCGTCTGCGGAATAGATGGTCCCTCTCGTATTCTGCGCCGCCAGCACACTCTGCCTGCTGTTATAGCTGTTGTTGAACAGCTCCTCCGAATGGGTGGGAAGATAAATGCACAGGTAAGCGGCCATGGCGGCAAACAGGAGGACAAAAAACGCTCCGCAGCCGGCCAGCTGTGCCCGCGTCCTTTTTTCCTCCGTGCATTCCCTTTGTTCCGGCTCTTTTGCAGGCCTGATCCGGATCCCGTTCCTCCCGGCTCTTCGTTTCCTTCCGTTCCGTTTCTTTTCTGTCCGCTTCCATCCTCTGTCCGTCATTTCCGGCTTCTTCCATCCTTTCCGTTCCAGGCTTCCTGCCAGTCTCCCCCGGGCTCCTCGTCCTGCCAGCCGCCGTCTTCCGGATCCTCATCCTGCCAGGCTTCCTCTTCCGGATCCTCATCCCGCCAGCCGTCCTCTTCCGGGCCATCCTCCTGCCGGTCCTCTTCCCGCCAGCCGTCCTCTTCTTCCTCTTCTTCTCTTTCCGCCGGACGGAGCTTTCTGCGCTTCAGGCCGATCCCCTGCATCACAGAAAACAGAAGAAGGGTGGTCATCACGCTGCTGCCTCCATAGCTGACCAGCGGAAGGGTCACACCGGTCAGAGGGATGAACCGGGTTCCGCCGCCTACGGTGAGAAAGACCTGAAAAATATACATCACGCCAAAGCCGGACGCCAACAGCCGGCAGAACCGGTCTCTCTGCGCCAGAGCGATCCGCAAAAACTGCAGAAAACAGCAGACACAGACCGCCAGCAGGCTTACCGCAAACAGAAGCCCCAGCTCCTCCGTCACCGCTGCAAAGATGAAATCCGTCTCCACATAAGGAATGTCGTCCGGCGTCCCCCGTCCGATCCCCAGACCGAACCAGCCGCCCCGGGAGAGGGCGAAGAGAGACTGGGTGATCTGGTAGCCCTGACTGTCGATCACGCTCCAGGGATCGCGCCAGGCCTGCACCCGGACCTGTACATGAGAAAACAGGCGGTAGGCCACACAGGCCGCCGCACAGCCTCCGGCCGCCCCCAGCACCAGATAGCGGTATTTTCCCGTAGCAAAAAACACCAGCAGGACGAAGGCCAGAAAAAAGATCAGAGCGCTCCCCAGATCCTTCGACAGCACCAGAATCAGCACATGGCCGGCCGACACCGCAGCGGCCGCCGCCAGCCTTTTCAGGGAAGCATCCTCTCCCAAAAAGGCCGCAAGAAAAAAAACGAACAGGATCTTCACGAATTCCGAGGGCTGAAAGGTAATCCCCGCCACCGTATAGGTGAGACGGGATCCATGCGTCACCTGTCCCAGCGCCAGCACTGCCAGAAGCGCCAGGAGCCCGGCCCCGGCATACAGAAGAGTCAGCCTCTTGAGCAGATCCGTACAGGTTCTGATCACCTGAGGGACCGCCATGCAAAGGATCAGAGAGACCGCAGCGATGATGAGCTGCCGGATCGCCTGATGCAGGTTCAGCCTGCCGAGGATCAGAAAGCCCGTTCCCAGAAGGAAGCACATGTGATTGAAGACTGCCCGGTTCAGGCCCGGATAGATCATGAGAAACAGAGTCATGGAGGTAAAGAGGACAAGCTGGGAAAGCGCATAGAAAATCAGCATTTCCAGCTCTCCCGTTTCCAGGCAGAGCGCCAGGAAGGCGGCAAACTGCCACAGGAAGGTGCAGACAGTCTGCGCCGTATCTATGGGACGCCCCTTTCTGTCAGGGAAAAAGAGGCGCACCACGGACAGGACCGCGTACAGGACTGCCAAAAGCGCCGTCACATATCTGGAATAAACCGCAATGAACTGCCCCATGCCCTTTACTGTGCTCCTTTCCTGAAATGTCCCGTGGTGAACGCATAAACCGGCTGTACCTGTTTTCCCCGAAGCCCCGCCTCAAACAGCTTAAGCAGCGCTTCCGTCTCCTCTTCACTCTCCTCCAGGAAATCCAGCCGGAGAAAGGCAGTCCCTCTCTCCTTCATTTCCCCCAGGAAGCCGTGAAGCGAAAGCGGAACGGAATTGTAGATGACATTATAGCAGAAGCGGCAGTCTGTGACTACCGGGAACGCGGCCTGATAGCGGTCGATCAGAAACAGCTCTCCGCCTGCCGGTCCTGTGCCGGACGGTCCTGTGCCGGACGGTCCTGTGCCAGACGGCCGCGCCCCCTGTCCGCCTTTTCCTTCCCTTTTTCCCAAAGGCGCATCCTTCGGACATTCTCCTGCCGTTTTCCGGATGCAGTTTGCCGTTACCATCATGGGGATCCTGCCGTATACCAGAATCTCCTTTCGTCCCCGGCTCCCTTCCCCCGGCGCGGGCAGGGCATACACCTGCCTGCTGTTGAGCTCCAGAGGGGCACAGTAGGTATCCATCTCATCCCTCCAGTACTCCCAGGTCTGCCGGTTCCAGATATAGATCCGGTGATCCAGGGCTACTTTCCCCCGCCAGCCGTTTTCCTTCAGCCACATCAGACCGGAAGGAGATGCGGCCAGCGCGCCGTCGAAGAGTCCGCTGTCAAGAATCCGTTTGATCTGTGTCATCTGCTCCCTGCTCTCCTCCCGGAGGATCGCCGGGAGAGCCAGAAAGATCTCCCCCGAAAAGCCCGCCCGCTCCGCTTCTGAGATCAGCCGTCCGGCTTCCGGGAAGGCCGAAGCGCCGGTCAGACAGCCGGTCAGATAGATCCGGGCCGTCCCGCTTTTCAGACAGGCCTTCAGCTGGGGCAGAGTGGCTGCCGAAGCCGAAAGCTGCGGACGGGCGGATGCGTCCGGCCGCGTCGGGAAGAGAGGCTGCGGCTGAGGGGAGATCCTTTCGGACGCGGTCTCTCCGGCCAGGCTGCGGCCCGCCCCGACCTGCTCTGCGCGCAGCCTTTCCAGCACGCTTCGTCTCAGTTCATTGATGGACTTCACCGGAAGAAATACCTCCCCCGCCATGTGAACGGCAATGCTCTCTGCCGAAAAGCCGCTTCCGCCGGTTTTGGAAAGCTGGCGTCTCACCTCTTCTTCTCCCAGCGGGCGCTTCTGTGCCTGCTGCACCGTCTCGCCTTCCAGGCAGACTGCGTGCTCTCCCGCCTGTGCCGTCAGACGCAGGGGCTTCCCTGCTTCCAGATCCGCCGTCAGTGAAACCGGAAGAGACAGCTCCCGCTCCAGGATCCTGCTGCGGATGTCCTCCAGCAGCTTCTCCTCACAGCCCGCATATCCCGGCTGATCCAGGGTGATCATATCCCGGCCGTTATGCCGTTTGAGGTACCCGCTTCCCAAAGCGCTGCGCACATACAGAGAAGAAAGCAGCTCCCGGTCCTTCTGCGGCACCGGCCGCTTCTTCTCCGGCCATTCCAGGTATTCATCGATCCTGCGCCGGTACACATCCGTCACCCCGGCCACATATTCCGCCCGCTTCATCCGGCCTTCGATCTTGAAGGAATCGATCCCGGCGTCCATCAGTTCCGGAATCAGGTCGATGGTACACAGATCCTTCAGGCTCAGCGGATAGCAGGACTTCCCGGTCTTCTGCGACCGGATGCGGTAAGGCTGACGGCAGGGCTGGGCGCACCTTCCCCGGTTTCCGCTCCTGCCGCCCAGCATGCTGCTGAACAGGCACTGTCCCGAATAGCAGTAACACATGGCACCGTGGATGAATACCTCCACCTCCAGGCCGCTCTTCTTTTTCAGGAGCGCCGCTTCCTCCAGGGAAAGTTCCCTTGCCGGCACCACCCGGACGATGCCGAGCCGCTTTAAGGCCAGAGCTCCCGCCGCGTCGGTGACCGTCATCTGGGTGCTCGCATGAAGGGGAAGGGACGGGAAGTTCTCCCCCAGGACGCGCAGCGCTCCCACATCCTGCACGATCACCCCGTCCAGTCCTGCCTCATAAAACGGCGCGATGAAATCCGCAAGCCGGTCCAGCTCCTCCTGCTTCATAAGGGTATTGACTGTCAGATAGATCTTTTTTCCGAAAAAATGGGCCTCGTCCAGCGCCGAAAGCACTTCCTCCCGGCTGAAATTTCCGGCATACGCCCTGGCGCCGTACTCCTGCCCTCCCATATATACCGCATCCGCTCCCGCCTTCAGCGCTGCCTGAAAGCAGCCGTAATCTCCGGCGGGCGCGAGCAATTCCGGTTTCTTCATCCTGTATTCCTTTCCGCATGTGCTGCATCCGGCTGCTTTTCCGGTGCAGGATTCCTGGCCGACAGGATTTTCTGAAAGAAAAAGGCTGTCCCTGAAAAGACAGCCCGTCCTGATCTGCTATTCCTTTTTGTTCCTGTCGCCGTGTTCCTTCCTGTCCGCCAGCTCTGTCTCCAAGCGGACGATCTTTCTGGAACTGTCGTTCAACTCCTTCTGGGCGCTCTTCAGAGACTTTTCCGCATTCTCCAGCTTCATCTGGGTGGCGATGAGCTCATGCTTCAGGTCATAAAGCTCCTTCTCCTTCGTCTGAAGCTCCTCCTCCTGAAGGGCCACCTGTTTTCTCGCCTTGAAATAATCATCCGCAATGTTGAGCTGCATCAGGATATTCTGCCGGGCGGGCGGCTGCCGCGTAAAGCCCTCCAGCCTGTTGTATTCCGCCAGCTTGTTATTGAGATAGGAGGCCACCCGCTGCAGATATTCCTCGCTCTCGTATCCGCTCAGCGTGAAAACCTTCCCCCCGATGATCACTTCCGTATCTGTCTTAACAGCCATGCTGCTCTCCTTCGTTCCGTTTCCCGGCGCCCTGTTATACGGAAATTATTATACACCAGAAGACTGCGGGAATTCAAGTCCCAAATGGCGGTAGGCGGCTTCTGTTACCACACGCCCTCTGGGAGTGCGGTTGATGAAGCCGTTCTGGAGCAGATAGGGCTCATACACGTCCTCGATGGTCCCCGCATCTTCCCCGATGGCCGCCGCCAGCGTATCCAGCCCAACCGGCCCTCCGTTAAACTTGTAGATCATGGTATCCAGCATATTCCGGTCCACCCGGTCCAGGCCCATCCGGTCCACGTCCAGAAGATCCAGGGCCTTCTGTGCCACCTCCAGGGTGATCGCTCCGTCAAAACGGACCTGAGCGAAATCCCGCACCCGCTTCAGCAGCCGGTTGGCGATCCGGGGCGTTCCCCGGCTCCTTCTCGCCAGCTCCCCGGCCCCGCCCACATCGATCTGCACGCCCAGTACAGCGGCAGAATGGACGATGATGCGGGTCAGCTCCTCTACCGTATAAAATTCCAGCCTGTGGATCACGCCGAACCGGTCCCTCAGCGGCGCGGTCAGAAGCCCTGCCCTCGTAGTCGCTCCCACCAGCGTGAAATGAGGAAGCTCCAGCCGGATGGAACGGGCGGATGAGCCCTTCCCGATCATGATGTCGATGGCATAGTCTTCCATGGCCGGATAAAGCACCTCCTCCACCTGCCGGTTCAGCCGGTGGATCTCATCCACGAACAGAAGATCCCCTTCCTGCAGGCTGTTGAGGATGGCCGCCATCTCCCCCGGCTTCTCGATGGCCGGGCCGCTCGTCACACGCATGTGAACGCCCATCTCATTCGCGATGATGCCTGCCAGAGTGGTCTTCCCCAGTCCGGGCGGCCCGTACAAAAGCACGTGATCCAGCGCATCTCCACGCCGTTTCGCCGCCTCGATATATACTCTGAGATTTTCCTTCGCCTTCTTCTGCCCGATATAGTCATCCAGCATCTGCGGCCGCAGCGTGCTCTCTATTCTGATGTCCTCTTCCGTTACGCTCGTCTCAATGACTCTTGCCATGTTTCCTCCATTCCGAAGTATTTCTGCGCCGGGAAACGTGCACCGGATCACAGATCCGGCATCCGCACGGCGGGCCGCATCCGCGGCCTCCTACCGCTGCGCCGGTCAGAACAGATGCTTCAAAGCCGCCTTCAGAAGCTCTTCCACATCCATTTCATCCGCATGCTCCACCTTCCGCACGGCCTGTGCGGCCTCAGCGGCGGAATACCCCAGCGCCGCCAGTGCCTCGGCCGCTTCCTTCTTCGCATCGCTCAGCCCGGCCGTCTGTACGGCATATGCTTCGCTCTGTCCGGACAGGAGGGTATCTTCCATAGACACCCGGTCCTTCAGCTCCAGGATCAGGCGCTGTGCGGTCTTGGGGCCGACGCCGGGCGCTCTGGAGATCGCCTTCGCATCCTGCGTGAGCACGGCCAGGCGCACATCGTCCGCACTCATCACGGAAAGAATGGCAAGTCCCCCCTTGGGACCGATGCCGCTCACCGTGATCAACAGGCGGAACATCTCCAGCTCGTCCCGGCTGAGAAAACCGTACAAAAGGAAAGCGTCCTCCCGCACGCAGGTATAAGTATAGATCTTCACTTCCTCCCCGATGGAGGGCAGAAGGGGCGGCAGGCTTGCCGGGACCTTCACGTTAAACCCGATCTGCCCCACCTCCAGTACCAGGTTATCCTCTGTCACCCCGGCCACTTTTCCCACCAGATATGCAAACATGCTCTTACCTCCGTTTATCCGTATTCCCTGTTTTTCCGCTCCCGGATGCTGCTTTCGTAAGCGCTTTCCGTTTCCCTTTCCCGTCCGCGCCGTCCGCATTCGGAGCGCTACCTTCCCGCCCCGGTCTCCGCCGTGCTGTCCGGCCCGGCAGACAGGACAGTACGCCCCGGCAGACAAGCCCCATGACAAAGCCCGTAAGGCAGCCGCAGGCCGCAAGAGGCGGGATATAATAAAGGATTCGGACCGTTTCCGTGACCAGCACGGCGACAAAGAGCTGCGCCGCATTATGGGCGATCCCTCCGGCACAGCTGACTCCGCACACGGAAAAGCAGGAGCTTTTTTTCAAAAGCGCCATGATGAGAAAGCTGAAGATCGCTCCTGCGAGGCTGTAAAGCAGGGAGGAAAGACTCCCGAACAGGAAGGCGGACAGGCACACCCTGGCCGTGTTGAGAAGCAGAGCCTCCTTCGCCCCGAGCAGGTACAGCGCAAGAAGGACAGCCAGATTGGGAAGTCCCAGCTTCATTCCGGGCACGCCGAAGGGAAGCGGGATCAGCGTCTCCACATATCCCAGGATCAGCGCAAAGGCCAGAAGCAGGCCCAGCACCGCCGTCCGCGCTGCATTTTTTCCGCCCATGACTTCCTCCTTCCGCTCTTATCCCGCCACTGCATCCACCGCTTCCTGATCCGCACCGTTCCTTCCGGTCACGCTCACCGTCAGCTTATGAGGCAGACAGATAATACTCTCTCCCGCACGGCTGACCGCTCCCTGCCGGACGCAGAGCCGGTCGGGGCATTCTGCTTCCTCCATCCATACCTTCCCGTCCCGGATGAGGAGCAGATTCCTCCCCTCTTCCAGGGAAAGCGGGATCTCCCGGTCCTCCTGAAGGGAATACTCCCCCAGAAGCCTTCCGTCACAGACCACCTGCACGCTGCTTCCCCTTTCGCCCGACAGCAGCAGATACAGGGCAAAAAGGACCGCCGCACCCAGGGCGGCGGCCAGCAGGAGCAGATCCGCTTTTTTTATTATAACACCATCGAACATATGTTTCAAGAATCATTTCCTCCGGCCGGCGTCCTGCGCATGTTCTCCGGCAAGCGTCCGGTAATACGCTTCCTTTTCCGGATCCTTCAGAACGGCACAGACCGCAGCGCAATTATTCCAGAACAGCCGCGTGCCTTCCGACTCCCCGGAAAAGGAGCGGCTGTTCTGTCCGGCCTTCTCATAAAAAGCCAGAGCCCCTTCATAATCCTTCTCGCACCAGCAGATTTCGCCGAGTCCGGAAAGAGCCGTCAGGTAATAGACCTCCTCCTGGCCGTCTTCCTCCTGCCGGGTGCAGCTATCCCCTTCCGAATTGCCGCCGGAAGCCTTCCGTCTCTTCCTGCATTCCTCGAACAGAGCCTCCGCCTGCAGCAGGAGCCTCTTCGCCTTCTGCCGAAGCTTTTCTTTCTCTGCGGCCTCCCGGCTCCTGGCCACAAGCAGAATGCCCTGTCTGGTCAGCGCCTCTGCAAGAAGCAGCTCCGACTTTCCCTTTCCTTCCAGGATACGGACCGCGCGGGCATAATAGCTTTCCGCCTCCTGGGGCCGTTCCGCCCCCTCACAGGCCGCCCCGGTACTCATCAGGATCAGCGCGAAATGCTCCGTGTCCTCCAGATTCAGCTCCTCCAGCAAAAGCAGGAGGTCCTCCGATACTGCAAACGCCTTTTCATACTGTCCGCTCTGTCTGTAAAAGGAAAGCAGTTCATTGCCGGCCGCCACATAAATGCCGTTCTGCTCTTCTTCCTTCGCTTCCTCCATCCGCGCCCGCAGGAAGGGCTCGATCTCCTCCCACCGGCTGCGGCCGATCAGCCGGTCCAGCTCTTCATAAATCTCTTCCATGGATCTCATTCTTCCGTTTCCTCCCCGGGCGGCGTATACAGCGTCCAGCCCAGCCCCGCATCATAAGCGAGACATTCCCAGATGATCTGTCCGTCCTCGTCAAGCACCGGCTCTCCGCCCGGCCGTTCCACCGGGACCTCAAACAGGATGTCGATATATCTCTCCCGCTCCGCATCCTCTGCCCTGGCATAGAACAGGTATTCCACGCTGGGTTCATTTCCCAGATTCAGAGGAAGGAGCCATTCCTTATTGTCCGGAGAGGGGAAGGCGAAATCCACCGTAATCTGCCCGGAAGAGCCTTCCGCCTCTTCCTCCTGTGCGTCTTTCTCCGCCTCCTGCGCGGCTGCCGCGTCCGCTTCCAGTCCGTCCGCTTTCTCCGCCAGCGCCGATGCCTCTTTTGCCTCCTGAGGGATCACCTCAGGCCTGGCGTACAGATCCTCTCTCATCCGCTGGCAGAGCTCACTGTCCGTAAGGATGACAAAATCCTCCCAGTTATCCCTGAATTCCTGCAGCTGTTCCACCTGCTGCGTCAGGCTGTGGGTCTGAGCGCTCAGTTCATTGATGGTCTCCTGCGCGGATACCGCCTCTGCCTCCAGCTTCTCCTGCTCCCGGCGTTCCGTGTAGATGACAAACGCTTCCACCAGCATTGCCCCCAGAAGCACAGCCACCGTGATATAGGTAACGATCTTTGCAAATACATCTTCCCTGAAGCTCATTTTCCGGTCACTAACCTTTCTTTGTTTCCATCCGGCCGGGCGGATGCGCCGCGGCAGATTCCGACTGCTTTTTCTATTCTACACCATACCGGACAAAAAGTCATTGCCTAATTGCCGCAGCGTTGACATTTCCCGTATAAAAGCTTATAATCAGCTTGTTTTGAAGCCCTTTTTCTGCAGATAACAGCGCCTTTGGACGCTCCAGATCAGACAAAGAAGATTTCAGAAGAAAAGAGAGAACTGTTATGGAAAATTATCAGATCACTACCGATTCCAATTCCGACCTGCCGGCCGATCTCGTCGCCAAATATCAGGCGGTCATCATCCCTCAGTATTATGCCTTCGGAGATGAGGTGTATGGAGATGAAAAGAACATGACTCCCGCGGAGTTTTACCAGAAAATGCGGGAAGGCGCCCTCCCTTCCTCCATGGCCAACAATCCGGCCGTCATCCGGGAACGTTTTGAGAACATCCTGAAGAAAGGCTCCGACATTCTGCACATCGCTTTCTCCTCCGCCCTGAGCGGCAGCTATAACAACGTCTGCGTGACTGCGCAGGAGCTGATGGAGGATTATCCGGACCGCAGGATCGTCGTCGTGGATTCCCTGAATGTTTCGCTGGCGGAGAGCATCCTCTTTCTCAAGGCGCACCAGCTTCAGGAGGAGGGCCGCAGTCTTTCCGAGAACGCTGCTTTCCTGGAGGAGTATAAAAAGCATATCAACGTCCAATTCACCGTGGACGATCTGTTCCATCTGAAGCGCGGCGGAAGGATCTCCGGCGCGGTGGCTGCCGTCGGCACGGCTCTGAACCTGAAGCCCTTCCTTTCCATCACCGCAGAAGGAAAGCTCGCCTCCAACGGCACGGTCCGCGGACGCAAAAAGTCCATCCGCGTCCTGGCCGAGCGGATGCGTGATACGCTGGGCGATCAGCCTGACCGGACCGTTCCCGTCGGCATCGTACACGGAAACTGCCCGGAAGACGCTGAGCTCGCCGCTTCCTATGTGAGGGAGCTGACCGGGCTTGACAACATCCTCATCAACGATGTCAGCCCCAGTATCGGCACCCACGCAGGTCCCGGCGCGCTGGGAATTCTGTATTATGGGAAGGAGCGTTGAGACGGCATGTGTCTGAAGGATCTAAGATCATCAGGCACAGCTAGGCACTCTTTTCCGGCGCTGTAAGCCGTATTAAAACCCGGCAGATGCCTGAAACGGTTATCTGCCGGGTTTCTCTTACCGCAAGGGGCACCCGGTTGAGCCGGGCTGCCCCTTGTCTGTTTTTTCTTTTTTATTTACTTACCGGATCAGCATGGCATCCCCAAAAGAGAAGAAGCGGTACTTCTCCTTCACCGCCTCCTCATAAGCGGCCAGCACATGCTCCCGGCCCGCAAGGGCGGAAACCAGCATCACCAGGGTGGATTCCGGCAGATGGAAATTCGTGATCAGGGCGTCCAGGACCTTAAAACGGTAGCCCGGATAGATGAAAATATCCGTGTTGCCGCAGCATGCCTTCAGATGACCGTTTTCATCACAGGCGCTCTCCACGGTACGGCAGCTGGTGGTGCCCACACAGATCACCCTGTGGCCGTTCTCCTTCGCCCGGTTGATCTTCTGCGCCGCTTCCGCGCTCACCTGATAATATTCGGAGTGCATATGATGCTCCTTCACATTATCCACCTTGACCGGGCGGAAGGTGCCCAGTCCCACATGCAGGGTCACGTAAGCCAGGTCAACACCCTTATCCTGAATCTCCTGCAGAAGCTCCGGCGTGAAATGCAGGCCGGCCGTGGGCGCGGCGGCAGAGCCTTCATATCTGGCGTATACCGTCTGGTAGCGGTTCTTATCCTGCAGCTTGTGAGTGATATACGGCGGAAGGGGCATTTCGCCCAGGCGGTCCAGGAGCTCCTCCCAGATGCCGTCATAAAAAAAGCGGATCAGACGGTTGCCGTCCTCCACCACCTCCTCCACCTGCGCATGCAGCAGGCCGTCTCCGAACACCAGCCTTGTACCGGGGCGGGCCTTTTTCCCGGGCTTTACCAGAGTTTCCCACACATCGCCCGTGTGGCGCTTTAACAGGAGCACTTCCACAGCTCCTCCGGTCTCTTCCCGCACGCCCATAAGCCTTGCCGGGATCACCCGGGTATTGTTTAAGACCAGGCAGTCTCCGGGTTCGAGAAAAGAGGGGATCTCCCGAAATACATGATGAGAAACCTCCCCTGTCTTCTTATCCAGGACCATCAGCCTGGAGGCCGAACGGTCCTCCAGGGGGTCCTGCGCGATGAGCTCCGGAGGGAGCTCATAGAAATAATCGGATGTTTTCAGTCCGTCCATGGTTTACATCCCGGCTTTCTTCAGGAAGGCCACATAGCCGCGCATGGTCTCATAAACATCCGCCTTGCTGGTCGCTTCCCAGGGTGCGTGCATGTTGAGGACGGCAACGCCGCAGTCGATCACGTTCATGCCGTAGAGTGCCATGATGTAGGCAATGGTTCCGCCGCCTCCCACATCGACCTTTCCCAGCTCCGCTGTCTGGAACACGATGTCGGAGCTGTCGCAGATGTCACGGATATGGGCTACATATTCCGCATTTGCGTCATTGGAGCCGGATTTTCCTCTGGAGCCCGTGAACTTATTGAATACCATTCCTTCTCCCAGGAAAGCAGCGTTCTTCTTTTCAAAGCAGGACGCATAGGAAGGATCGTAGCCTGCGCTCACGTCGGAGGAGAGCATGCAGGAATTTGCCAGGCATTTTCTCAGGTTCAGCTCGCTGTACTCTCCTGCCAGCTCCATCAGCTGAGCCGTAGCATTTTCGAAGAAACGGGACTGCATGCCGGTCGCTCCCACGCTGCCGATCTCCTCCTTATCCACCAGAATGCAGCAGCCGGTGCGCTCCGTCACCTCATCCGCCACCTCAAGGAGGGCTCTTGCAGAGGTATAGGCACAGACTCTGTCGTCCTGTCCGTATGCCAGAATCAGGCTGCGGTCAAAGCCGGCCTCTCTGGCATGTCCCGCAGGAACGATCTCCAGCTCTGCGGAAAGGAAATCCTCCTCTTCAATATCATAGGTCTCCTTCAGGATCTTCAGAACGCCCGCCGAAACCGCATCCTTTTCTTCATCCTTCAGAGGCATGTTTCCGATCACCAGGTCGAGGGCCTCTCCCTCCACCACCTTGGCAGCCTTCTTTTCCATCTGCTCTCCGGCCAGGTGGATCAGCAGATCGGAAACGAAAAATACGGGATCGTCCTCAGCTTCTCCCACATTGACCTCCACCGTGGTGCCGTCCTTCTTTACCACCACGCCGTGCAGGGCGAGCGGAAGAGCCACCCACTGATACTTCTTGATGCCGCCGTAGTAATGCGTATCCAGATAAGCGATATTTTCCTCCTCGTACAGGGGATTCTGCTTCACATCCATCCTGGGGCTGTCGATGTGCGCGCCCAGAAGGTTCATGCCGTTCTTCAGCGGCTGCTTTCCGATCTGATACATGAGCAGGCACTTGTTCATGTTCACCGCGTAAACCTTGTCTCCGGGCTTTACCTGCTCTCCCTTTTCCACCAGCTCGTTCAGTTCCCGGTAGCCTGCCTTTTCGATCAGGTTCACCAGGGTGTCCACACATTCCCGTTCCGTCTTTCCGTTATCCAGAAAGTCCATATATTCCCTGGCGAACACATCCGCCGCCTTCGCCTGATCCTCAGACCAGACCTTCCATACATTCTTTCTTTCCATCAGTCTTCCTCCATTTCCTCTGCTTCTTTTGCCCTGGAGCCCAGAACCGACTTCAAAAGCTCCCTGGCCCTTGTTACTTCGTCACTGTGAATCCGGAATACGCAGGCAGTCTTGTCCTTCGGCTTCCGGAACAGAAACAGTCCCCCCAGACCTTTGTCTTCCCACTCCACATAGTAGGAGATCCTGTTTTTCAGCAGGATCCGTTCCACCTTCTCCTTTGTGGCCATATCATACACCTTGCAGAAGGCCACCTCATGATTCACAGTTCCAATGTCCATTCCTACCACCATTTTCTTCTGCCGCAGGGCAGTGCATTTTAGACGCACTCCGGACACCTCTTCCGTCCGGACTTTCCTCTGACCGGATCCGGGCGGTGAAAACAGTCCAAAGCTTTCCGCCGCTTCCTATTGTACTACGCTCCAGGCCCGATGCCAAGCCCCTGAATTTCTCTAATTTTGGTGAACATGGATACCACTGTGCCGTAATTTCTCTGTCTCTTTAGTGAGCATTTCCGCTTTTTTCATGCTAAAATAGGATAGGAATTTTTTCACCGGCACCAACTTTTGTCCATGTACGGTTCTGCGGAGCACGGGCCTGCACAGGCGCTGGCAGGCTGCGGCAGAAGGACAGGGCAAAAGGCATCAGAAACGAGAGAGAATGGAGGAAAGCATGGGCGGATTTTTTGGCGTAGCATCTAAGGAGGACTGTGTATTTGATCTTTTTTTCGGGACGGACTATCATTCCCATCTGGGAACCCGGAGGGCTGGAATGGCGGTATACAGCAGGGATTATGGCTTTGACCGGGCCATCCACAACATTGAGAACGCGCCTTTTCGGACCAAGTTTGACAGAGAAGCCAATGAAATGAAGGGAAACATCGGCATCGGAAGCATTTCTGACTATGAGCCGCAGCCCCTGATCGTGCGCTCCCACCACGGCACCTATTCCATTGCCACCGTGGGAAAGATCAACAACACGGAGGATATTCTTTCCAAGCTGCTGTTCTCTTCTCATATCCATTTTCTGGAGATGAGCGGCGGAACCATCAACGCCACGGAGCTGGTGGCCACCATCATCAACCAGAAGGAAAACCTGATCGACGGCATCCGGTACGCGCAGGAGATCATCGACGGCTCCATGACGATCCTTCTGATGACGCCAAAGGGCATCTATGCCGCCAGGGACCGGCTGGGCCGCACCCCGGTGGCCATCGGGAAGAAGGACAACGCCTACTGCGTCTCCTTTGAAAGCTTCGCCTATCTGAATCTGGGCTATACCAATGTGCGGGAGCTGGGTCCGGGAGAGATCGCCGTCATCACGCCGGAAGGGGTGAAAACCCTTGTGGGACCCGGAAAGGACATGAAAATCTGTACCTTCCTCTGGGTCTACTACGGTTATCCCTCTTCCTCCTACGAAGGGATCAGCGTGGAAAAGATGCGCTACAACTGCGGAGCGTCCATGGCGAAGCGGGACGACGCCTCGCCGGACATCGTGGCCGGCGTTCCGGATTCGGGAACCGCGCATGCCATCGGCTACGCAAACGCCTCCGGCATCCCCTTTTCCAGACCGTTCATCAAGTACACGCCCACCTGGCCCCGTTCCTTCATGCCCACCATCCAGAGCAAGAGGAACCTGATCGCCAAGATGAAGCTGATCCCGGTGCGTGATCTGATCCAGGACCGGAGCATGCTCCTGATCGACGACTCCATCGTGCGCGGCACGCAGCTGAGGGAGACCACGGAATTTCTGTATTCCAGCGGCGCGAAGGAGGTTCACATCCGTCCGGCCTGCCCGCCGCTTCTCTACGGCTGCAAATACCTGAATTTCTCCCGTTCTACCTCGGAAATGGATCTGATCACCAGACGGGTCATCCGGGACATGGAAGGGGAGGGGCGGCACGTGGATCTGGACGCCTACGCCGATCCGGAATCGGAGCGTTATCATGCCATGGTGGAAAACATCGGGAAACAGCTCAACTTCACTTCCCTGCGCTATAACCGCCTGGACGACATGATCGAGTCCGTCGGCATCGACCGGTGCAAGCTTTGTACGTATTGCTGGGACGGAAAGGAATAAGACAGGCGCTTTTTTCTGAGGGAAATGAGCGGGGCTTTTATCCGCCCACTCATTTCCCTCTCAGTTCGTCAATCACCCCATCCAGCACCTCAAAATACTGCGCGAAGGTTTTCCGGCAGCAGCCCGGATCGTCGATCTCGATCCCGTCCGCGCGAAGGCCGGTCAGGGAAAAGCCCATGGCCATACGGTGATCGTCATAGGTACGGATCTTTCCCGGCCGGGGCTGTCCCGGATCGATGGTCAGGCCGTCTTCCCGTGTCTGAACGCGGATGCCCAGCCTGGTGAGCTCCTGGGCGATCGCCGCCAGGCGGTCGCTCTCCTGGTAGCGGATGTGCCCGATCCCGGTAATGGTGACGGAGGAATCCGCATAGGGCGCGATGGCCGCCAGGGTGATGGCCTGATCGGAGCAGGCGTGCATGTCCGCCTCCACTCCCCTCAGCTTTCCCTTCTCCGGTCCGAAAAGCACGATCCCCTCCGGCGTTTCCTTCGTCACGCAGCCCATCCGCTCCAGGATCCGCAAAAATTCCACATCTCCCTGCAGGGAATCAAAATGCACGCCCTGTACTCTGCCCTCTATTCCGAGAAGCGCCGCCATGGCATAGAAATAGCAGGCCGCGGATACATCCGGCTCGATCTCATAAACCTGATGCCGGTAGCAGCCCTGTCCCATTCGGAA
Source organism: Candidatus Eisenbergiella intestinipullorum (assembly GCA_019119815.1). GTDB lineage: Bacteria > Bacillota > Clostridia > Lachnospirales > Lachnospiraceae > Eisenbergiella > Eisenbergiella intestinipullorum. The sequence goes on along the minus strand of DWWH01000070.1, from coordinate 32,693 downwards.
GCCTCCTTCTTCCGGAATTATTTTTTCTTCTTCCGGAGTATTTTTTTCCCCCCTGCCTTTCCCATCCAAACCCGGCTCTGCCGAAGCGCTGTCCAGACGCTGCGGCACGATTCCGAACTGCTCCATCATCTTCACCGTCATATCGATGTAGGCCATGCCGTGCGTCCCCTTCACCCGGATGTCCAGATTCCTTCCGCTGCAGCAGGAGGCGATCAGGAGGGCGCTCAAGAACTGGCTGCTGTGGGCGATGTCCACCGTGACCGTCTGACGGCTCCCTGCTCCGGCAGCCGCAGCCTCCTTTGCTTCTCCTTTTCCCCCAATGAGCGTAAAGGGAAAATGGCCTTTCTCTCCTTCGTAAATCACCTGCGTTCCCAGCTCCTCCAGGCACTCCAGCAGGGGCTCCATGGGGCGTCTTCGCATCTGCTCCGAAGCGTTCAGATGCCAGACGCCCTCCTTCAGCCCCAGAAGCGCCGTCAGGAAACGGGCGGCCGTTCCCGCGCTTCCCACGTAAACGGCGGCTTCCGTTTTGGGGATCCGTCCGCCAAGCCCCTTCACGCGGACTTCTTCTCTCTCTTCATCCGCGGTGATGTCAAATCCCAGATCGGCAATACACTGCACCAGATAGCGGGAATCGTCGGAAAACAATGCCCCTTTCAGCACGCAGTCCCCGTCGGAAAGCATGGACAGCAGAAGCGCCCGGTTGGTGATGCTTTTGGAGCCTGGCACCCGTACCGTAAACTGTTTTCTCTCTCCCGCCTTCTGCTGCATTTTTTGATAGATATTCTGTACCCGGTAGACCTTTCCCGCCATGGTATTTCTCCTCTCTTTCGTAACGGCATCCTTGAATTTCACTCAGGTTCATGGTACGATATTATTCAGCATGCGTCAACATCTGCGTCCCGTTTGCCCAAAACACGCGGCAGAAACGGCCGTGCCATGCGGACTGAGCCGTAACAAAAGACGGGACCGGTTCACAGCAACAGAAGTGAGGAAAAACATGATCAAGGACATTTTTAAGGAAAAGAAACCCGCTCTTTCTTTTGAAGTATTCCCCCCGAAGAAGGAGGACGATTTTGCCAACGCGTTTTCCGTGCTGGACAAGCTGGCGGTTCTGAAGCCGGATTTCATCAGTGTCACCTATGGTGCAGGCGGAAGCAAGTCCAAAAAAACACTGGAGATCGCTTCCTATATCCAGAATCAGCTCCATATCAACGCGCTGGCTCATATGACCTGCGTCGGCTCCAAAAAAGAGGACATCGACGCCGTCGCCGCCCAGATGGAAAAGGAAGGCCTGAAGCATGTGCTCGCTCTGCGGGGAGACCGCCCTGCCGACATGAGCGACGAGCAGTATGAAAGCCGCGCCTTCGCCCATGCCAGCGATCTGATCTCCTATCTGAAAAAGACCACAGCTTTTCAGACCGCAGGAGCCTGTTATCCGGAAAAGCATTTTGAAGCGGCAAGCATGGAGGAGGATCTGCGCCACCTGAAGGAAAAATGTGAGGCGGGAGCGGAATTTCTGATCACACAGCTCTTCTTTGACAACGACAGCTTCCTGCGCTTCCGGGACGCGGCCGGGAAGGCCGGGATCACGGTTCCCATCTGCGCCGGAATCATGCCCATCACCACAGCCCGGCAGATCGGCACCACCGTATCCCTCTCCGGTTCCGCGGTTCCGAAAAAAATGGCCGACATGATCGCCGCCTATGCGGACAATCCTGCCGACCTGAGAAAAGCCGGGATCGAGTATGCGGCGGAGCAGATCCGCGGCCTGAAGGCAGAAGGGGCGGACGGCATCCATCTCTATACCATGAACCGTCCCAAAGTGGCGGCGGAAATCCTGGCTCTGATCTGAATCAGTCTATCTTCGGCGATTTATCCGTTCCTGTTCGCTGGCCTGCCAGGGAACAGGAACCCGGCCCGTCATATGGATCCTCCTTGTCCCGCACACGCAGGTGTGATAAGATAATAGAAAGTACACCTGAAAAATGCATGGGGAGGTTTTTTTATGTATATCATCTTTTTGCTGGTAAGCTTCGGGGCATGTATCATCGGCGCGATCTGCGGGATCGGTGGAGGAGTCATCATCAAACCGGTGCTGGATTCCTTCGGGCTGCTGAGCGTGTCCTCCATCAGCTTTCTTTCCGGATGCACGGTCCTTTCCATGACCTGCTATTCTGTCATCAAATCCCGGCTCAGCGGAAATTCCCTCATTGAGATGCGTTCCGGCTCCATTCTGGCCGTGGGCGCAGCGGTGGGAGGCATCACCGGGAAGGAGCTGTTCGACCGGATCAGCGCGCTCTTTTCCGACCAGAACATGGTCGGTGCCGTGCAGGCAGCCTGCCTGATGCTGATCACCGTATGGACGCTGGTCTGCACCGTGCGCAAGGACAGGCTTCATACCTGCGTTGTCCGGAAGGTGGTCCCCATCTTTCTGATCGGCTTTATCCTGGGGATCTTTTCTTCCTTCCTCGGGATCGGCGGCGGGCCCATCAATCTGGTCGTTCTGTTTATCTTTTTTTCCATGGACACCAAGACGGCTGCGGAAAATTCCCTGTATATCATCCTGTTTTCCCAGGCTGCCAGCACGCTGAAGACCATCCTTCAGCAAAATGTTCCCCAGTTCCAGCTCCCGCTCTTCATCGGCATGGTGATCTGCGGCATCCTGGGCGGGATCGTGGGCCGCAGGATCAATTCCCGGATCGATGAAAAGACGGTGCAGAAGCTTTTCATCGGGATCATGGTCGTCATTATTTTCATCAATATTTATAACGTCTGCAAATATACGATCCTGTGACAGGCGCCGGAGAAGGGCCGTTTTCCGCATAAAGCCTTCGGCCGCTTCCGGTCAGATCATATCGCCCCGATCCGATGGTTTTCGGACCGGGGCGGTATTCTTTCCCTTCTGTGGTATTTTGTATTTTCCGGTTTCGCAGTTCTCAGTCTTCCAGTTCAAACTCTGCGTCCGGCACAACGCTGCTGTCCGCTCCGATCGCCGCCCGGAACAGGCCCGGCTCCGAACGGTACTGCAGATCCCTTCCGTAAAAACGGAGCATTTCTTCCGTGACGGCAAATTCCACCCGTCTGGTTTCTCCCGCCTTCAGGAACACCTTCCGGACATCAGCCAGTTCCTTTACCGGACGCACCACGCTCCCGGTCACGTCACGCAGATACAGCTGGACCGTCTCCACCCCGTCCCGGCTTCCCGTATTGGTGACCTCCGCCCAGACCGTAACGGTTCCGCCCCGTTTCAGGATGCGCCCGTCCAGATGCGTTGGGCCATAAGCGGCACTGTGATAGGACAGACCGTAGCCAAACGGGTACAGGGGCGCATTGGGGCAGTCCGTATAACGGGAAAAGAATCGGTTCGCCGTCTTTCCGTCATAAGGACGGCCGGTGGAAAAGGCGTTGTAATACAAGGGGAGCTGTCCCACGCTCTCCGGCAGGCTCATGGACAGCCGGCCCTCCGGCTCGCTCTTTCCAAACAGCATATCCCGGATAGCCCTTCCGCCTTCCGTTCCCGGATACCAGACCAGAAGGAGGGCGTCTGCAAGCTCCTTCACCTCACGAAGCTCCAAAGGCCTTCCGGCAAAGAGCACCACGATCAGCCTGGAAACGCGCTTTCTCACCTCGCGCAGCAGCCTCAGCTGATCCCCCGGAAGCGTCAGCTTCGTCCGGCTTCCGCCTTCGCCGCCCTGAATCTCGTCCTCTCCCAGGGCGACAACAGCCACATCCGCGTTTTCTGCGATCTCCAGCGCGCGGGCCCATTCCTCCTTCCTCTTTTCTTCGCTCCAGCAGACCCGCTCGCCGCGTTCCGCCAGGACTGGAAGATCCGTATAGTCCTCCGGAAGCAGGGTTTCACATCCTTCCGTCCAGCAAAAATCCAGCCCCGGCGTTTCCGCGAAAGCCTCCCGAATGGTCACTACCCCCTTCCTGTCTCCATGAATGGCCCACATGCCAAGGGCTTCCTTTCTGTCCGCGAAAGGACCGATCAGGGCGATCCTTTCCCCTTTCGCCTGTGTGCCTTCCGCTTCTCCTGCTTCCCTCAGCGGAAGGAGCTCCCCCTTATTTTCCAGAAGGACGGAGCACTTTGCCGCCGCTTCCCGGGCCAGAGCGAGAAAGGACTCATTCTGATACAGCCTGTTTTCTGCCGCCGCATCGGCTCCCCGGAAAGGATCCTCAAACAGACCGAGCCTGTTTTTCAGAGAAAGCACCCGCCATACGGCCGCATCCAGCTGTTCCTGGGTGAGCGCCCCTTCCCGGATCAGAGCTTCCAGATGATTCGCGTAGCAGCCCGTACACATGTCAATGTCCACGCCCGCTTCCATGGCAAGACGGGCAGCCTCCTTCTGATCCTTTGCCACGCCGTGCGTGACCAGTTCGGCGATGGCCGCATAGTCCGTGATGAGAACGCCCGTAAAGCCCCATTCCTTCCGGAGCACATCCTGCATCAGCCAGCGGTTTCCCGTAGCGGGAACCCCGTCCACCGTATTGAAGGAGGTCATCACCATTTCACATCCGGCCTCCACGCCCGCACGATAAGCGGGCAGATAATCCTGGCGGAGCCTGCGCTCCGACATATCCACCGTGTTGTAGTCCCTGCCGCCCTCCGGCGCGCCGTACGCGGCGAAATGCTTCACGCAGGAAGCGATCCCCTTTCCGGCGCCTTCCTCCGCAAGGCCCTCCTGGAAACCTTCCACACATGCCTTCACATATGCCGCATTCCTGTTCGGGTCCTCTCCCGTGGACTCCAGGCAGCGTCCCCACCGGGCATCCCGCACCAGGTCTCCCATCGGAGAAAACGTAACGTGGACTCCGCCCGCCGTGCTCTCCTGAGCGGTCGCCGCGCACAGGCGGCGCAGAAGAGACGGTTCAAAGGAGCAGCCCAGCGCCAGCGGAATGGGCCAGACCGTGCGGAAGCCATAGATGATGTCCGCCATGAACAAAAGCGGGATCTTCGCACTGCTCCTCCTCAGGTATTCCTCTTGCACCCGCCGCACCTGATCCGCTCCCACCACGTTCAGCGTGGATCCCACATTTCTCAGAAGCTCATCTCCGATCCCCAGTTCATCTCTGACGCCCAGCTCCTGGCCGTCCGCGTTCAGCATATTCCCCGGAACCTGGATGAGCTGTCCGATCTTTTCCGTCATAGAAAGGGAGTCCAGCAGCTCCCTCAGTTTTTCTTCCTTCATTCCTTCCTCCATTTGAAAAAATGCGCTGTCAGACGCATTTTTTCATCTCTTTCCCTTCTTTTTTAACGGTCCGGCTTCTGCCACTGAATGTCATCCGTGATCTCGATCTTCTTATCCCGCACCATCAGATCGTTCATGGCCTGAACGGCAGGCTTTCCATGAAAAAGCACCTCGTTGACCTGCTCGATGATGGGCAGGGGAACGTCATACTTTTCCGCCAGCGCCATGGCGGCTTTTGCGGAATAAACACCCTCCACCACCATCTTCACTTCCTTCATGGCCTCGTCCATGCTGTAGCCCTTGCCGATCAGGATGCCCGCACGCCGGTTGCGGGAATGCATGCTGGCGCAGGTCACGATCAGATCGCCGATGCCGGACAGGCCGTAAAAGCTTTCAAAATGCCCTCCCATCTTCATGCCGAGACGGGAGATCTCCTTGATGCCCCGGGTGATCAGGGCTGCCTTCGTATTGTCCCCGCAGCCCAGACCGTCCGCGATGCCCGCCGCCAGCGCCACCACATTTTTTAACGCCGCGCCCAGCTCAATACCCAGCACATCCGGGCTGGCATAAACGCGGAACACCTCGCTCATAAAAATGTTCTGAATGTATTCCGCCGTCTTCTTCCTGTGGGCTCCCGCCACGATGGCGGTCTGCATGCCCTTTCCCACCTCTTCCGCATGGGACGGGCCGGAAAGGACCGCCACCTCCGCCTGCGGGACTTCCTCCTCGATGACCTGGGAAAGGGTGAGCAGGGTGTTTTCTTCAATGCCCTTGGCCACATTTACGATGATCTGTCCGTCCCGCACCAGCCCCTTCAGCTGTCTCGCCGTGCTGCGCGTAAAAGGCGAGGGAACCGCAAGGACCAGAAGATCCATGCCCTCCACCGCCTCGGAAAGCTGTGTGGTAAACGCTGTATCCGCGGAGAGGATCACACCCGGCAGCTTTTCCTTCTGCTCCCTCTCCCGCCTGAGCATCTCGATCTCCGCTTCCAGCGCAGACCAGACGGTCACCTGATGTCCGTTATTCGTAAGGAGCCAGGTCAGCGCCGTTCCCCAGCTCCCTGCTCCGATCATTCCGATTTTTGCCATTTTTACCTCCATGCCGAAGCGTTCTACGCTGAGGCCGCGAGGAGAAATCACGCATGTGATTTCTCCTCTGCGATCACAGCAGTTTTGTGCTTCGTTGCAAAACTGCCGATTGAAAAATAAGCCATCGGGCTTATTTTTCAATCTTCCCTCCATGCCGAAGCGTTATTTATCGAATCTCTTCCTTGTTCTTCTTAAACAGATAGGTCCTGCGCTCTTCCCCGCGGATCAGACGTTTGATGTTTTCCCGGTGCTTCCAGTAAGCCATGATGGTCAGGAAGGCGCCCACCGCATAGATCTCGTTCAGCACCGGCTGGGTCGTCTCAAAGATCCCCATCTGTCCCAGCACCACCAGTTCGATCAGGAAGCCCGCATACACAAGCAGGGAGCCCAGAGAAACATAGTGGGTCAGGGCAAAAGTAACGAAGAACAGCACCGCTCCCACCGGGATGAACAGCGGATGAAAGGACAGGATCAGTCCCGCCGTAGCCGCAATCCCCTTTCCGCCGCGGAAATGCAGATAAAAGGGAAAATTGTGGCCGAGGATCACGCCTGCCGCCGCATAGATCATATACAGGTATTTCATCTGCGGATGGGCGGGGCCGAACACGAACCGCACGATGGTCACGGCGACAACGCATTTCAGCACATCCCCGAAAAATACGATCAGTCCCGCCTTCGTTCCCAGCACGCGCAGGGCGTTGGTGGTTCCCGCATTGTGGCTCCCGTAGTCCCGGATGTCGATCCCGTTCATTTTTCCATAGAGGAACGCGGTCTGGAACAGGCCGCACACATACCCGATCATAAGACAGATAATCCGAATCATTTCTCTTCTCCTTTTCGTTCCCTGATAATGAATTTCAGCGGCGTGCCTCTGAAGCCGAAGGCTTCCCTGATCTTATTTTCAATATATCTGGTGTAGGAAAAATGCATCAGCTCCTTGTCATTCACGAAGATGACAAAGGTAGGAGGCTTGACCGCAGCCTGGGTAATGTAATACAGGCGCAGCCGTTTTCCCTTGTCGGACGGGGGCTGCTGCAGAGCGACCGCCTCCGCCATGATCTCGTTCAGCACGCCTGTGGCCACCCGCATGGCGTGGTTTTCGATCACCGCGTCGATGGTCTCAAACAGGCGGTTCAGACGCTGGCCCGTCTTTGCCGAGATGAAAAGGATCTCCGCATAGGGCATAAAGGACAGGGTGTTTTTCACTTTTTCCGTAAAGCGGTAGATGGTTTTGTCATCCTTTTCGACGGCGTCCCATTTGTTGACGGCGATGATCATTCCCTTTCCCCGCTCATGGGCAATGCCCGCAATCTTGGCATCCTGCTCCGTCACGCCCTCTGTGGCGTCGATCACCAGGACCACCACGTCCGCACGCTCCACCGCGCCGACCGTGCGCACGATCATGTAGCGCTCCAGCTCTTCCTTGATCTTGTTCTTTCTGCGCAGTCCCGCCGTATCGATGAATACATATTCCCGTCCGCCGTGTTCCACCTCCGTATCAATGGCGTCCCTGGTGGTGCCCGCGATATTGGAGACGATCACCCGGTTTTCCCCGATCAGCCGGTTGATGATGGAGGATTTTCCCACATTCGGCTTCCCCACGATCGCCACCCGGGGCCTGTCGTCCTCTTCCTCCGCTTCGCTCCGGTCCGGGAAGTGGGAAACCACCTCGTCCAGCATGTCTCCCAGTCCCATCCGGTTGGCTGCGGAAATGGGATGGGGATCTCCGATTCCCAGATTATAAAATTCGTATACGTCCGCCATATATTTGTCGAAGCTGTCCACCTTGTTCACCACCAGAACGATGGGCTTATGGGAACGGCGCAGCATATCCGCCACCTTGGAGTCGGCGTCCACCAGGCCCTGCTTCACATCCACCATGAACAGGATCACATCCGCCGTATCGATGGCGATCTGGGCCTGCTCCCTCATCTGAGAAAGGATGATGTCCGAGCTGTCCGGCTCGATTCCCCCCGTGTCGATCAGGGTAAACATCCGGTCCAGCCAGGTCACATCCGCATAGATCCGGTCTCTCGTGATGCCGGGCGTATCCTTGACGATGGAGATCCGCTCTCCTGCCAGCGCATTGAACAGCGTGGATTTGCCCACGTTCGGCCTTCCCACCACGGCCACGATCGGTTTTCTGGTTCGTTCGTTCATTCTTACCTCCATTCCGGAACTCTGCTGAAAGACGCACGCCGAATCAGAGATTCGGCGCGGCGGCCGCAGGATCCGCATCGTCCCGGCCAGTCCTGCCGCATAAGCGGCATTTGGTTCACTTTTTTCTTACAAATGCGTCCACGAAATCATATCCGCTTGATTTTACAATATCTGTCCGGACTTGTAAAGCCCCGGCGATCTCCTCCACGGTAATATCGTCCAGCAGTACATGCTCCCCGCTGCGCAGCAGGTTTTCCGGAAGGCACAGCACCTCTCCCAGCTCCTTTCCTGCAAGCTGGGCCAGGATGTCCTGCCCGGTAAGAAGCCCCGTCACCGTGATCCGCTCTCCGAAAAAGTCATTGCGGATGGGATAGATCAGGATCCTGATCTGCGGGAAGCGCTCCATGATCCGCTCCGCCATCCGCCTGATATAGGGAAAGGAAATCTGCCCCGTCACGCAGGAATAGGTGCCGCAAAGGATTCTCTCCTCCAGCGCGCCGGGCTCGGAAAGCCGCTCCATGGCATCCTCAAACTCCTCCAGCATCAGCCGCAGCATTCCCACGCCGTTTTCCAGCTGCAGGTAGCCGTCATAGGTCTCCTCCGGCGGCAGCTCTTCTTCTGCCAGCACGTACCACTCGTCACTGGCATGGACGAAATGCAGGCCGTACTTCGGATAAAGCTCTTCCTGCCAGCGCCTGATCTGCCCGATCACCCTCCGGGCATCTTCCTTATTAAAAGGCTCCAGCGGCTCCAGCCCTTCCCGGTACTTTGACAGGCCGACGGGGACCACCGACACGCTCTTCAAATGGGGCAGATAGCGGGTCAGATCCCGGATGGAGCGCTCCAGCTCCGGACCGTCGTTGATCCCCTTACAGAGAACAATCTGGCCGTTCATCTCGATCCCCGCCTCAAAAAAGCGGTCCGACTTCTTCAGCGCTTCTCCCGCGAACCGGTTATGGAGCATCCGGCAGCGGAGCTCCGGATTGGTGGTCTGGAAGGAAATATTGATGGGCGACATATGATATTTGATGATCCGCTCCACGTCCTGCTCCGACATATTGGTGAGCGTCACGTAGTTTCCCTGCAGAAAAGACAGCCTGGAATCGTCATCCTTAAAGTACAGCGTGGGACGCATCCCCGGCGGCATCTGATCGATGAAGCAGAAAATGCACCGGTTGGAGCAGGAACGGTAGTCGTCCATCAGCCCGTTTTCAAAAATGATGCCCAAATCTTCTTCATACTCCTTATCGATCTCCAGAAGCCATTCCTCTCCGGAGGGCTTTTCCACCAGCACCTCCACATAGTCGTCCTGGGTCAGATACTGATAGTCGAAGACGTCCTCCACCGCCTGCCCGTTTATCTCAAAAAGCCGGTCGCCGGCCTCGATGCCCATCTCCTGAGCGATGCTGCCCGGCTCTACCCGGGCGATCAGATGTCCCTTTTCCTTCATCAGTTCTCTCCTGTCTTTTTCTCATAGAAACCTGCTTCCTGTCTATTCTACTAGAATTTCCTTGACGTGTCACTAGCATAATGATATAAATTAAGTATTGCTAATACAGAACGTTACCGTTCATCCGTCCGACAGGACCAGGCAGCTGTGGTGCTCCCACGAACAGATGTCTGGTCCTGAGCGGACGAAGGGAACGCCCGTTTTATAAGCGATAGCTGTGAAGCAGCGCAGCTTTACGGACGGCGCGGAGGGAACGGTGACTGCAGAACAGGAGAGAAAAATTATGCCGAATGTACGTGAGCTGGAAAACGCCCTTCCCGTCGCCCCTCTCAAGGTCCTTGCGATGGAGTCTGCGGCTTCACTGGGCGCACGGGTAAATGATTATCTGGTTTCCTTCCGGAAGGACATGAAGAGCCCCAAGCATGATGATCCCGCTTTTCAGGGTTATATCGAGGACAGCTATCTGCTGGACGCCATATGCCCCCGTTTCGGAAGCGGCGAGGCAAAGGGCAGCATCCATGAGTCCGTTCACGGCAAGGACCTCTTCATCATCGTGGATGTATGCAATCACAGCCTGACCTATACCATCAACGGCCATGTCAATCACAAGTCTCCGGACGACAACTACCAGGACCTGAAGCGGATGATCGCCGCCGCGGCCGGCAAAGCGCGCCGCGTCAATGTGATCATGCCCTTTCTGTATGAGGGAAGGCAGCACAGAAGAGCCGGACGGGAATCTCTGGACTGTGCCTACATGCTGAGAGAGCTGGCGGATATGGGGGTGGACAATTTCATCACCTTCGACGCTCACGATCCCAGAGTCCAGAACGCAACGCCCCTGCACGGCTTTGACAACTTCACCCCGCCCTATCAGTTCATCCGCGCCCTTCTGGATGTGGAGGATGATCTGATCATCGACAAGGACCATGTCACCGTCATCAGCCCGGACGAAGGCGCGCTGGACCGTGCCGTCTACTTCGGCAACGTTCTCGGCGTAAACACGGGAATGTTCTATAAACGCCGCGATTATTCCGTCATCGTCAACGGAAAGAATCCCATCGTGGCACATGAATTTCTGGGTGACAGCATCGACGGAAGAGATGTGATCATCATCGACGATATGATCTCCTCCGGTGAAAGCATGCTGGACACTTCCAGACAGCTAAAGGAAATGAACGCCAGACGGGTCTTCATCTGCTGCACCTTCGGACTGTTCACCAATGGGCTGGCAGCCTTTGACAAGGCCTATGAAAACGGCTGGTTCGACCGGGTCATCACCACCAATCTCACCTGGCAGCCGCCGCAGCTGTATCAGCGTCCCTATTATACGGAGGCGGATATGAGCAAGTTCATGGCTTCCATCATCGATTTCATGAACCACGATGTTTCCATGGCTCATGTGATGACGCCGACAGAAAAGATCAACGCGATCCTCGCCAGATACAACAGGCGTGAGGAATATCACATTTAACCGGTTCTGACATAAAACGCTTCTGAGAAAGGCCTGCGGCAGGGCTCTTCCCGGAAGCGTTTTCAGATGTCTATTTCCTGCCAGGCGCATGCCTTTATCCTTCCGGCGCTGCGTCCTCATCCCTCCGGCAGCTTTGACCGGTCGGATGGCCTGGCGGCCTCCATGCAGGGGAAGGCCAGGATCACCTTAAACAGATCCCCGTCCAGATAGATCTCAAATCTTCCGTTCTGAAGCTCCGTCAGGTTCTTTGCAATGGAAAGTCCAAGACCGCTGCCCTCCGTACTGCGGGACACATCTCCCCTGATGAACCGCTCCGTCAGCTCATCCGCCCTGATGTTCAGGGGCTGAGCCGATATGTTCTTCATGGAAAAGACCGCCGTTTTCCGGCCATTCTCCTCCTGTTCCGTCAGATCAAGATATACTCTGGTCCCCTCCAGCGCATATTTGCAGACATTTCCGAACAGGTTCTCCACCACGCGCCAGATCCTTCTGCTGTCCGCCTCGATGCAGACCGGCCCTTCCGGCATGGACGGGATCACCTGCAGGCATTTTCCCTCCATCTTCTCCGCAAATTCACCGATCGTCTGATTGATGAGCTCCACAAAATTGATGCGCTCCATCTGCAGGGAGATGTTTCCCGACGAAATCTTGGACGCCTCCACCAGATCGTCCGTAAGCTGCTTCAGCCTCTGGGACTTGGCGTCCAGCACCTCGATATAGCCGCGGATCCTCTCATCCCTGATGTCCTCCCGCTTCAGAAGCTTGACGAAATTGATGATGCTGGTCAGAGGAGTCTTGATGTCATGGGAAACATTGGTGATCAGATCCGCCTTCAGACGTTCGTCCTTCATGCTGGTCGCCACCGCATCCTGAATGCCGTCTCCGATGCTGTTCACCGCCTCCGCCAGCGCCCGGTTTTCCCCGTGCATCCGGGAGGCATCGATCTTGGCCTCAAAGCTGCCGCCTCCGATGGTCTGCGTCCCTTCCACAATGCTCTGCAGATCCTTTCGCTCCAGATAAAGCAGGCAGCCCGCTGCCACATCCACGATCCCCGCCGCCAGGATCCCCAGGCTTTTTCCGAAAAAGCCCATGCAGAGATTGAACAGAACGATCACGAAAAACGGGATCAGCTCCCGGCTCACGATGCTGCTGTGCTCATACAGACTGAAGGCTCCTCTGCGAAGCAGCCTTCCCAGCCTCCAGATCAGCGCGCCCTTCCAGAATATGTGCGCTTTCAGCCGCCGCACCAGCCCCAGATAAAGCGCTGCCGCGGCCCAGTCCAGAAGGAACATGATCACGGCCGCTCCTGCCGCCAGAAGAAAAGGATCCGCTTCCTCTCCCAGAATGCCGTATTCTCTGTAGCGGACGATCTTCCCGAACGCCGCGGCGAGTGCCGCCATGCATGCCCCTGTCAGCACCATTGCCGCTGCCAGAAATTCGGTGGGGATCCGGTCCCCTCTTCTTAAAAAGATCTCATACCCTTCCCCTTCCTCCTTCGCTCTTCTTCCTTCATAGACGGTCAGCACCACCAGGATCCAGACCGCGAGGATGGCAGCAAGCGCTGCCGCTCCCACCGTCTGCCAGTAATAAGGCATGAAGCGCATGAAAGCGTTTCTGGCGCGTGCCAGGCTGTCGTCTGCCGGATAGGAGGTGTCCACGCCGATCCAGACTCTGGAGCCTTCTCCGAAGGCATATTCATAATACCCCAGGAAAGCGCGCATTTCCTCCGCCGTCAGGCTCGTATCGGTGCGCAGCTCCACCTGATCCGGATTATAGTAAAGGCTCCGCCCGAACGCTGAGAAATATTCCGTGATCTCCTTCTCCGTCATGCCGGAAAAATCCTTCTGCATGTTCGTAAACAGGCAGAGCTCTCCGTCCACCTCCATCTGGTAGCAGTAGCGGATATTCGTCTGCTCCCAGCCGTAGTAGTTCTTGAAGCTGCTGTATTCCGTAAAATTGTAGCAGAGCTGATTTCCCGCATCCACCAGATTATTGCGCAGGCTTATGTATTCCTCCAGGCTGGAGGCATAGTCGGCCAGGTCGCCTCCGTCGGCCGAATAATATCTAGGCACCAGAATGTCCACAGCGAGTACCGCAGCGGCATCCGGCTCATCCCCGTTTTCTCCGGCACGGTCCAGCCATTCCTCCATGGACTCCGGCATCTCCGCAATGATGCGCAGGCTCAGCAGATCCGTTCCCGCCGCCTGTACCGAATTCTTGATGGCCTGCCTGGTCAGCTCCGTCTGCAGGCTGTAATCCCCCATGCTCAGATCGCTGCTTTCCGCCATATTTCCCGTTCCCGTGGCAAAACAGCGGTCAAATTCCTCCTGCGTTCCATAGACCGTCTTATAGCGGAAGCCGAAATTGCTCCACCTGACCAGGTCGTCCAGATAATACTCCGCTGTGACCGCATTCTCCCCCAGCGTATTCGTCCGGTTCACGTATGCCGCAATATCGATCCTCTTTTTCCCGTCATAAACTCCGTCCGTTTCCAGCTGGCTGCGGATGACCGCCATCCTGGTCACGTCCCGGACGTCTTCCGTGAATATGTCGTCAAAGATCTCCGTATCCTCGAAAAGGGCCTTCTGCGCCAGAGGAGAGATGAAATAGCTCACCGTACCGTCCGTCCCCTCCACGGTTATGAAGGAATTGGCATATATCGCGGCAGCGCACCCGGCTGCAAGAGCGGTCAGAAGAACAGCCAGGAACAGCAGTACCGCCCTCTTTCCCCTTCCCATGATACCCTTTCTTTTCATTGCCTCTCCTTCCCGGCAGCCTTTGTCCGTCCCTGCCCTTTACTGCTTTTCAATCTTGTATCCCACACCCCAGACCACCTTCAGATAGCGGGGTTCCTTCGGATTGATCTCGATCTTCTCCCGGATATGCCGGATATGCACCGCCACCGTATTGTCCGCACCGATGGCCTCCTCCTCCCAGATGCTCTCATAGATCTGATTGATGGAAAACACCCTGCCCTGATTCTTCACCAGAAGCAGAAGGATATTGTATTCGATCGGCGTCAGCTTCACCGGCTCGTCGTCCACCGTCACCTCCTTGGTGTCGTCATTGATGACGAGTCCGCCGGCCCGGAAGACCGCATTGTTTTCCGCGTTCAGATTTCCCAGCTGGGTATAGCGGCGCAGATGCGACTTCACCCTGGCCACCAGCTCCAGCGGATTAAAGGGCTTGGTCACATAGTCATCCGCTCCGATGTTCAGCCCCAGGATCTTGTCAGCATCCTCGGACTTGGCGGACAGGATGATGATCGGGATGCTGCTGTATTCCCGGATCTTCAGCGTGGCATGGATGCCGTCCAGCTTCGGCATCATCACGTCGATGATCAGAAGGTGCACTTCATTCGTCTTCAGCGCTGCGATCGCCTGTTCGCCGTCATAGGCCTTGATCACATGAAAGCCCTCCTGGGCCAGGTAAATCTCGATCGCCTCCACGATCTCCCTGTCATCGTCGCATACCAGAATGTTCGTCATCTTCCGTATCTCCTCCGTATCTGTCTGTTATTAAAGCATGATTCTTTTAATAAGCCGGAAAGGAATTCTGTATTTTTTCTTAATTTTCTTCTCCGCTCTCCTTCCCGGAGAGCTCCCCGGCAGACAGCCTCCCGGTGCACAGCGGCCGGATCGTTCTCTCCGCCAGGATCTGGAATACCTCCGCGACGCCCCGTTCCTTCAGCGCATTCATCAGAAATCCCTTTCCTCCCGTGCCGAGGAAAGCATCCAGCCCCTCCAGGATCACGTCTCTGCCCGGCGTTTCATCCCATCTTACTTCCAGCGTTTCCCCTTCCGGCCCGTCAAAATACAGGTTCAGCTTCCTCCTGCAGGCCTCCTCCAGGAACGCAATGTCCAGCTTCAGCACCGGTCTGCCGTTTTCATCCCACCGCAGCGCGCCGGTCACTCCCAGCCGGTACAGCTCCCCCCGAAAAGAGAGCTCCGCTTCCGCCGCCCGTCCGAAGCCCACCGGGAGAAGCTTCTCCTCCTCTCCCTCCCAAAGCTTCACATACAGTTTCCTTTCACGCAGTTCAAATCCGATCAAACGGATACCGTCCGTATAGTTGTTGTGCAGGACCTGCATCAGAAGAGGCATCAAGCCCACCTGCTTCTGTTCCAGCTCATAGGTCTTCTGATCCAGAGCGGGCAGAAAGTTTTCCCGCAGCCACCGCTCCTGTCCGCGGATTGCTTCCGAAACAGGGGGTTCTCCTGTTTTCCGGCCGCCCTGCGTCCCGTTTCCATGCCCGTACGCGCAGAGGCTTTTTTTGCCGCCGGCCTCCCGGCAGCCCCATCCGCCCCTTCGGATCCTGCAGACGGCGCCGCGTCCTTCCAGCTCCTGCACCGTCCGGCTGAGGAGCCCGGCCGCTGCCGCATCGGGGGGAAGACTCTGCGGCGGATTGAAATCCGTTTCAAAATATTTTTTTACGATCCCCATCAGCTCGCAGTTCTGAAACAGGTCATGGCTTCCGGCATTGGTCACCACCACCAGGTTCAGATCCGGATAGCCCACCACGTTCTGTCCCAGCATGCCGTTATAGTTGAACGAGCCTTCTCTGCCCCCCATCCAGAGCTGATAGCCGTAGCCGTGAGTGCTCATCGTCTCCGGCGTCTGCGCGCCCGGACGGCAGGAGGCTTCCACCCATTCCTCCGGGACCAGCTGCCGCCCGCCGAAGCGCCCCTTCTGCAGATACAGCATGCCCAGCTTTGCCGCGTCCTCCGGCCGCAGGAACAGTCCCCATCCGCCCTTGGTGATCCCCATGGGACAGGTTTCCCAGAAGAAACGCCTGATGCCTAACGGCTCCCACAGCCTGGGCCGCAGATATTCCGTCAGAGTCTCCCCTGTCACCTCCGTCACAATGGCGGACAGCATGTAGGTATTCATGCTGTTGTATGCAAAATCCTTTCCCGGGACCCCGTCCAGCCCGGCCTCCAGGAAGCCGCGCACCCAGTCGTTTCCGGCGATGATCCCCGTCTCCCGGAATCCTGCGCCGCTGGTCATGGCAAGCAGATGCTCCACCGTCATCTCCCGCATCCGGGTCAGGTTCAGCAGGCTTCTTTTCCGGAAAAAATCGATCACCCGGTCCGTCACCTTCAGCCTGCCTTCCCCCACAAGCATTCCCACCGCCATTCCGACAATGCTCTTGCACAGGGAATAGCTGGCATGCCACATGCCTCTCCTGTACGGCGCAAAACCGCACTCACAGATCACCCGGCCGTTCCTTGCGATCAGCACCTGATGGATGTCCGTGCTCTCCCTCTGCGCAAGCTCCCTTAAAAACCGTGCCAGATACGCCGATGAGATCCCTTCGCTCTCCGGTTCCGCCCGGGGAAGACTGATCTCCCGGCTCTGCGCATCCTCACGCTCCTGTGCGCAGACGCTGTCTTCAAAGGCCGGCTTCTGCGGAAAAAAGTCCGTCCGGCTCACATTTCCCGTTTTTCCTGTAATCAGATTCCAGATCAGCTCTGCCGCTGCAATATCCGTTTTGGCCATTTTCCTCCATTCCGAAGTCTCTTCGGTCTCCCTTTTCCATCTTTCTCTCTATGCCGAAGCGTTCTACGCTAAGGCTCGCGCGCCGCCCCTCCGGTCCGGCCGCCGGGCGCTCCTGTCAGAGGAGCATCGCGAACATCCCCATATTTCCCCTTTTCCCGCCGCTGGCCCGGTGGGAAAAGAGACGGTCCGGATTGCAGCAGGTGCATACATCCGTCACGCTGATGTGCTCCGGCAGCACGCCTGCCGCAAGGCAGACCGCCCGGTTTGCTTCCCAGAGGTCCAGCTGATATTTTCCTCCTTCTTTGGGAAACAGCACATCGGACAGTCCGACGGGAAGCGTTTGGAAGCGATCCTCCGAAAAAAGCTTCTGAAAGGCCTCCGCCACATCTGCGCTCACCTCATAGCAGTCTCTGCAGATGGAGGGGCCGATCCCGACGAACAGATCCTGCGGGCGGCTTCCGAACACTTCTTTCATGGCCTCCGCCGTTCTGATCCCCATTCCCTGTGCCGTCCCCCGCCAGCCGGAATGGGACAAGCCCAGCGCCCGCCTGACCGGATCCACGAACAGGAGCGGCACGCAGTCCGCATAAAAGGTGGCAAGAGCAACACCGGGCTCGTCGGTGATCAGCCCGTCCACATCATGGTAGTCCTTCGGGCGCACCACGCCTTTTCCTTTATCCGCCGCCGTCACGTGCCGGATATGGGTGGTATGCGTCTGATCCGAGCAGACGATGTCCTGCGGTCCGCACCCCAGAAGCGCCGCCGCCCGGCGGAAATTTTCCTCCACGTTTTCCCGTTTATCCCCCCGGGAAAAGCTCAGGTTCATGCTCCGCAGATCCCCTTCGCTGACGCCTCCCGCCCGCATGGTCATCAGATGGCTCACCGTCCCCAGCGCGCTGATCGCGGGAAAGGTCAAATATTCTGCACCGTTCTTTTCGGACAGCTTCATGCCGGGCCCGTTCTGTGTCTTTCTGTTCAGTCCGTCCATGTTTCCCTCCATGCCAAAGCTTTTTCGCTTTTATCCTTCCGTATAATCAAAAGCATTCCGGTACCAGTTCATATGCTCCGCGCAGACCGCGACTACGTCAAACCGTACCGGAACGCTCTCTCCCAGCCGTTTCCGATGTAAGTAATACTTTGCCGTCCGGCAGATCCGCCTCTGCTTTGCGGCTCCCACAGCCTCTGCGGGAAGGCCCGCATCCGCGCTTCTCCGGTATTTTACCTCAAAAAAGACCAGATATTCTCCCTCCCGGCCGATCAGGTCGATCTCTCCCTGACGGCACCGGAAATTTTTCTCCAGAATATGCACGCCATTCTTTTCCAGGAAAACGGCTGCCGCCGCTTCATAGGCTTCTCCGATCTTCCTTGTATTCACCCGCCGCCTCCTTTTCCCTGCGCAGGGCCGCACAGCCGGCATGCGCCGACGCAGAGGCCTGCCGTGCATGCCGCGTCTTTACAGAAAATGTCCGATAAAGCTTCTTCGGTGGATGGGACAGGGTCCGTATTTTTTCAGCGCCTCGATATGCGCCGCTGCGCCGTAGCCCTTGTGCGCCGCAAAGCCGTACTGAGGAAATACGGCGTCGTATTTTTCCATCAGCCGGTCCCTAGTGACCTTTGCCACGATGCTGGCCGCCGCGATGGAGGCGCTTTTGGCATCTCCCCTGATGATGGGGACCTGGCGGATGGATACGCCGGGAATCGTAACCGCATCGTTCAGAAGGACGGCCGGCTCGGCGGAGAGCTGTGCCAGTGCCTCACGCATGGCCTCATAGGTGGCCTGAAGGATATTGATCTCATCGATCCGCTCCGGAGAAGCATAGCCCACGCCGACGGCAACGGCTTCCCGCAGGATCACCCCGTAAAGCTCTTCCCTCTTCTTCGCGGAAAGCTGTTTGGAATCATTCAGGTACAGAAGCTCCTTCTTTGGCAGGATCACCGCTCCCGCCACAACCGGTCCGGCAAGGGGGCCTCTTCCCGCCTCGTCGATGCCGCAGACCAGTCCCTCAGCTTCGTACATCCGTTCGTAGCTCTTCATCTCCCACATACGTCCGCGCTCCTTCTCCAGCGCGTCCAGCTGCTTCTGTGCGCGCTGCACAAGGGCGCGCACTCCGGAACGTTCATCCTCTCTGTAGCGGTCCGCCAGCTCCTTCAGCTGACGGCAGGCCTCCCGGTCCCCTTCCAGAAAGGAAGGGGAGGTCTGTATCCGGTCAAACTGCTCCCTGATCTTTTGTATGTTCATTTTCTCCATTCCGCCTTTTTACTGATGCTTCAGCACTCCGATCCTGTTCAGGGGCCAGATGCGCACCCACGCCTTTCCGATGATATCATCCCGGTGGATCGTGCCGACGTTCACATCCCGGCTGTCCGAGCTGTTGTTGCGGTTGTCTCCCAGCACAAAATACTCATCCTCTCCCAGGGTGATCGGCTCCGCCGCCAGTCCCGGAAACAGGATGGTCTCCAGCCCGTAGTCCTCCTCCAGGATCTCTCCGTTGATGTAAATATTTCCCTCCGCATCGATCTGCACGGTTTCCCCGGGCAGGCCGATGATCCGCTTCACATAATAGGTATCCTGCGCATATTGAAAGGGAAACACAATGATGTCAAACCGCTGCGGCTCCGAAAAATGATAGGTCAGTTTATCCATAATAAGCTGATCCCCGTCGTGAAGGGTCGGCTCCATGGAGCTGCCGCTCACGGAGGTCCTCTGTCCCACAAAGGTAATGATCAGCCAGGTGCCCAAAAGCACCACCAGAATATAGAGAATCGTGCTGAAAACTTCCTTCAATGCCTTTTTCATACTGTTTTGCCTTCTTCCTGCGTCTGCTTCCTTTCTGTCTCCGGCCTTTCCAGCGAGATCCGTCCCAGCCTTCCGGCGCGGAAATCCTCCACGACCAGGGCGGAAGCGCGGGCCAGATCCGCCTCTCCGCCTTTTTTGATGCAGCCTCTCCTCTTCGCTGCCGCCTCCAGCACCTGCACCGGCGTCATCGCATCCCCGCAGTCATAGCGCTCCTTCAGACACTGCGGATAGAATTCCTGCAGAAAGGCGATCAGGCTTACGGCCAGCTCTTCCATCACGATGATCTCATCATTCATGGAACCGATAAAGGCGAGGTGCATACCCACCTGCTGATCCTCAAATTTGGGCCAGAGGATCCCCGGCGTATCCAGAAGCTCCAGCTCCCTGTTCAGCCGGATCCACTGCTTTCCCTTCGTCACGCCGGGGCGGTTTCCCGTCTTCGTGCAGGCCTTTCCCGCGAAGGAATTGATGAAGGTGGATTTCCCCACATTGGGAATCCCCGCCACCATCGCCCTGACCGGGCGGTTCAGGATGCCTCGCTTTCTGTCTCTCTCTATCTTTTCCCGGCATACCACACGCACCGCGCTCTGGATCTGCTTCATGCCCTGCCCGGTCTGGGCGTTGATCTCCAGCGCCTTCACGCCCCGGTCCGCGAACCACTCGATCCACCGGCGGTTCACCGCAGGGTCCGCCAGATCGGCCTTATTCAGCAGCACCAGACGGGCTTTCTGCCGCCCCAGGCTGTCAATATCCGGATTTCTGCTCCCGAGCGGCATCCGCGCGTCCACCAGCTCGATGATCAGATCGATCAGCCGGATGTCCTCCTGCATCGCCCGCTTTGCCTTTGTCATATGGCCGGGATACCATTGATAATTCATTCTGTTCTCCATTCCTTCATTTCTGCCGTTTTGTATGCCTGCATGCCGCCCGTTCCTGTTTCAGGCCGCAGCGCTCCTGCCGGCTAATGGACCAGCCCCGTGCTGCCTGTTGCGTTTCCCAGCTTGAACCAGGCTTCTCCCACGATATGGTCTCTCTGTACCGGACCAATATTTCCGGACCGGCTGTCCTCACTGCTGTTACAGTTGTCTCCCATCACAAAGTACTCTCCGTCCTTCAGCCTGATCTCGTTTTCTGCGATCCCCGCATCCGCGATCAGGTCATAGGCATCCTCCCTGGGCTCGCCGTTGACATAAAGGATGCCGCCGGTGATCTGTACCGTATCTCCCGGGCAGGCCACGACCCGCTTCACATAATAACGTGTATTCTGATTCCCGTTCGGCAGAAAAACGATCACATCCCCTGCCCTGGGGTTTGCCAGCTTATAAGCGAAGCGGTTCACCAGAACCTCCTGCCCGTTCGCCAGTTCCGGCTCCATCGAGGTACCGATGATCCCGGTCCGCAGCCCGAACAGATAGACGATCACCACGGCCAGAAAAACAGAAATGGCGATCCCCAGGATATATTTGAGCACCTCAGCCAGAATGGCCGCGTTCACCTTTTTCCTTTTTCTGTAGAAGCTCAGGCCCTTATTTCTTCTCATCCTTCCCGCTCCTCCTCTTTCTGAGGCTCTCCTGTCCTTTTTACGGCTGCTCTTCATTCTACCATGCCGGCGGAAAGGTTGCAATCCGTAAGGATAAGCGAAAAGGGCAGCCCAGCCCTGGACTGCCCCTCATACCGCTCATTTCTTATTTTACCAGCTCTTTTACCTTGGCCTTCTTGCCGACTCTGCTTCTCAGGTAGTTCAGCTTTGCACGTCTTACTTTACCCTTTCTGACGAGTTCTACCTTCTCCACGTTGGGGGAATGCACCGGCCAGGTCTTCTCAACGCCTACGCCGTTGGAGGTCTTTCTTACCGTGAAGGTTGCTCTGCTGCTGCCGCCCTGTACCTTGAGAACAACGCCCTCGAATACCTGGATCCTCTCACGGTTTCCTTCCTTGATCTTTCCGTATACCTTAACGGTATCTCCCACGTTGATAACCGGAACCTCTTTCTTGAGCTGTTCCTCTTCGATCGCTTTGATGATCTCGTTCATCGTTTCTCCTCCTGTTTTCATAGATGTTCTTAATACAATTTCTGTAACAGAGGACCATCTCATTATCGCAACATTAGTACTATATCATATCCCCCTCCGGCATGCAAGGGGAAATTTTGAAGAAAATATTATCGTTACCTCCGCTTCAGGAGATCCAGTACAGCTTTCCGGAAGCCAGCTTCAGCCCCAGCTTTTTCTGCAGGGCCAGAGAGGGGGCGTTTCCGTCGAAGATCTGGCAGAAAGGCACCCAGCCCTTTTCCAGCATCCAGGCGATCAGCCAGGCCTCCAGCGTTTCTCCCATCCCCTTCCTGCGGTGATCGGGAAGCACCTCCAGCATTCCCATACTGCCCTCGTCGTGCATGCCCGCGAAGGCGGCCAGCCTTCCGTCCGCGTCAATGCCGAACATCGCTCCCGCCGCGATGCGCTCCCGCACGTACTCTCTGGAATGGACCGCATGGTAGGCTGCATATACCGCATCCGCATCCCCCTCCGTAAGCGGCCGGACAGCAAAGCCGTCCGGGCAGGACGGAGGAAGCTTCCGGGTATAGACCGCCTGGAAGCATTCATTGACCAGCGTCCGGTGAAACCGGCGGGCAATGCTGTCTCTCAGGAAGCTCTGATGCACCGCAAAAAGCAGATTTTTCTCCTCCCGCGGGATCTCGGAAAGCAGGCGCTCCCCCATGTCTTCATCAGAGGCTGAGATCATCCAGGCTCCGCTCGGCCTGTCATACAGGAGGACGCCGCTTTCCTCCGCACGGATCACCTCTGCCTGCCCCCTGCGGATCACCTCCAGCATATCCATATGGCTCAGCCGGTCCTTTGACAGCCAGCCGAGGGCTCTGTCCTTCCGGCTGTATGCCTCATACAGTCCGGGACGCCTCGTCCTGGTACGCTCCCGGGACTGCTCCAGACGCCATTGTTCCACTTTTGCATGGTCTCCGGACAAAAGAACAGACGGCACCGGAATGCCATGCCAGACCTCCGGCCTGGTATACTGGGGATATTCCAGAAGTCCGTCCTGAAAGGATTCCGTTTGTGCCGATTCCTCGTTTTTCAGGACGCCGGGCACCATGCGGGAGACGGCGTCGATCATCACCATGGCCGGAAGCTCTCCTCCGGTCAGCACATAATCCCCGATGGACACGTGGTCGGTGACGATCTCCTCAAGCACCCGCTCGTCGATCCCCTCATAATGACCGCAGAGAAAGATCAGATCCTCTTCCTGCGCCAGCTCCTGTGCCATCCTCTGGCTGAAAATCTCTCCCTGCGGGGTCACATAAATGACCCGGACCGGATTCCCTGCCGAAAAGGTGTCCTGCCCCTCCGCAGCAGGCCGCGGCTGTGCATGCTCCTTTGTTCCGGCGGCTTCCCGCATCCCGCGCCTTCTTTCGGCGATCCGTTCCTTGACCGCCATGCAGGCATCATAAACGGGCTGAGCCTGCATCAGCATGCCGGCTCCGCCTCCGTAAGGATAATCATCCACCTTCCTGTGCTTATTTTCCGTATAATCCCGGATGTTCACTGTTTCCAGCTCAATGCAGCCCTTTTTCGCCGCCCGCCCCAGGATGCTCTCGGAAAGCCCCTGAGCCACCATTTCCGGGAACAGGGTCAGCACGTGAAAATGCATCTTATGGCTCATGTCAACCTCTCTCCTCTGCCGGAACTGTCCGGCTCCACGGAAGGAAATCCGGACTTCTTACAGCAGTCCGTCCAGCAGATGCACCCGCATCCGTCCCTCTTCCACATCCACCTCAAGAATACATTCCCGGATCGCCGGGATCAGAAGCTGTCTGCCGTCAGAAAGCTTCACGTCATAAACGTCGTTCGCCCCTGTGGTGATCACATCCTCCAGCGTTCCCAGCACGCTTCCGTCCTCATTTTCCACCTGCATGCCGATCAGGTCCGCAATGAAGTATTCGTTTTTGGAAAGCCGCACCGCATTTTCCCGGGTCACAAAAAGCGTTCCCCTCCGGAGCCGTTCCACATCGCTGATGTCATCGAGCCCCTTAAATTTGAGGATGACCATCTGTTTAAAAAACTTCACGCCCTCGATCTGAAGAACGCGCTCCTCTCGTCCGGTATTCAGGATCACTTCCTTCAGCCTCCGGAAGCGGTTCGGATCATCCGTGGTGGGGAAAACCTTCACTTCTCCCTTCAGCCCGTGGGTCGCCGTGATCACACCGACCTGCAGTCTCTGTTCCATCCGTCACTCTGCCTTTCTTGTTTGAAAATATGTAAAAAGTGTGCGCCCTGATGCGGTACGTCATGCGCATCAACGTCTCCTTTTGCTCAATAGGAAATGAAATTTCCCATGGGACAAAAAAACAACGGGTGGCCCGGTATGGGCCGCCCGCCGAAGGATCCGGGATCCTGCAGCCAGGCTGCGGGATCAGATGATTTCCACATCCACCTGTTTCTTTTCTCCCAGAGCAGCCGCCTTCACGACCGCACGGATCGATTTGGCGATCCTGCCCTGTTTGCCGATCACCTTTCCCATATCGGAAGGCGCAACGTGAAGCTCGATCGTCAGATTTCTGCCGTTCTCCTTTTCCGTAACGACCACTTCCTCCGGGTTGTCAACAAGCGCTTTTGCGATCACTTCAACCAGTTCTTTCATGGTTTCTCCTCCACTTACGCCGCAGGCGTATCGTCCGAGGGATACTTACTTCTCGATCCCCGCCGCCTTGAAAATCTTGCTTACCACATCGGTAGGCTGCGCGCCGTTGTTGAGCCACTTCTTCGCCAGCTCCTCGTTCACCTTGAACTCGCTGGGATTCTTGGTGGGATCATAGGTTCCGATCTCCTCGATGAATCTTCCGTCTCTGGGGGATCTGGAATCCGCCACGATGATGCGGTAGAAAGGAGCCTTCTTCTGTCCCATTCTTCTTAATCTGATCTTTACTGCCATTTTTTCATACCTCCAAAATTCTTTTGAAATGTTATCTATTAAAAAGGAAGCCGAAACTTGCCTTTTTTGCCAATGCCGCCCATGCCTCCCATCATGCCGGGAAGCTGCTTCATCATCTTCTGACTCTGCTCGAACTGCTTGATGAAGCGGTTTACCACGCTGATGTCCACACCCGCGCCCTTTGCGATCCGGTGCTTTCTGGAAGGATTTAAGAGCTTCGGATTGCGCCGCTCCTGCGGCGTCATGGAAAGGACGATCGCCTCCATGCGGGCCAGCTGCTTCTCATCCACCATGGATTCCAGCTGTGCGCTCTTCGCACCGAGTCCGGGCATCATGCTTAAGATGGAAGAAAGGCCGCCCATGTTGCGCATCTGCTTCATGCTCTCCAGATAGTCGTCGAAGTCGAACTTGCCCTTCTTCATCCGGCCGGCCATCTCTTTTCCCTTTTCTTCGTCCAGATCCAGACTGGCCTGCGCCTTGTCGATCAGGGAAAGCACGTCGCCCATGCCGAGGATCCGTCCCGCCATCCGGTCCGGATAGAACTGCTCCAGATCGGAAAGCTTCTCGCCCATGCCCACGTACAGAATGGGTTTGCCGGTGACCGCCTTCACGGAAAGCGCCGCGCCGCCGCGGGTGTCACCGTCCATCTTGGACAGGATCACGCCGTCCACGCCCACCTTCTCATCGAATTCCTTCGCCACGTTCACCGCATCCTGACCGGTCATGGCATCCACCACCAGGAGGGTCTGGTGAACGGTGATGTTCTCCTTGATCTCGACCAGCTCCCGCATCATCTCTTCATCAATGTGCAGACGGCCCGCCGTATCCAGGATCACCACGTTATTGCCGTTCTTCGCCGCATGCTCCATTCCCGCCTTCGCGATGTCCAGCGGCCTGTGACTGGTGCCCATGGAAAAGAAGTCCACGCCCTGCTTCTTCGCGTTGATCTCCAGCTGGTCAATGGCTGCCGGACGGTAAATATCGCAGGCAACCAGCAGGGATTTTTTCCCCTTCAGCTTGAACTTTCCTGCCAGCTTCGCAGCCGTGGTGGTCTTGCCGGCGCCCTGCAGGCCGCACATCATGATCACCGTGGTGGCCTTGCCGGGCTGCATCTGGATCTCCGTCGTCTCGGAGCCCATCAGGGCGGTCATCTCCTCATTGACGATCTTGATGACCATCTGTCCCGGATTCAGGCCGTTCATCACGTCCGCTCCGATCGCACGTTCCTCCACGGACTTGACAAACTGCTTCACCACACGGAAGTTCACGTCCGCTTCCAGAAGCGCCATCTTCACTTCCTTCATGGCCGCCTTTACATCGTTTTCCGTCAGCCTGCCCTTCCCGCGCAGATTTCTGAACACATTCTGTAGTTTGTCGGTCAAGCTTTCAAATGCCATATGTCTTCCTTTATATATTCCGGATGCTGCCGCAATTCTGCCGGAGCCTGAACCGCAGCGCAGCTACCATTACCGGCCGTCCTGACAGCCGCTTCTTTTCCCATATCCTCTCAGCGCACTTTTCCGGGCCGCGCTCACAGCTCCTGCAGGATCTCTTCGGTCAGCCGCCGAACTTCCTTATCATCGCACAGCTCTCTGATCCGTTCCAGCTTCTGCCGGATCTGTCCGAAACGCCGCATCAGATGCAGTCTGTTCTCATACTCCTCCAGCGTCCTGTCGCACCGTTTGATCAGGTCATGGACACCCTGTCTGCTGATGCCTGCCTCCTGCGCGATCTCGCTCAGAGAAAGGTCGTTGAACACCGCATCCTCATAGATCCTCTGCTGATGAGGGGTCAGCAGCTCGCCGTAGAAATCATACAGCAGCCCCTGCTCTACTATCTTTTCCATATCTGCCTCATCTACCTCCATGCCGAAGCGTCTGTGCCAGGGCATGCCAGCCGGTCCGTTCTTTCGTCCGGCCGCCCGCATCCGCCTGCGGCCCTGCGTCCGCATGCCGCATTCGTGCGCCGCCTGATGTATCATACTATAGCCGGGGATGTGTGTCAAGTATTTTTTCTTGACAGCATTTTTTTATCCTTTTCATCGCGGGAGGAAATCTCATTCCGGCGGAGGAAGCAAAACAGGCTGCGCTGCAGCGCCATTGGAGCTCCCCGGCCGGCCCTTTCTTCCGGTCAGGGGAGCTTTTTCTTCGCTTTCTTGCCGTGCAGCGGCCTGCAGATGCTGAGCGCACACCAGATTCATCATGTCCTTTTTCTGTTTTGCGGAGGAGTGAACGTAAATGTTCATGGTGATCTGCACGCTGCTGTGTCCCAGGATCTCGCTGAGGCCCTTCACATCACAGCCCAGCTCCACGCAGCGGCTTGCGAAGGCGTGACGGAGCAGATGAAAATGAAAGGGCCGGATCTGGCATTTTTTCAGGATCGAAAGGAAGCGGTACTGAAGGGTGCGCACCTCAGACCATTCCGTTTTTCTTCCGGAGATCAGATATTTGTCCGGACTCTTCCGGCAGGCGCGGAGGATGTCCGTCAGGCCGTCCGCCAGAGGAATGCTGCGGATCGAGGAGGTGGTCTTGGGCATCTGCACGCATATCCGGGTCCGCCCCGTTTCCTGTCCTCCGTCCGTCCGGATCCTCTGGAGATTTCTCTGAATGATCAGGTTTCCCTTTTCCAGATCAAAATCTCCCCATTTGAGGGCGCACAGCTCCCCGATCCGGATTCCGGTGTTCATGGCGACCAGAATTCCCAGACAGGTGTCCTCCTCAAGATGGGAAAGCAGATACTGTCTCAGCTTGATGAGATCCTGCTCCGGCGGAAGCTGCGCCGCCGTCTTCTTGATCCTGAACTCGGGAAGGACGGATTCCCTGGGGTCCAGCCGGTATGCGGCGACAGCGTATTCCAGGATCTGACAGACGATGGAGCAGATATACCTTTTATATCGGTTGGACAGACACTCCCTGCGGGAATGGCTGTCCAGGCTTTCCGCGAATTCCTCCAGCAGCTCTTTTCCGATCTCCCTGACCGCATAACCTCCCAGGATCGGAATAATATAGTGGCTGACCACGCTCTGATACATACCGCAGGTGGTCGGCTTCCATTTTTTCTTCATCACCCGGAGCCATTCTTCCGCCGCAGACTGCATGAGAATATCCTGCCCCTTCCGCCCTTTCTTTCCTGCGCCGCCTTCTTTTCTGACCCTTTCCATTTTCTGTTTTACCTCCCGGAGGGTCCTGGCATATACATAGATGTACTTCGGTTTTCTGCAGCCGTTCTTCCCGATCAGGATCCTCCCCTCATACCTTCCGTCCTTTCTTTTATAAATGTTGTTTCCTGTCCTTGCCATATTTTACCTCCATTCCGAAATGCTTCACCCGGGACCGCGCGCCGAAGCGTTTCCCGGCAGCCTCTTTCTCCGCTCCCGGCTCCGTGCATGCCGGAACCGGACCGTTCCGCTGCCGGATTTTATAAAAATATCACAGATCCCACTGTTTTGTTGTCCGGATCTTCTCCCGCTCCGGCGAGGCAAAAGGATGCCGGCACGGTCAAATTGATTATAGGAAAGGACCGTACAGAAATTTGTCGGATCTTTTACCGGCAGCGGATCCGTTTTTCGGCATGCGCGCAGAAAAAAGAAAACGGATGCCGCTTTTTCCGTTTTTCTCTCATCTTCGTCATAATTCATATATTTTTCTGCTTTTTTCATTTATTTTTAGTGAAAATATACTTGACATCCGGTGTTATAATATAGTTGTAGCAAGGAAATGATACTTAACGCATCTGCTTATTGACAACAAGGAGCCGACAAGCGGACAGACTTAAGCATTCAGTTTTATGGAGGAAAAGTCAAATGAATACTTTAAAAGCTGAAAAAAGAAGCATGGACGTCAAGGCAAAAAGACTGAGAAGGGAAGGTTATGTAACCGGCAACGTATTCGGCAAGAGGATCGAGGGTTCCATTCCGGTAAAGATCGAACGGACTGCTCTGGACCGCCTGCTCAAGACGAGCGGCAAAGGCAGCAGGATCACGCTTGATGTGGACGGAGAGAACATGGATGTCCTGATCAAGGAAATAGATATAAACCATCTGAAGAATGAAGTGATGGAAATTGATTTCCAGGCGCTGGTGAGCGGTGAGATGATCCATTCCGTAGCGGAAATCATTCTTCTGAATCATGACAAGGTGGCAGAAGGCATCGTGGAGCAGCACCTGAACGAAATTTCCTACAGAGCGCTTCCTTCCGCACTGGTAGAAAAGGTGGAAGTGGATGTGGCTGAGATGAAGATCGGCGATTCCATCAAGGTAAAGGATCTTCCGATCGCTTCCGATAAGGATGTGCATCTGATGACTGATCCGGAAGCGGTGGTCGTTTCCGTTGGTCTGGCGCACAACGCTCCGATCGATGAGCCTGTAGAGGACGAAACGGAGGAGGCTGCGGCACAGGCCTGACGTCGATGGATAAGGCGGGCCGGCAGGCCTTCGTTTTTGCCGGAGCGGTCGTTCATCTGAGAACCGGTCTTTCCGGGTAAAACCTGATAACAGAAGGAGAGCACAGCGGTCATTTCGCAGTGCTCTCCTTATTTTTATGCGATAAAGCTGTCAATATCTTTTGATCTTCCTGGATGGCGTCTTTTCAAATTCCGTCTCCCTCACCTTCAGGCCATAGATCTTCTTATAAGCCGCCGCTTCCTTATTATAATCGTCAATCTCTTTCTGAAGTGCGGCCCGGATGTCGCGGATGCCCTGCTTTTCGGCGTATTCGTGATCGGGAAAGATCTCCGCTTCGATCACGCCATTGTTTTCCCGCACCAGAATCTCCCGGATCAGACGGCTTCTTCCGAGCCGGTTTTCCAGTTCTTCCGGAGATACGTTCTCGCCGTTTTTGGTGATGATCAGATTTTTTCGGCGTCCGGTCAGATAGACGAAACCATCCTCGTCCACATAGCCCAGATCTCCGGTCCGAAGCCATCCGTCCACCAGCGTCTCTTCCGTCTCCTGCGGCATTTTATAATAGCCCTGCATCACGCTGCTCCCGCGTACCCAGAGCTCTCCGTCTTCCACCTTCGCTTCGCAGTTGGGAAGAAGCTGCCCCACCGATTCCTTCCGGATATTCCAGCTCACCGTGGTGCTGATGACCGGAGCGCATTCCGTCATCCCGTAGCCCTGCAGAATGGTGATCCCGTAGCGGGCAAACAGGTCGATCAGAGCCGGATCCAGATAGGCCCCGCCGCTGCAGATGGTGTGAAACTGTTCTCCGAACACCTCCTTTTTCACAAGCTGCGGCGGCATGTCAGCCGCATCCTCCAGCTTCTTCGCCATGGTCTCGATCATCAGCGGCACCATCAGGATCATGTTCGGCGCGAACAGCCTGATATTTTTCGCCACGCGCAGCAGGGAATCGTTGATGCAGATCACGCTTCCCAGGGAAAGCCCTTTCAGGATGTCCATGCTCAGGCAGTAGGCGTGGTGGATCGGAAGCACGGAAAGGATCACCGTTCGGGAAGGGATCTTCATATCCAGACAGGTAGCGTTTTCCGCCAGGTTTCTGTGGCTCAGCATGACGCCCTTGCTCTTTCCGGTGGTTCCGGAGGTAAACATGATGGTGCACAGCTGATCCGGATCGGGCATATGGTCAAAAGGACCTTCATACTTCCGCAGCAGACCGGAGAAGGAAAGGGACTGTTCATCATCTTCCTGCTTCTGCATGCTGATCAGGTATTTCAGCTTCGGGCAGCATTGCCTTACGATGGCAGCCACGTCTTTTCTCACCTCATCCAGGACCAGGGCCTGGGCGTCGGAGCGGTCCACCAGCTCACACAGCTCCCGGGCGGGAAGGGAAGCATCCAGCGGTACCGCCACATTCCCCGCGTTCACCGTTCCCAGATAAGCGGTCAGCCAGGGATAGGAGGTCAGACCTGTGACCGCTACATGAGCTCCCTGGGGAAGCAGCGCACGAAGCGCCCGGGAAAAGCTTTCGCTGTCCCGCCGAAGCTGCGTATAGCTGCGCGCTGCAATGCTGTCCTTTCCCTCTTTGTATCGAACGGCATCCAGGGGACCGTACTGCTCTTCGCTTTCCACAAGGATCTCCCTGATCGTGCTGCACAGACGCACCTGCGGGAGGGCTTCCCTTCCGGCTTCAGCACGGACGCCCTCTTTCCGGTCCGACAACCTTTTTTCCTTTTCCATTTTTTTACCTCCATGCCGAAGCGTTCTACGCTGAGGCCGCGAGGAGAAATCACGTATGTGATTTCTCCTCTGCGATCACAGCAGTTTTGTGCTTCGGCGCAAAACTGCCGATTGAAAAATAAGCCATCAGGCTTATTTTTCAATCTTACCTCCATTCCGAAATGTCGCAACATACAGTTTTCCCGCGCCGGAACATACCGGCGGATTTCCGGCCGGCACTGCGGTCACTTTTCGCAAAGCTCCTGCAGATAATCCGCGGCCTCCTGGACGGTGAGAATGCCGGACGCCTTCTGCGGATCGATCTCCACGCCGAATTCTTCCTCCGCTTCTCCCAGCATGCTCATGAAATCAAAGGAGGAAAAGCCCAGATCCTCCACGAAGCGGGAATCCGGATGAACCTCCTGCGGCTCCACCTCCACATAATTACAGATCAGTTCTGCCAGCTTTTCAAACATAGCTCTTCTCCCCTTTCAGATCAATTTGATGATGTCCCCGATGGACAGATCCGGATTTTCCGTGCCCTTGAACAGGATCCTGCACAGATAGTAGTACAGATACTCCAGCTTTTCTCTGGAAACGGCCTTCACCTGATGCTCGAAGCTGAAATCCAGTCCATTGTCCTCCGGACGGTGCATGACCGTCAGATACATGGCCTGGGTGGTCGCCCCGTTGGGATACCACTTCGTTTTGTAACGGATGCCCCCCAGCTTATCCAGCCCTTTTTCCTGCAGGGTCAGCGGCTGGTAGGTCAGGGACATGGGTTCATACGTCTCCCCGGGAGCCGCCGGCGGATAGATCTTGTTCCGGTATGCAAAATAGGCAACCGGATCATAATTGGCATGCATGAAGTATTCATTCTGCAGGTCACGGATCTCGTAAATGCCCTCCAGGAAGGTTTTTTCCGGAGAAATGATGGTCCGGAAGGGGAAGGAATGGATCCTCGTTCCTCCCGATTTTTTCTCTTTCAGGGTGGCGCGGCGGGCGATGGCGGTGTTGATGGAGACGTCGTCGTTTCCGTTCATCTTCTGAAAATAGGTACGAAGTCCCATCAGCAGAAGGCAGACCAGAGAAACGTGATATTTCTCACAGAAATCCATCAGGCGCTTCGTGGGCTCCGCCTCCAGATGAAAAATGTCCAGAGCGGAATCCATGGAGTCAGAAACGTTGATGGCAGCGCGCAGCTTCGGATTATGCATCCTCTCCCGCTCCGCCTCAAGCAGGCCGGGACCGTCGATGCCGTTGAAAATGGGCTCGGAGGATTCGATGATCCTGTGAAAATACTCCTCGTCCCGTTTCTTTGCCGCAGAATCCGCCTCGTAGGCAAGATCCTTCTGTACCTGCTCCAGATAGGAGGCCATATCCTTCGGCCAGGGCACGCCCTCGTATTTTGCATTGCAGTAGATCTCGATGATGTCCTTTAAAAAACAGATCAGGGACTGGGCGTCCATGGTCATATGATCCACCAGCAGATACACGCCGTTGAAGCCATCCGGCATCCTGATCATCACGATGCGGTTCATGGGAGAATCCTCCCTCTTAAAAGGAACCTGCGTCCATGCCTGCATGACGCTCTCCGCCTCCTGCATGGTCCTTCCGGAGAAATCCATGAATTCGATGTCCCGCTCTTCCTTTTCCACCACGTACTGATACCAGTTTCCCTCCCGGTCCGCCGCGAACCGCAGGCGCATGGAGTCACAGCGCTCATAGGCCTTATAAATGGCGCTCTTTAAGGCTTCCCAGTCCAGCTCCGTCTCGATGGTCAGGCTGGTGCCGATGTTGAGCACCTCTTTCTTGGGGCAGAAATTCTGATAGAAAAACTAAAATTAGCCCTTTGAGATTTCACCACCTTCCGAGAGGCGTTATCGGGTGTTATTAAAGCCCCGGAAATCCTTGAAAATACGCCAATTTATCCATGTGAAGGCGTTATAGGCTGTTATCGAACATTACCGCATTTTTAGGGCC
>DWWH01000069.1 GCA_019119815.1 Candidatus Eisenbergiella intestinipullorum | reverse complement strand
AAATAAGCCTGATGGCTTATTTTTCAATCGGCAGTTTTGCGCCGAAGCACAAAACTGCTGTGATCGCAGAGGAGAAATCACATACGTGATTTCTCCTCGCGGCCTCAGCATAAAACGCTTCGGCATGGAGGTAAGAATGAGAGCATTTCGTTTTGCCATTATGGGGGCGGGAAAGATTGCAGGAAAATTTTGTGAGGCTGCACGCATGGCAGACTGCGAGGTGGCGGCTGTGGCGAGCAAGTCGGAAGAAAGGGCCCGGGAATGGGCGGAAAAAAACGGTGTGAAGGGAGCGTATGGGAATTATGAGCGCATGCTGGAGGTGGAAAAGCCGGACTGCGTGTACATCGCCACGACGCCGGATTCCCATTACAGGCTGGCTTCGCTGTGCCTGGATCATGGGGTTCCCGTCCTGTGTGAAAAGGCGGCCTTTCTGAACAGCGCGCAGGCCCGGGAGATCTTCTCCCGTTCCCGGAAGGAGGGAATCTTCGTGATGGAGGCCCTTTGGAGCCGGTTCCTCCCTGCGGTGAAGCAGGCGGAACGGTGGATCGCGGAAGGAATCGCAGGGAGGCCTTCCCTGGCCCAGATCGACATCGGCTTTCTGGCGCCTGCCGGCAGCGAAAACCGTTACCGGAATCCCGGACTGGGCGGCGGAGCGGCCTATGACATCACGGTATACGCGTATGAGATCGCCAGATTTCTTTTCGGACAGGAGGAAAGCCTGCAGGCGTCCGCGGTCTGGGGACCGACGGGCGTGGATGTGACCGACCATGTGACGCTCCATTATCCCGGCATGTGCGTGCTGCTGACGACGAGCTTTGACGCGGCGCTGGAGGAAAGGGCGGTCATCTATACGGAACAGGGAAGGATCGTTCTGCCCCATCCGCATTTTGCCTCGGAAGTCTTTTTTGAGCCGCAGGATGGAGGAGAAGTGATTTCCTTTCGGGATACGCAGACCCAAAACGGATTTGTCTATGAGATCGCAGAGGCCGTTTCCTGCATCCGTGCCGGAAAGACGGAGAGCCTTGTGGTGCCGCATGCGCTGACCCTGGCCTGCGCGGAGCTGTTCGACCGGATCCTGGAAACAAAGCCGGTCTGAGCCTTCGGGGCCAGAACCGGAGCAAAAGGAGAGCAAAGCGGGAAAGAAGCCGTTACGGCTCCTTCCCCAGATTCACATATTCCAGCTTCTTCGGTCCCTCCTCCCGAAAGGAGGGGAGCACGCCGCGGTCCTTCAGGGGAGAGTGCCCCAGGATGCGCCGATAGCTGCGGTAGAAGGAGGAATAGTCTCCGAAGCCCGCACAGGCGGCGGCCTCCTGGGCGCTCATGCCGCCGATGAGAAGCTCCTGAGCCAGGATCACCCGCTTGTGGAGCAGATAATCAAAGACCGTGGTTCCCGTGGCGCGGCGGAATACCTTGTTCAGATGGTGCTTGCTGATGTAGAAGCGCTCACAGAGGGAATCCAGCGTGACGGGCTCGTTTACGTGACGGTTCAGATAATGCAGGATGTCGGAGACCGTATCCACGCTGTCCGACCGGGAAGCGGAGGAGGATCCGCTCCTGGCCATGGACACGATATGGGCGAGAAGGGCTTCCACATAGACGGGAAGCAGAAGGCTTTTGAGCGGCTCCGGAGAGCGCGCGCAGCCGGAGAGGGCTTCAAAGCAGGCGACGATCCCCTGCCGGTCCACCCGTTCAAAATAGATCTGCGCGTTCCTCCTGTCCGGGGAAGGAAAGGCGGACAGAAGGAAGGGCCTTCTTTCCGCGGACAGAAGATCCGGGTGGAAATGAATGGAATATCTCCGGTAGGGTCTGTCGCTGTTGACCTTTACCCCGTGGAAGCAGTGGGGAGAAAGGAGCAGGAGGCTTTCCGGCGTGGGGCGGTACTGCCTGCCCTCCACCAGGTAATCCGCGTCCCCTTCCATGAACAGATAGACTTCGTAAAAATTGTGGCAGTGCAGGGAATATTTTCCCGTAGCTTTTTGGGAAGTGCTGTAGCTGAAGCTGACCTGATCCGTATCAATATGATCAGCGGGAAAGACTGTCCTGTCCGGGCTCTGCAGACAGGCGTGCCCGGCTTCTGCGGCCTGTTCCGGGGGAATATATGGCTGTCCGGTGTTCATCAAACGTTTCTCCGATCTGCTGGATGAGATTCCGAAGCTCCGGGATCCTTCCGGATCCCGGCTTCCTTTTTCAGCTTACCGCACCATCGCTATATTTGCAATAAAAAAGTGCACATCTGCAATGGCATTTTTTCGGGGAGAGGGCTATAGTAGGTAGAAAGCTGCGGCAGTCCCGCCCGGTCTGCGCATTCTCCGTGCGGACCCCGGAAAGGAAGGGACGGCAGGAATGCTTCGGCCGCCGCCCGGCCTGCTGCGGAAGAATGCCGCCAAAGCGGCGCGGGGAGAGAACCGTGCCGGGAAAGGGAGAGGATATGAAAACAGGAGCTCAGCTTTATACGGTAAGAGCGTATACACAGACGGAAGGGGATTTTGAACGCACGATCAGGAAAATTGCAGAAATAGGCTATACCACCGTGCAGATCTCTGCCATTTCCAAAGAGATCCGGCCCGAATGGGTTCGGGAGATCTGTGAAGAAAACGGCCTGAAGATCGTGCTGACCCACAGCGATGCGAACCGCATCCTGAACGATACGGACCGTCTCATCCGGGAGCATGACATTCTCGGCTGCGACTATATCGGCCTGGGATCCATGCCGGAAAAATACCGCACGCCGGAGTGGATCCGGTATTTTGCGGAGGATTTTAAGGAACCTGCCAAAAAGATCGCGGCCGCAGGAAAACGGTTCATGTATCACAACCACAATTTTGAATTCCAGAAGATCGCCGTCCCGGGCTATGAGAAGCCTGTCCGGATCCTCGATGTTCTGCTGGATGGCTTTACGCCGGAGGAGATGGGCTTTACCCTGGACACCTACTGGGTGGCGGCAGCAGGCGGGGATGTGTGCGACTGGATCGCAAGGCTTTCCGGAAGGATCCCCTGCGTGCATCTGAAGGATATGGCGGTGGAGGGCTTTCAGCAGGTCATGGCGCCGGTGATGGAGGGAAATCTGAACTTCCCTGCCATTCTCAGCCTGCTGGAAAAGACGGACTGCGAATACCTGCTGGTGGAGCAGGATACCTGCCAGGGCAGCCCCTTCGACTGCCTGAAGACGAGCTATGAAAATCTTGCCGCAGCGGGATACCGGTAAAAGGAGGTAAGGATGGAACAGGTAAAGTTAGGGATCATCGGGATCGGAAATATGGGAAGCGGCCACTGCAGGACGCTTCTGGACGGGCAGGTGCCGGAGCTGAAGCTGGCAGCGGTGGCAGACCTGCGGGAGACGAGAAGAGAGTGGGCCAGGGACTTTTTTCAGGAAAAGTCCGCAGACGGGGTGCGCATCTTTTCAGACGGGGATGCCCTGATCGAATCCGGCGTCTGCGACGCCGTGCTGATCGCAACGCCCCATTATGATCACCCCAGGCTGGCGATCTCAGCTCTGGAGCACGGCCTGCATGTTCTTTGTGAAAAGCCTGCCGGAGTGTATACGAAGCAGGTGAGAGAAATGAACGAGGCGGCGGACCGGTCGGACAGGGTATTCGCCATGATGTTCAATCAGCGCACCAACTGCGTCTACCGGAAGATGCACGAGATCGTGCAGAGCGGGGAGTATGGACAGATCAAGCGGGTGAACTGGATCATTACCGACTGGTACCGGACCCAGGCCTATTATAATTCCGGCGGCTGGCGTGCCACCTGGGCGGGAGAAGGCGGCGGCGTCCTGCTGAATCAGTGCCCTCACAACCTGGACCTGCTGCAATGGATCTGCGGCCTGCCCGTAAAGGTACAGGCATTCTGCCACAACGGAAAGTGGCACGACATCGAGGTGGAAGACGATGTGACCGCCTACCTGGAATTTGAAAACGGGGCGACAGGCGTCTTTGTGACCACCACGGCGGATGCTCCCGGTACCAACCGCTTCGAGATCACGCTGGAAAAAGCGAAGCTGGTCTGTGAAAACGATAAGCTCTACTTTTATGTGCTGGATGTGAATGAACGGGAATACTGCTTCAGCGCGACGGAGGGCTTTGAAAAGCCGGCGGGACATGAGGTGGAGCTTGAAACCGACGGGGAAAATCCTCAGCATGCCGGCGTGCTGCGCGCCTTTGCTGCCAGGATCCTGCGGGGTGAGCCGCTGGTGGCGGACGGAAGGGAGGGCATCCGCGGCCTGATGCTTTCCAACGCCATGCACCTGTCGAGCTGGCTGGGAAGGCCCGTCACCCTGCCTGTGGACGAAGACCTTTTCCTGGAAAAGTTGAATGAGCTTCGCAAAAATTCCCGGACCAAGGAAAATGTTCAGGAGATGACCTTCCGGACGGAGGGCTCCTATGGAAGCGGGAGGTCGGATCACACATGAAAGCTGCGATCGTAGGCTGCGGAAGCATCGCGGCCGTGCATGCAAAGAGCTTAAGCCGCCTGGAAGACGTTTCGCTGGAGGCGGTAGCGGACATACGCCCGGAGCGGGCGGAAGCGTACGCGAAGGAATATGGCTGCCGCGCCTTTTCCAGCCTGGAAAGCATGCTGGAAGAGGTGTGCCCGGATGTGCTCCATGTCTGCACGCCTCATTATCTGCACGTCCCCATGACAGCATATGCGCTTCCAAAAGGGATCCATGTGTTCTGTGAAAAGCCGCCCGTGATCTCGGACCGGCAGATGGAGGAGCTGGAGCAGGCCGTGACCTCAGGACCGGGCCGGGCGGGCTTCTGCTTCCAGAACCGTTATAATCCCAGCATCCTTTATGTGAAGAAGCTGCTTTCTTCCGGCAGAGCCGGGCGGATCAGAGGCGCAAGGGGGATCGTCACCTGGCACCGGGAAGCGCCCTACTATACGGAAAGCGGCTGGAGAGGAAGAATGGAAACGGAAGGAGGCGGAGCGCTGATCAATCAGTCCATCCACACCATGGACCTGCTCGGCGTTTTCCTGGGAAAACCCGTCAGCGTGGAGGCGCAGACTTCTAACCACCATCTGCAGGGCGTCATCGAGGTGGAGGATACAATGGAAGCCTACATCCGGTATGAAAACGCGGCGGCCTGCTTCTATGCCACCACTGCCTATACGGAGGATGCGCCGCCGCTCATTGAGCTTTCCTGCGAACATATGATCATCCGCGTGGAGGATCTGGACGTGACGCTGATCTTCCCGGACGGCAGCAGGGAGCATCCCTCTCTTGGCGGGAAGCAGGCGCTTGGAAAAAGCTACTGGGGAAGCGGCCATTTGGACTGCATCGCTGACTTTTACCGCTGCCTGAAAACAGGGGAGCGCTTTCCCCAGGACCTGGAAGGCGTGGCGGATACGGCGCGCCTGATGCTCGCCGCTTACGGATCAGCCCGAAACGGCGGGAAAACGAGGAAAATATAGGATTTTGGAATGGCCGGAGACTGCTGCCGTTCTGCCGAAGGCAAAATGGCGGCAGAAGGCTTCCGGCCGGTGGAAAGGAATCAGATGAACGAAAACAGAAGGATCCTGAAGGCATGTCCCATCAGCTGCTTTGCGGACGAGATCTCTCCGTCTGTGGACAGACAGACGGCATTTATGGAGGAGCTGGGCATCGGCTGGATGGAATTTCGAAGCGGCGACGGCAAAGGCGTGGCCGATTATACAGAGGCGGAGGCGGAGGCTCTCATGAGCCGCCTGGAGGCAAAGAAGATCCGCATATCCGCGGTTGGCTCTCCGATCGGAAAGATCGGGATCCTGGACGATTTTGAGCCCCATTTTGCCAGACTTTCCCATGTGGCAGAGCTGGCGAAGATCTGGAAC
This sequence comes from Candidatus Eisenbergiella intestinipullorum, assembly GCA_019119815.1. GTDB lineage: Bacteria > Bacillota > Clostridia > Lachnospirales > Lachnospiraceae > Eisenbergiella > Eisenbergiella intestinipullorum. The sequence continues at coordinate 770 of DWWH01000069.1, read as the reverse complement.
ACGCCCTATATCCGCGCTTTCAGCTTCTTTATCCCGGAGGGAGAGAAGCCGGAAAAATTCCGCGACGAGGTCTTTCGCAGGATGGACCGGATGGTGGAGCTTGCGGCGAAGAAGGGACTGATCCTTCTTCATGAGAATGAGAAGGAGATCTACGGGGACGTGGCGTCCCGCTGCCTGGAGCTGATGGAAGCCTTCGGAGGAGAAAATCTGAAGGCAACCTTTGATTTTGCCAATTTCGTCCAGTGCGGACAGGATACCCTGGAGGCCTGGGAGATGCTGAAGAAATACGTCGCCTATGTACATGTGAAGGACGCTTTATTTGACGGCGGAAAAGTGGTACCGGCCGGACAGGGAGACGGCAATGTCAAAGAGATCTTCGCCCGTCTGGATGCGGCAGGATATGAGGGCTTTTTAAGCCTGGAACCCCATCTGGCGGATTTCGCGGGCCTGCAGGGCCTGGAAAAGAATGCCGCAAAACGGGGAAGAAACGACACGGAGGCGGCATTCGCAGTCGCATACGAAGCGCTGCAGACGCTTCTTTGCGGATAAGATACGCTCCGAAAGGAAGACGCTGCCCGGACGCTGCGGCTGCCCGGGCAGGCTTTCCCGATGAAAAATTCATATTTCTGTTATAAGGAATAACTAAAACTTCCCACACCAATACGGTGTGTTGAACCTTGAAAATTCAATATTTCAGCCAATAAAAAAGGCATAAACCTGTCCCGTTTGGTATAATGGAATTGACGAAAAACCATCTATACAAAGGAGAT
>DWWH01000068.1 GCA_019119815.1 Candidatus Eisenbergiella intestinipullorum | reverse complement strand
AAGCCTTCAGGAAATCTTAAAACTCAGCGATGAGCAATTGACAGCTTTTACTGCTGATTTTGAAGCAAGACTGCCGAAATATCTGCGTAACGCACTCCATCCTGAGGCTATAGGGGCATAAATCACTATTTAGTTCACAAATCACTTTATATGATCTTATTTTGCCCGGCTTTACCGGGAGAAAGGAAATTATATGAAACAGGCTTACATAACAATTCAGGCGGCTGCTGCCGCAATCATTGCATGGCTCTCTGCCAGGCTGGGTATCCTGCTGCCGGTGCTGTGCATCCTCGCGGTCGCGATGGTGCTGGATTATATCACCGGTATGCTGGCGAGCAAGCGGGAAGCGATTGAGCATCCGGATGATCCGGTTTATGGCTGGTCCAGCAAGCGGGGCGCAGAGGGAATTATTAAGAAAGTCGGCTACCTGTGCATTATTGCGGCTGCATTGATCGTCGATTATATTATCCTGCATGTCGCGGCGCAGATTGGGCTCCAGATTACTCTCAAGGCGTTTTTCGGCCTGCTGGTGGCTGTCTGGTATATTCTGAATGAGTTACTGTCCATCATTGAAAATGCAGGCCGGATGGGCGCCGCAGTGCCATCGTGGTTATCCAGGTATGTGGCGGTCCTGAAGGATAAGATTGATTCACAGGGAGCAGATGAAGGGGGCAAATGAACCCTCTTCCTGCATAGCATAGAAGAAAAGAGGAAGAAGAATATGTGGAAAGGAATAGATGTAAGCGATAATCAGGGCACAATCGACTGGACGCAGGCCGCTGCCGCAGGTGTACAGTTCGCAATCCTTCGCAGTGTCCGCCGATCCGGCAAGGCTGACTATCAGTTTGCGGCCAATCTGGCAGGCTGCCGGCAACATAATATTCCGGTGGCCGTCTACAAATACACTTATGCGGTGACAGAGGCTCGGGCGCAGGAAGAGGCCCGTCAGGTGGTGGCCCTTCTGCAGCAGCACAGTATGGCCGCCGGTACGATGGTCTGGTGGGACGTGGAGGACCGCGATACCCTCCAGCCTCTCGGCCGCGAAAAGCTGACGGCGCTGATCCAGGCGGCCAGAACCGTGATTGAGGCCGCCGGATACCGGTTCGGTATCTATGTGGGGCTGTACGTGTATCAGGAGGGCTGGTTCGATTTCAACCAGTTTGCGGCTGCTCCTCTGTGGGTGGCCCGATACTATAACGGATACAATGTGATGCAGTTCGGCACCGATCCGGATCAGGGCAAGAAGCCAAACGTCAGCCGTGCTATCTGGGGCTGGCAGTACACCAGCGCAGGCCGCGTGCCCGGCATCAACGGCAACGCTGATTTGGATATCTGCTATCAGGATCCGGCCGGAACGGAAGAGAGCGAGACGGAGTCCGGAAGCATCTGGTGCCTGTCAATCGCGGATGTCTGGGCGGAGTCGATAGCCAGAGCCGCAGCCACGGCGTACCCGGGCTGCCTGGTGCACAAGGCGGCCGTGCTGGACGTAGGCGGCATTGAAATCTGGATCGCATCCATCGCGGATGTCTGGACGCAGGCCCAGGCCGAAGAGGTACAGCGACAGTTTGCCGCTCTGGGAGTCGCCGGCGTAGTGCATAACATCCGGGTGCTGGAATAGTACGAAAAGAGGCGGGAGGATTACCCTTCCGCCTTGCCACAAAGCCCTGAAATCCGTGTTGCATTTCGTGTTGCATCGTGTTGCATTTTTGCCTGTTTTCACCCATTTTATTTTGTGCCAGAACAAAAAAGAAAAAGCCGATAACCCGCGCAGTTATCAGCTTTTTCCGTGTTTATCGCTCTTTTCATAGGAACAGGAGCAGTAGGAATCGAACCCACATCGATGGTTTTGGAGACCACTGTTCTACCTTTGAACTATGCTCCTTTAACAGTTCTGACCGAACCGACGAATTGTATTATAGCAATCTTTCCTGACAAAAGCAAGCATTTTTTGTAAAAAAAATCGTGAAGCGCTGCTGTCTGATGCCTGACGGCGGCAGGGGAGGAAATGTAAAATTTTCAAAAGCTCTATGTAAAGAGAAAAATTTATAGTAGAATAGTACAAAGCACAGGCAAATGGATGCTGCTGCAGTTTTGAAATGAGGAAAGAGGATGATGGACAGAATACGGGTCGTGGCCAGTGATTTTGACGGAACTATTTTGAAGGACGGTGCGCAGAAGGTGGAGGAGGGGTATTTCCCGCTGATCCGTGCTCTGAAGGCACGCGGCATTGCCTTTATCGCAGCCAGCGGAAGGCAGTACGGAAATCTCAGACGTCTGCTCGCTCCCGTGGCGGAGGAGATCAGCTTCATCTGTGAGAACGGGGCTCTGATCGCACAGGGAAGCAGGGTGATTCGACAGAGCGGGATGGACAGAGCGGTTGTGGACGCGCTGCTTTCCGATATGGAAGAGGCGGCCGGGGCGGAAATCCTGGTCTCCTGTGCGGAAACCTCCTGTGTGGCTCCCCGTGATCCCGGCTTTGCGGACTACCTTCGGAATACGGTGAAGAATACGGTCACGGTGTTTCCGTCCCTGCATCAGGTCCGAGAGCCGGTGATCAAGATGGCCGCCTACTGGCCGCAGGGGATCCCGGAGGAGGAGGAACGGCGGTTCAGGGAAAAATACGGAGGATTGCTGAACGTGGCGGACGGCGGCGGAGGCTGGCTGGATTTTACCAACAGAGGGGTGGACAAGGGCAGCGCGCTCCGTTATCTGGCCGGCGTACAGGGGTTTCGGCTGGAAGAAGTGCTGAGCTTTGGAGACAGCGGAAATGATATGGGGATGCTGCGTGCCGCAGGCCTCAGCTATGCGATGGACACGGCGAAGGAGGAAGTCAAGGCCTGTGCGGACAGGCAGTGCAGCCTGGTAAGTGCGGTCCTGGAGCAGCTTCTTTCCGCATGATGCTCCGGGTAAGAAAAAACAGGAAAAAGGCATAAAGCGGCCGCCGCAGTGGCTTTCCGGAAATGGAGAGTTCCGGCGGCAGGATTGAAATACTGAAAAAAAGTGAAACTGGAATGGAGGAAGGATTATGAAAACTGTGATCAAGGGCTACCCGCATCTTTTGCATGGAGGAGATTACAATCCGGAGCAGTGGCTGGACAGCCCTGAGGTACTGGAGGAAGATGTGAGGCTGATGAAGGAGGCCAATGTGAACTGTGTTTCCCTGGGGATTTTTTCCTGGGCGAAGCTGGAGCCGGCGGAGGGAGAATATCATTTCGGCTGGCTGCGAAAGATCATTGACCGGCTTTATGAAAACGGCATTTATACCGTCCTGGCAACGCCCAGCGGAGCGATGCCTCAGTGGCTCATGCAGCACTATGATGAGGTGAGGCAGGTAGGGCCGGACGGGGTGAGAAACCTGCCGGGCCGGCGGCATAATTTCTGTCCCACGTCGCCGCTGATGAGAAGGAAGGTAAAGAAGATAGACAGAGAGCTTGCCAGACGGCTGGGAGATCACCCCGGCGTGATCCTGTGGCATGTTTCCAACGAATACGGGGGAAACAGGCTGGGCGGCGAATGCCATTGCGAGCTCTGCCAGGAAGCGTTCCGGGAGTGGCTGCAGAAAAAGTACGGGACGCTGGACAACCTGAACCATGCCTGGTGGACCTCCTTCTGGAGTCATACCTTTACATCCTGGGATCAGATCCACAGCCCGGCTCCTCACGGGGAGATCGGGATCCATGGCCTGAATCTGGACTGGAAACGCTTCGTGAGCGGACAGATGCAGGATTTCTGCATGTCGGAGATCCGGGCGCTGCGCAAATACAGCGACAAGCCCGTGACCATCAACATGATGGAATTCTTCCGGCCGCTAAATTATTTCCGGTTCGCAAAGCAGCTTGACATCATTTCCTGGGATTCCTATCCTCAGTGGCATGTCGGAGCAAACGACAGGGATACGGCCATGCGCGCGGCAGCCTGCCACACGCTGATGAGAAGCCTGAAGAAGGCGCCGTTCCTTCTGATGGAGAGCACGCCCTCCATCGTGAACTGGAAGGACGTAAACACCCAGAAGAGGCCGGGCATGCACGAGCTCTCCTCCCTGCAGGCCGTTGCCTGCGGGTCGGAAAGCGTACAATATTTTCAGTGGAGAAAGAGCCGGGGCGGAGAAGAAAAATTCCACGGCGCTGTGGTGGATCACCGCAACGGCAGCAACACCCGTGTGTTCCGGGAGGTTTCCGCACTGGGAGAACGGCTGAAGCGGATTTCCGACGCAGTCTATCCCACCTGCAACAGGCCCAGAGCGGCGATCCTGTTCGACTGGGAAAACTGGTGGGCGGTGGAAGATATTCAGGGGCCGAGGAAGAACATGGCTTATCTGGAAACGGTGCTTTCTCACTTTAAGCCGTTCTGGGAACTGGGCATCGAGGTGGATTTCATCGATGAAGAGGATTCCATGGAAGGCTATGCTCTTGTAGCGGCTCCCATGGCCTATCTGTACCAGGAGGGATATGCGGAGCGGGTGAAAAAATTCGTGGAAGAAGGAGGCACCTATCTGGCAACGTATTTTTCCGGCGTTGTGGATGAAAACGACCTGTGCATCCTGGGACATCATCCGCTGGAGGAGGTGCTGGGCATCCGGACCGAGGAAATGGATGCCGTCAATGTGGACGCTCTGCCCAATACCATCTCCTTTGCGGGAAGAAGCTGGCAGGCGGGACAGCTCAGAGAGGTCTCCCATGTGGCGGATGTACAGGAGCCGGCAGAGGTGCTCGCTTCTTATGAGCAGGATTATTATCAGGGCTTCCCGGCGCTCACCCGGAAAAAGTACGGAAAGGGCATCGCGCTTTACCTCGCCTGTGAGACGGAGGAGGGATTTTTGAAGGCGCTGTATGAGAAGCTGGCACAGGAGTGCCGGATCTGCGGAGAATTTACGGGAAGACTGCCCCAGGGCGTCACGGTGTCCAGAAGAGACGGAGAAAAACCGGTCTGGTTTCTGCAGAATTTCAATCGGGCGGAGGTGCAGGTGGAGCTTCCGTTCCCCTGCCGTACGGTAGAGGACGGAAGAATGCTGGAAGGAAGTGTGAGGCTGCATCCCTACGAATGTCTGATCATTACGAACTGAAAAAGGTGCACAGCGCACCGGGTTTACAGCCGCTGCGGGCTTACAGGGAGCTCATTTCCTGCAGCCCGCGGCGGGAACGACCTTCCGGCCGATCCAGGGACAGCGGCCGGAAGATGGTTTTGCGGCCGATCCAGCAGACGATCCTGGTGGCGTAGATGCCGGCCAGGCTGCCGGAGGTATCGATGACCACGTCCCGAAGGGCCGGGGTACGGCCGGGGACGAAGGACTGATGCCATTCATCCAGACAGGCGAAGCCCATGCAGAAGAAGCCTGCGGCAAGCACCAGTCTCCAGCCGCGGAGGCGGTAGACATACAGAGGAAAAGCGACCGTGACCGCGAGCAGGAAGTATTCCGTCGCATGGGCGGCCTTACGCACATAATGCTCCAGCGCGTCTGCATAAAAAAGGATTTGCTGCGCGTCCCAGTCCCGGTCCAGAAGCTGGTCGCACAGCTCTACCAGATCAGTGGTGACAGCGCTGCTGAGCTGGCCGGAAAGATTTCCATTCTGCGCGGAGAAATTGAAAATGAGATACATCATCACGATCGCCGGCAGAAAAGACAGCGGCTTGAGCAGATAACGGATCAGTTTTTTCAGAAACAGCAGAAAATATTTCATAGATTTCAGACTCCAATCTGTTTTCAGATCAACAATACATCGTCTGCGGCACGGCAGACGGGGTTCTTTTTCAGTATTCCATGGATCTTGCCTATCATACCACAAAACGATCGAAAGAAAAGTGCAGAAATCATAAAAAAATTCTGATTTTTTTATGAAGGTCTTCCGAAAAACAGGAAGGGGAGGTGCCTTTGCGGACAAAATTTTCCAAGTTTACCCTGTTCATGCTCCTGGCCGGAGCGCTTACCGCTCTGCGGGGACTTCTGGAAAGAAGCCTTCCGGAGGTGCTCCTGCTGGCATCCTTTATCCTGCTGCTTTCCGCCGCCGGACGGAAGGATCTGCGGGATGGAAAGCTGCCGGGACGGTTTGCGGGCGCAGCGCTTCTGCTCGGAATTCTGGGGCTTCCTTTTTTCCCGGACCTGTCTTTTGGGCTGCGGCTGCAGGGAAGCCTTGCGGTGAGTCTTCCGCTTTTTCTGATCTGCCTGGTGCGGCCGGGAGCCTTCGGCGGCGGAGATGTGAAGCTGATGGCAGGCTGCGGCTTTTTTCTGGGAACAGAAGCAGTCCTTCCGGCATTTGCGGCCGCAGCCGTTCTGGCCGGTGTGCGGGCGGTTTTTCTGCTGCTTAGGGGAAAGGCGGGCAGAAAGGACCGTTTTCCCTTCGGCCCCTTTCTCTGTGCGGGCATGGCGTTGATGCTGATGCTGGGATTTCCCTGATCGGGTTCCTTTTTGCGTATTTTTATGATAGGATAAAAAAGGGAAAGAGGCTTTGGCAGGTGAGGATTGAAAAAGCCTGTGTTTTTACGTATAATAGTTACCTGGAAACGGCCGCAGGAAGGAGCAGTCCCGCGAAAAAGGGCAAAAAAGCGCAGAGGGCGGACGTTTCTCTCATACCAGATAAAAAACGGAGGAGCATCGATGGGAAACGTAAGGCGTATCTATGTGGAGAAGAAGGCGCCCTTTGCCGTGAAGGCGAAGGAGCTGAAGGGCGATCTGAAGAATTACCTGAACCTGAAAACAATTGAGGACGTCCGGATTTTCATCCGGTACGATGTGGAGCATATCAGCGACGAGGTATTTGAGCGCGCATGCAGGACGGTGTTCTCAGAGCCTCCGGTGGATGAGCTGTACCTGGAGCAGATCGAGATTCCGGACAATGCGAGGGTGTTTTCTGTGGAATACCTGCCCGGACAGTTTGACCAGAGGGCGGATTCCGCGGTGCAGTGCGTGAAATTTTTAAATGAGGAAGAAAATCCCATCATCCGCACGGCGACCACCTATCTGATCACGGGAAGCCTTACCGATGAGGAATTCGGACAGATCAAGGCGTACTGCATCAACCCGGTGGATTCCAGAGAAACGGATATGGTGAAGCCGGATACGCTGGAAACCGTTTATGAAGAGCCCGCTGACGTGAAGGTGCTGGACGGCTTTGCGCGCCTGCCGGAGGCGGAGCTGAAGGCGCTGTACGATTCCCTGGGACTGGCGATGACCTTCCGTGATTTTGTGCATATTCAGAATTATTTCGCGGGAGAGGAGCACCGGGATCCGACGATGACGGAGATCCGGGTACTGGATACCTACTGGTCCGACCACTGCCGTCATACCACCTTCTCCACGGAGCTGAAAAACGTGGCGTTTGAGGACGGTTATTACAGCGAGCCCATCAAAAAGGCCTATCAGAGCTATCTGGACACCAGACAGGAGCTTTTCGCGGGAAGAAAGGACAAGTTCGTCTGCCTGATGGATCTGGCGCTGGCGGGCATGCGTAAGCTGAAGAAGGAAGGAAAGCTTGCGGATATGGAGGAATCCGAGGAGATCAACGCCTGCTCCGTCATCGTCCCGGTGGAAATGGATTACGGAAACGGGCCGGAGACGGAGGAGTGGCTGGTGTTCTTCAAGAATGAGACCCACAACCATCCCACGGAGATCGAGCCCTTCGGCGGCGCGGCCACCTGTCTGGGCGGCGCGATCCGGGATCCCCTTTCCGGACGCGGCTATGTGTATCAGGCCATGCGCGTGACGGGCGCTGCTGACCCCACGGTTCCGGTGGCCGAGACCCTGAAGGGAAAGCTTCCCCAGAAAAAGCTGGTGCGCGGCGCGGCGAACGGCTACTCTTCCTACGGAAACCAGATCGGCCTCGCGACGGGATATGTGAAGGAAATCTATCATCCGAATTATGTGGCGAAGCGGATGGAGATCGGCGCGGTGATGGGAGCGGCTCCCCGCAAAAACGTGGTGCGCGCTTCTTCGGATCCGGGCGATATTATCATTCTGCTGGGCGGACGGACCGGAAGGGACGGCTGCGGCGGCGCGACCGGTTCTTCCAAGGTGCATACGGAGGAAAGCATCGAGACCTGCGGCGCGGAGGTGCAGAAGGGAAATGCGCCTACGGAACGGAAGATCCAGCGACTGTTCCGCCGCGCGGAGGTGAGCCGGCTGATCAAGAAATGCAACGACTTCGGCGCGGGCGGCGTATCCGTGGCCATCGGCGAGCTGGCGGACGGCCTGCGGGTGGATCTGGATAAGGTGCCCAAAAAGTACGCGGGTCTGGACGGCACGGAGCTTGCCATCTCCGAATCCCAGGAGAGGATGGCTGTGGTGGTGGACCCGAAGGATGTGGACGCCTTCCTCGGCTATGCGGCGGAAGAGAATCTGGAAGCGGTGAGCGTGGCCGTGGTGACCGAAGAGCCCAGACTGATACTCTCCTGGAGAGGAAAGGAGATCGTGAACCTGTCCAGAGCCTTCTTAAATACCAACGGCGCCCATCAGGAGACGGATGTCTATGTGGAAGTGCCAAAGGAAGGCACCAGCTATTTTGACTCCTGGGCTGTTCCCGCGGCGGGAGAGGCTGTGGAAGCCGGCGATGCGAAGAAGGCGTGGCTGACCCTTCTTTCCGATCTGAATGTCTGCTCCCAGAAGGGCCTGGTGGAGATGTTCGACTCCTCCATCGGCGCGGGCAGCGTGCTGATGCCTTACGGCGGAAAGTATCAGCTCACCGAGACGCAGGTGATGGCGGCGAAGCTCCCCGTGCTGGAGGGAAAGACGGACACGGTGACGCTGATGAGCTATGGCTTTGATCCTTACCTGTCCTCCTGGAGCCCTTACCATGGAGCGGTGTATGCGGTGACGGAATCCATCGCCAGAATCGTGGCGGCGGGCGGAGATCATACGAAGATCCGTTTCACCTTCCAGGAATACTTCCGCAGGATGACGGAGGATCCGAAGCGCTGGAGCCAGCCTTTCGCGGCGCTGCTGGGCGCCTTTGACGCACAGCTCGGCTACGGCCTTCCTTCCATCGGCGGCAAGGATTCCATGTCCGGCACCTTTAACGACATCGACGTGCCGCCCACTCTGGTTTCCTTCGCGGTGGACGTGGAAAAGGGACAGCATGTGATCACGCCGGAGCTGAAAAAGGCAGGCAATAAGCTGGTTCGCTTCTGCCTGGAGCGGGATGCGTATGACCTTCCCGTCTATGAAGCGGCGCAGAAGCTTTACGGCAGGATTACGGAGCTGATCCGTCAGGGAGCGATCGTTTCCGCCTATGCCCTGGACAGCAGAGGCGCGGCGGCCGCTCTGGCGAAGATGGCCTTCGGCAATCGTCTCGGCGTGACCTTCGCGGGAGACGTGCAGCTTTCCGACCTGTTTGAAAATGCGGTCGGAGACATCGTGGCTGAGGTGCCCGCGGACCGGCTGGAACAGCTCGGCACGGCATATGAGGAGCTGGGAACGGTGACGGAGGCGCCCGCCTTTGTGTTCGGCGGAACGGAAATTTCTCTGGATGAGATGCTTTCCGCCTGGAAGGGCACGCTGGAAAAGGTATTCCCCAGCACGGCCGAACAGGGAAGCGATCCGGTGGCAGGTCCGGTTTATCAGGCGAAGGAAATCCATGTGTGCAGAAATAAGGTGGCAAGGCCTACGGTGTTCATCCCCGTATTCCCCGGAACCAACTGCGAATACGACAGCGCGAAGGCCTTTGAGCGCGCGGGCGCGGATGTGGTGACGAAGGTATTCCGTAACCTGACCGCCGCGGATATTCGGGAATCCGTGGACGAGTTTGAGAAGGCCATCAGCCAGGCTCAGATCATCATGTTCCCCGGCGGCTTCTCCGCAGGCGACGAGCCGGACGGAAGCGCCAAGTTCTTTGCAACCGCCTTCCAGAACGAAAAGATCAAAGAGGCGGTTACGAAGCTGGTGGAAGAGCGGGACGGCCTGTGCCTGGGCATCTGCAACGGCTTCCAGGCTCTCATCAAGCTGGGACTGGTGCCCTTTGGCAGGATCACGGGACAGACGGAGGATTCTCCCACTCTGACCTTCAACACCATCAACCGTCACATTTCACGCATGGTTTACACGAAGGTGGTAACGGACAAATCGCCCTGGCTGGCCGGCACGAAGCCCGGAGCGGTATACTGTACGCCCGCATCCCACGGGGAAGGACGTTTTGTGGCAAGTGAGGAGTGGCTGAAGAAGCTGTTTGAAAACGGTCAGGTCGCCACCCAGTACTGCGATCCGGAAGGAAACGTGAGCATGGACGGAGAGTGGAACGTGAACGGCTCCTATGCCGCCATCGAAGGCATCACCTCTCCCGATGGCCGCATCCTCGGCAAGATGGCCCATGTGGAACGCCGCGGCGACGGCGTGGCCGTGAACATCTACGGGGAGCAGGATCTGAAGATCTTTGAGTCCGGAGTGGCGTATTTTAAATAAGATTTTGAAATGGGCGGCCGGTCGTTCGGTCAGAAGAATCCCGGAAAAGTCCCGGCAGGCTGCGTCGGGGAAGTGACCGGTCAGCCCCGGATTTATCATGAAAAAAAGCGTAAAGGTCATGCGTTCCGCACAGGTGCAGAACACATGACCTTTTGAGCGATTGCATCGCGGTAATCAGACAGGGGAAGTTCTTCTCCTGTCTGATAGGCGCAGGCTGAGAAGTATTATTCCGCAAAAGCATATAGTGAGAGGAGACGGATCCATGGAACTCTGGGATGCATATGACAGAAATCTGGAAAAGATCGAGGGTATGACGCTGATCCGCGGGGAAAAAATTCCGGAAGGAGTCTACCATCTTGTCTGCGATGTCATTGTCAGGCACACGGACGGAGAGTATCTTCTGATGCAGCGTGACAGCAGGAAGCATTACGGCGGGATGTGGGAGGCGACGGCCGGCGGATCTGCCCTGCAGGGAGAAAGCCCGCTTGAATGCGCACTCCGGGAGCTGCGCGAGGAGACCGGGATCCATGCGGAGAAGCTGGAGGAAGTCGGCAGGGTGCAGTCAGCCGGACGCAATACGGTTTACTGTGAGTTTCTGTGTGTTACCGACTGCACAAAGGACAGCATTCTTCTTCAGGAAGGGGAAACCTCAGATTATCGCTGGGTAACACGGGATGAACTGCTTTCCATGAAGAAGGACGAGCTGGTGACACAGCGGATGCAGCAGTTTGTAGAAGAGCTGCAGGCAGGGCGCACGGTCCTGGCGCAGTAAAACCGCATGTTACAACGTTTCGGCACGGAGGTAAAAATGGAATTCAAAAAACTGACGGCGGCAGACGCCGAATGGAACGCTCTGGCGGATTATGCCGAAAACTGCTCCTGGGGAGCGGGAAAGACCCTGGCGGAGGAGATGAGACACAATCGCTTCACCGGCTGGGAGCGGGTGATTCTCGCAGAGGATCAGGGACACATTGCGGGATACTGCACGGTTTCCGGAACCGACTGTATTCCGGATGTGTCTTATACACCTTACATCGGCATGCTGTTCGTGGGAGAGGAATACCGGGGAAAACGGCTGAGTCAGAGGATGATCGATGATGCGTCGGAATATCTGAAGGAGATCGGATTTTCTGAGGTATATCTGGTCAGTGACCATGAGAACCTGTATGAGAAATACGGCTTTCAGGTAATCGATGAGAAAATGGCACCCTGGGGGAGGATGCAGAAAATATACCGGAGGACATGTGAATGATACTTCCTTCAGAAAAGTGTAAATACAGAGGAGATTCTTGTTCAGAAAAATGTGATAATTAAATCGACTTATTTTGGAAAAGAGGGGATTTCAGGGCAGGTTAATCAGCATTTCCAGTGCTTCGTGTACAGTTGTAAAAGTATGTGTGCCCTTGAAAAGCCATCGGTCACTTTCAAATGTGTTGTCAGGAAATCGTTCCGGCATACCATCTTTTCATGCGCGTTCCAATATCCATTTACCGTTTCTCAAGGCCGTGGGGTAATGCTCTGCAATAGAAGCGGTGGAGTCGTAGTCACCTTTTTTATAAGAAGGCATATGAATCTGCACACTTTTCATTATTCTGTCTTTATCGGCTGGCGTTGCAATGGCAGGAGCTGATCTTTCATAATGAAGAAGAAACCAGTATTCGATACAGCCGGTAGTCATAAGCAGCCGAATGCGTAAGGGATTCCTTTTGCTGCGGGAGGAGATTATGTTCGACAAGCATCGGATATTCTCCTCCCACTGTCCTCCCTTTTCTATTTCGGTATCAAAGAAAAACCAGATTTCATCCAGTTCTTTGACGTTATTTTGAAAGCGTTTATTTCCTCGAAAATAGGATTTGGCTGTGTGAAAGGTGCCTTTTTCTCCATGGATAAAAATTGTCGCTTTATTTGAAAAAATTTTTTTCAGGTATTTCGTGTAGACTTCTTCGCTTTCGCCTTCCCAGAATACGTAGATTGCTTTTCTGGGAGACAGAAATCCTGTTTTTCGTGCCAATTAATCCAACTCCTCAATGGAAGGAACCGCGCCAAATTTTCCAAGAAGATAAGCTTTCTGAATATTGGCGTCATTCCGAATATTGAAATCTGCTAATGAATAAAGGGAGGAAGCGCCGTCTTCCTTCTTTTTATCAACAAAATAGATCTGATCTCTCCGAAGAATTTCCTGATTGAGCAAAGAAGTATCATGCGTTGTAAAAATCAACTGCGCATGAGCGGGATTATTTCTTTTTTCCTGATACCGCCCCAGTACATATTCGATCAACATCAGGTGCATTTCTCTTTCAAGTTCATCAACGACAAGAGTACCGCCTTCCTTTAAGGTACGTTCAATAGCGGGAGCCAGTGTCATGAGCCGCCGTGTACCATCAGATTCATCGCTTAAAGTAAGTTCATAGCGGGAAGCTTTTCCTTCGCAGTTCAGGCCTGTATGATAGGTGGTGCTTTTTAATTTTCCCATATTCAGACTCACTTCCGCTTCATTTCCATTTTGCTGCAACGCATCGCTGAATGCACGGAGTGCAGCGATCATTCCGCGCACCTGGTCGGAAACATTCTGGCTTTTTAAATCAATCGTTTGCTGATCAATTTCAAACTGAATGTCCTCAATTCCTACATCAGCCGTTTTTGCAGCAGATACAATGGCCTGAAGCATGGTTTCATCTTCTCTGTAATCAATCAGATTGCGGTTGATATCGGTAAAATCACGGGAAAAAACAATTTTCTCACGAAACCATTTCATGGCTTCAATGCAGGGCTTGTAATTCATTGTACAGGAAATGGCAAAAAAAAGCTGGTTTTTCCCGACAGCTTCCTTTATTAATTCTTTCCGCTTTTTTTCGTTGTCTTTTGGAAAGATGAATGACTGACCATGCCGTAAAAAAATATTTTTTTCTCTGCCTTTTGGCCATGCTTTCAGATATTCGCTTACGATATGATCTCTTGTTGCCGAGAAACCGTAAACATATTTTATTCTATTTTGTACATAAGCAAATTCAAAAGCTGATGGTTCATTGACGGAATAATCGTTGAGCATGAAAGGCCTTACGGGAACAGGTTCATTTTCAGTCTGTGTCTTCTGTGCATTGCAGATAAACTGAACTGCGAGCCACATGGAACGGATCAGATTACTTTTCCCACCGCCGTTTTTACCATATATGGCAACGGCAGGAAGATATTCTTTTTTCCCAAAGGGCAGAAGATTTTTGGCTGCATCATGCAGACCTGCGGCTTCCATATCCAACACCGCCTCATCACGAATGGAACGGTAATTTTTAACTTTGAAGTAGAGCAGCATCAGTATCACCTCCTGGAAATAGTATACTTCAATATAAATTTTTTATCAATAATTTTTGAGGAATACTCTCGATTTATTTAGATAAAATATTTATAACAAGAGTGAAGAAATATTGAAATAAAAAAATATAGATATATAATCGTAACTGACAGGAGATATTTCAGATTTTGAAGTACCCCCTAAGCGCGATATCGTTTTAAATAAAGGTCCTTGCGAAGCAAAACAGAGGAAAGGGGGCAGAAAATTGAAAGAAGCAGTTTGGTTACGGTATTTGAACACAAGTACTGTTCATTGCGGCGGCAGGCATGATTGCGGAGATATTCCGGATGGATGAGTCCGGATTTACAAAGGGAAAGGATGTCACCAGAAGAATTAAGGTATCCTGCCGTCATGCGTCTGTGTTATTCAGTACCATATTAAAGGCAAAAGGTATTCCATGCCGCTCCAGAGCCGGTTTTATGGACTTTGGAAATGATGGAGCCTGTTATACGGAGCATTGGGTAAATGAATACTGGAGCGGGGAAGAAAAGAGATGGGTTTTAGTGGATGTGGACGGATATTATGAATATGAGCAGCGGTTTGGATACAGTCAGTTCGATTTGCCCAGACACAAGTTCATTACCGCCTCAGAGGCGTGGCTTGGGACAAGAAATGGTACGTTGAATAAGGAATTAGATATATTCGTGCCAAACCTGTTGGAAGGAATCCAGGAATATCTGTTCATGGATTTTCATGCGTTAATGAATAATGAAATTTTTTATTCCTACCAGCCGGCATATCTCAGGAGCCGCTCCGGCATGCTGGATGAAGCAGAATTGAGGGAAATAGATGAGCTGGCAGGATTGTTGCAAAATCCGGACGAGAATATGGAAGAAATCGAAAAAATCTGGTATGATAAAAATAAATTTACGATTCTGACAAACAATACGCAGAATATTTACTGCGATGTGTTTGAAAGGGATAAAACCGTCTGAACAGAAAATGCAGATTACAAATGAGAGCGGGGAAAACGGTGCCTGGGCAAAGCCCTGGTCTGCCCCGCTCCCGGAACGGAGGAAACTATGCCCTGTACAACAATCCTGGTAGGGAAAAAAGCATCTTATGACGGATCGACGATGATCGCGAGAAATGACGATTCCGGCGCTGGAAATTTTACCCCGAAGAAATTCGTGGTGGTAAAGCCCGAAGAACAGCCGAAGGTTTATCAGTCGGTGATCTCCCATGTGAAGGTGGAGCTGCCCGAAAATCCCATGCGTTATACCGCGGTGCCGAACGCCCTGGAAGGAGAGGGAATCTGGGCTGCCAGCGGCGTCAACGAAGCGGGCGTGGGAATGACGGCCACAGAAACGATCACTTCCAATCCCCGGGTCCTCGGCGCTGACCCGCTGGTGGTTTATCAGCCTGCGGAGGATGGAAAAGAAGAGGTGCCCGGCGGCATCGGGGAGGAGGACATCGTCTGTCTGGTGCTTCCCTATATACGCAGCGCGCGAGAGGGTGTGAAACGGCTGGGGAGCCTGCTGGAACAGTACGGCACCTATGAAATGAACGGCATCGCCTTTCAGGATCAGGATGAGATCTGGTGGCTGGAGACCATCGGCGGGCATCATTGGATGGCCAGGCGGGTGCCGGATGAGGCTTACGTGGTGATGCCCAATCAGCTCGGCATCGACAGCTTTGATCTGGAGGATGCCCTTTCTACGCAGAATGCGCATATGTGCTCCGCGGATCTGAAGGAGTTCATGGATGCCTATCACCTGAACCTGTCTCAGGACGGCGTGCTGAATCCCAGAGATGCCTTCGGCAGCCACGACGACGCGGATCATGTCTATAATACCCCCCGCGCCTGGTTCATGGAGCGGTATCTGAATCCGCATACCTGTAAATGGGACGGCCCGGACGCGCGCTATACGCCCGTTTCCGATGACATTCCCTGGTGCATGGTGCCGGAAAAGAAAATCACCGTGGAGGATGTGAAGTACCTGCTTTCTTCCCATTTTCAGGGAACGCCCTATGATCCTTATGCCTCCTACGGCGACCGTTCCATGCGGGGAGCGTACCGTTCCATCGGCGTCAACCGGACGGATTTCTGTTCCCTGATTCAGATGAGACCGGGAAAACCGGCGGACTGCGGAGCAGTTGAGTGGCTGGCCTTTGCTTCCAACGCCTTCAATGTGATGATTCCCTTCTATGCGGACGTGGAGGAAACGCCGGAATATCTGGCAGACACCACGGCGGAGGTATCTACGGATAACTTTTACTGGACCAGCCGCATGATCGCGGCCATGGCGGACGCTTCCTACAGCAGATCCCTGATCCATGTGGAGCGCGTTCAGGAGCGGGTGGCGGCGAAGAGCCATGAGCTTTTAAACCGGTACGACGCGCTTCTGGAAAAGGAAACGGACGCGGCTGCCGCAAAGGCGCTCCGCCAGGAGGCGAACCGCGCCGTCGCGGATATGGCGAAAAAGGAACTGGCTGACACGCTGAATAAGGTGCTGTACGAGCTGAGCGGACAGATGAAGAACGCTTATGCCCGGTCGGATGCGTGAGAGAGAAGAGGCGGGGATAGGAAGGCAGAGACATGAACCAGCATTCTCTGGTGCGAATGGGAAGCAGATATAAAAATGCCGGGGAATTCGCACCGAAGAAGGGAAAAGGGTGTTTTATGTGTGAGGTGAATGAAAAGCACAAGAGAATCCAGTGAAAATTTGTGTGTTCTTGCTGTCAGGCTCCGTATGGAGTCTGACAACAGAAAAACAAAAGGGGAGGAAAATGAAACTTTGGGTTTCTGATAACCATATACAACAGAAAAGGTCTGACGTATTCAGGAATATGCCCGACCTATATATGCCCGAAAAAACGGTTAAAAAAGGAAAGCCCGGAAGGCACATTGCAGTGATAGCGATCCTCTGTCTGTCAATCATGCTGACAGGCTGTACCTTTCAGCATGAAAAGGAAGAAGAACACACATCAACATCAGAGTATACGGATATTGAGACAGAAGAAATCCCTTCCACGGAAACGCACTCAGAAGAACCGGATGCGGAAAGCCGGATGGACCGTACAGATTCCGACGCGGTCATGGAACCGCAGGCTGCGGACCCGGACACAGAAACGGACACAGGCGCTCCGGCAGGTGCGGATATGTCCCCCATTCATCTGGAAAACCCGGGCACTGGTTACTACCTGGCAAAGGAGCCGGAAACCGAAGAGGAGCATACGCTTTGTCTGGAACAGGTTTATGAAAAGGCAAATGCAATCACAGACGAGGAGGGCTGGTTTGCGGAAAATCAGCTGGAGATCCCGTTTTACGTTATGCCGGGAAGCTTTGCGGAAGGGGAACCGCTGCCGGAGCAGATCCCGGACAGCTTTCATAATGCTTCCCTGACACAGGCCTGGTTTGACGATTCCTTCATTTATTGTGTATATGGAGAAGTATATTACGAAGGGTATCTTTTGAATCTGTATGAAAAGGATACCTGCGAGCCGGTGATGAGCCTGGATTTTTCCGCCTTCTGCAGCGGGGAATATGAATACGGGGAGTATCAGTGGGTCAGATGGGCCAGAGTGGACGGCCGGACGCTGTACGTTTCCCTTTCCCACAACACCTATTCGGAAAACGCGCCGAATCACGCTTACATCACGGCGATCGATCTGACGGATATGAGCATTCTGTGGAAAACGGAGTCCCTGGTGAGCAATGCCCGGAATTTTGAGATCATCGGAAATGAGATCGTCTGCGGATACGGTTTTACCGCGGAGGATGATTTTCTCTATCGGATCGACCGGGACACCGGAAGGATTCTGGAGCAGATTCCGCTTGCCTCTCAGGCATATTTTATCCTTCAAAAGGATGACCGGCTGTTTGTCAGAACCTATGATACGAATTATGTGTTTCAGATTACCCGGTGATCGGCAGTTTGTTGCTTCGGCATGGAGGTAAGATTGAAAAATAAGCCTGATGGCTTATTTTTCAATCGGCAGTTTTGCGCCGAAGCACAAAACTGCTGTGATCGCAGAGGAGAAATCACATGCGTGATTTCTCCTCGCGGCCTC
>DWWH01000067.1 GCA_019119815.1 Candidatus Eisenbergiella intestinipullorum | reverse complement strand
TACTCAGCCAGGTCTGCGCATTCCCTGCGCAGACCGTACGAAAACAGACCGGCTGGAAGCATCCGGCCTGGCGCGAAGCGCTTGGAATGGCCGGATGCCGTTACAGATCTGCCGAAGGCTGAGCTGTAACGCAGGAAGCATCCGGTTCCGAAAAAACGATTGACATTTCTGCTCTTTTTGTCTTATGATGGTTTCGTCAATGACATATCTGACAATCTGCGTTATTCTTCTGGCGAATCTGCCGTATTTACACAGAGGTTGGAACACAACAAAAAAAGGACAACGGCAGGGGCGGTTTCTGCATGCCTGCCGGGAAAGGGAGGCTGTAAAACATGGGAGAAAAGAATGATGCCATTCTGCGTTATCTGGAGGACAACGCCAGGAGGGAGCATCCTGCGGCTGGTGGCGCTGGAAGCCCAGGAAACGGTGGATTACGGGATGCCGCTGCGCTGCATGAATTATGACGCACAGGAATATCTGCGCCAGGCAAGGGCCATTCAGAGGAAAAACGGGAAGGCGGGAGAGTACCGGAACGCTTCAGAGAGGATGGGACGGCTCCGGAGTACGGACCGGCTGTTCCCCGTTTATACCGTATGTCTGTACCACGGGATCGAACCCTGGGACGGACCGCAGTATCTGAGTGATATGATGCGTTTTGAAAAAGAAGATGCTTTCCGGGGATTGTTCCGCGATTATCCGATGATCCTGATCCGTGCGGATGAGCCGATGGATTACGGAGTGTTCCGGACTTCGCTGAGAGAACTGCTTGCGGTGCTCCCCTTCCGGAAGGACCGGAGGGAAATGAGGAGGTTTATCGGGGAACGGGAGGCGTACCGGAAACTGGACAGAGACACGCTGGAGGCGATAGCGGTGATGACGGACAACAGAAAACTGCTGGAGAAGGCGGAGGACTACCGGAACGGGAAAGGGGAATACAATATGTACGAGGAAATGGGAAGCTTTTTCATGGATGGGGTAGAAGAAGGAATGGAAAAAGGGATCCGGGCAATGATTCTGGATAATCTGGAAAACGGAAGCAGCCGGGAGCAGATCCAGAAAAAACTGGAAAAGTATTTTGGAATGTCGGAAGAGGGGGCATCAGAATACCTGGAGCATTTTTTACAGGAAGAGGGATGCCTGTCCACAATTTAGGATCTTCCGTTAGCTGCTGACCGGCGAACAGGAACCTTCGGCAGGAAGGAAAGAATGAAATGCCGTTCCCGCGGTTGACCGCCGCCGCGCTTTGCGGTAGGATAGAAAAAAGAAAATGCCTGAGAAGATATGAGGAATCACAAATGAAGCATGACAGAAGAAAAGCAGCGGCAGTCCTTTCAGCCCTCTGCCTGGCGGTCCTTTCCGGCTGCGGTTCCGGAAAAACGGAAAATCTGGATCAGGGGATGGCTCTGGTGGAGCAGCTGGAATATGAGGAAGCGCTGAAGTCCTTTGACGCGGCGGTGCTGAACGGCGAAGATGCCCAGCTCGCCTACCGTGGGATGGGACTCGCCTACATGGGGCTGTCCCAGTACGATTCGGCGGTAAGCAGCCTGCAGCGAGCGCTTTCCTACAGCGACGAACGGCCGGATCAGATGGACTATGACATTAACTATTATCTTGCTACAGCCTATTATAAGCAGGGAAACCTGGACGGCGCAAAGGGCGTGTATGAGGCGATCATTGCGCTCCGGCCGAAGGAAAAGACCGCCTGGTATCTGAAGGGTGTGATTGAGCTGGCCCAGGGGGACGCACAGGCAGCTTCCGGGGATTTTGACATGGCGGTGTCCATCGACCCTCAGGATTACGATCTGCGGATCGATATTTTCTGCAGCTGTGCGGAAAACGGACAGCAGGAACTGGGGCAGGGTTATTTGCAGGCCGTTTTGGAAGATGGAGACAGCAAGCTCAGCGATTACAACAGGGGCCGGATGAATTTTTATCTGGGAAATTATGATGAGGCGAGGAACGCGCTGGAGAGCGCCATGGATGCGGATGCTTCTTCAGAAGCGGTAAGCCTGCTGGGACAGACCTACGAACAGCTGGGAGATTATAACTATGCGGCCAGTGTTTACAACAATTACCTCAGCCAGACGCCGGACGCCCAGATCTACAATCAGCTCGGTCTGTGTGACCTGCACATTGAGGAGTATGAGGCTGCGCTGGCCGCCTTTCAGTCCGGCATCGCCATGGAGGGAAACCAGATCATGCAGACGCTTCGCTTCAATGAGATCGTCGCCTATGAGTATCTGGGGCAGTTCGACCAGGCCAGGCTGAAAATGGAAGAGTATCTGGCGCTGTACCCGGATGATGCGAAGGCACAGAGGGAATATGAATTTCTGCAGACGAGATAAGAGAGGATCTTCGGCGGACCGCACTGCGGCAGGAGGGAGGTATGTCTTTCTCCGGAAAACGCTGCCTGTCCGCTTTGCTGTTCGGACCGCTGGTCTGATTGAGAGAATCCCGGGAACGGAGAGTTCCGCAGCGGGATTCTTTTGTTTTTGGAAAAAACAGGACTGCCGGCCGGAAGAAAAAGGGAAGCGGATACGGAAAAAATTTTTTCCCTTTTTTCCATCAAAAACCGTTCTGCCTGAAACAGGCTCTGCGTCGGGGCGGACGGCTCGAAAAAACGTTTTATGGAAATACAACATTTGCTGTGTCATACAGTTTGCAGCCACAACATCTTGTGTCCGGCGTTGACGCAGATAGGGAAAGATGCTACAATGGGTTCACGCTCGTTTGCGGACAGAAGGCTTCCGCAGAGCATCAGAATGATACGGAATCAGAAAACATAAGGGGGAAGGCTCATGTTCCAGGTTATTAAGCGAAACGGAGAAAAGGCGGATTTTACGCTTACCAAGATCGGAGATGCCATCCGCAAGGCGTTTGACGCGACGGAAACCCGGTACAGCAGCGACATCATCGACCTGCTGTCCCTGCGGGTGACAGCGGATTTCCAGGATAAGGTGGAAGAGGACGGGGTGCATGTGGAAGACATCCAGGACAGCGTGGAAAAGGTCCTTGAACAGGCCGGCTACGCGGAAGTGGCCAAGGCCTACATCCTGTACCGCAAGCAGCGGGAAAAGATGCGGAACATGAAATCCACGATCCTGGACTACAAAGAGGTGGTCAACGGCTATGTGAAGGTGGAGGACTGGCGTGTGAAGGAGAATTCCACCGTCACCTATTCCGTGGGCGGCCTGATCCTGAGCAATTCCGGCGCGGTGACGGCCAATTACTGGCTTTCCGAGGTCTATGACGAGGAGATCGCCCAGGCGCACCGGAATGCGGACATCCACATCCATGACCTGTCCATGCTCACCGGCTACTGCGCGGGCTGGTCCTTAAAGCAGCTCATTCAGGAAGGGCTCGGCGGCATTCCCGGAAAGATCACCTCCGCGCCCGCAAAGCACCTTTCCGTGCTGTGCAACCAGATGGTGAATTTCCTCGGCATCATGCAGAACGAATGGGCCGGCGCGCAGGCCTTTTCCTCCTTTGATACCTATCTGGCTCCCTTTGTGAAGGCGGACCACCTGACCTATCCGGAGGTGAAGAAGTGTATCGAGTCCTTCATCTACGGCGTGAACACCCCCAGCCGCTGGGGCACGCAGGCGCCGTTTTCCAACATCACCCTGGACTGGACCGTTCCGGACGACCTGGCGGAGCTTCCGGCCATCGTGGGCGGAAAGGAAATGGATTTCTGCTATAAGGACTGCAAGAAGGAAATGGACATGGTCAACAAGGCGTTCATCGAGATCATGATCGAGGGCGACGCCAACGGACGGGGGTTCCAGTATCCGATTCCCACCTACTCCATCACCCGGGATTTTGACTGGTCCGATACGGAAAACAACCGCCTGCTTTTTGAGATGACGGCGAAATACGGCACGCCCTATTTCAGCAACTACATCAACTCCGACATGAAGCCCAGCGACGTGCGTTCCATGTGCTGCCGCCTGCGTCTGGACTTAAGAGAGCTGAGAAAGAAAACAGGCGGATATTTCGGCTCCGGCGAGAGCACCGGAAGCGTGGGTGTGGTGACCATCAACATGCCCAGGATCGCCTATCTGTCCGCGGATGAAGAGGAATTTTATAAACGGCTCGACCACATGATGGACATCGCGGCCCGTTCCCTGAAGATCAAGAGGGATGTGATCACCCGCCTTCTGAACGAGGGCCTGTATCCTTATACAAAGCGTTATCTGGGAAGCTTCGACAACCATTTTTCCACCATCGGTCTGATCGGCATGAACGAGGTGGGACTGAACGCCAACTGGCTGAGAGCCGATATGTCCAGTGAAAAGACGCAGAAATTCACCATCGACGTGCTCAACCACATGAGAGAGCGCCTGTCCGACTATCAGGAGCAGTACGGCGACCTTTACAACCTGGAAGCCACCCCGGCGGAAAGCACCACCTACCGTCTGGCGAAGCACGACCGGAAGAGATGGCCCGGCATCAAAACCGCGGGCAAGGAGGGAGATACCCCTTACTACACCAATTCCTCCCACCTGCCGGTGGACTATACCGTGGACATTTTCGATGCCCTGGACATTCAGGACGAGCTGCAGACCCTGTATACTTCGGGAACCGTGTTCCATGCCTTCCTTGGGGAAAAGCTTCCCGACTGGAAGGCGGCTGCCAGTCTGGTGCGCACCATCGCGGAAAACTACAAGCTGCCTTACTATACCATGTCTCCCACCTACTCCATCTGCCCGGAGCACGGCTATCTGGCCGGAGAGCAGAAGGTCTGCCCGAAGTGCGGCAGGGTGACGGAGGTATGGAGCCGCATCACCGGCTATTACCGGCCCGTTCAGAACTGGAACGATGGAAAGACCCAGGAATTCCAGAACCGGACGGAGTATGATATTACAAAATCCGTGCTGAAGCATAAGGGTCCGCGCGTGGTGGATATTTCCGAATTCGGGAAAAAGGAAGCTGCTTGCTCGCCGCAGCGTCCGGATGGGGTGAAATATCTGTTTACCACGAAGACCTGCCCCAACTGCCGGCTGGCAAAGGAGTATCTGAAGGATGTGGACTATATCCCGGTGGACGCTCAGGAAAATGTGGAGCTGGCTCAGAAATACGGCGTGATGCAGGCGCCTACGCTGGTGGTGACGGACGGTGATTCCTTCGTCCGCTATGCCAATGCTTCCAACATCCGCAGGTATGTACAGGAGCGCGCGGGAGCAGGACCTGTTGCGGTGAACGGGTGAAGAAGGCCGCTGTCTGTGAAAAGGCCGGAAAAAGTGAGGGAGGATGCGCAAGATGGTACTTTATATGCCGACGAAGGTGTATCAGGAAAAAAGATGTGTGGAAAACCACAGCAGGGAGCTGGCGGCTTTGGGGACAAAGGCGCTGATCGTGACGGGAAAGCATTCCTCCCGGGTCAACGGTTCTCTGGAGGATGTGAAAAATGCTCTGGACAGAGAAGGAGTTTCCTGGACGGTCTTTGACGAGGTGGAGGAAAATCCTTCCGTGGAGACCGTAAAGAAGGCGGCATCTCTGGGAACGTCTGCCGGAGCGGATTTCGTGATCGGGATCGGCGGCGGATCGCCGATGGATGCGGCGAAGGCAGCGGCGCTCCTTCTTGCCAATCCGGAACAGGATGCAGATTTTCTTTATCAGAAGCCGCGTGCGGGAAGCGGCATAAAACCGGCCGTTCCCGTGGCGGAGGTTCCCACCACGGCGGGCACGGGCTCCGAGGTCACGCCCTACGCCATCCTGACAAAGAGCAGTTTGCCGCAGATCGTGCTCACCACCGTTCCGGGAGCGGATGTGCACCATGCTTTTCCGTACCTGGGACAAAGGACCAAGCAGAGCATCAGCCACCATATCTTTCCGACGCTGGCGCTGGTGGATCTTTCCTACCTGCAGACCGCGTCCAGGGACGGCTGCGTCTATACAGCGGTGGATACCCTGGCCCATCTGATCGAGAGCCATCTGAATGCGAATACCACCGATTACAGCCGCTTTTACAGCGAGATGGGCCTGCGTACCTGGGCGAAGGTGAAGGACCGGCTTCTGCGCTATGAGATCGGAGAGGAGGAGCGCCGTCTGTTGATGAACGCCTGCACGCTGGGCGGCATGGCGATCTCCCATACCGGAACCAGCCTGCCCCACGGTCTGAGCTATCCGGTCACCTGTGAGATGGGGCTGCCCCACGGAAAGGCGGTGGGAATCTTCCTGCCCGGATTCCTGCGCGGCTACGGCGACAGGGAGGAGGTCATGCGGGTGCTCTCTTTGCTGGAGTTTGGCAGCGAGCAGGGTTTTTCGGAATACATCCGTGCCCTTCTGGGCGAGGTTTCCATTCCGGATGAGCTGTGGGAGCGGGACGTGAACGGACTTCTGGAAAATCCCCGGAAGCTGAAAAATTATCCCTTCCAGCTGGATCATGACCGGCTGTGGGCTATGCGGTAACGGAGCGGCTGTTTCGGGGCAGAAAAAATCCCGGAGGGTTCTCCTCCGGGACCGGAAGGAAGAGATGGCTGTGCGCCCGGTTAGCAACGGAAGGGGCCAGCATCCGCCCGGAGGCAGGTCTGACCGGAGGAAATCGTTCTGCCGCCTCCTCCTGTTCTATGCTGATTTCATGAACAACATATCTGACGATCTGCGTTATTCTTCTGGCGAATCTGCCGTATTTACACAGAGGATCGGAAAACAATAGAAAAAAGGATCATGAAAAACGCAGTGCCTGTTTGCTGGCTTGCCGGTGAACAGGAACTGCAGTCCTGCTTTCGGCCAAAGCGCGGCCCTGTCTTGTCTTGCCCTGCCAAATATGTTACAATTCTGCACAGACAAAAGGACAGAGAACGGCCGGACGAAAGAGCGGCAGAGCTTCGGTGAAAGGCTCTGGCAGAATCTCCGGCAGAAAGGAACCGGAATTATGATCAATACGCTTGTGGAAAAGATTCAAAAGACAAACGCTCCCATCGTCGTGGGGCTGGACCCGATGCTGAAGTACATCCCGGAACAGATCCAGAAAGCGGCGTTTGCGGAGTATGGACAGACTCTGAAGGGCGCGGCCGAGGCCATCTGGCAGTTCAATAAGGGAATCGTGGACGCGGTGGCGGATCTGATCCCGGCGGTGAAGCCGCAGATCGCCATGTACGAGCAGTTTGGCGCAGAGGGCGTGGCCGCTTATCAGAGGACCGTGGATTACTGTAAGGAAAAGGGGCTGGTGGTGATCGGCGATGTGAAGAGAGGCGATATTGGCTCTACCTCCGAAGCCTATGCGGTGGGCCATCTGGGAAGAGTCCAGGTGGGAGCAAACCGGCTTCCTGCCTTTAACGAGGATTTTGCTACGGTCAATCCCTATCTCGGCTCCGATGGCATCAAGCCCTTCCTGAAGGTCTGCAAAGAGGAGAAAAAGGGCATCTTCGTTCTGGTAAAAACCTCCAACCCCAGCAGCGGAGAGTTTCAGGATCGGCTGATCGATGGACGGCCGCTGTATGAATGGGTCGGCGAAAAGGTTGCGGAATGGGGCGACGAGGTGATGGGATGCTCTTACAGCTACGTGGGAGCCGTTTTCGGAGCCACCTATCCGGAGATGGTGCCCGTGATGAGAAAGCTGATGCCGAAAACCTACTTCCTGGTTCCCGGCTACGGCGCGCAGGGCGCAAAGGGGTCGGACCTGGTGGACTTCTTCAATCCGGACGGACTGGGAGCCATCGTCAACTCCTCCCGTGGAATCATCGCGGCCTGGCAGCAGGAAAAATATGCGAAGTTCGGAGCGGAGTGCTATGCGGACGCATCCAGACAGGCGGTGAAGGACATGATCGAGGACATTTCCGGCGCTTTGAACGCGAAGCTGTAAACCGGCAATGGCGCAAAAGCGCGCGTTGAGACGGAAGCCTTTCAGCAGGGGCAGAGCCTTTCAGCGGAGACAGAGCCTTTCGGCAGAGACAGAGCCTTTCGGGAGAGGCAAAACCTTTCGGCAGAGACAGAACTTTTCAGCAGAAACAGGACCTTTCAGAAGAAACGGCCGGAGAAACGCTCCGGCATGGAGCATGGAGGAAAACATGGAACAGTATAAGCAGGAATTCATTGATTTTATGATCGCATCCGACGTTCTGAAGTTCGGAGATTTCACCTTAAAGAGCGGAAGAAAATCTCCCTTCTTCATGAACGCGGGCGCCTATGTGACGGGAACCCAGTTAAGAAAGCTGGGAGAATATTACGCGAAGGCGATTCATGACAATTACGGGCTGGACTTCGACGTTCTCTTCGGGCCTGCCTACAAGGGAATCCCCCTTTCCGTGGCCACCACCATGGCCATCAGCGAGCTGTACGGAAAGGACGTCCGCTACTGCTCCAACCGCAAGGAGGTGAAGGACCACGGAGATACGGGGATCCTCCTGGGAAGCAAGCTGAAGGACGGGGACCGGGTTGTGATCATTGAGGATGTGACCACCTCCGGAAAATCCATCGAGGAAACCTTCCCCATCATCCGGGCGCAGGCCGATGTGGAGATCAAAGGGCTGATCGTTTCCCTGAACCGCTGTGAAAGAGGCAAGGGAGAAAAGAGCGCTCTGGAGGAGATCCGGGAGCTGTACGGATTCCCCACCGCGGCCATCGTGAGCATGGAGGAAGTGGTAGAGTATCTGTACAATAAGCCCCATAACGGAAAGATCCTCATCGACGACGCCATGAAGGCGTCCATTGACGCCTACTACGCACAGTACGGCGTCGCAAAAAATCAGTAAGGCTTTTGAACGGGATGCCGCCCTCCGGCGGCAGAAAGCAGAAGCGGCTGAAAGCCTGCAGCTTTCGGCCGCGGAATGGAATGCTGCCTGTCGGCAGCAGGAGGTAAGATGGAAGAAAAGATTTATAAGACATTAAGCGGTTCCGGCGCCCTGAATATCGCGGTGGGCGTGGTGGTCCTAGTGACAGGGATCGTGAGCGGCACGCTGCTGATCATCGGCGGAGCGAAGCTTCTGGCGGGAAAATCCAAGATTTTGTTCTGACAAGAAAGGAGCCGGTCCATGGGCCGCAAGTATATTTTCACGGACAAGCATGAGACGAAGAAGGGCATTATGTCCTCGGTGCTGGGTGCGCTGTCCCTTCTTTCCATTGTGCTGGCAGTTTACGGGACCTTTCAGAATCAGGGAGAGGCTCTGGTAAAATACGGGGCGGCGGTGCTGTTCGCCCTGCTGTTTTCGCTGGCCGGACTTGTGCTGGGGATCCTGTCCCGTATGGTGCAGGATCGTTTTTACTTTTTTTCCTATCTGGGAATGACGCTGAATGCCCTGGCGTTGGCCGGCATCGCTTTTATCATTTATGCGGGAGTATACGGATTATGAAAAAGGAAATGGAATTGGAGCAGGAGCTTTGGGAACGGCTCGCGCTGGGAAGGGAGCGCCTGGGACAGATCCCGCAGGAAGCGGCGGCCGCTCTGGGCGGACAGGCAGCGGAAGCCCAAAGCGGACAGCCTGCGGACGGGAAAACGTGGTCTGCGGCTGCGGCGTACTTTGAAAAAACGGCGGAGGTGATCCGTCTTTTTCTGGAGGAATATGATTTCGTGGCGGAAGGCGGACCGGAACGGAGCAGCCTGGAGGAGCTGGCGGAGAGAAACCGGAGGCTTTATGCGGATGTGCTCCCGGAAAATTATGGAAAAAGCTGGGCCAATCCCCGGTTTGCCGTAGCAGGGCTCGGAAAAAAGTTCGGGCAGATGCTCTCTTTCCTGGCCGCGGAAGAGCGCAGCCTGATCGCTTTTGCCTATGAGCAGGATCTGCAGTCCATGGTGATCCGGCTGGAGCTGTTCCTGGAGATCTATCAGACCTTCGTGTGTGCGAGAAAGGAGGGCAGCCTGCCGGATCCGGAACAGGTGAGGCAGACGCTATACTGGTTTGCCAGCGACTATTCCGAGACCATGCTGGAGAAAAATATGCGGGCAACCTTCGACTGGAGGCAGGACTTCGCACTTCGTATCATCATGGACAGCGACCTTTCCGATCTGCGCTATCTGTACCGATTCGGAGAATATATTTCGGAAAACGAGCTGCGTATGGCGCGTTATCTGAACAGCCTTGCGGAGGAAAAGATCATTCTGATGGCAGATACTTTTACGGAAGGCTATCGGATGGGATTTGCGGCGACAGGAAAGGACATCACGAAAAAGAAATCTGTCAACATCCGGTATTTCCTGGGATTTGAGAGGGTGGTGCGCCGGGCGGTGGAAAATTTCCGGAGCATGGGGCTGGAATCGATTATTTACCGGGCCCCCCAGAGCATTCTGGAGGGACGGAAGCTGGGAAAGAACGGGTATTACGGCAGTATCGCCAACAAACAGTTTGAGTACGATCATGAATATGACCAGGCGCTGTTTTATGACAGGCGGTATGTGAACCACCGGCTGGAGAATTACCGCAGCGCTCTGGAAAGTGTGAAGGAGGAGGCGGCGGTACATGGCGGGCCCGCGGTCATTGAGGGCTTCGGAGAGATTCCCTTTGCGCCGGAGGCAAAGGAAGAAAACCTGCGGCTGGATGAGGAGCAGCAGAAGCTTTCGGTTTCCTTCCAGTCAAAGGCAGGCGCGCTGATGAACGAATATGTCAAAGGCGAGGAGCGCAGCTTTACGATCATCGCCTTTCCCCTTCCGGAGATCGGGGATGACTTTGAGGAGATCTTCGACGGCGTGCTGCGGCTGAATACGCTGGACTATCAGCTGTATCAGGGAATCCAGCAGAAGCTGATCGACGCTCTGGATCAGGCGAAGCAGGTGCGCGTCCGGGGAATGGGAGAAAACCGCACCGATCTGTGCATCGCCCTTCATCCCCTTTCCGACCCGCAGAAGGAGACCAATTTTGAAAACTGTGTGGCGGATGTGAACATCCCGGTGGGAGAAGTGTTTACCTCGCCCGTGCTGAAGGGGACGGACGGAAAGCTGCACGTGACGAAGGTATATCTGAACGGGCTGAAATATCGGGATCTGGAGATCGATTTTACGGACGGCATGATCTCCGGCTACAGCTGCGCGAATTTTGACGACCCGGAGGAAAACCGGAAGTTCGTCCGGGAGAACGTGCTGTTTTATCACGACACCCTTCCCATGGGCGAATTTGCCATCGGTACCAATACGACGGCCTACGTGTTCGCGTCAAAATACGGGATCGCGGATAAGCTTCCCATCCTGATCGCAGAAAAGATGGGGCCTCATTTCGCTGTGGGAGATACCTGCTACAGCCATGAGGAGGATCTGGTCACGTACAATCCGGATGGAAAGCGGCTGATCGCCAGAGAAAACGAGGTTTCCGCCCGACGGCTTCAGGACCCGGGCAAGGCCTATTTCAACTGCCATACGGACATCACGATCCCTTATGATGAGCTGGGAGAGATCACCGCTGTCCGCCCGGATGGGACGCGGATCAGGATCATTGAAAACGGCAGGTTCGTCCTGGACGGCTGTGAGGAGCTGAACCGGGCGTTTGAGGAAGAAGGACGGGAAGGATCAGAACAGAAATAAAAGGCATCCGCATTTTGCGGGACGGCATGGCTGAAGGGCTGTGCCGTTTTTTTTATACGATAGGAAATTTCATTTCCTATCGTATAAAAACCTCCGGTAGATCGCACTGCGGCGGAAAGGAGGATGTCGCTTACGCGACCCGCCGCGCAGGCGGAGGACGGGGAGGCGCAGCCTTTTCCCGGATTTTGAACGGAAGAGTATTGTGGATAGAAATTGCTGCATGAAAATTGTATGGAAAAGGAATAAAGCAAATAAAATGCACAATATAAATCTAAAATATTGAAAAATAGAAAGCAAATTATATAATAAAATTAAACGGGAAGACAGAGAGGAGGTTTGTATGCACAACAGACCGAACATTATCGTTATTATGACGGATCAGCAGAGAGCGGACCTGAGAAGGGCCTGCGGATATGAGCTGGATACCATGCCCTTTCTGGATGAATGGGGAAAGGGAGGCGTGGATTTTGCAAGAGCCTATACGCCGAACCCCACCTGCATGCCGGCGAGGGTGAGCATGTTTACCGGAAGATACAGCCAGAGCCACCGGGTAAGGACCAATCACAACGCGGCGGACGCCCTTTATACGGAGGATCTACTGGATGTGCTGAAAAAGGCGGGCTATGTGACGGCGCTGTTCGGAAAGAATCACAGCCACCGCAGGCCGGAGGATTTTGATGTGGCCAGGCTCTTCGGACATCTGGGCGATGAGGGGGAGACAAACGATACGCCGCAGGAGAGGGAGTTCGCAGACTTTTTAAAACGCACGGACCATATGGAGGTGCATCATCCTTCGCCCGGCGGCGTGAGCGTGCAGCACCCTTACCGGAGCGTGTCGGACGCGCTGGAATTTATGGACGGGAGGGATGGAAAGGAGCCCTTCTTTGCCTGGATTTCCTTTGCGGAGCCGCACAATCCGTATCAGGTTCCGGAGCCGTATTTCGATCTGTTTGCGCCGGAAAGCCTGCCTCCTCTGAAGGGCGGCGCGGAAGTCCTTGCGAAGAAGGGAGAGCGTTTCGTCTGGCTGCGGCGGACCTGGGAAGAGATCCTCGGCGAAAACAGGGAGGAGAGGATCCTGCGCGCCAGATCCAATTACCTGGGGATGCTGCGCCTGATCGACGATCAGGTGAAGCGCCTGGTGGAAGGCGTGCGGGAAAGGGGACTGGAGGAAAATACGGTCTTTTTGTATCTTTCGGACCATGGGGACTTCGCAGGAGAGTACGGCCTGATCCGGAAGGGCTGTGACCTGCCCGATG
Organism: Candidatus Eisenbergiella intestinipullorum; assembly: GCA_019119815.1. Lineage (GTDB taxonomy): Bacteria > Bacillota > Clostridia > Lachnospirales > Lachnospiraceae > Eisenbergiella > Eisenbergiella intestinipullorum. The sequence continues at coordinate 15,303 of DWWH01000067.1, read as the reverse complement.
TTCTGTGCCATATCCCCATGATCTGGCGGGGACCCGGCATCCGGAAGAAGGGCCGCATGGCGGAAGGATATGTGAGTATCGTGGACATTCTCCCGACCCTGTGTGACATGCTGCAGCTTCCGGTTCCTTTCGGCTGTCAGGGAAAGAGCATCCTTCCGCTTCTGCAGGACGATCCTTCCGGGCAGGACGGCTCCGGCGTCCTGCGGGAATATGACCGCGCTTTTGCGGAAAGCGGCTACGGCGGTCTGTACTGGAAAGAAACGGACGGGCTGGACCTTCTGACGGAAGGGGCGTCAAGCAACGGGAAAAATTTTGACTGCCTCAATACCTGGACCCAGTGCGGACAGGTGCGCGCTTTGTGGAAGGACGGGTATCATATCCAGCTCGACATGATGGGAAACGGATACCTGTATAGGACGGACGAGGATCCGGCGGAGCTTCACAACCTGTGGGAGGACCCGGCACAGGAGAAGAAGCGTTCAGAGCTGCTTTGCGCGCTTGTCTCGGAGATGATGAAGCAGACGGATGTCATTCCGGTCCCTCATTACAGATACCGCGTCAAGGTGCATCCGAAGGGGTTCTGGTATGCGGATTTTGCCGCGAAAGATCCGGGAGTCAGGAACATGAAGCCCATCGGGAAGGATCATCTGGAGGAGAAAACATGAATATTTTATGGATCTGTACGGACCAGCAGCGGTTTGACACCCTGGGCTGCTATGGGAATCCGTGGGTGAAAACGCCGAACCTGGACAGGCTGGCGGCGGAAGGGGTGCTGTTTGAACGGGCTTATTCCCAGAGCCCCGTGTGTGCGCCGAGCCGGGGCTGTTTTCTGACAGGGCGCTATCCCAGGACCTGCGGGCCCCGGCAGAACGGACAGGACATTGACGAAAAGGAGAAGCTGCTTCCCGCCATGCTGGCGGATCGGGGATATTACTGCGGGCTGTCCGGAAAGCTGCACCTTTCGGCCTGCCACGATTCCACCGGCAGGCTGGCGGAACCGCGGATCCGGGACGGGTATCATTTTTTCAGCTGGTCCCACCATCCCCAGCCTCATGCGGGCACCAACTGGCCGACCAATGCCTACAATCAGTTTTTGATCGATCACGGCATGGATTATGTGACGCCAGACCGGGAGGACTGCCGCTATGTGCAGACGGGAATGCCGGAGGAATTTCACCAGACCACCTGGTGCGTCAGCGAAGCGATCCGTTTCATGGAAGGGGCGAGGACCTTCGGGAAGGACTGGATGTTTTCCCTGAACTGCTTTGATCCCCATCATCCCTTTGATCCGCCGGCAGAATATCTGGAGCGCTATCTGGAAAGGCTGGATCAGATCCCGCTTCCCAATTACGGGGAAGGGGAGCTGGAAAAGAAGCCGGTGTTCCAGAAGAAGGATCATGAAGGAGCCTATGATACGCCGGGCTATCTGGCTTATGACGAGATGAGCGACCGGGATCACAGGATGATCACGGCAGCCTACTGGGCCATGATCGATCTGATCGACCATCAGGTGGGGCGGCTGCTGGATTATCTGGAGCGGACGGGGCAGCGGGAGAATACGCTGATCCTGTTCCATTCCGATCATGGGGAAAATCTGGGGGATCATGGCATGTATCTGAAGGGGCCGTATTTTTATGAAAGCAACATCCACGTGCCGCTGATCGTGAGCATGCCCGGGACCGTGCGCCAGGGAGTCAGAAGCCGGGCCCTGGTGGAGCTTGCAGATCTGGCGCCGACCTTGTGCGAGGCGGCAGGGCTGCCCGCTTACGAGGGATTTCAGGGACAGTCCTTCTGGAAGCTTCTGACGGGAGAAAGGGAGACGGACAGCCACCGGGACAGCATCTACAGTGAATACTATAACAGCAACATCAATCACAGAAATCCGCTGGCCTTCGCTACCTGTGTCTGCGACGGGAGGTACAAGCTGGTAAAGGTGCACAGGATGCCGCAGGAAGAGGGTGTGGAGGGAGAGCTGTACGATCTTGAGGAACGTCCTCTGGAGCGGGTCAATCATTACGGGGAGGAAGGCTTTGCTCCGGTACAGATGCGTATGCTCGCTCTGATGTGCGACCGGATGGCGCAGACCTGCGATCCGCTGCCGGTGCGCAGGGCGTTCTGGTAGAAGGGACAGGAAAAAGAAAAAGGGAAAAAAGAAAGGAAGGGTAAAAATGGGACTGACAAAAGTAAAGGACATTCTGAAAATGGCGGATGAAAACGGCTTTGCGGCTGCGGCGATCGACGTGTTCGATTACCAGTCCGCGGAATGGGTGGTGAAGGCGGCGGAGCGGGAGCAGATGCCGGTGCTCCTCATGTTCTATCCGGACATGTCCTCCTTCATCCCGTTTTCCACCATGGCGGCGATCGCCCTGGATCTGGCAAAACAGGCGAAGGTGCCGGTGGGCGTGCATCTGGATCACGGCAAGAGCTATGAGGTCGCGGTGGGAGGGATCGCGGCGGGCTTTCCTTCCATCATGTACGACGGCTCTGCCAGACCTTACGAGGAGAATCTGGCGGTTACGGCCAGCGTGACGAAATGCGCCCATGTGCTGGGGATCGACGTGGAGGCCGAGCTTGGCACGGTGGGGCAGGGAAGCAGAAAAGAGGATTTCTGCAATTCCGAGCTGTACACCAGACCGGAGGAAGCGGTTGATTTCGTGCAGAGAACGGGAGTGGATTCTCTGGCGGTGGCGATCGGAAACAGCCACGGCCATTATGTCTGCGAGCCCCATCTGGACATCCGCCGGCTGGATGAGATCAACCGGGCCATCGATGTCCCGCTGGTGCTGCACGGCGGCTCGGGGATCCCGGCGGAGCAGATGATCGAATCGGTGAAGCACGGCATCAACAAGGTGAACATCGGGACGGAATTTTTTGAAAAATGCAAGACCAGCGTGGCGGCACATATGGGGAAGGACGGATTCGTTCTGGATCATTACAAAGAGGCCGGCGAAGAGGTGATCGAGTTTGTGCGGGGGAGGATCCGGCGGATCAACCCTTCCGGCTTCCGGCTGTAAAGGAAGGTGGAGCTATGGACGTTGTGGGGATCGGGGTTCCCATGTATGACATGGTGATGAACGTCAGCCGCATGCCGGAAAGAGACGGGGCGGCAGGAGCCAACGAGGTATTTTTTCAGGGAGGAGGAAAGGTGGCCACCGCCATGGTGGCCGCCGCAAGACTGGGGAAGAAGGCAGGAATGATCGCGAAGGTGGGAGCGGGAAGGAAAGGACAGTTCATTCTGGAGGATTTCCGCTATAACGGAGTGGATGTTTCCGCCTGTGTGACGGGAGAGCCGGGAACGGACAGCCCCTTCTGCCTGTCCCTGTCGGAGGAGGAGCACAGGACCAGGGTGTTCATCGGCAAAGGGGGAACGGCGGGAGAGCTCCTGCCGGAGGAGATCGACTGGGATTATGTGAAGAGCGCGAAGGTGCTCCATCTGGAAAACGGAGGGGAGGCGAGCGCACGGGCTGCCCGCTTTGCCAGGAAAAACGGCATCGTGACCGTGATGGATGCGGACAATTATCAGGAAGGGATCGTGAGGCTGATCCCCTGGCTGGATGTGTTCATCGCCTCCGAATTTTTTTACCGGGATATGTACGGAGAGCTGGATTATGAGGAGGGCTGCAGGCGGCTTCTGGAGCAGGGGGTGGACACGGCGATCATCACGCTGGGAAGTCAGGGAAGCGTGGGCATGACCCATAAGGACGGATTCTTTCGGACGGAGAGCTTTCAGGTGGACGTGCGGGACACGACGGGAGCGGGAGATGTTTTTCACGGAGCCTATATCGCAGGGCTCCTGGAGGGGATGCGGCCGAAGGACTGCGCGCGCTTTGCCAGCGCCGTGGCCGCGGTCAAATGTACCTGCATCGGAGGCCGGACCGGGATCCCGGACCGGGCGGCGGCGGCCCATTTCATGCAGACCGGGGAGATCGACCGGACACAGATGAACCGGCGGCTTTCCCATTACAGGGAGAATTTCTGAAAAAGGAGGCAGTTATGATACGTTTGGGGAAAACGGAAGTGTTTGTATCAGAGATCATCCAGGGAACCTGGGTGATGGGAAAGGATTATTGGGGAGGGGCAGAGGATGAAGAATCCCTGGAGGCCATTTCCTGTGCCTATGACAGGGGATTTCGGACCTTTGACACGGCCTACATTTATGGAAAGGGCCATGCGGAGGAGCTGCTGGGAAGGGCCCTTGCTGGAAAGCGGGACCGGTGCGTGCTCATCACGAAGCTGTGGAAGACGGACATGGCAGGAAAGCGGGTGGAGATCGGCCTGACGGATGCGATGAGACGGCTGAAAACGGATTATATCGATGTATTTTTCATCCATTATCCGTCGGAGACGGTTCCCATCGGAGAAACCATGACGGAGCTGATGCGCCTGAAGGAGGAAGGGAAGATCGGAGCGGTTGGCGTGTCCAATTTCAGCCTGCAGCAGATGAAGGAAGCGCTGGAATATGGGCAGATCGATGTGATCCAGCCCTGTTACAGCCTGCTCTGGCGCTTTATCGACCGGGACATCCTGCCCTTCTGCGTAAAAAATGGGATCGCTGTCATTCCCTATTCGCCGTTGGGACAGGGGATCCTGACCGGTTCCATGGAGAAGGGGCATGTATTTCGGGAGGGAGATTCCCGAAAAAATACGCCGTTATTCGCGCCGGAAAATTTTGAACGGGCCCTTCGGGTGACAGAGAAGGTGAAGGAGGTTGCCGCGAAGTATCAGAAGACGCCGGCACAGGTCGCGATCCGCTGGGTCGCTCAGACAGAGGGGATCACGGCGCCCATCGTGGGAGCGAGAAACAGAAGGCAGGTAGAGGATAATCTGGGGGCCGCCGGCTGGATGCTGGAAAAAGAGGATATGCGGAGGTTGGACGAAGAAAGCAGGAAATTTACGGATACACTGCCCAGGTATCGGACGCTCTTTGACAAGACCATCGAAGCATAGAAAAACAAAGGTCGTACAGGGGAACAAACAGGCGCGGGGTTCCGGCCGGACGCCGGGACCCCGCAGGCATTGCGGGGGTAATGCGGAATGAAAAAACAGGATAAGAGACTGCGGGTGGGCGTGATCCCCACCAGAAGGGAAGCCTTTGAAAATGAGACCACCACGAGACAGAAGGAGGCGGTGATGGAGCGCTTCCGGCAGCTTTCGGAAGAGCTGGATTTTGAGCTTACGGACATCGAGGACATCAACGAGGAGGGGCTTCTGATGACCTACCGGGATGCGAAGGCGGCTTATGAGAAGCTGTCTGCGGCGGGCGTGGACGGCCTGATCTTTCCGCACTGCAATTTCGGACAGGAGGAGGCGGTGGGAAGGCTGGCAAAGGATATGAACGTTCCTGTCCTGATCTGGGGACCCAGGGACGGCTGGCCGAACGGCCTGGAATGGAGGCCTACGGACGCTCAGTGCGGCATGTTTGCCACCACGAAGCTTTTGATGCACTACGGTGTGAAGTATTCCTACATTGAAAACTGTGAGACAGACAGCGAGGTCCTGAAGGACGGACTTGCGGATTTCCTTGCCGTCTGCAGCGTGGTGAAGGCCTTCCGCTCGCTGCGGATCGCCAGGATCAGCACCAGGCCCAAGGAGTTTTTAAGCGTCATGGTGAATGAGGCGGAGCTTCTGGAGAAGTACGACATCGAGCTGGTGCCGGGTGAGCCAACCTCGATCCTGCACCGGGTGGACAGAATCCTGGAAAACGGCAGGGAGAGGATGGAGGCGCTGCTTCGGGAGCTGACGGAGGCCGGGCTTTCCATCGATGCGCTGGGTGAAAAACGGTATCCGCTGGCGGCCATCGAGCTTGCGCTGATGGATTTTGCCGGGGAGCATGACTGCAACGCCATTTCCTGCGAATGCTGGAGCATGTTCCAGAGAAAGTACGGGATCTCGCCCTGCTTCGTGCTGGGGGATCTCAACGACAGGGGACTGCCTGCGGCCTGCGAGAATGATGTGCATGCGGCCGTTACCTCCGTGATGGCGGTGGCAGCGGCAAGATACCGGACGCCTTCCTTCGTGGCGGACCTGACCATCCGGCATCCGGAGAACGACAACGCGGAGCTTCTCTGGCACTGCGGTTCCTTTGCCAAGCGGCTGAAGAAAAAGGGAGTGCCGGGACGCATTGTGGAAACGGGAAAGGGCTTTTACGAGCTGGAGGGCGGAGCGGTGACCATCCTGCGCTTTGACGGGCTGAACGGGGACTACTATCTGTTCGCCGGAGAAGGCAAAGGCGTGGATGGCCCGGTAACCAACGGCAACTACCTCTGGGTGGAGGTGGACGACTGGGTGAAGTGGGAGAAGAAGTTCATGTTCGGTCCCTATATCCATCATGTGGTGGGCATCCACGGAAACTATGCCTCCATCCTCCGGGAGGCCTGCCGGTATCTGGGAATCCGGTTTGACTTTCCCGACCGGCCGAACGAATATGGAAAACAGGGCTGACTATGAGAGCGGAGCGAAAACGATGGAGGACCTTCTGGACGCTGTTTGGATTTAACGCCCTGTACTATGTCCCGGGCGCAACCTTCGGCGCCTATATCGGCGTATACTACCAGTCGCGGGGGATGAGCGTTTCCCAGATCGGCCTGCTTTCGGCCATCGGCCCTCTGCTGGCGCTGGTGATGCAGCCGGCGTGGGGACTGCTTTCCGACCGGACGGGAAAATACATGGCGGTTCTTCGGATCTCGCTTCTGGGAGCGGCGGGAGGGGTGCTGTGCTACTACCGGGCGGACAGCTTCCTCCTGTTTGCCGCCTGCGTTCTGATCTACAGCTTTTTTAACTGCGCCATCGGGCCCATCGGAGATGCGGTGGTCCTGGATATGGCGAGGGAGAATGAGCTGGAGTTTTCCCGCATCCGGATGGGCGGCACCCTGGCTTATGCGGCGGCGGTGATCTTTGCGGGGATGTATCTGCGCAGCCGCCCCACCGCCTCCTTCGGGATCACGGCGGCCGCATGGGGGAGCATGTTTCTTCTGACCTGGCTGATGCGGGGAGATGTGAAGAAATACAGGCCGGACCGGACGGCATCAGGCGCGCTTTCCTGCTTCCGGAACGGGAAGGTTTTGTTCGTGCTGTTTTATGCCTGTATTTTTCAGGTGGTTCTGGGCTGCTACGGCTCCTTCATCGGCGTGGTGGTGACGGATATGGGCTATGACAACGCGACCATCGGGCGGCTGATGTGTGTTTCCGCGCTCAGCGAGCTGCCCGTGCTTCTGTGCATCCGTTTCCTGATGAGAAAGGTGCGGATCGAAGCCCTGCTGCTTGCGGCGGGAGCGGCGATGACGGTGCGGATCTGGCTGCCCCTGACGGGGAGCATCGTCTGTATTTTTCTGGGACAGGCGCTCCAGGGGGTCACCTATATGATCCTGTATTACGGCTGTGTGACGTTTATGGATCAGAACTTTCCGAAGGAGCACAGGGCAACCGCGCAGTCCGCATTCTATATGGTGCAGGCGGGGATCGCATCCACCTTCAGCAATATCGCGGGCGGCTGGCTGGGCGAACGGATCGGCCTGATGCACACCTATTTCTGGTACGGGCTGATCCTGCTCGCCGTTACGGCGGTCTGCGGCTTCGTCCTGTATTTCCGCGCGGATCCGAAGCGGCAGAAGGCGTCCGGAGGAAGGGGACAAACCGACAGACAGAAAAGAGAATAAAGGCCGCCCGGAGCGGCAGAAGGGAGAATCGGGATGGAATACAGAAACGGCCGGAACGGCCTTATGGACGGGCTTTTGTGCCTGGGAGAGGAAAAAAGCCGTTCCATCAGCCCCGAAAATTTTACCGGGGAAAAGGGAAAAGGAGCGATGGCGGTGGAGGGAACGGGAAAACAGCCGGCCAGAGAGCTGGGGCAGGGCTGGAAGATCTCACCCTCTGTGGAGATCGCACCGAAGGGAAAGCTGGTGCTCGCGGACATTGCGGGCAGCGGCATCATCCGCCACATCTGGCTCACCTGTCCGCATGAGGACTGGCGCTGCCTGATCCTGCGCTTTTACTGGGATGAAGAAAAGGAGCCCTCCATAGAAGTGCCTCTGGGCGATTTTTTCTGCATGGGCTGGTGTGAGCCGGGACTGCTCCAGTCTCTCGCGGTGTGCGTCAATCCCAGCGGAGGGATGAACTGCTACTGGCCCATGCCGTTTCGGAAGCACGCCAGGATCGAGCTGGAAAATCTGGAGGAAAGAAAGAGCGTGATCTACTATTCCATTGATTATGCACAGACCCGGGTGGAAGAAGATACGCCCTATCTGCACGCCCAGTTCATCCGGGACAATCCGCTGGAATACGGGAAAAATCATGTGATCGTGGAAGGGGCCCGGGGAAAAGGACAGTATGTGGGAACCTACCTGGCCTGGGGCGTGAACAACTGCCGCTGGTGGGGGGAGGGAGAGATCAAATTCTTCCTGGACGGAGACAGAGATTTTCCCACGATCTGCGGCACCGGAACGGAGGATTACATCGGAGGCGCGTGGAACTTTGAATATCCGAAGGGGGAATACTGCCGGTTTTCGACGCCCTATTCCGGCCTGCATCAGATCATCAGGCCGGACGGGCTGTACGCTTCCCAGCAGCGGTTCGGGATGTACCGCTTTCATCTGGCAGATCCCATCCGCTTTGATGAGGACCTGCATGTGGAGATCCAGGCCATCGGCTGGCGCAGCGACGGAAGATACCTGCCGCTGCAGGATGACATCGCATCCGTGGGCTTCTGGTATCAGCTGGAACCCCACAGGCCCTGCCGGCCGCTGCCGGGACTTTTGAAGCTGGAAGTGAACTGAAGCTCACAGGCCCTGCTTTTTCCGTTTCAGAAAAAGCAGGGCTGCATTCCGGCCGTCGGCCCGTCCACAACCAGGACATCCGGGCCGTCCGGCCGTTTTTCAAACCGGATGCGGTCCACGCAGACACAGCGCGGGTTCATCCGGGTCTGATCGTAATGTCTGTGATAGACGATGAACATTTCCTTCCCGTCCGGCGAATAGGTGATGCAGTGATGACCCACACCGGGCATGTCCTTTGTGGAGCGGAGAATGGGATTGCCTTCATATTTCCGGTAGGTCCCGAGAGGGGAATCGGAAACGGCATAGCCGGAGCCGTAGTCGGACTGGCAGTGGCTTCCGGAATAGGTCAGATAGTACAGACCATTGTGCAGGATCATGTAGGGGGCCTCATTGACGGGCCACTGCTTGCATTCCCAGGGAGTATCCGGGATCAGCAGGCGCGTCAGGGTCTCTTCTCTGATGCCCATCAGGTCGTCGGTCATCTGCGCGCCCCAGATCTGGTTGGAGTCAAAAAAGCGCACAAAGTAAAGGTACCATTTCCCGTCGGCATCCTGGAAGAAATGGCTGTCGATCTCCTTCGTGTCCGGATGCAGAGGCTCCTTTTTCTCCTGGACAAAGGGGCCGAGCGGCGAACGGCTGGTGGCGATGCACAGATGCTCCTCCACCGAATAGGAAAGATAGAACAGGCCGTTGTGAAAGACGATGTCGGGCGCCCAGAAATTTTCTTCTCCCCAGGAATCTGCGGCCTTCAGCGCCATGCCGCGGCAGGTCCAGGTGACAAGGTCGGGCGAGGAGTAGACCTTGAAGCCCGTTTCTGACGGGTCCTTCCTATCCGTATTGGTCGCATACAGATAGTAGGTCCCTTCGTGGTAGATCACATCCGGGTCGGCGCAGCCGGGAAGGACCGGATTGGAAAACTGCTTCTGATTCATCTTCATTTCTCCTTTTCGTTTTGTATTTTCATCCGCACGGGCGGCAGACTGTCCTGCCTGCCGGTCCGGAGGTCTGTCCGCCGGATGCGGGATGATTTTCAGTCTTCATAGTTGATATGCTTGTGGAACATCGGCTCCTGCAGGAAGGAGCAGAGCAGGGAAAAGGCCGCCGGAACGATGAACAGAAGAGGCGGATAATAAATCCCCGCTTCCACCGCGAAAGCCAGCAGACAGACGAGCATGATGTTTTTTCCCAGGTGCCCGAACGCCAGCCGGGTGAGAACGGTGACCAGCTCTCTCCTGCTTAAGCGGAAGCGGCCGATCAGCGGAAAAAGATGCAGCTGTGCCGTCAGAAGAAAGAAGATGCACAGCAGGGAAAAAACGATGTATACATTCGCGAACATGCTCTCCGTCTGGGGCCAGAGCAGATAGATGCCCGTGCCGAAGGCGGCATAGAATATCAGAAGCAGAAGTACGGCGGGAATGGTCTGCTTCAGATTTTGCCGGAAGGAGGTAAAAAAGGTGGAGAAGGCATAGCCCCGCCCCAGGCGGATGACCTTCATGGTAGCGTGATACAGAGCGCTGCTCGCAGCTCCGATCGTGACGACGGGCAGGCTGCAGATGCACCACAGCACGCTCAGGATCACCATATCCGCCGCCTTGTTCAGAATTGTCATCAATGTGCTGTCTTGATTAAACATGATCGTTTCCTTTCTTTTCTGAGTGTGTGGAAAGAGGCTCAGTTGCTGTCGTATTCCACCTTCATGATGATGTCCTGCGCATAATCGCCGAAGCGGCTGCCGAACAGGTTCATGCCTCCCACATGTTCACTGTCCGGATCCACCCGCAGGGTGAAGGTGAAGTAATAGCCGTCCAGCAGTCCCAGACTTTCTATATTTTCTTCCGATACCTTTGCGTTGTCCATGAAACAGCCTTCGTGGGTGATGCAGATCTTTTTGTATTCCCCGAACTGCGTGATGGAATCGCTCCACCAGGAGGGATTGTAGATCCCTTTTCGTCCGCCGTAATCCCCTTTGGTGAGGAAGGTGACGATATGATGTCCGTTCAGCTCCAGAGTGATGTCCGAGGGCCAGTTGTTGTTATAGCCCGGAGCCTCCGAGCAGATCTCAAAGGAAAATTCCACCCGGGACACCGCATCCTGCAGCAGGCAGGCGTTGGAAAACTGGTATTCCAGAAAACCCCAGGTGAACCAGAGCAGGGCCGCATCCGTGTGATCCGGGGAATAGAAGCCATGGGGGCTGTCCTCCTGAGAGAGATATTCGTTGACGGAAACGATGCCGCAGGGGGGATGGATCTCGCAGTTGGAATAATGCCCCACCGGCATATTGATGAAAAGAGGGGGCTTGTGGACGGCCTGGCTGGTATGGGCAAAAATGTCCAGGCTGATGTCGGAAGCCCGGATGCCGCACAGCTTCTGAGAGCCGCGGATGCCGGGCCTGGGAACGACCGTGATCAGACCCGCCTCCTTCAGCGTCTTGACGTGAAGACACATGGACGACATGGGAAGATAGAAGGCCTCCGCCAGCTCGCTGATGGTCATCGCCCGGTCCACGAGACGCTTCAGGATCTCCAGGCGCGTCTCGGAGGAAAGAGCCTTTCCCATCAGGGCGGCTGCCTTGATGTCTCTTAAATCCATGCGGATGCTTTCCTTATTTTTGAATTCCTCCATAAATGATCCCCATTTCCGGAGCGCAGACCGGCCGGATATGCCGCCCCGGGTTATCTGCAGCGCTCCTGTACAGACAGCCCTGTGAAAATGCTTCAGGCCGATGGCCGATAACAATTTGATTATAGTAAGTCTGACGAAGAATGGCAATAGATAAATACAAAAATTCTGTAGTTATAACGCAGATGGAGATAAATTGTAAAATATAAATATAAAATATTGAAATTTCAGTGATGAAAGTATATAATTGCCACATAAGGGCAAAGGGAAAACGACTGGAATGGAAAACATATGGTCATAATGCTCATTGATATGTTGGAACTTCTTCCTGAAGAAGACGAAATGAGAAGGAAGAAAAAGCGGTATCAAAGGGGAGCAGGAGATCGGTATCCGGCTTTATTTACAAAATAAATGTATTAATGAAGCCCCTGACGGAAGCTTTCCCGGAGAACATAGATCCGGCCGGCACAGCGGTTGCGGCCGGGTCCCAATCCAAAGGAGGTAAAGGCTATGAAAAGAAAACTGTTAAGTCTGGCGATGGCTGCGATCCTGACCGCATCCCTCACGGCATGCGGTGGGGGGGGCACTAGCACGGAATCTGCAGCACCTGCGGAGAGCGCGCCGGCATCGGAGGCTGCGGCTGAGGATACTGCGGCGGCAGAAGGCACGGAAGCGGCAGAGGGAACCGAGGCGGCAGCTACGGACATCAGCGGTTCCACCATTGAGGTTGCAGTTACTTATACCGGTGATCAGGCGACCGTGTTCAATGAGATGGTGGATGCGTTCGAGGCGGAAACGGGAGTGACCGTAAACGTCGCAGAATATGGCCAGGATTATGAGAACACGATGAAGACCCGTATGGCTTCCAACGAGCTTCCCGATGTGTTCCAGACCCACGGCTGGTCCCTGCTGCGTTATAAAGAGTATCTGATGGATCTGTCCGATCAGCCCTGGATGTCCGATTATGATGATTCCGCTCTGGGCGTTATCCAGGATGACGACGGAAGCGTATACGTTCTGATGATCAGCGAGCTGGTAAACGGAACGCTGGTGAATACGGACCTGTGTGAAGCGGCCGGCGTGGATCCTTATGCGATCCATACCTGGGATGATTTCACCGAGGCATGTGCGAAGATCAAAGAGTCCGGCGTGACCCCGATCGGCTCCACCTCCAACCCTGGCCTGTTTGCAAACTACGCAGGAACCTTCGTAACCTATGAAGGCGAGATGTTTGAAGACGGCGCAGCTCAGCTGGACGGCTCCTGGGATTGGCAGGATTATAAGAACTCCCTCATCAAGTATATGGTCAACTGGATCGATTCCGGCTACTTCTATGAGGACATTCTGACACTGGTTGATTCCGACCTGACCGAAAGATATGCGACCGGACAGAGCGCGTTCATCCTCGGCAACGATCCTTCCGTTCTGGTGACCTGCCTGAGCCTGAACCCGGATGCCAACTACATTTTCCTTCCTTCCTTCGCATCCACCGACAGCGGTGTTGAGCACGTTGGAATCGGCGAAGGCGATACCTTCGGCATTTGGAAAGATACCCAGAATGAAGCTGCGGCAAAGGCATTCCTTGAGTACATGGCACGTCCTGAAGTGGCGGTTGCCATCAACGATGTGACCGGTAAGCTGAGCTGCCTGAAGTCCTCCATGGAGATCGACGACAGCTATGGCCTGTCCGTATTCACCACGATGCAGGAAAAATGTGCGGACTGCAACATTTTCTATGATAACCTTTGGGACAGACAGTATATGCCGTCCGGAATGTGGAACATCTTCGGAGATGCCAGCAACATGCTCTTCGACGATACCAGTGAAAAGGGACAGGATGAAGTAATCGAATACCTGCTTGAGAATTACCAGGATCTGTATGCGGTAGCCCAGGAAGGCTGACGAAACAGAAGAAGCGGAACTGAAAAACTGGTAATAAAGATGAGGAGAGGTGGCGGGGCCATCTCTCCTTATTTGTTAAGGGGGTATTCAGATTGAAAAGAAGAAAGAAAATCTATGTCCTTCTGGCCCTGCCCGCCATGGCGCTGATGCTTCTGTTCATTGCGGCTCCTCTGGCGAACGCGGTCCGGATCTCTTTTTTCCGCTGGAACGGCTATTCCCAGACCATGCGCTGGAACGGTCTGGAAAACTATACCGATATGTTTTCGGATGACAGATTCTGGAGATCGGTATTAAATACGCTGATCTACGGCTTTGGCTCCACCCTGCTGCAGAATGTGGCCGGCCTTGCGGCCGCCATCTTCCTGAATAAGAAATTCAAGGGAAGAAATGCGGTACGTGTGATCCTGTACATGCCCATCATGATCTCCGGATTCATCATGGGCCAGATCCTGTATTTCTTCATTCAGGCGGACGGAGGCGTGTTCAACGAAATCCTTGCGGCCATCGGTCTTCCTGAAGTTTACTGGATGGAAACCGGACTTTCCTCCACCATCGTGATCACGCTTGCGAACTCCTGGCAGTACATGGGACTGTGTATGCTGATCTATCTGGCGGGCCTGCAGAACATTCCCGCCATGTATAAGGAAGCAGCCAGACTGGACGGAGCGACCACCTGGAAGGAATTCCGTTACGTGACTCTGCCTCTTCTGATCCCGTCGATCACGACTGCAGTCGTGACCAACCTGATCGGCGGCTTCAAGCTGTTCGATCAGATCGTTGCGATGTCGAACGGCGGACCGAACCGGAAATCCATGTCTCTTGCCTTCTATATCTCGCTTCTGTACTTCAACGATGAGAAGGCCGGATATGCGTCGGCAGTCGGTATCGTTACCTTCCTGCTGATCCTGATCATCACGGTTCCGATCAACGCGCTGCTGAAGAAGAAGGAGGTGGAGTATTGATGAAGGCGAAAGTGAAGAGCACCGGACCGAACAGCAAACCCGTGTGGTGGTGCTATATCGTATCCGTCCTGCTGATCCTGATCTATCTTCTGCCCATCTACATCATGCTGAACCTGTCCTTCCGGACGATACAGGATATTGGATCCAAGCTGGCGCTTCCCGAGGTCTGGAATTTCCAGAACTATATCGAAGTGTTCTCCAGCGGGGATCTGTGGCTGGGCTTTAAGAATTCCATCGTCCTCATGGTGGAAACGGTCGTGCTGGAGATCGGCCTGTCCGCGCTCGGCGCCTATGGCCTGGCACGCAGCAGAAACCGCCTTTCCAATTCCCTGCAGGGCATCAGCATGGCGGTCATGATGATACCCGGAACGGCGCTGCTGGTTGGTACCTACAGCCTGATGGTAAAATTCGGAATGACCAACACCCTGTACGGGCTGGCGCTTCTGTCCGCAGCGGGCGGCATTCCCGCGACCATGTTCATGTACATGAACTTTGTGGTGTCCATCCCCACGGCTCTGGATGAAGCCGCTGCCATTGACGGCGCGGGCGTCCTGCGTACCTTTGTGCAGATCATCATGCCTCAGCTGAAGGCGGTCACCATCACGAGGATCATCATGTCTGCGACGGGAAGCTGGAATAACTACATGATGCCGATGTATTTGCTGCAGAATAAGTCCAAGTTTACCATTATCCTGGTGATCAAATCGGCATTTAACCGGACGAACGGCGTCGGCAATATGCCGAAGGCCTGCGCGACCTGTGCGATCGGTCTGCTGCCGGTGATCGTGCTGTACCTGTTCCTGCAGAAGTATATCATTGAGGGACAGATCGACAGCTCTGTAAAATAAAAAATATAGAACGAGGAAGCGGGATTGAAAAATGCGCTCGATGGCGCATTTATCAATCCGGATTTGCGACGCTTCGGCATGGAGGTAAGATTGAAAAATAAGCCTGATGGCTTATTTTTCAATCGGCAGTTTTGCGCCGAAGCACAAAACTGCTGTGATCGCAGAGGAGAAATCACATGCGTGATTTCTCCTCGCGGCCTC
>DWWH01000066.1 GCA_019119815.1 Candidatus Eisenbergiella intestinipullorum | reverse complement strand
CATGATTAAATTCAATGGTATTAGCTCTATCCAACACCTTCTTACTGAATGAAAATGTCGTCTCATCCATATTCACAGTACCAACGAGGTACAGGTTCTGAGGGAATCGAAGCTCCCCATATGTATGGGCTGCCTCTGCATCTTTCGCATATTGGTCAATCGTTATTAGAGGCGCCGAAACGATTTTCCCATTCACCAACTCTCTCGTCTCAATCACAGATAAAATGTCGCTGAGATAATATTCCACCCTTGCCAAATTCATCTCATCCAAGCATAAAAAATATGGCGTTTTCGGGTGGTCCTGTGCTGATTTTAGGAACTTCAAAATTGTGCCTGGAATAAAATTCCCATTCAAATCCACATGTCCAAAAAGATCTGAAGAATCAGACCAATCCGGCCGGACAGGAACCAATTGATAAACAGCTCCAATCGCATCTGCGAACAACTTAACAAGTCGTGTTTTTCCGGTTCCCGAGGTTCCTGCCAAAATAACAAAGGGTTTGCTTTTCAAACTAAGAAAGAAATTCTCCACCAATCCATCCGGATAGCTGAAGCCAGTGGCAGATATATATGTTTTAATATGGGTAATCACCTCTTTGGTCGATATGGGCATTTTCTCCTCACTTCCTGTAAATTCTACTCCATAGGTGTCTTCGTTTATTTTTGTAAATTTCGCAGCAATTTTCTTTCTTCTATATGCTTCAAACTGTTTGCCCAAATCAGTATCCCAGAAAATGCGAACCCTCCCGCTTCCTGCACTCTCTTTAGAAATACGGCCAGAATACATTTTTTCCTCAAACAACAGGTGTACTGTTTTTGATTCTCCACGTTGTAATCTATCTGCTTTAAAGAACCAGCATATCTCCTTGGGAATCCCAGAGCCATTATAATCAAAAAAAGATTTATCACATTGCTTTATCGCTATATCAAAGCTACATATCTCCCAAGAATCAAAAGTCCCTGTTACCATCAAACTTTTCTTTTCGCTTTCCACATAGTCTGCATAAATCTGCATCATTCTTGCTAAATCATCACGTATCTCTTCCTCAGAAAAATTTTCACCCTTCCGATAAGCTTTGTAAAAAATGGTTCCCTTTTGATAAAAATAGCCAAGATCTGGTGAAACAGCTCCCAGATTAATTCCTTCGTCCGTCCGAAATCCTCGTGCATTTACTTTACTAATAATATCACTGGCTTTTTGTCTCAGTATTTGGACAACTTCTTTATTTGAATGCGTCTTTCTTAAATTGGTACACCCCTGATCAAGTGTTAAATACAACGTATTCCCGTCCCGAGCAAGTAAATAGGCTATATAGATACCTTTTGTTGATGTAGTCGTGATATTTCGGTCAAAAATACAGATCCATGGCACCTCGGCCCAATTTCCCTGTCCAACACTGCCTTTTACTTGATACTTTTTCGGATCTACCACCCCAGTTGAATAAATAGCCTGTGGAATCTCCTTTCTGAAAAACGTTCCGATAGGATGCTTTTCGAAAGGCTCCTGCTTAGCAACAATATATTCATTTAAAATCTTTTCAATAATTTCTTTCATGGCTCACCCGACTTATGTTTATCTTGATTTAATATGATAGTTCTTTGTTATATTATAGAATATTCTGACACTTTGGGATAGTAGTGATTGGTGAAAATTGGGAATTTTATGTTTCTAGATGTCCAAAATGTTCGCATAAATAATTTTCTACAAATATCCTGTCAATACTTCTACCTGTAATTTACTCGTTATGCAAAGAGAAGCATCCCGCCTCTCCTTCACAATAAACCGCCAGCTGCGTACATTTTTCCCAGCCCCGCCAGAATCTCCGGCGTACACTGGCAACCATGACGTAAGGCCAAAGTCAATCTGTTTTTCTGAATTTCAGCATAAAAGATTGCCTTCCGGTCCCATATCAAATATACTGAACTGCAGAACCCGTCTGACACGGTCTCTGAAAAGGCAGCATATCCGGCTGTCCCTTTTTCAGGAAGGCAGGAATATACCATGGATATTAAAAAAATCTGGATATCGCCGGATACCGGCAGGAAGATTCCTTATGCGCTGACTGTCATCGGCGGCATCATCGGAATTGTGGTTCTGGCTCTTGCTCTGATCGGCGGAGGAACTGTCCTGTACTTTACCATGCCCTCGTTACAGGAAGCTTTTTCCCTGGAGGAACTCTCTCTTACGCTCTGTCTGATCGTTACGGCACTGACCGTGACTCTTGCCATATGCCTGGGGCGCCGTTCTGCGCTGGATGCCTGCCTTTTTTTCCTGACCTCAGACGGCAGGCTGTTTGTTCTGGACGTACGCAGTCTGGTTCCTCAGGGAAGCGGGCTGATTGATGCCGTCATCAGCACAGTCAGAGTACAGAAGCTTCTGCGCCGTCTTGAAAAAACTTCCTGTCTCCCCGACGGAGCTGACGAGATCCTGAAGGTAGAAAAGATCAGGGAAAACGAAGCCTGTTACACCCTGATCTGCCAGGTACGCCGCTCCGGCGGCCATACGGCAGGAAAGACATACCTCTTCGGGAAAGGCGGAGAGGACGAAGGAATGCTTCTGAACCAGCTGGAATGCCGGGAAGCGGGATGGCGGGAATAGCCCGAAAGAAGGAGCTGTTCTCACAGCTCCGTATACTTTTCCTTATGATCTCTCGCCTTCTCCACCGGATATTTCTCCGCGTTTTTGCGAATCTTTTCCTGAATGATTTCATCCAGATCCATGCCGCAGGTATCCGCCATCATGATGCCGTAGATCAGCACGTCGGCCAGCTCCTCCCGCATGTTTTCCATTTTCTCCCGGCACCACACATCGTCCCGGCTCCATTGAAAGACCTCAAGAAGCTCCGCGGCTTCCAGGCTGATGGAAATAGCCAGATCCTTCGGGGTGTGGAACTGCTTCCAGTTGCGTTCATCTCTGAATTTCAGTACCTGATCGATGGTTTCCTGTTTCATAAGTGGCTCCTTTCTCAAACGGCATCCCGTCTTTCCTATTCGCCGTCCACTGGCGGATGATTCATCACCTCATCAAACACCAGATAATTTCTTAAATCATCCGGTCTGCAGTACACCGCGAAGTGCACCTTTGCAAACACGCCGGAAAATTCCGGAAGCACCTCCGCCCAGGCGCGGGCGGCAGTTTCCGGCGGATTTCGGAAGGCCCCGCAGCCAAACGCGCCCAGGATCAGGATATCCTCCCGGTTTTCGGCGGCCACGGAAAGGATGCGGCGGGCGCGCTGCTTCAGGATGGGCAAAAGCGCCTCCGGCGTTATCCGCACCGGCTTTGCCGGTCCGGGATTCATGGCGTTGGAGGGGCGCTCCCGAAGGTTTGGCGCGGCGCAGCTGATCACGTCCAGCCTGCACCAGCTTTTTTCCTCCATGCGTTCAGGCCTGTCATCATCCGTCTTAATCACCAGGATGTCCGGCGTATAGATGCAGGCGTCGGTGTAAAGGGCGTCATGCCGCTGTCTGTGAAAATCATAATAAGCCCTTTTCAGCTCCGGCGTATTCAGGCAGGGGTAGAGCGTGGACAGACGGCAGAGGGATTCCTCCTGGGCGCTGCTGCCGCGGGTCACACCGCCGCCCGGATTGGTGGCGGAGGCAAAATTGAGGGCAGCCGCTCTTTTTTCCGGTTCCCGTCTCTTCTCCCGCATGGCCGCCGCAAAAGAACGGAAGGCGGTCACCTCCACCTGCGTCCTCTCATACCGCTTCGCAAAAGCGGCGCAATCCGCGTCTGCGCTGCCGGAAGAGCCGCCGTCCGCCAGGCCGGAAGCCGGGTAAAATACCGTACGCTTCTTCGTCTCTTCCACCGCATTCCGAAGCGCCCCGTTCTGCCGGATCCAGTCCATGGTGTCCTCAAATACCGCGATGTTCTGTTCCCTTCTGTTTTCTCTCATCTGCTCCGTCTCCTTTCTGCCGGAAATTTTCCCGGTCCTTTTTCCCGGATGGGAGTCCTGCCCGCTGTAAGCGGGACTGCTTCTCATTCCTCCCGCAGCAGCCACCGGAACGCCTTTTCCATTCTTCCTTCCGGATCCGCAAAATGATTGCCCGGATTGTACTCAAAGAAAACCCGCTCTTCCCCATCGCCGTCAAGCGCCTTTCGCAGAAGCCCCACCGCCTCCAGCGTGCAGTCCTCCACCCGGGCCATGCGGCGGTTTCCGGTTCTCCTTTCCCTGTCCCCCAGCGAAAAATAGGCCTGCTTCAGCTGTCGCGAGGGCCTGTGCGCCCGCAGGAAGGACAGGAAGTCATCGTACCAGAGGGAGCCGGAGATGCTGACGATCCGGTCAAAAAGGTCCGTCCGATATGCCGCATATACGGAAAAAAGCCCGGCAAGAGACACACCTGCCAGGGCCCGGAATCGGGGCGCAGCAGACAGCGCCTCCTCTGTATGGGGAATGATTTTTTCTGTCAGAAGGGCCAGATAGGCATCCGCCCCTCCGCCGAAATCCTCCCCTTTTTGAAAGACCCTCTCCGCAGGCCAGGGCGTCAGATCCCGATTCCAGTCCTCTCCTGCAATACAGACGCAGGCCGTATTCGCGGCCTCCAGAAGCTCCTCCGGCAGGGGCAGGCCATTCTGCGCTCCGTGAAAATAGATCAGGCCGGGACGGGGATCCTCCGCCCCGCTCTCCATCCGGCCTTCCTGACGTTCCCGTTCTCCCGCCGCCTTCTGCCCTTCCCGCTCTCTCAAACCCCTTTGCCTTTCCTGTCCTTCCGGAAGCAGACAGGTAAGAAGCAGCCCCTCTTCCTTTCTCACAATCCGTTTCATTTCGTTCTCCGTTCCGGAGCGTCCTCTTCCCCATAATCCGCGTCGCACAGGAATACGGCCGCACCCGTGTCATACCGCTTCAGGGGAATGCCGTGAAACTGCGCTTCCGCGGACGTAAGCTCTCCCCGTTCCAGCTTCGCCGTCTGAGAAACCAGACGGGAGATCAGCTCCTTTTTCACCGGAAAGCTGCCGTGGGAGGGATAGATCAGGTCAAACCGGCCGGTCATGCTCTCCAGGCGCTTCAGGCTGTGATAAAAGGCGGGAATATTTCGCATGGGGCCGAAGAGAAAAATGTTTCCGTCCTGAACGGTATCTCCGGAAAACAGGACGCGGCGATCCACGTCCAGCGCAGCGATACTGCCCGGCGTGTGGCCGGGAATCTCGATCACCTCCAGGCGCCGTCCGCCCAGGTCGATGCTGTTTCCGTCCCGGATGGGAATGATGTCGGAGGCCCTTTTCGCCAGCGGATAGTTGACCAGCTCCGCCGGGTTCATATAAACGGCGTCAAATTCCGCGTTGCTTCCGATGTGGTCGATATCCGCATGGGTATTAAGCAGGGACAGGGGAAGGGCAGTCAGCCCTTCCGCCAGCTTTTTCGCGTTGTGCGTCTGCATACCGCTGTCGATGAGCAGAGCGCTTCTGCTTCCTGTCAGCAGGAAAAAACGGACGCCCTCCTCCTCCAGCCGCCAGGTCTGTTCGTCAATCGCCATAATTCTGCAATCCATCTGTACCTCCTTTTTGCCGCCGGAAGGCGGCATTCTATTCATGCAGGAACGAAGTTCATGCCGGCCTCCTTTCAGCGCGAACTGGAAGTTCGCGCAGCCGTCTGCAAGGCGGCATTCATTCCTCCGCCGCGTTTTCCGGCCGGGGTGCCACGGCCGCGGCATTTTTCTTCCTTCCGTGATGCCTGCGCCTGCGCTTTTTCTTTTCAGGTCCATCCGGGCTTCCCTCTGTCGCAGCGTTCCCGGCGTACTCCCGCGTCTCTTCCGGCCCGGCGCTTCCTGCGTGCTTCCGCCTTTCCTCCGGCGCGGCGCTTCCGCTGCGTTTCCGCTTTTCTTCCTGGCTCTCCTTCCGCATTTTCTCCGGCATGATATTTCCCGTTTCTTCCAAAGAAGCCTTCCGCCTTCCTCCGCGTCTGCGTTTTCCCGCGGAGCCGGCGCTTCCCTTTCCGGTCTCCTTCTTTCCCGTCTCGCCTCTGCCGCTCCCCTTCCGGCGGGAAAAGAGGCTGCGGTTTCCCTTCATCTGAGCGTAGCAGGCGTCACAGACGCGGCTCTGGGCTCCCAGGGGCAGGAGCGCGCCGCAGAACTGGCACTTGCGGATATAATCCTTCTTATCCTTCGTCAGGTAGCGCATGATGGTCTCTTCCGTTTTTTCCCGCTCCGCGGACAGGCGGTCGGTGTCGATCTCCTTGCCCAGACGGACGGAAAACTGGTAGTAGAGGTCCAGCATTTTATAAAAGGTTTCATATTTCATCAGTCCGTTGTCGCTGCACATCATCAGGGACGGGAAATGCAGGGACACGTCCGCTGTGTAGGTCTTGCAGTAATAAAGCCACAGGTCCACGATGTCGCGGTTTTTGATGTCCAGAGAACAGGTCAGCATGCGGTAGAGCATGTGCTTGTCCTCGAAGCCGTCGATTTCCTTTCTGTCCTTAAACGCCTTTTCATACAGGAACAGCACCTCCTCGATGCTGATCTTTTCAAAGGGCGGCGGGGTTTCCACGCTCTTCCAGATCTTCAGGACGGCGTCCAGCGGCTCGTCCATGTCCAGAAGCACCTGGGGAAAGCCCAGGCTCACATGGGTAATCTCCGGCTCCGGCTCGTCGAAATGGGCGCGGATGAATTCCAGCCCCTCTTCGCCCACCGCGCTCACATATCCGGTATCGTATATGCCAAACCGCCCGGCCCGGCCTGCGATCTGGCGGATCTCCGAAGTTTTTAAGGGACGGGTCTGCCTGCCGTCAAACTTGTCCGTCTGGATGAAAACGATCCGCTTCACGGGCAGATTCAGGCCCATGCCGATGGCGTCCGTGGAGACCACCACCTTCGTCTGATGGCTGGAAAACAGGCGGATCTGCCTGCGGCGGATCTCAGGCGGGAGGCTTCCGTAAATGACGCTGGCGCGTACGCCGTTTCTCTCCAGCCGGCCCGCAATGTCCAGCACGGCCCGCTTGGTGAACACGATCAGCGCGTCTCCCTCCTGCACGTCCTCCGGGAAACGGACGGGGACATCCTCACAGACCAGCGCGGTTTTCCGCTCGTAGCGGTGCACCTCAAAGGTATCCTCACAAAGGGAAATCAGATGGGTCACCACCCGCTCGGCAGCGGGGCTCATACATACGTGAATTTCCTGCGCCTGCACGCCCAGGATGGCTCTGGTCCAGGAATGTCCCCGGTCCGGGTCGGCGATCATCTGCGCCTCGTCGATGACGGCCACCTCATATTTCTGGTCGATGTCCAGCATTTCCACCGTAGAGGAGACGATCCGGCTGTTGTCCTCATAGATGCGTTCCTCCCCGGTGAGCATGGTACAGGGGATGCCCGCTTCCTTAATCTTCTCGTAAACCTCCAGGGCAAGCAGACGCAGCGGCCCCAGATACACGCCCGACTCCGCCCTCCGCAGGCGCTCCAGCGCCTGATAGGTCTTGCCGCAGTTGGTGGGACCGATGTGGAGGACAAAATGACGGTTCATCTGGCGGGTCTGCTGGAATTCCGTTTCCGGACGGGCGGGGACCATGTCGATGATCTGTCCGCGGATCCCCGCGCCCGCGAAGTTTACCGCCAGCCTCCCCATGGTACGCTGGCAGATCTCATAGGGCTTTTCCTCCCGCAGATAGTCCAGAAAACGGGCGGTAATCAGCTCCCGGTCCTCCGGGCGCATGGTTTCCAGGTCCAGCCGCAACAGCTCCTCCAGAAGCAGATCCCGGATCTTCATGATGGCGAACCGGTTTTCCTCCCGGAAAGCAAAATAGGCCACATTCCGCAATTGTCTGTGAAATTCCTCCAGATGTGCCTGTGAAAGCCGGTTCCTGGGAGCCTGCATGTCCTCCAGCAGCCGGTCGATCCTCTGCTCGTAGGTTTTCCTTCCGTCGTTGTTTTTCTTTTTAAACGCTCTTGCCCAGTCCCTGTATTGGTTAAAATAGAACTGTACCAGCTTTTCTTTCTGTACCATACGTATTCCTGCAATGGCCCATAGGCCTCTTTCCTGTTTATTTTTCCGCCGGTCCGCATGCGCTGACGGCGAATTTCTTCTTCCAGCAGCCGTTCCGGCTCCGCGCTCCCTTCACAAACCGGTGCCCCAGCAGCAGACAGCGGGTCACGTTGTCTCCCACCATGCACACCCATACCAGCTCCAGCCCCGCATGAAGGAAGAACACGCAGAGACAGGTTCCCACGATCCGCACGCCCCACATGGAGATGATGGAAAATACAAAGGGCGCTCTGGTGTCCCCGATGCCGTTAAAGACGCCCTCAAAAATGATCAGAGCCGCAAACATGGGCTCGGAAACCGCCACGATCCGCAGCACCGTAATCCCTCCGGCGATGACCTGCGCATCCTCCGTAAACAGAGACATCATCATGCCGGGGAAGGAAAACAGGAGCGCGCCCGTCATGGTCATCAGGACGACCGCGATGGCGGCGATGGTTTTGGTCACCTGTCTGAATTCCCGTTCATCCCGCTTTCCCAGCGCGTTTCCCGCCATGGTGGAGGCGGCCGCCTGCATGCCGTAGCCGGGGATGTAGAAGGCCTGCTCCGCGGTGATGGCGATGGAATGGGTGGCGAGGGCCAGCGTGCCCAGCCGCGTCACCAGTGAGGTGAATACCACCTGCCCCAGACAGGCGCTGATGCGCTCCATCGCCACAGGCGTTCCGATCCGCAGGCATTTGGCCGCAAGAGTACGGTCAAACCGCAGCGGATATCCCTTCGGGGAAAGAATCCGGTTTTTCCAGTATACCACGATCATGAAAACGCCGCCCACGCAGTAGGCCACAGCCGTTCCGACGGCCGCTCCCACGACGCCCAGCCCCGCGCCCGGAATCATCACCGTCATCCCGCCCAGCCGCAGAGGCCGGGTGGAATAGATCAGGAAAAAGTTGAAAACGATATTGGTCAGATTCATGAGGATATTTGCCGTCATGGGGCTTCTGGTATCGCCCGCTCCCCGCATCACGCTTCCCAGAATGACGGAGAAGGCACGGAAAATCATGGGCGAACAGCAGATGGCAAAATACAGAGACGCGTCCCGGTACAGCTCCGGCTCCGCCCCCAGCCACCGGGGCAGAAAAGGGCTGATTCCCACCATCAGCGCTCCCAGAATGATGCCCAGAACCAGGGCGAAATACAGCGACTGGATGCCGTATTTTCTCGCCTTCTCCCCGTCCCCGGCGCCGATGGACTCCGCGATGCTGGACAGCACGCCGATTCCCATGGCAAAAAGAGGGGCGTTCACCAGCCAGGTCATGGTGCTGGTCAGCCCCACCGCCGCGGACGCCTGCGCGCCCAGCCTGCCCACCATGGCCGTGTCGATGTACTGCACCAGCGTCTGCAGGGCCTGCTCCACCACCGCGGGCCAGGACAGATAAAAAATGGTCTGAAAAATGCCTCTGTTTTCCCGGTAATAACTCCGAATTCTGTTCACTGCGCTTCAACTTCCTTTGTAAAATGCTCTGAAAAATATTCTACCCGTTCTCCCCCATACAGTCAACTTATTACTGTCCGCAGGCTGTTCCCCTGTGGGCGTCACCATCCACCGGCAGGCCGGCGAACCGTAACATATGGATCGCCGCTGCATACGGGCTTGTTGATTTTTCAAAAGGCGGATATAATAATGGAAAGAACAGACACCGGAAACCCAGAACAAAAAGGCCGGTCAGACAACCGGCAGGAGGTCTTTATGTGTACAAGCATCGCGCTGCTTCAGGGCGGCGGCTATTTTGGCCGCAATCTGGATCTGGAATATTCCTTTGGAGAACAGGTGGTTCTCATGCCGCGCCTGTTTCCCCTGCATTTTCACAGGCTGCCGTCTCTGGAACGGCATTTTTCCATGATCGGCATGGCAAACGTGGCGGAGGGCTGTCCGCTCTATGCCGAGGCTGTCAATGAAAAGGGACTCTATATGGCCGGCCTGAATTTCCCCGGAAACGCCTGCTACGATATGGACATTCCGGAGGGTTCTGACGCCGCCGCGCCCTATGAGCTGATTCCCTGGATTCTGGGAACCTGCGCTACGCTCGCGCAGGCCAGAGAAAAGCTTTCCAGGTTCCGCCCGCTTGCGGTTCCCTTTGCCATCTCCCATCCGGCGCCCGCCACACTGCCTCTCGCTCCCCTGCACTGGCACATCGCGGACCGGACGGGCGCTCTGGTCCTGGAGACCACAAAGGACGGCGTTTTCCTCTACGAGGATCCGGTGGGTGTGCTGACCAACAATCCGCCTTTCCCTTTTCATCAGATGAACCTGAACCGGTATCAGGGGCTTTCTCCGCTCCCTGCCCAAAACCGTTTCTGTTCCTCCGTCCCGTTCCAGACGTTCGGCCAGGGAATGGGCGCCATCGGCCTGCCGGGAGACGCTTCTCCCACCTCCCGTTATGTGAAGGCAGCCTTCCATAAGCTGAATTCACCGGAAGGGAAAACGGAGGAGGAGCAGGTCTCACAGTTTTTCCATCTCCTGGATTCCGTTTCCATGGTGCGGGGAAGCGTGGTCACGCCGGAAGGACGCTGCGACATCACCACCTACTCCTGCTGCGCCAGCGCGGAAAAGGGAATCTATTATTATAAAACCTATGAAAACAGCAGGATCCGGGCAGTGCGGCTCTTCAGCGAAAATCTGGATGAACAGGAGCTGAAGCTGTTCCCTCTGGGTGATGAACCGGATATCCGTTTCCTGAACTGATTTCCTTAATTCCAGTTCAGGAACAGCCTCTCCATCCAGTCCAGAACCTCGCGCACCCGCTCCCGGTTCAGGCTGTAATAGGACCGCTTTCCCTGCTGGCGCACCACGACCAGTCCTTCATTCAGAAGCTCCTGCATATGATAGGAGATGGTCGCCGTGGTCAGCCCGAAATGCTCCGCCAGCTCCCTGCCAAAATGGGGAGTCTGGCGGATGTACAGAAGGATCTCCCTTTTCACCGGATCGGCCATCAGCTCCAGCGCTCTGTCCCCGTCTCCTTTTTTGATAGAACGGATCAGCTTCTCGTTCATGAGGACGCCCATGCTGATTTTCAGGCAGCCGTCGTCTTTTCCGTCCTCTCCCATATCCAGACTCAGATACATCCCTCCTGCCGCATTCCACCGGATCAGCACCCTGTCGTAGCTGCAGTTTTCCAGATCAACTCCCGCCAGGGATAAAAATTCCTCCAGGGAATGGGAATCAAAATAGTCTCTCCAGTACCGCTCCCTCTTCTCTTCCTCCGCCTCCATCCGGCTCCGGAAAGGCTCCAGCAGCTCCGCCGCCCGGCTCAGCAGCTCCCCCAGCTCCTCCAGGCTCTCTTCCGGGTCCTGAAAGGTGAAAATCAGCCGCGCCTTGAATTTCTCCTCCAGCTCCAGCTTTTTCACGCTGGACAGGAAGCCTGCCGGCTCTCCCTCCAGAGGAAGCTCCCTGTCCGAAGGCGAATAGGAGGAAAAATCCGGGAAGGCATCAAAGGAATAGCGGCTCAGCCCCCGCAGTACCGTTTCCTTCATTTCCTCCACGCTGTCCGTTTCCTCCGCTCCGAAGGTACACACCAGGTTCCGGGCCGGACAGCCCAGACCTTTTTCCTGATAGTATTCCAGATAGCGGCGCATGGGCTCCGTGACCGGAATCTTCCCTGCCAGCTCCAGAAGCTCCTTCTGCAGAAGGATTCCCGATTCCATCTCCTGCCCGAAGCGCTCCGGCGCCGACAGATACCTGCGCCATTCTGCCTCATTCCTGTTTACCGCCAGCTCCAGGAGAGACATTGCCTCCTTCATCATGCTGCATCTTCTTCCAAACTCAATCCTCATCCCGTTCTCCTTCTTCCTTTCCTGAAGCCGCTCCGCCGTTTTCCACGCTCCGGGGTCCGCCATCTGTTTTCTTTTCCAAAGCCGGGAAACCTTTCCTCCTACCCCTTCCCCTCAGGATGACCGCCGCCGCCAACACCGGCATCGCAGTTCCTGCCAGCACGCTGACCACGGACGCCCTGGCGCAGACGGCGGATACCAGAAACGAGGTGAACGGCACCGCAGCGGTACATCCGGCATTCATGACGGCGGAAGCCCGTGCCATGAAGGAGGTGGGCACCACCCGCAGCAGAAGCACGGAAACCGCCGTATTCGCCAGTCCCACCGACACGCCGAAAAGCAGGCTCACGGAAAAAAGGACCGGATAAAAGACCACGTCCGCAGGGTGCGCCGTCCCCAGCCAGGCAAGCACCAGATAATAACTCCCCATCAGTATAGCACAGCCCGGAAGAATCCTGTCAATGTCCCCTTTTCCCTTCCCCGCCTTGCCCCGGCTGTTCGCCGCTGCGGAATGCAGGCCGGCCCCGAGGAGCATCCCCACCGTGGTGCAGATCCCCATTGCGGAAAGAGCGCCGCTTCCCTTCCGGTATACATCCTGAAACAGGGCGGCCTGAAGAGCGTTTCCGGGCGTGAGCGCCGCATTCAGGAAGGCGGCGGCAGAAACGACAAAAAGCAGGGGCTTGGAAGTCCTGATAAACTGAAATCCCTCCCGCAGATCATGCAGCCAGTCGGATATACCGCCCTCCGTGCCGCCAGTCTCCGGCACCCGGCTCACCAGCAGGCAGGCTGCTGCAAAGCAGAACAGGTCCACAGCCAGCGCGCCTCCGTTTCCTGCCGCGGCGATCAGCAAACCGGCCGCTCCCGTCCCCGCCAGCTCCATGATCCTGCTGCCCGCCTGATAAAGGGACATCCCGGAGTCGTACTCCTCCGCCTTCAGCAGACCGGACAGAGCGGCGGAGGAAGCGGGCGAAGCAAAGGCTTCCAGCGTGGAGATGAGAAAGGTTCCGGCCATCAGCGCCGCGGCATTCAGACGCCCCGTCAGATACAGTCCGAAAAAGCCGGCCACAAGCAGCGCCCTTCCCGCATCCGTCAGCGCGATCACCCGGCGTTTGGGAAGCTGCTCCACAAACGCCCCGGCAAGAGGCTGGAGCAGAATGGTGGGCAGATAGTTCAGCCCCACTGCCAGCGCCGACAGGGACGCCGAGCCGCTCAGGCCGTAAACCAGCCAGCTCAGCAGAAATACGTCGATGGAATCCCCAAAACGGTTCAGCATCCGGGAGATCAGATAGTTCAGAAAGGGACGGTTGCCGTTGATCGCCGCCTTCTTTTTTGCCTTTATTTCCGTTCCTGACCCTGCTTTTGTTTTTGTCCTCATTTTTTCCTCCATGCCGAAGCCTGATTTCTGTCCTCATCCGGGCGGAGCCGAAGGACCGCCGTTTTGTTTGTTTATCATTTGACATATATCGGATATATATTTTATATTTATCTAATATAGTTTTTAATATATTCTTTAATTGCATATTTGTCAATTATTATATTAGATATTTATCTTATATATGAAATATTTCTTGCTGCCAGGACCCGTGCCGGTCCCTGCCGGCCGGCATGAAGGATTGCATTCCGGCCCGGATCCGGCCTTCATTCCGTGACTTTTCTTCCGGCACAACAGAACAGCCGCCGATGCGGCGGTTCGCATCGGCGGCTGTTCTGTCCTTATATCCTGTCTTTATTATGAAAGAATTTCAGTTCTCCCCGTTTCTCTTTCCCAGTTTTTTCATCAGTTCCAGCTCTTCCTCATCATACGGCGTATGGAAGGTATCAAAGAGGTCGTGCTGCCAGCGGTAGAGCGGCAGCTGCCTGTTCTTCCAGAGCTGATCCCACGGCAGGAAATGCTGGGATTTCCCGGCCACAAGCCCCCAGCTGTAGCTTCCGATCCCTTCTTTGTGATACAGCGGCAGGTTATCCTGGATGAAGTTATCCTGTACCCGGTTCAGCCATTCCGTATTCATCATCGGACGGCCTTCTTTCTTCAGCTTCTCCACCGTCCGTTTGACGCGGTCAAAATCCTCATACTGGTGGAAGGTGACAATGTCAGACTCGTCCAGAGCCAGGCGCTGAATGGGCTCCACATCCGCCTCTTCATTCACTCCGTAATCCTCCGGATAGCTCCACACGCCGGCCGTCAGCGGCTGGATGGGATCCAGGCTCCTTGCCAGCTCAAAGACCCGTTTGAGATACGGGATGCTCATATCGTGCCGGTTGCTGTTCCCCGGTTCGTTCCACAGATCCCATGCATAGATCCTCTCGTCCTTTCCGAACCGTTCCAGAAACGCTGTCAGATATTCCTCCTGCACGCCTCTCCATTCCGGCTCATCCCAGAGGCACCAGCCCACCTTCCGCTGCTCTCCGGTAAAAGGATTGTCCTTATGACCGCCATGGTGTCCGATGTCATATTTCTGCCAGCCATGCGTCCTCTCGGGCGTGATGTCCGCCGGGCGTCCGAAATCCACACAGTCGTTGAAAATGACCGGCATCATGGTGATCTTTCTTGCCGCCAGCTCCTCCAGGAAGCCATCCACCCGGTCCAGGAACTTTTCCCGGTCGTAATACCAGACGGAAAAAGGCAGGAACATGCGCACGCCGTTCAGCCCGATCTCCTCCATCAGCGCGAATTCTCCCCGTACGCTCTGAATTACCTCGGGATAGGTATCCTCCTGCCACAGCTCGATCCCGTGCAGCGTGATGGAAGGAACATAGTTGATCCCCATCACCCATGGCTGCTTTCTGTACCACTCCCATGCCTGTTCCTTACTCCAGCGTTCTCTCATTTTTCTTTTCCTCCTCTTCTTTTTTGCTCCCGCTCACCGCAGGCCGGCGGACAGGAGGCTTTTTCCTGTTCTGCCTGCATCCCCCTGCAGATTTCCCGGTATTCCAGGAATTCCCGGTTTTCCGGTTCCAGCAGGAGAACATAGCCGATCTTCCCCAAAAGGGCGCACAGAAACGCCCTCTCCGCCTCCGCCGCTTCCTCCTGTGTTTCCGTTCCGGTCAGTCTTCCCACAGCCTGCAGGTGCTCCCCTACGCCATATTTCCGGCAGTAATACATCTCCTGCCGGATCCTCCTGCGATATGGCACTCCTGTCCGCACCCGTTCATTCACCACCAGACCGGTAACGCTCTGACGCATTCCCCGGTTCCTCAGCGCCGTTTTTTCGGCGTTCAGTGCAAACCCCATGGCCTCCAGCAAATGTCTGGCCTTATGGTAAACCGCTTTTGGGTCAAACGCGCCGGAAAAAGTCAGATCATCACAGTAACGGGTATAGACGATCTGCCGCTGCCGGCACCAGGCTCCCATAAACTCGTCGAAGGGCTTCATCACCAGATTGGAGATGGCCGGGGAGGTTGGTGCCCCCTGCGGAAGGCGGTCGCCGCAGCAGCACAGATGCGTCAGAAGTCCGGCTGCTGCCGGCGGAAACAGACTCCCCGGAAAAGCGGCTCCATATACCTGCCAAAACAGGATGCTGTCAAAAAAATCCCGGATGTCCAGCTTCAAAAGAAGCTTATCCTTTCCTCCTCCCGCATGGGGTGCGGCATTGTCCGCGGCCGACAGCCCCCGCCGGTACGCACAGGCATACTCCGAAACGCTCCTGCCGTCCAGGCAGTGACGGAGGATGTTTCTCTGGACTCCCTTCAACAGCCCGTCCGGCACCAGGAGCCTGCGGCTTTTTCCATCTTTCTTCGGTATCCGGACTTTTCTGTAATGCCGCTCCACATGGTTGCTGATCGCATACAGAAGGGCGAGCTGCGCTTCCCCGCTCATCCGTTTCCGGCAGGAAGCGGGCAGCAGGTTCAGCGACAGGATGAATTCCCTTTCCTGCTGCGGAGTGAGGTATTTCCATAGTCGGCCGCTCATTGTTCCCTCCTTTTTTTGCAAAAGACCCGTCCGGCACCTTGTTCTGATTCCGCAGAATGCGCAGGGGTACAGCCGAAGGCGGCTGCACAATCCGCGAAGCGGGTTGTGAGATGTACCCTGAAGCAGGCTGTGGTGCAGGCGCGCCTGCCGCCTGATATTGATCTGTCCCGGCGGCGACTCGCCGCCGGTCCGAAAGACGCTTTCCGAGCCGTCTGTTTCCGGTTTTTCTGCCGGGCGGGCCTTTCTTTTTACAGCATCGTCCTGCGCAGGGTCTCTCCATCCATCGCGCTCAGGTACGCAGGCGCAATGTCAAACACGGTCTTGCAGCCGCACTGTCCTTCCTTTGCCAGGCGGTATGCGGCGCGGGCAAACGCGACCAGTACCGAAGAGGTAAAGGCAGGGTTGGAATCCAGCTTCAGACTGTATTCGATCACATCTGCGTACTCCCCGTTCCATCCGGTCTTTCCGGTGCGGATCACAAAACCGCCGTGCGGAATACCGCTGTGGTCACGCTTCATCTCCTCCGCACTGATGAAATGCACCGTGGTGTCATACTCATCAAAATAGTTGGGCATGGTCTTGATCTCTTTCTCGATTCTGGCAAGATCCGCGCCTTCCTCAGCCACCACAAAGCACTCTCTCGTATGTTTTTCTCTGGTGGTCAGCTCCGGATTTTCTCCCGCGCGCACCCTTCTCAGCGCATCCTCCACGGGAATGGTGTACTGCCTGGCATCCACGACGCCTTCGATTCTTCTGATGGCATCAGAATGTCCCTGGCTGACGCCCTTTCCCCAGAAGGTATAATCCCTGCCGCAGGGAAGGATCGCATTGGCATACAGGCGGTTCAGGGAAAACATGCCCGGATCCCAGCCGCAGGAAATGATCCCCACCTTACCGTTCTTCTTCGCCGCTTCATCCACCGCCGCGAAATGCTCCGGAATCTTCGCATGGGTGTCAAAGCTGTCGATCACATTAAAATACTGAACAAATTCCGGGGTCTGTACCGGAAGATCCGTAGCGCTTCCGCCGCAGAGGATCATCACGTCGATTTCATCCTTCATGCCTGCCGCTTCTTCCACACGGCAGACCTTCACTCCCTCCGTCAAAATGGAAACCTTCCCGGGATCGCGTCTGGTGAACACTGCCGCGAGCTTCATGTCCGGGTTCTGCTTAATGGCGCATTCCACGCCCTTTCCCAGGTTTCCGTAACCCAGGATACCGATTCTGATCTGTTCACTCATTCTGAATTTCCTCCTGTTCTGCCGTCACGGACGGCAGTTTTATGCGGTTTCATTTTTCGTGTTCCAGTATATAACAAAACCGGCCGGAATCCAATCCCTTTTTCCGGCCGGTTCTGTCGCACAGGAAGCACATGCCCTCAGACAGCATCTGCTGTTCATCCGTCTGCCAGCGGTTGACAGCCGGTCTGTTTCCCCATGTTTCCTTTATGTCTCCTGAAACTCTTTTCTCAGGATTTCCTTCGGCGGCTCAATCTCATCCGCCAGCGTATGCTCCGTCAGTTCGGACAGTATTTTCAGCTTCTGATTGATCAGCGGCCTCATGCAGTTCGGAACGTGCTCCTGGTGCGCCCGATGGATCGCCACACATTCCTTACAGTTTCCATGGTAGCGGCAGGCCTTTTTACAGGGACAGTGATCCTTTTCCTTATATTCCTCCCGGAATTCCGATGCGAACTCCTCCTGAAGCCTCAGGCCCTCCGCCCGGTTTCCCTTATGAAATTCCTGCATTGCCGCCAGTTCTTTGGGATTCTTCTCTATAATCATCTCCGTCCTCCTTCCGCCGGACTGATTGTATCACGGAAGGCCGGCAGGGCGCAATCCCTTTGTATTCGGATCTTTATGTTCTAAAAGAAATCCGTTTCACCAGGGGGGGGGAAGATCTCCATTGGCAAAGCAGATCCTCCGGTTGTTCCAGTATCTGAGGAAGTGTCTCCAGATAAGGGCCTTTAGTTCTTCTACTTCCATCTGCTTTGTATCATAATGGTCATAAAGGAGCTCTGTCTTCATTCTGGCCCACGTACTCTCGCAGCATACGTTATCATGGCAGCGTCCTCCGCACTGTTCATGTTCTAATGGATATGATGCTCCCGGATGGTCTGACGGTAGGACTCGCTGCTATACTGCGTCCCTCGGTCACTGTGGATGACAGCACCTTCCGACTCGGGATAAGCAGTCAGGGCTTTTTCCCATGTATGGATACATCGATCGACTTTCATATTTGTTTCCATTATCAGACCGAGGACGCTAAAATCAAAGCAGTCAAAAATCGCAGATACATACGGTTTCCCATTGGATGCCAGGATCTCCGTGATACCTGTGATGCATTTTTCTAATAGGGTATCAGAACAGAAATCCTGCTTCGGAAGATCATCCGATTTCATGTCTTCACGATCAGCCTTTGTGATCCCGTTGGTTTTTCTTTTGGGTCGATGGCTCAAGCCAATCTGATCCATAACCCGGTATACGGTTCTCTCACTAGGGATATGTTGAGCCGCTGCACCAAAGGTGCTGTCCGTCTTATTTTCGATCGTCTGAAAAAGCGTATGGGACCTACGAATTCGCATCTTTGTTTGAATACATTCTGACTGACCGCGGCTCCGAATTTGATGATCCGGGAGAGTATCTGGGCGAAAGGGCACCGTATGATGTGGCATTAGAAACACTTGGAAAAGAAGTCTTAAACGCATTTCAGCTTAGGCCGATTGAACCTGACCATGTCAATCTGACGCCTAAGCTGATCCGCTTTTAACCATTAAAAACCATCTCAAAAACCTGCTGTCAGACTGGAAGTAAACTTTTCATATCTTTTAAGGGTGGTCAGTGGAATTCAGTCCTGCACACAGAATTCCTGTGGCCTGTTTGTCATGTCCAAAAACAGGAATTTTCTTGAGAAGTTGATCTCATTATAACAGTTATTGAAGATTTCAACATCAAAAAAGCTTATCATAACAATGAATTTTTAAAGGCATGTGGAATTTAACTCTACACTGGAATTTAAAATTTCAAGTCAGCCATTGCTTTAGGATCAAATTTTTTCTTTTGTTTTACCCCTTCAGTCCTGTCATCGTAATCCCTTCAATAAAATATTTTTGACCTATCAAAAATACAATTACCACTGGTAAGAGTATCACTGTTGCAGCAGCCATTAAAAGATGCCATTGAGCCGTATATTGACTGGTAAATAGCTGGAGTCCTAGGGCTAATGTAAACTTAGAATCGTCATTTATATATATTAATGGAGCAAGGAAATCATTCCATGTATTCATAAACGTAAATAATGCAACAACAACTAAAGCCGGTTTCACCAACGGTAAGATAATTTTATAATAAATGGTAAAATGCCCTGCGCCATCCATAACTGCTGATTCATCCAATTCGTGAGGGATTCCCTGAAAAAATTGTTTCAGAAGGAAAATATTGAATGCTCCTCCGCCAAACCAGGCCGGAACTGTTAATGGGAAATATGTATTAATTGCTCCCAATTTGCTCCACCCAATAAATGTAGGAATCAATGTGGCTGCATAAGGAAGCATCATTGAGCTTAGAATCAATGAAAAAATCAGATTTCTTCCCTTCCATTCAATTCTTGAAAACCCATATGCGCATATAGAACTTGTAATCAGCGTTCCTGCCATAACGCTCCCAACGATCAGAATCGTGTTGAAAAAATATCTGCCAAATGGAAGTAATGTGAATGCCTCTATATAGTTTTCAAAAGTAAATGGACGTGGTATCCACTCCGGCGGAAGCAGGAATATCTGCTCAATTTTCATAAAAGAACTTCTGACCAGCCAGAAAAATGGAATCAAACAAATTATAGCGCCTCCTATCAAGATTATGTAAACCAGTACCTTCGAAAAAATTTTCTTGTTTTTTTTCATAATGTATTACCTCACTCAGAATAAACCCATTTATCGGATGTTTTAAAAGTAATGAATGTCAGTACCGCAATAATCAGAAACAGTATCCAAGAACATGCACAGGCGCGTGCCATCTGAGAATTTTGAAACGCTTCTCGATAGAGATAAAATACATAAAAAAGGCTCGCATTATTCGGTCCACCATCTGTCATAATATACGCTTGTGAGAATACCTGAAAGCCATTAATCATTCCCATGATAAGATTAAAAAAGAGCGTAGGAGTCATTAATGGTATGGTTATATACCATAATCTTTTCCAATACCCTGCTCCATCCACCATCGCCGCTTCATACAATTGCTTTGGCACATCCTGCAGGCCTGCCAAGAAAATGACCATCGTAGATCCTGTGGTCCATAGCCCCATCAGTACAATAGATGGAATTACTGTCTTTTCTCCATAAATCCACTGGCTCTGCGGAAGACCCACATTTTTCAAAATA
Source organism: Candidatus Eisenbergiella intestinipullorum (assembly GCA_019119815.1). Lineage (GTDB taxonomy): Bacteria > Bacillota > Clostridia > Lachnospirales > Lachnospiraceae > Eisenbergiella > Eisenbergiella intestinipullorum. The sequence goes on along the minus strand of DWWH01000066.1, from coordinate 49,672 downwards.
CTGTTAAACAATCCAAAATCGGGGTTAAAGAGCCATATCCATATCATGGAGGTAGCAACTACCGGCACGATCGAAGGAAGATAAAATATGGTCCTGAAGATTGCCATTCCTTTAATATCTGCATTCAATAAATTGGCAACTATAAACGATACAATCAAAAAGGAAGGGACGCTCAGCACCACATAGTAAGCTGTTACCTTCAATGCCTTATAGAAGAAGTAATCTTCCCCCGAAAAAAGCCTAGCATAATTTTCTATTCCAATTAATAAGGGTTCATTGGAAATCCTGTAATCCGTAAAACTATAATATAAACTGGCAGCCATTGGAATAAAAGTAAAAACAGCGAATCCCAAAATTGCAGGTAAAGTAAATAAAATTCCATATATTTGATTTTTTTTAAGAATCATAGCATTGCTTTTCTTCATTGTCTTTTCTCCTGTTTAAAAAATATACGGTATAGTTTTCATCTGTTATTTCATTAAGAGGCTTAAAATTTATGTTTTCTTCTTCCCATTGACTTCGATATTCTTTTGTCCAGCTTCCCCATATTCTTTCATTATGAGGCACCAAAATACTTTCCGGAATTGATCTGTCTCCATGAATAACATCTTTTTCTGTTATACCGGCTAGCACAGTTGGACCATACCTAAATGCGATCATATCCTGTGTTCCTTCCATTTCATGTATCGTCAGACCCTGATAAAAGATCACAGTCATTTCAAAGTTCTGTCTGTTACATGGAATGATCATATATCCCTTTTTCTCAGAATAATTACATCTTTTTCCCTGTACCCACAATTCTGCCCGTTTTTGATTCCAGAATGGTATCCGTATCATTAATACTATATTTTCTGCATTCTCCGTCTTTACAGATAAATATATACATACTCTTTCCGGACTATTTCTGTCTATATTATCATTAGATATTAATCCCTGAACGTTTGCCCTACCCTGATTAGAATTCTGAATTACCTCAACTTTTCTTCCCCACTTTGTGCTTGTAAATATAGATGGGATAAACTGATTTATTACAATTGTCTCCTCATCTTCCGCATAAATGCCTGTCGCATGAGACGCCCCAGCCTGTATGACACTTCCACAACAACACCAAAATGATCTTTTTTCTGTAGACCAGATTTTTCTCCCTCCAGCCTGTAAAGGTAAATAATATGCTGCTGCTCCGGTTTCAGGATTTTGTTGTGCTAAAATACCATTATATAGATTCAGTTCCCTGTAATCTTCATAAGCACTGTCACCTGTATACTGAAACAAAAACTCTGCAAGACGCATCATATTATATACCGTACAATGTTCCTGATTCAGTTTTCCCAATCTCTCTCTGAGTCGATATTGCGGGACCCAGACTTCACCGCTTGTCTGTCCCCCTGTCACAAATGCGCCTCTCTCATCAACCGCACATTTCCAATAATTTTTTACTGCCTCCAGATATTTCTCCTCTCCTGTAATTTCATATAATCTGGCGATTCCCAAGATTTCCGGAATTGTTGTATTAGCATGCATATTGGTTAATATGTCTTTTTTCTGTTCCATCGCGTCAAGCAGCGGTCTTCGCAAAAATTTATCCATCAATATCTCATATTTCTTTTCTCCGGTTATTTGCATTAATTTGCACCATTCTTCCAGTATTCCTCCAGTTTCTGTCTCCATGATGATACTCATTTCTTCGTTTGTCTTATCTTTTACCCATCGATAAAACCAATCTGCAAAATGTCCGACAATTTCCAGTGCTCTTGCAGAATCTGTATATAAATACATGTCAGTCAGTCCCATGATAATTTTATGTAAATTATAAAGTGGGACTCCAAAGTTCCTTCCTTTCTCTGTCCATTTCAACTGTTTCTCTGAAATAGCTCCAATCCACTCCCCACCATTCGCCTTCTGACATCGTTCTAATTCTTTTATAACAAATTCTGCTCTTCCACGTATTTCTTCATTTCTATTTGTAGCATAAGACATAGCTGTTGCTGATAGCCAATGTCCTGTAAAATGTCCCCTAATTTCACTGGTCGGTCCTTCCCACCCCCAATGTTCAATATGGGGTGTTTCACTATTATCTTTCCACAATCCCGCCTCAAAATAGTAATTTCTAAGAAGTTCCCTGCTCTGGTATCGCAAAAGCAATTTCTCATTTGTAGTAAATCTATTTTTAATATTTGAATCTAATAATTCTACTTGTGCGCAACTTGCTGTTTCGAATTTTTTCTTCATAAATATGTATCCTTTCTTAACTTTAAAAAGGGAACAGGAGTACCCATTCCCTCTTTTAATTCTGTCACTCGTAAACTCCTTCAAATATTTTGTCCACTTCCGGCATAACCTCATTCAAAACATCTTTCGCTGTCTGTTCTCCCGCCCAAACTTTGTCCAGTGCCGGAAAAACAATATCATTAATCTGATTGTAATGTTTCATACGATGCTCTGAAGACAGTTGACTGTTCTCCCATACCGGATTCAGCAGAACTTCTCTATATCCTTCAGGATGGGCCTTGCTTATCCCTGCCCATTGTTCAATTTTGCTTTCGTCAGTATACCATTCGCTCATAATTGGCATCCAAAGGCCACTGCTATAAAGTTCCAGTGACTGTTCCGGATTGCTTAACCATTTCATCAATTCCCAGGCTTCTTTAGGATGCTTTGTCTGTGAAAAAATCACTTTACATCCGCTGCTTGTCAATACTGTATTATTTCCATTAGAAGGAAGTGCTGCAATGCCTAAATTCAAATTATCTAATTTAGCAAAATTGCTGAGCATATATTGAGATTCAACCACCATAGCGTATTTTCCTGTCTGCAGCGACAAATCTGCGCTTGGAAGCCCTTGTGCTGATGTAGGTGAAGGATTTATTTTCTCTACATTGATTAAGTCAGCCAGCTTTTGTAAAAATTCTACCTCTTCCGGATCCTTTAAACCATATTCTGTACCATCAGAATTCGTATAACCGGAAGGTGTGTTTCTTGCAAGCAAAGGTTCCACTACAGTAGTCGATGTTGGGTTGATATAAATTCCATACTGCTGTATATTCTCGGCATCAAATTCCGGATCTTCTGCAGAGTTTCCATTTGCATCTAATGTCAGCTTTCTTGCTGTTTCCACAAATTCATCCCATGTCCATACATCTTCAACTGAAGGTTCTGGCACACCTGCTTTTTCAAATAAATCCTTATTGTAAAAAACAACATATGCCTGTAGTGACAGGAGCAGTGCATCTATTGATTTTTCATCATAATAAGAATATGCAACATCCAACAGATCCTCCTTTTTAAAAGAAGTATCTTCTTCAATTAAAGGTACAAGGTCCAAAATCTGTCCGTCGGCAAACCAATCATGAGCTGTTGGTGCTACCAGATAGCCCACATCCGGTGCCGTTCCAGATGCTATCATTGTTGAAATTTTGGTTTCATAATCATCCGGAATAAAAACTCCCTTTACCTTTATGCCTGTAGCTTCCGTAAAAGCTGCTATAGACTGCTCCAGAATTTCTTTTTCTGTTGCTCCTGCCCAAGCAGAAAACGTCAATTCTACTTCCGAAACATTTTCCTGTTCAATACCATCTGAGGTATTTTCGTCCGATGTTATACCTGTTGGTTCCTCTGATTTTGTGTTGACATTTCCACACCCCATAATTCCAGATACCGCAAGGCTCAAAACCAGAAAAAATGCTACTATTTTTTTCATATTTCGTCCTCCCTTTCTACATTTTTCATTTTTATACCCCAGGGCATCCTATTTTTACAACATTTTTGTTGTAAAAAGGATGATTTTATGGTAGCATTCATATAGCAGATTAACAACTCACATTTTTATTAATAAGGTGGACTATCTTTAGATGAAATATTGTATTTACCATTCCTCCTATCCCTTGGTCTTTTCTTCCTGCGGAAATTTGATAAGCGATAATGGATTCCTTCATCCTAAAAGGAATATTGATTCTTTTGTTTTACTTTTAGTGCACAAAGGGACTTTGTACATTACACAAGGCGAAAAAGAATATGTCCTTCAGGATAACCAATTTCTAATTTTATTTCCTCATACTCTGCATTATGGAACCCATGAAAGCATTGGCCATCTTTCCTATTACTGGACGCATTTTTATATTTCTGACCCAGAATATCAAATGAGCGGCACTTTTCAATATAAAGACCAGCTTCTTCCTTTTCAAAATATACTTCAGCTTTTGAAAGGTCATGTAGTCCTTCCTGAAACTGGCTTGGTTCCATCTGCCGGACATTCTCAACTTTTATTTCTTCAGTTGATGGATATCGCATGTCGGGAGCATTATAAAGCTACCTTTAAATGTCATTACGCTTTAAGCCTCTTAATGTTGGAACTTTGTTCCGAGACTTTATCAGCCAACATCCTTCGCGATCAGGATATTCCCCCAAGACTTTCAGAATGCATCGATTGGATTCAACTGCATTACAATCAGCCCCTTACTGCTCTTCAAATAGCTTCAAGATTCCACTACAATCCGGCTTACCTTACAGGTCTCTTTAAAAAATATACCGGTTACAGTTTAATACAGTATATTAATCATACACGTATTTCTGCTGCTAAAAATCTGCTTTCAAATCAGGAACAGACAATAGAAAGTATTGCCAGGCAATGTGGGTTTTCAGATACGAAATATTTTTATCGAATTTTTAAAAAAGAAGCACATTCCACTCCTCGTGAATACCGAAATGCTTTTCACTATAAAAAACTTGTAAATTGATATACTAAAATCTTTTCAAAAAATGCGGCAGATTATCATACTGCCGCATTTTTTATAACAAAAATTCATTATCAGAAATACATCCCCAGATACTTCTTCGTATTCTCCACCATCTCATCGAACAGCTTTCTGGCGTCAGGCATGGAGAGATTCATGTTGGGATCCATCTGGAAGGCGCGGAAGGCCTGCTCCAGATCCCGGTCAAGGGCAGCCTGCACGATCAGCTCCTGAATGCCGCTCACGCGGGAAACGAGAGGATAGATGGAATCCGGCAGAGAGCCAGCAAATACGGGACGCACGCTGTCCGCGGAAAAATGCGCGTTGGTCTCCACCACCGCTCCGATGGGCAGGTTGGGGATCTGTCCCCGGTTGGGGATGTTCACGTTGGTTACCAGATCCCGCAGCCCCAGAATCGCCCGCATCTGCTGAACGCCTTCCTCGCCGGTCTGATTGATAACAGGCGCTTCCTCGCCGGTATACAGCCGCCCGCTTCTTTCCAGACGCTTCTTCAGATCCTCTTTTCTCCAGGCTACGGTAGTCAGGCCGAAGCACCAGCTCTTCACCGTCTCCGGATCCTTCAGGTACCAGCTTCCCGGACAGAATTCCGCCAGATGACGGTCGCCCGCCGCCGCAATCGCGCCAAAGCGCAGGAACAGATCCATTTTCACCCGCTCTCTGCTGGCAAAGGAATTGTTCATCCAGTTATTGTCCGCCTGCTCGGAAAAGCCCTCCGCCGCGTATTTTTCACAGAATTTCCGGTAAAGCGGGAACAGATCTACATTCCTGTATTTGGCTTCGGTCAGCCAGGTGAAATGGTTTACGCCCGTCACGTTCACGCGGATCTCTTCCCGCTTTGCGTCCTCAATTCCCAGCATGTCCTTCAGCACCAGCGCCAGCAGCTTCTGGGTGCCGAACACCTCATGACAGCAGCCGAAGGCCTTGATCTGCGGAAATACCCGGTACAGCGTCCGCACACAGACCGTCATGGGGTTGGTGTAGTTAATGACCCAGGCATCCGGGCAGAAATCCCGGATTGCCGCCGCGATTTCCTCAAACATGGGAATCGTGCGCAGAGCGCGGATCAGGCCGCCGGGGCCTGCGGTATCTCCCACCGACTGATAAATGCCGTATTTTTCCGGCGCATGCACGTCGCTTTCCATCTCGTCAAAGGTTCCCGGCAGAATGGAAATCACCACGAAGTCCGCTCCCGTCAGAGCCTCCCTCAGCGTATCCACCGCCTTGTAAGCCCATGCGGAGCGGCAGTCCGGCAGCTCCTTCATGCGGTTTCCGATCACCTCGTTTTTTTCTGCCGCTTCTTTGTCAATGTCATAGAGCGCGACGGTGCCGTTCATGTCCTCCACCGCCGCCAGGTCGCTCATCAGCCCCCAGGCCCAGCCTCTGGAACCTCCGCCGATGTAAGCGATTTTCACATCTTCCGCCCGATTTTCCACGTATCTCATCTCTCTTTTCCTTTCCGCCGCCGCAGACGGCACTTTTATTCCAGGGAAAAGTCCTTCTTTTCCCACCCTTCCAGTTTCGTTCACCTCTGATTTCGTGTTCATCGTAACATGCAATATATGAATAAAAAAGTCAAAATCATGCTCTTTTACATCAAAAACATTTAAATATTGCTCTCTTCATTTTTCTCTGTTATACTCTCTGCAAAAGAGGCATCACATTTTTCATGCAGGAAAAGGAGAAGCCGGAAAAAGATATGAAACACACGGAATATGCCCCCTATGCAGGGTTTGGCGTGGAATATGTCCGCAATCCGCAGAAAATGAATATGAAAATGCAGCATTACCACGATTCCTACGAGCTTTATCTGCAGGCCGCCGGGGAACGCACCCTTCTGCTGAATGATCTGCGCTATACGCTCCGCCCGGGCGATCTGTATTTTCTGAAGCCCTTTGAGCTGCATTATACGAAAAGCTATGATTCTTCTTACTATGAACGTTATCTGATGAATATTCCCGCTTCCTGCCTGTCTCCGATTCTGACGGAAAGCGAAGCGGCAGCCCTGTTTGGATCGCTGGACTCCTGCGTGTTGCATCTGGATGAAAAACAGACCGCCGAAATCCTGGACTGCTTTCGTAAGGCGGAAATGTATGGACACAGAAAGGGCTTTCTCACAGAAAAACTGCTCTGCTCCGCCGTCCTTCAGACGCTCGTTTTTGTCTCCGAGCTGTTAAAGCGGAAGGAAATCTCAGAAGGACTTTCCGCGGAACGGATCCCGGAAGAAATCGTTTCCGCAATCAGCTATATCAACCGCCATTACAACGAGCCCGTCAGTCTGGAACAGGCCGCTGAGCGGGCCCATATGAGCCGGTACCATTTCTGCCGCATTTTTCACGGCGCCACCGGAGCCACCTTTCTGGAATACCTTTATAACGTCCGCCTGGCGAAAGCGCACCAGCTTCTTCTCGGCAGCGATCTGAGCCTGAGTGAAATAGCCGCCCGCTGCGGTTTTTCTTCCACCTCCCATCTGACCCGTATTTTTAAAAATACCTATGGGATGCCTCCGCGGGAATTCCGGAAAAGAGCCTCCTCCCCTTCCGGAGCCTGAAAGAGGACAGCGAATTGATAAAATGAAAAATCATTTTGAAAAATTCACTGCCCTCTGAAAACTTTTTTAACCGGATTCCCCATATCTCACCGCCTTATAAACGGTCACCCCCATCTCAATCAGAATACAGGCCCAGATCACCAGAAGCAGGATGGTCTCCAGAGGCCCCGTTCCATACAGAGTCAGCAGATTCCCCTTCGTTCCCTGCCAGCCGAACTCCTGCCTCAGCTCCTGTACAAAAGAGGGGTTGAAAAAAGGAAGCGCCTTCAGCATAATCCAGGCAGATACCGCCTGAACCGCTCCGCTGATCAGGCAGACGATCAGAACCGTCCGGCAGTAACGCCCACAGACCAGCCGTACCACATCATCTGCGAATCCTGCCGCAAGAGCGATCAGAAGAACAGGCAGAATGATGTTCCACCGTTCCAGATTAACAATGGGAATGGTGCGAATGAATGTACCGTTTTCAAAAACATAGGCTCCAAACAGCCACGGTGCAAAAATCATCAGTCCCGCGAGCAGCGCCTCAAAAATCAGATTCACCGCTTCATCCGACCGTTTTATCACCGCTTTGGAATCCGGCACCGGCGGAAGCAGCGCGGGAATCCAGTTCCTTCGTTCCGCGCCTGCATTTTCTGATGTTCCGGATTCTTTCCTGAAATCCACCCGGATCTTCCTTCTTTCCAGAATCATGAACAGAATCGTTACCGCTCCCACCGCGCAGAGAGCCCCCATCACCGCGCTGGAAACAACGTCCGTCAGAATCCGCATCCCGTCCCCCTGAAGCAGGCCCTGCACCACTCCGGAAATGACCACAGAAAGAGCCACTGCGGCCAGCACGACCTTTAAAAGCCATCTGTAATCCTCCGCATATTCCGGCCCGATCACCCAGGCCGGCTCCTCCCGGTACTTCTGCGCAAAAACCGCCGGATCTCCGAGCTCCTTCAGCGCTTCCTCCATTCCCTTCTGCTCCGCCATGTCCGTAATCAGCTCCTCCAGCTCCCTTGCGGTCTCTTCCCGCTGGTCCTTCGCAAGCCGCCTTACCACCTGGTAAATATACCGCTGCATCAGCTCTCTGTCCGCTTCCGTCATATTCTCACTCCTCCCGCAGCAGCCCGTTCATGGTTTCGGAAACCGCAGACCACTGCTTCTTCATTTCCTCATACATAAAATCTCCAAGTACCGTACGGCGATAGTATTTTCTCGGCTTCGCTTCTTTCGTATCCCACTCGCTCTTCAACAGCCCCTGCTTCTCCAGCCTCCGCAGAAGCGGATACAGGGTGTTCGCCTCGATTTCCACGCCCTTCTCCTCCAGGCTCTGCACCAGCGCATATCCGTATTTCGGTTCCTTCATCTGACTCAGTACGCTGAGAATCAGCGTTCCTCTTCGCAGCTCCTGCCTGAGATTTTCCAGCAGATCCCTTTCTTCACCCACGTTAGATGTACCTCCTGGGTTTATTATAGTGTGCATTGCACAGTATTGTCAATTTTAAATTATTTTTCATAAATCTCTGATACAAAACCCCCGGACCATCTGTTCCTAGTCCGGGGGCACATATGACAATTTGTATCTTAAATATTTTCTTCCAGCACACTCTCTTTATGGATAAACTCTCCGGGCTGACTGTGCCGTTGGCAAAATCTTTTAAATCTGGTGCTGTTAATGGCATGTGTTTTTGCCCTGGAGTGTACCAGTCTGTATTTAACCCTGTACGGCTTCAGCTCACTATACAGTCTTTGAGCAGTCGCCTCCAACTGTTCAATTGCATGCTCTATATCCGATCCTTTCAGCTCAATCAGATAAGCATTCCGTTTATTCCTCCCCGTTCTTCTGCTGCATTTTAGCGTTCTGCTCGATCTCAAACAGGATATCATATTCTCTGTTTATTCCATGCGAAATTTGATCCAGAAGGGAGTTATCAATCTGCATCAATTCCCTGTCCATACAGTCCACAGCCTCTCCATTCTCTACAAACCGGGCCTCGCAGCGGCGGGCATCGATCCATTTTTCAGGTGCGATGATCTCTGCGCTCTTTTCAGCAGCCACCTGACCGACTGTTCCTGCATAAAGGAGATTATTGACAGCGCCCAGGACATATGGGCTGTGTGTCGTAAGAAGTACTGCATTTCCTGTTCCGGCAACCAGCGCAGCCAATTCAACAATTGCTTTCTGAGATTCGGGAAACAGATTGGATTCCGGTTCCTCGATGATGAAGAATACGGGATTCTGCATGACAAAGTAATAATATAACAGATTCAAAATCCATACACATTCTTGTTGTCCTGAGGAAGCGAAATTGATTTTTACATATCGTCCTGTATCCAGCCAGATTCGCTCCTCACCATCCGTAACCGAATATTTTCCTTTCAGAATTTTCTGAATCAGTTTAATCGCTTCGCGATACAAAACACGCCGGGCAGGCGGAATCTGCTTTCCCTCCAGGAGTCCTTCCAACCCATTTGCGAATTGCGGCCGCAGTTTCAAAACACGTTCCATATAGTCCCTGGTACAGGAATCCAAAAGACGCTTCTGCGCATCATCCATAGTTGAATAAATATAATTAAACTGGCCTCCCAACAGCGTCAGAATGCTGCGTCCCGCAGGAATATATACAGTCTCATAGGGATCTCCAAATAAATCTGCAAGCTCCTGCCTTAATTGTTCGTGTTCCAAATGTCTGTCATATTTATTCAGTAAATCCCGGATCGACTGCGAATAATCTACCCATACATAGTTGGGGGACAAAAAATCCGGACTTTCTGTCAGACAAACAGACACCTCAATTCCCTCCGCATAATGATAGGTCACTTTCATATCACGTTCCATACTGTATGATGTGCCAAATGTGCTGAGGAATTTATTACGTGTCGCGCTTTCAAAATCACCTCTGAGGCTGCTTCGTTTTTCCTCACTCTCCGCCTGACTGAAGCTTCGCCGCAGGATCAGTTGAAAAATATCCTCTTTCAGTGTACGAAAGAAATAGATAGCCTTTGCAATCGTGCTCTTGCCGGAAGCCTGATAGCCGGTCAGAATCGTATAATTTTTGATGGATAATTCACAGTGCTGTATAGGGCCAAGTTTATGGATAATGAGCTGATGCATTCTATTGCCCTCCCAATGCCGATAGATATTTTTATTATATAAATCTTCCCCCGCAATTTCAACTGAAACAACGGCTGTAGGTTTACAATACTGTAGGTATCCCATTCAATATGGACACCCGTTCTTTTTTCTATTTCCTGTTGCACAGCAGTTCCATCATTATAGCTGACGTCCGCGCACCAGGTATCATTTCCCATATAAGTAAGCGTTACCTCTCCCGGCCTCCTGCCCGTCCCCGATCCTGACAGAGGCAGCGTCTCTGTTCGATTTGCTGGATTCCCGCGTCTTTCATGGCGCCACCGGGGCCACCTTCCTGAAGTATCTGTACAACGTCCGCCTGGCGAAGGCCCATCAGCTCCTTCCGGGAAGCGAACTCACTCTGAATGAGATCGCTTCCCGACCGGTGTTCCTCTTTTTCAGAAGCGTTCCTTCCTCACCGGAAAATACACCGTATACGGCTCCGAGCCGATCTCCCGCACCGGCTTCAGATAAAAGCCGGTCTGCTGATCGAAGGTCTTGTAGGTGTGCGTCCAGTTTCCCCACACCCTCTCATTGTGAGGCTTCAGAAACGTTTCCGGCCGGTCCTTGTCCCCAAACAGGATCCTCTCTCCCGGGATCAGGCCTGCCAGCACCTCCGGCCCGTCCAAAAAGGCCACCGTGTCCTGCTCATCCGCCAGCGGCCAGGTATGAAGCCCCCTGGGGAGCACGATCCGGATCCGGTCATCCGACCATTCCCGTTTCAGCCGCAGGTAGCCGTTCTCCGCTTCTTCCTCCCATTCCTCTCCATTGATGAAGCAGCGGAGCTTTCCCGTTATCCACCAGGGCACGCGGAAGGAGATCACCGCCTCCTTTTTCCGCTCCGTTCTGACTTTCACCAGATAGCTGTCAAAGGAGGGCCTCTCCGGCGTACCGATGGCAGCCTCATTGATCTCCAGGCAGCTTACGCCGTCATCCTCCTTGACCAGTTCCAGGGAAAAAGGAACGCCGTCCACCTGTGTTTTCAGGCGGGAGGGCTGGTACTGAATGACACAGATCTCATCCTCTCTCCGGTAATACACATATTCCCAGTACCTGGCGTTGGCCTGCACTGCCGTACAGTGACAGCACCAGAAATCCTCCGTTTTGCTGCTCCACTTTTTCCGTCCTCCGGCCATCAGCGGCAGATAGTAGGCCACGATGCCGGTTTCCGGATAGGGACTTTCCCCGCAGGCATCCAGCGCCCTCGCCCGGAAAAATCCCTGCGCGAACAGACCGTTTACCGTATTTCTCTCAATATAATCGCCGTATTCCGCCTTTCCGGTAAAGCGCAGCAGATAATCCGCCAGACGGATCATATTGTAGACCACGCAGTGCTCCTGATTCTGATCTCCAAGGCGGGCAGACTGGCGCATCATGGGCGTCCAGACCTCCCCGCTGGTCTGCCCCCCTGTGGCAAACATTCCGCGCCTGGTCACCGCCAGCTCCCAGTAGTTTTCCGCAATCCGAAGGTATCTCTTTTCTCCGGTCACCTCATAGGCCTTCGCCGCCCCGTGGATCTCCGGAATCGTCATGTTGGCGTGCATGTTGGTGAGCACATCCTTTTTCTGCAGCATCGCCTCAAAGAGCTGGCGGCGCTCCAGTCTGCGCATCAGTAAAAGATGCCGTTCATCCTTCGTCATTCCGTAGAATTCCGCCCAGAATTCCATTATCCCGCCGGTCTCCTCCGTATTCATCATACGCTCCAGCGTTTCCGGCGGCGTATCCTCCAAAAAGCGCACAAACCACTCCGTGCAGCCCTCCAGGATCTGCAGCGCGGTCCGGTTTCCCAGATATTTCACCGTATCAAGCAGTCCCATCATGACCTTGTGGCAGACATAAAACGGCGCCCAGAACGGCTTGCCCGCCCGGAGGGAGAACAGATACTTTTCCGGGATCGGAAAAGCCCACTGCCCGCCGTTTCGTTCCTGGCACCTGCGTATTTCTCCTACCATATATTCCGCCTTCGCCCGCAGAACCGGATAGTCTCCCTCTCTGCACAGAAGCGCCGCGGCGCTCAGGAAATGTCCCGCAAAGGTTCCCCGGATATGGCAGGTCGTCGATTCCCATCCGCCGTATAGCTCCTTCTTTTTGTAGTTGACGGAACCTGTCAGCCCTGCTTCAAAATAATAGGGAAAAAGCAGGTTGTCCACATCCAGCTCCATCAGATATTCCGCATCCGCGTTCTGTTTGGTCAGAGCCTCCGACGCAAGCAGTTCCACCCTGTCCTCACTGTTTCTTTTCAACTCCATAACTCCTCCATTTCACCGTGATCCGGTCCTCTTTCCGGAGCAAAAGCTCCTCAAACACGGCAGCGCCATCTCTCTGACCTGCAGGAATCTGTTTTCCGTTCAGGCAGATTTCCTCCGCCTCCTTTTCCTTCGGAAGGTAAAGCTCCCGCAGGGCAAGCTCTCCGTAAAGGACCGTGATCTCTGTTTCTTCCTCTGTCACCCTCACCCGTCCCCAGGCCCTCTGAAAACTCCAGAAGCTGCGGAATTCCTTTTTCCCTCCGGCCGCATTTTCAGAAACTTTCTCATTCTCCGGCTCCATAGGGTCAAACCCCATTCCCTTCCTGACGCCGTCCCAGGAAAAGCCGGAAAGGACCGGAAGAAGGCTATAGCTTGCCATACTCCTGGCGTAATTGCTTCCGCATTCGATTTCGTTCCAGGGATTTCTCCGGTATCCGTCATAACGCTCCCGGATCACACAGACAATGGACAGCCCTTCCTCCTTCAGGCCCGCATACAGCATATGGCAGGCCGCCTGGTACTCGAAGCCCGTCATGCATTCGGTGGAATAGGTCAGCGGGATCGCGGGCTTTTTCCCCTCCGGCCAGGTACAGATCAGAAGTCCCTGTTCCTCATCCACCGCAAAATTCCGCCAGAAATTTTCCACCTCGTCCATTCTTTTAAAATTGTTCCGGTACAGGCTGCGCAGCGCCGTCTTCACCTGCCCTTCATCGAAGATCTCTCCCAGGCCGCACAGCGCTGCATGCCAGCAGGCAACTACCTGATCGATCGCACAGCCGTTCCCGATCTGATATTTGACCTCTCCTGCTTCCTCATTCCAGTAGGCGTCCTTCAGCTCCTCCCCGTATCCATCGATCAGGCTCCGGTCCGTCAGGTCGGCCCGCTGGCCGTAATAGCTTCCGTTGAACAGGTTTTCATCCGCCCACTGCTTTCCCTTCTGAAACATTTCCCGATACCGCCGCGCATCTCCGGCTTCTCCCAGATGCTCCGCCATCTCTCCGGCCGCCTTCAGAGCCGCCAGATAAAAACCGGTCAGCCAGGAATTGGGCCCGAACAGCTCCATATCCAGAGTATGGTGCTGGCGTCCCCGGATCACGCCGCTCTGTTCCGGATCCCAGCGATTCGGGTTCTTCTCCGACCAGGCATATTCCAGACTTTTCTTTACCTCCGGCCAGATCCCGGCAAGCCAGGCGTCGTCCCCGGAAAACTTCCACTCCCGGTAGGTTTTCACCACGCCTCCCATCTGTCCGTCCACACAGGGCAGAAAGTCCCAGGGTTCCCTCCCCAAAGGAAGCTGGAGACGGAAGCTCATCCGCCCGTCCTCATGCCGGTTATAGCGGTAGTCCGCTTCCCGCATGCTCCTTTCCAGATCCGGAAACAGGAAAGGAAGGGCATAAGCGTAATTCCACACATGGGTGCAGCTTCCCTCACAGCTCCCCTCATTTTCCAGACAGCCCTCAAATCCGTAGAAGGTCCCGTCCTCCAGCCGCAGCACCGTGGGTGATTTCAGGACGGAAAGATTGGCGGAAACCGCGTCGATCACCGGATCCGGCAGCGTGGATCCGTGCAGCGTTTCGGTAAACAGCCGGGTCAGCCCTTCCAGACGGTCCCAGTTTTCCATGCAGTAGAGGGCACAGGCGCCAGAATCCGGAAAGCGTGTGGCATAATAATTTTTCCACCAGGTACGCTTCCTGTCCGGTTCCGGATTCCAGAAATTGTACATCTCCGGAAAACTCCAGGCCGCCAGGAAGCGGACCGTCTTTTTCTCTCCGGGGCGCAGCCGGACCGTCTCTGCCAGCGCCGCCGTATCCGCCGCCTTCTGCAGAGGTGAGAACGCTTCCTCATAGTGACGGTCGATCAGGCCGCCCGGCCTTTTAAAGTCCTCCCAGAACATCTCCACACCGTCCTGCCAGCCTCCCCGATACCAGTATTCCTGCCGGGAGCCCTGCCCGCCGCAGGAGGCGATCGTCACATCTCCCCGCTTCAGGAGGTCCTTCTCGTCCCTTCCCGAGATCGTTATTCTGGGAAAGACGCCGTCTGTATACACATTTCTGGAGCTTCCGATGGGGAAAGGGCTCCCCCAGAAGCAGCAGAGGGTGTAGTCCGTTTCCTCCTCCTGGGTGTTTTCCAGTTCAAAAGAAAAAAATGCGGCCGGGAGAGAGGAATCCTCCGAATCCATGGGGATCAGCGGATTAAACGCGGTCATTTCCACTCTCCCCGGAAAGCGCTCCTCCTGAAATGTCAGCTTTGCCATGGGAAATTTTCCCTCAAAGGAAACCTCCTGAAAATGGGGCCAGCCCGCCAGCGTGCTGTCTGTCGGGCCGAAGCCGTAGCCGATATGACCGCTGTTCACCCCCTGCGGTCTTTCCCCCATGAGCGGCTTCTCTGCCTGTCCGGTCAGAGAACGCGCGTCCAGCAGCCTTCCCTCCCGCTCCGCCTTGATGACAAATCCCGTAAAGCCATTCACACTCCGCTTGTTGGGCCGGTTGTAGATCTCAAAATCCTTCAGTCTTCCGTTTCCCCCGAGACCGATGCAGCCGGTTCCGATCCCTCCCAGTGGAAACGAGATCTGATACAGTCTTTTTCCTTCATATTTCATTTTCTTTCCTCCTTTTTTTCCGATTATAAGGGATTTTTTTCAGACCGTCCAGCTTCCCGCAGGAGGTTCTGCCTCCATATTGTAAAATTGCGGAAAAATTTTTCTCTCTTTTGCACAAAAGGCTGTCCTTCTTATCGCTTTTGTGGTACAATTTTAACATCACCATTTATTAAGAACCAGGGGGACATCATTATGGCCAAAGAAATGATAGCAATGCTTCTTGCCGGCGGCCAGGGGTCGAGACTGTACGCCCTGACCCAGAAGCTGGCAAAACCCGCAGTTCCCTTCGGCGGAAAATACCGCATCATCGACTTTCCGTTGTCAAACTGCGTCAATTCCGGCATTGATACCGTGGGCGTTCTGACCCAGTATCAGCCGCTTGTGCTCAACGAGTACATAGGAAACGGACAGCCCTGGGATCTGGACCGTCTGCATGGAGGCGTCCATATCCTCCAGCCCTATCAGCAGGCGACCGGTTCCGACTGGTACAAGGGCACCGCGAATGCCATTTATCAGAACATTCCGTTTATTGAACGGTACAATCCGCAGTATGTGATCATCCTTTCCGGCGATCAGATCTGCAAGCAGGATTACAGCGACTTTCTCCGGTTCCATAAGGAGAAGAATGCGGAATTCAGCGTTGCCGTCATGGAGGTCCCGTGGGCGGAGGCATCCCGCTTCGGCCTGATGGTGGCGGATGAAAACGACAGGATCACGGAATTCCAGGAAAAGCCGAAGGAGCCCAAGTCCAATCTGGCTTCCATGGGAATCTATATTTTTAACTGGGATATTCTGAAAAGGTATCTGATCGAAGATGAGGCTGATCCGGAATCGGAAAACGACTTCGGCAACAACATCATCCCCAATCTTCTTCGGGACGGACGGAGTATGTACGCTTACCGCTTCAACGGCTACTGGAAGGACGTGGGAACCATTTCCTCCCTGTGGGAAGCGAACATGGAGGTTCTGGATCCGGAACACAGCGGCATCAACCTGTTTGACAGCGACTGGAAAATCTACAGCCGCAACAGCGGCATGACCGGACACAAGATCTGCCGCGGCGCAGTGGTTGAGAATTCCATGATCACCGACGGCTGCCACGTGGAAGGCACCGTAAAGCATTCCATCCTGTTCGCCGGCGTGCGTGTGGAAGCCGGCGCGAAGGTGGAGGATGCAGTCGTCATGGGCGGCACGGTCATCAAGGCCGGAGCGGTGGTGGAGCACTGCATCATCGCTGAAAATGCGGTGATCGGTGAAAACGCTGTGGTGGGCTCCATGCCTGACGGCGATGAGAACGGAGTTGCCACAGTGGGTCCCGGTGTCTATATCGGAGATGCTGCCAAGATCGGCCCTCATGCCATGGTGAATAATAATGTAAAAGGCGGTGAAGAACAATGGTAAATTCCAACGCAGATGCACTGGGCATCATTTTCCCGAACAGCTATGACTCTCTGGTACCCGAGCTGGCAGCCGAGCGCCTGATGGCCTCCATCCCGTTTGCAGGCCGTTACCGCCTGGTGGATTTTATCCTGTCCAGCATGGTAAACTGCGGCATCGGAAATGTTTCCATCGTCGTCCGCAGGAATTATCACTCTCTGATGGATCACCTCGGCTCCGGCCGTGAATGGGACCTGACCCGCAAGAACGGCGGTCTTCATATTTTCCCTCCCTATTCGGACAAGACCGTTAAGATCTACAGCGGACGTGTGGAAGCTCTGGCGAGCATCGTGGACTTTCTGCGCGACCAGAAGGAACAATATGTGGTGATGTCGGATGCGAACATTGCCGTGAACTTCGACTTTAACGCCATGATCGACGCGCATATCACAAGCGGCGCCGACGTAACTGCCGCCTATGCCGTAGAGCCGATTCCTGATGTGGCCATGAATTCCTCTGCCGTTCGCAAGGAAATGTACTATACACTTGACATGGACGAGAGCGGAAGGGTCACGCAGATGCTCGTCAATCCGCAGACGGACGGCCTTCAGAATTTCTGCCTGAACATCTATATCATAGACCGCGAGCTTCTGGTCAGCCTGATCGAGAAGGCATTCATGCGCGGGGACATTTACTTTGAGCGCGACATTCTCGCCCGTTCTCTCGACCGGCTGAACGTGAAGGGCTTCCGGTTTGACGGCTATGTTGCCCGGATCTGCGATATTAAGAGCTATTTTGACGAGAATATGAAGCTTCTGGATGAGAACAATCTGAACGCGCTGTTCTCTCCCAATCCGGTTTATACCAAGATCCGTGACGACAATCCGACCCGCTACATCAACGGCTCCAACGTGCAGAATATCATGGCTGCCGACGGCTGTGTGATCGAAGGCGAAGTGGAAAACAGCGTTCTCTTCCGCGGCGTCCGGGTCGGCAAGGGTGCAAAGATCAGAAACTGTGTCCTGATGCAGGATACGGTCGTGGAGGACGGTGCGGATCTGGAGTACATCGTTACCGACAAGGATGTCACCATCACTGCCGGCAAGCAGATGCGCGGGACCGACAGTCTTCCGGTCTATGTCCCCAAATATCAGATCGTATAAGAGACTCCGACATCCAAAAAGCATGGAAATCCCGGCGGATTTCCATGCTTTTTCATTTGTATTCCTTTTGATTTGTATGCCTTTTGATTTGTATGCCTTTTGATTTGTATGCGTTTTGACGGTTTCCTTTTTGTTCTCTCTTCTTTTACACCGCTTACCGCTTCAGGAAAGCTCCAGCCCTTCCAGCACCCGCTTCAGGGTATCTGCGGATTCCCTCAGACGGTTTTCCTCCTCTCCGCTCAGAGAAATGGGCACCTGCGTTTCGATCCCATCCTTTCCCACGATGGCCGGCATGCTGAGCGCCACGTCACGGATGCCGTATTCCCCATGCATCAGGGAGGACACCGGAAGGATGGATTTCTCGTCCCGGACAATGGCCTCGCAGATCCGCTTCACGGACATGGCGATGCCATAGTATGTAGCATGCTTTCTGGCGATGATCTGATAGGCGCTGTTCTTCACCTCCTCCGCGATCCTGCGGGTAGCTTCCTCATGCTCGAAATGCCCACGCATCTCGCAGAAGCGGTTCAGAGGGATCCCGGATACGTTGGCGCTGCTGAAAACGGCAATCTCGCTGTCTCCGTGCTCTCCGATGATAAAAGCGTGCACGCTGCGGCTGTCCACGGAAAGATGCTCTCCAAGGCGGTATTTCAGCCTGGCGGTGTCCAGCACGGTCCCGGAGCCGATCACCCGGTTTTCCGGCAGGCCGCTCAGCTTCAGCGCCGTATAGGTCAGAATATCCACGGGATTTGCCACCACGAGCAGGATTCCCTGATACCCTCTTTTCGCGATCTCGGGGATGATGCTCTTAAAAATCTTCACATTTTTATGTACCAGATCCAGTCTGGTCTCCTCCGGCTTCTGGTTTGCGCCCGCCGTCACGATGATGACCGCAGCATCCATGATGTCATCGTAATCCCCCGCGTAGATCTTCATCTGTCCGGCAAAGGGAATGCCGTGGGCGATGTCCAGAGCCTCTCCTTCCGCCTTGTCTCTGTTGGCGTCGATCAGGACCAGTTCGGAAAACAGTCCGCTCTGCATCAGGCTGAAAGCGGAAGCGGAACCCACAAAGCCGCATCCGATGATCGCGGCCTTTCTGTTATTGATCTGTTTCTGCATACGCACCTCCTCGTCTGCCGCGGATGCGGCCTGACAACTGCGTTTCTTGTTTCTGTCCTTCTTTCTTTTATATCCTACCATATTGCTGGGAATTGGCAAGAGAAAAGAGCATGAAAAAACGCCGGATTTTTCCATTTATCCGACGTTTTCTCTCTTTTTCATGATTTTTTATTTATTTCAATAATAATTCTCATTATTTATTTAACATCTGACCAGGTGGATCTGATACGCACAGTAATCGCCCCTGGCAGGCGGAATGGGCATGCCGGCGTGCATCAGAGCCGCGCCGGTGAGGATCCGCTCCGTCTGTCCTGCCTCTTTCGCCTGCTCCGCCGGCCTCTCTTCCTTCTGTCCGCCCACCAGGATGATCCGATAGGAAGCCGTCTCCTCCAGGCCGCGCAGCTTCACATATACCGGAACGGGATTGGCCTGCACATGGTGATATACCGCGCTCACCAGCGCCTCGGAGGCGTCCGGAGCGGCCGTTTCCCAGACCGTACAGCTTCCGGAAAGAGGGCTGGTCAGACGGTAATAATCTCCGTACTGGATGCAGTCATACAGCTCCTTAAAGGTGCGGATCTGAGCGCTGATCTCTTCCTTTTCCTCTTCCGAAAGCCGGTTCAGATCCAGCTCGTAGCCAAAGGTCCCGGCCATGGCCACGCAGCCTCTGGCAGAAAGGGGCGTCACGCGCCCGGTCTGATGGTTCGGCACTGCGGACACATGGGCTCCCATGGCGCTCACCGGATAACCGAAGGAGGTGCCGTACTGGATCTGCAGGCGCTCGATGGCGTCCGTATCGTCGCTGCACCAGATCTGCGGCGTATAATAGAGCATGCCCGCATCAAAACGGCCGCCTCCGCCGCTGCATCCCTCGAAGAGCACCTCCGGGAATCTGCCCGTCAGCGTCTCCAGCACCCGGTACAGGCCCAGGATAAAGCGGTGCGCCATTTCTCCCTGTCGGTCCGCCGGCAGGGCGTGGCTGTATTTATCACAGATACTCCTGTTGAAATCCCACTTCACATAGGTGATGGGAGCGCTACGCAGGACGTCGGAAATGCGCTCGATCAGATAATCCTGCACGTCCTTTCTGGAAAAATCCAGGATGAGCTGGTTGCGGCTGAGCACAGGATTCCTTCCGGGAACCGCTACCGCCCATTCCGGATGCGCCCGGTACAGATCGCTGTCAATGGAAATGCATTCCGGCTCAAACCAGATGCCGAACCGGAGTCCCAGCGCTGTGATGCGCTCGCCCAGCTCCTTTAAGCTGCAGCCCAGCTTCTCTTCATTGGGATACCAGTCTCCCAGCCCGGAATTGTCGCTGTCCCTTTTTCCGAACCAGCCGTCGTCCATGACGAACAGCTCGATTCCCAGCGCTGCCGCATCCTTCGCGATGTCCACCAGCTTGTCCCCGGTGAAGTCAAAATAGGTTCCTTCCCAGTTATTGATCAGCACGGGCCTGCGGCTGTGCTTCCACTGACCGCGGCAGATATGGTCACGGATCAGTCTGTGGAAGATCCGGCTGACGCCGCCCTGCCCCTGCCCGCTGTAGGCCATCAGAACCTCCGGCGCCGCAAAGCTATCGCCCGGCTCCAGCTTCCAGGCAAAATCGTCCGGATGGATGCCGCAGATCAGTCTGGTCTGATCCATCTGGTCCTTCTCCGCCTCCATCAGAAATTCTCCGCTGTAAACAAAGGAAATTCCATAGCAGTCTCCTCTGTCTTCATCCGTATTTTTCCCGCAGACCATGACAAAAGGATTGTAATGGTGACTGGAAGCTCCACGCACGCTTCCCACCGACTGTACGCCGTGAGCGATTCCGGTTCTCTGCAGATTTCTCTCCATCGCGTGTCTGCCATGGAAGGTGAGCCAGTCGTACTCGCCCGCCTGCCAGTCCAGGCACAGGCTCGCCGCCTTCCGGAGCGTTGCGGCTTCCTTCCCTCCGTTTCTGATCTCGGCCGCCCTGGTGATCACGTCCAGATTCTCAAACACGCCGTAGTACAGACGCACGGCGATCCCGCTTTCCGCATCCTCCAGATCCACCGTAAGCGTCTCCGCCTCTTCCGGCGTCCCGCAGGCGGCGGGAAGGCCGGGCAGAGTATATTTTCCCTTTGTGATCGCATGACCTGCATAGCGCAGGGAAACCGCCTGGCTTCCGTCCGCGTTTTCCACTTTCAGCGCGCTGATCCGGTAGTCTCCCGTTCCGAAGCAGGAATATTCCTGCGGCAGGGTATCCAGCGAATAGGTCCGGTCCGTCCCGCCCACCTGGAAGGGATTTCCCGAAAATCCCCTGTCTCCTCTGGTGATCAGACAGGACAGGTCCGTATTGTCCGTCTTTTCCCCATAATAAGTATGCAGCAGGACTCCCTGTTCATCTGCCTTCATCTGATACGTGCTGTGCCGGGTCTGCAGGGTGAATACCCTGCTTTTCTCTTCGTAGAAAATTCCCATCTCTTCTGTCCTTTCCGCCGCTTTCCGCAGCAGCCGGCTCCATTTCTGCGCCCGCGGGTACTGCCCCATGCCGCGCATATCCCGAAGCCGTACCATTTTCTTTCAGCATAGCACAAAGCCGGAAGCACAACAATTCCTTTTTTTCGGTCCGCATCCGGTACGCTGCCGCTCCGACGGATTGCTCATTCCCGGAGCAGATATTCTCCCAGCGCCGTCAGGAGGCGGTTCTCCTCCCCCCTCGGATCCACCAGTTTCAGCTCCAGCGGCTTTTTCGTGCCGAGGGCACAGACGCCGAGAATGGATTTGGCATCCACCGTATAGCTGCCCGCCGCCAGATCATAGTCCCCGCTGAATTTCCGAATGATGTTCACAAACTTCCAAACCTCATCCGCATTGTTGAGATAAATTTTTACCGATTTTACAGATTCCATATTTTCCCCTTTCCGTTTTGCGGCTGATGCCGCGCTTTCCGGTTAAAAGTATTTCCATCCTTTTCCTTTTTAATCAGGGAAAACCGGTTTCTGCCGCTTTCAGACTGAATATCCGTTTACATGGCTTTTTTAATCAGCTCCACACAGGTATCGTATCCGAGCTGTGAGCTGTTCAGGCACAGATCATAGTTCATCGGATCTCCCCATTCCTGATTCACATACTGCCTGCAGTAGTCCCGGCGCTGTCTGTCCTTCATACGGATGTAGCGGTCTGTCTCCGACATGGGAATCTGATCCACCCGGTTCGCCCGCTCTCTCCGGTCATCCATATCGGAGGCATAGATGAACACGTTCAGGCATTTTCCGCTTCCTCTCAGGATCTCTCCCGCGCAGCGGCCGATGAAGATGCAGGGGCCCTCCATGGCCAGACGCCGGATGGTTTCCGACTGCGCCTGATAGATCCGGTAGGGAAGCATCCCCCGCTCGCTGCCGCGGAAGTTCTCCACAGCCTCCGCGACAGAGTACAGGAAGCTCCTGTTGACCTTCTCATCATTGTCCTTCACCTCTCCGGGATTCAGCCCGAATTTTTCTGCGGCAAGAAGCAGCAGCTGCCCGTCATAATATGGAATCCCAAGCTGCTCCGAAAGTCTTTTTCCGACCTCCCGGCCTCCGCTTGCATATTGCCTTTCTATCGCTATGATCCGTTTTTTCATCTTCGCTTCCAACCTTTCCCTTCCGAAACCGCGCGGAGTCCGCAGCGGCCTTAAGAGGCCGCCGCGTCCGCGAACTGAGAATTATACAGCTCCGCATAGAAGCCGTTCTGTGCCAGCAGCTCCTCATGGGTGCCCTGCTCAATGATGTCCCCGTCCTTCATGACCAGGATCCTGTCCGCGTCCCGGATGGTGGAAAGCCTGTGGGCGATGACAAAGCTGGTCCTGCCCTCCATCAGGCGGTTCATGGCGTCCTGAATCTGCTGCTCTGTCCGGGTATCCACGGAAGAAGTCGCCTCATCCAGAATCATGATCTTATTGTCCGCAAGGATGGCCCTCGCGATGGTAAGCAGCTGCTTCTGGCCCTGGGAAACGTTGCTGGCATCCTCGTTCAGCTCCATCTGATAGCCGCCGGGAAGGGTCTGGATGAAGCGATGGGCATGCGCCGCCTTCGCGGCCGCGATCACCTCCTCGTCCGTGGCGTCCAGCCTGCCGTAACGGATGTTTTCCATAATGGTGCCCTTAAACAGCCAGGTATCCTGGAGCACCATGCCGAACAGCTCCCTCAGCTCGCTTCTGTTGATCCGGCGGATGTCCGTTCCGTCCACCAGAATCCGGCCGCTGTTCACATCATAGAAGCGCATGAGCAGCTTGACCATGGTGGTTTTTCCCGCGCCGGTAGGGCCTACGATGGCCACCGTCTGGCCGGGCTTCACGGTACAGTTGAAATCATGGATGATGATCTTATCCGGATTGTAGCCGAAGGCCACATGGGAAAATTCCACCGCGCCCCGGGGATCGGAAAGATGCACCGGATTTTCCACGGTCTGCTCTTCTTCCTCTTCCTCCAGGAACTCGAAAACACGCTCTGCCGCGGCGGCCGTGGACTGAAGCATGTTGGACACCTGGGCCAGCTGGGTGATGGGCTGGGTGAAGTTCCTCACATACTGGATGAAGGCCTGGATATCGCCCACATGGATGGTTCCGCGCACCGCCAGCACGCTTCCCAGAACGGCGACGGACACGTATCCCAGATTTCCCACGAAGGTCATGATGGGCTGCATCAGCCCGGACAGGAACTGGGATTTCCAGGCGGACTGGAAGAGGATCTCATTGGTGGCATGGAAGGTTTCCTCCACATCCTTTTCCTTATTGAACGCCTTTACAATGTTGTGGCCGCTGTAAATCTCCTCCACCTGGCCGTTGATCTCGCCCAGATACTTCTGCTGCGCCACGAAGAAACGCTGTGATTTCTTCACCAGCAGTCCGGTGAGCCCCGCGGAAACCGGCAGGATGACGATGGCGATCAGGGTCATCAGCGGGCTGATGCTCAGCATCATGATGAGCACGCCGATCATGGTAGTGATGGAAGTGATCAGCTGCGTAATGCTCTGGTTCAGGCTCTGTCCCAGAGTATCCACATCGTTGGTGATGCGGGAAAGCACCTCGCCCACGGTTCTGCTTTCAAAATATTTCATGGGCATCCGGTTGATCTTCGCGATGATCTCCCTGCGGAACCGGTAGGAGAGATTCTGGGAAATCTGCGTCATGATCAGGCCCTGGATAAAGGAAAGCAGGGCGCTCAGCACGTACATGCCAAGGAGCAGAAGAAGAATCTGTCCGATCCGTCCAAAGTTAATGCCGCCCGTTCCGGATACCTTTGATACCAGGCCGTTGAACAGCTCCGTGGTCGCCTGGCCGGATATCTTCGGCCCGATAATGTTGAAAACCGTGCTTCCCACAGCGAAGCACAGCACAGCCACAAAGGCAGGCCAGTAGCTTCCAATATATACGATCAGCTTTTTCAGAGTTCCCTTAAAGTCCTTCGCCTTTTCTCTCCTCATGTTGCTCATGCCGCGGCCGTGTCCTCTCATCGGTCCTCCGGCCGGTCCATGCACGGCCCCCCGGGACTGCATGCCGCTGTTTCTGCTCTCACTCATGCTGTGCCGCCTCCTTTCTGCCGCTGCAGGCGGCCTCTGTCTCCGGCTCGAACTGTAAGTTCGTTCCGCCTCCATTTAATTCCGACTCGGAAAGCTGGGAACGGGCGATCTCCTGATAGGCCGCGCAGCTCTCCAGCAGCTGTTCATGGGTGCCGTCTCCCACGATTTTTCCGTCCTCCAGCACCAGGATCCGGTTCGCATGCAGGATCGTGCTGATCCGCTGCGCCACAATAAGCACGGCCGCGTTCCCTGTCTTTTCATGGAGAGCCTTCCGAAGCTGGGCGTCCGTCTTATAATCCAGCGCGGAAAAGCTGTCGTCGAACAGGAAGATCTTCGGGGAACCGGCAATGGCTCTGGCAATGGAAAGCCGCTGTTTCTGACCGCCCGATACGTTACTCCCGCCCTGTGCGATGGGGCTGTCATAACCGTCCGGCTTCGTTTCAATGAATTCCTCCGCCTGGGCGATCTGAGCCGCTTCCACCATTTTTTCATCGGTGATCCAGTCTCCGCCGTATTTGATATTGGAAGCGATGGTCCCGGAAAACAGATTTGCCTTCTGCGGCACGAACCCGATCAGGCTGTGCAGCTTTTTCTGAGAAATCTCCCGGATGTCCACGCCGTCTATGGTGATCCTGCCCTGCGTCACATCATAAAACCGG
Organism: Candidatus Eisenbergiella intestinipullorum; assembly: GCA_019119815.1. Classification (GTDB taxonomy): domain Bacteria; phylum Bacillota; class Clostridia; order Lachnospirales; family Lachnospiraceae; genus Eisenbergiella; species Eisenbergiella intestinipullorum. The sequence continues at coordinate 24,560 of DWWH01000066.1, read as the reverse complement.
GGAATCAGGTGGATCAGAGTGGACTTTCCGCAGCCGGTGCTTCCGATGACCGCGGTGGTCTCTCCAGGCTTCGCGGTGAAGCTGATATGCTCCAGCGCGTCCTCATCCGCGCCCTCATACCGGAAGGAAACGTCCTCAAAGCGAAGCTCACCCTTCGCGTCAGCCAGCTCATCATCCCGCACCGCAGGCGCATCGTGGATGGAAAGAGGCGTATCCAGCACCTCCTGGATCCGGTCCGCGGCCACGCCCGCGCGGGGCAGCATGACGGAAATCATGGTGATCATCAGAAAAGCCATGACGATCTGCATGGTATAGGTGATGAACGCGATCATGTCGCCCACCTGCATGGTTCCGGCATCGATCCCGTGTCCGCCGAACCAGATGATCATAACAGTCACGCCGTTCATGATCAGCATCATGGCAGGCATCATCACGTTCATGACCCGGTTGGTGAACAGCTGGGTTTTCATCAGATTTTTATTGGCCGTATCGAAGCGCTCCTCTTCATATTTTTCCCGGTCAAAGGCACGGATGACGGAAAGGCCGGTCAGGATCTCCCTCGCCACCAGATTCAGCCGGTCCACCAGCGTCTGCATCTTCCTGAACTTCGGCATCGCCACGAACAGAAGCGCCATCACCACCGCGAAGATGGCTACGACAGCCACCACGATGATCCAGCTGAGCCCGGTGCGGGTGCCCGCCACTTTAATGACGCCTCCGATTCCGATGATCGGCGCGTAGAGCACCATTCGCAGCAGCATGACCTCCACCATCTGCACCTGCTGGATATCGTTGGTGCTTCTGGTGATCAGCGACGCGATGGAGAATTTATTCAGTTCGTTATTGGAGAAGGATAATACCTTCGTAAACACCTGCCCTCTCAGCTCCATACCGATCTTTGCTGCCGTGCGGGAAGAAAGCAGGCCGGACAGCACCGCCGTAACAACCATCAGCAGGGTGAGGCCCAGCATCTTCGCCCCGGTGGTGAGCAGATAGTTCATCTGCACCTGTCCCAGATCCATGCCCAGAGCTTCATATTCCGACTGGACGAACAGAATGGCCCTCTGGGTGATGATGGAATCGCTCATGTCTCCCATGCTCTCAAGCGTCTGCTGCCGGATTTCTTCAATGGCATCCTCCGTCAGTCCGCTGTTCAGCATTGCCTGGGAAAGTCCTGACAGATCCATCCCCGACTCCTCCAGCGAACTTAAAATCACCATCGGAAGCCCGAATGCCTCATCCAGCTGTTCCAGGGTCTTTCGGTCCGAGGTATTCAGCTCCCGGACGCCCTCTGCCAGCGTGTAGGATTCCTCCGCCAGCGCCCGTTCCTCTTCCGTCAGAAACAGCTCAATGTTACGAAAGGTCTCTTCCCGCATCCGCTCCGGAACGGCGTTTTCAATGCCTCCCTGCTGGATTCCCACATCCACGATATCCGAGGTGTAGGACGGCAGAGACAGGTCGCAGTACGCCTGCCCGATCAGCAGCAGAATGATGAGCAGAACGGCGGCCTTATGTTTCCACAAATCTCGAAACAGCTTTCCCATGTTTACCTCCATGCCGAAGCGTTTTACGCTTCGTTATTTTCCATAATTTCCACAAGCTCCTTCCAGAGGGAAAGAAACTGCAGCATCTTTTCCTCGCCCATCCGGGCCAGCACTCCGTCAAAGTAGGCGGCGGCCAGAGCGCAGCCCTTTCTGCGCGCCTCTTCTCCCTTTCCGGTCAGCCTGATCCTGGCCTTTCTGCGGTTCTCCGGATCCGTTTCCCGCAGCACAAGCCCCTTTTCTTCCAGTTCTCTCAGGATTCTGGAAAGGGCCGGAGGCGAACAGTACAGCTCTCCGGCAAGCTGCGCGGCGCTGATGCCTCCCGCATCCGGATGCTCCTTCTGAAAACGCCGGATCACCTGCATCGCCGCAAATTCCACCCGGGAAATCTCTCCCACCGGAACTCCCATCGACGCCTTTCCGTACCGGAAGGTGGTTTTCAGCAGAATATCTCTGATTTCATCCGATTTCATCGCTTCCTCCTTTCCAGTCCGTCCATTTTGTTTCATTATCAATATTTAACATTGTTAATGAATGGGGATTCTGAGTATTGATTATATTCCCTGAAGGGAGAAATTACAATTTTCTTAAAATAAACTTTCTTAAAAAAATATAAAAATATAAAAGCGGATGCCGCAACCGGAAATTTCCATCCGGCGCGGCATCCGCTTCCGCAGGGGGCAGAGGTTCCTGTCTCATACCCGTTTTTCTTTTTGTTTTTCCTGCTCAGAAGCAGCTTCGCTTTTGAAAACGAACCGCTCCCACAGTTTTCCGGGATGCATCGTATTTTTCAGCCTTCCGCCAGCAGATCCATAATGGCTTCCATCACATTGTCCGTCGCCCACAGATTAAAGGTAAACCAGGAGCTGTAGGGTCTCCCGTCGCTGCAGCGCTCCGTCACCAGTCCGTCGCTCGGACAGAACCGTTCGGAAATCATTCCGTAGCGTCCATATCCGCTCTTCCCCGGATACAGCTCCAGACACTGCATCAGCCAGGCTGTACCGTCGTCCGCGCGCATTTTATGATATTCTTCTCCGGTCACACGGGCCAGATAGCGCAGATCAGTGTCGATGATCACGCCCATGGGATGAATATGCGGATTGGAAATGCTGGTAACAGAGCCGCCGCAGGAATTCCCGCACAAAGGCGAGATTTCCTTCCTCATCCACAGCCTTCCAGGTATCCATAGGCGTACTGTAGCAGTTCAGATCATGCACATATCCGGAATAAAACCGCTCCGCCCTTTCCGCGGATTCCAGATAGCGTTCCTCTCCGGTCAGTTTCCATGCATATACCATACAGGGAAGGAACCAGCAGCCCGCGAAGCCGTCCCAGTCCAGCACCTTCTTTTCCTGATTGCTGTAAGTATAACCGTAATTTCCGTCCTCTCTCTGCAGCAGGATCACGGTATCCAGCACCTTCCGTACCGTTTCCAGCCATTCCTTCGGATATTCCTGCCCTCTGTCGGAAAGGAAAGACATGGTTTTAAGCAGACCGTATGCCCCTTTTCCGTTGGTATAGGCGCAGTGACATTCTTCCTTAATGTAATACCAGATCCACCATCCGTTTTCCAGAGATCCGCTCTCATCCACAGGAGCCACCAGATCGTGGAACAGTCCTGAAGCAGGGTTATATGCCCCGGCGATCTGATCCAGGAGCGCCCGGCCATCCTTCGCCTTTTGAAACCGCTCCTTCTTTATGCCCAGGAGCTGCTCCGCCATCACAAACGGACAGGCCAGTTCCGCGATTCCCGTCCATCCGATTTCATAGACGGGCCTCCATGCCTTCAGCTGCGTTCTCTCCGGCGGCTGACAGGACATGTCCGTATAAGCCTGCCACTCCTCATTCCAGTTCAGCTGAACGCAGGCATCCAGAATCGCTTCCGCCGCCTCCTGCAGATCTTTCTCATAATGCGCTCTTTCCTGTCTTTTTTCATATTCCAGCTGTACGATGCGATGCATGTCCTGCCGTCCCTTTCCTTCCAGCAGGTAAATGCTTCCTTTCGCTTTCGCATGACGGGCGTACTCCGCCGTCGCAGGCTCCTCATGTCCCTTGTCCACGAAGGTTGACGGGAAGTTTTCATATCCCAGCGATACGCCTATGGTGTCCGGAAGAGCCGCGAACACACCGTTGTGGATCCATCCGGCTTCCCCTCCCTTCTCCGAATAAGGGGCTACGGAAATTCCCCCGGCTTCACCCGGTCGATGTTATTGTCTCCATAAATATTGCAGGGAATGACATGAAACGCATCCTGTCCGCCTCCAAAGGAAACAGACAGACGGATCTGCGTTTCTTCCTCCGAACGGCTTTCCATAACATAATCCCAGCCATATTCCGCCGGGGTCAGCAGCGCTTTCAGCCGTCCGTCTCCGCTTTCAAAATGCAGCGTTTCTCCTTCCTTTTTTTCTTTCAGTTCCTCCCATTTTCCGTTTTTCCATCCGGAACATGCAATTCTTACCCTCATTTCTCTCCTCCATTTAAAATGCGTGCGCATCAACGTCTTTAGTAAAACTGGGGAACTTTTCCTGTCTTACAAAAAAGCCCGGAACATTTCATCCGGGCCACAAGCTCTGTCTATCTTCAGTTTTCCGGGAAAACATCTCACCCGCCGCCATCCGCTTCATCGGTCCGCTTCCCCGACCCGCCTCACAGCAGCCCCAGATATGCAAACGCCTTCTTCAGTCCGTCCTCCCCAATATCCGCGGCCTCCTTCAGCTTCGACACCGCGTTTCCCATGGCGATGCCCACACCGGCCTCACGCACCATCTCGTAATCGTTCATGCTGTCGCCCACCGCCGCGGTTTCCTCCATGGGGATGCCCCAGTGCTCCGCAAGCTTTTTCAGTCCGTAGGCCTTGGACAGGAACGCCGGAAGCACGTCCGCGCCTCCCCGTTCCTCATTCATGATCGGGGTACGCAGCTCAGGGAAACGCTCCGCCACCAGCTTCGCGGCCTCCACGGAATCGTCCAGAAACAGGCCGTGCATGGGGACGCCGATCAGCTCCCCGGCATCCTCCAGGCCTCTGGCATGGAGCGCCTCGTTTCCTCCCCAGCGCTCCGTCTGCTTTTTCTTATTTGTGGTATACCATCTGCCCTGATACAGGCCGCCCAGGCACAGATCGTTTTCACAGGCGAACTCGATCACCTGCCGCTGGAGTTCCGGATCGATCCAGGTCTCCTCCAGAACCTCTCCATCCGCCTCGATGAGCGCGCCGTTGGCGTGGATCACGCCGTCCGGGCGGATTTCCTCCATGAGGGGGCGGTTCCACGAATCGTTGAAAAAGCGGCCGCTGGCGAGCACAATGCGGCATTTTCCCCGGACAGCTTCAAGCGCCTGCCTGGCGCTGTCCGGAATTCTGCCCTGCCTATGGTCGTAAATCGTGTTGTCGTAATCCAGGCATATCATCCGTATCATGCTCGCTTATCCTTTCCGTATCCGTCACGCCGGGCGGATGTTTCCCTCCGCGTCATGCTGATTTTTCCTTTTTGTTCTGCTCTTTCCGGTTCTGATCCTTCTTATCCTGCTCGTCGCCTTCGCCCTCTTCTTCCGGCTCTGCCGGAGGCAGCTTTCTGATCAGCGCCTCTTCGATTCTTCTGTCCTCGATCTTCTCCACATGGATATCCAGCCCGTTCACCTGTACGTCGAACTGGGTTCCGTCCGCAGGGATGGTATGCAGGCAGCTGAAAATCATGCCGCCCACGGTATCATAATCCTCATCCTCCGGAATCTCCATGTCCAGCTCCTCCGCCAGCTCGTCGATGAACACGCCGCCGTTGACGCGCCAGAGATTATCCTCAAGCTTCTCCATTTCCGGAGCCTCCGCGGGATCAAACTCGTCATAAATATTTCCGACGATCTCTTCCAGCAGGTCCTCAATGGTGATGATGCCGGCCGTCTGGCCATACTCGTCGATGACGATGGCGATATGGATCTTCTTGGTCTGCATGTCGCGGAACAGATCGTCCGCATGGATGCTTTCCGGTACAAAGTAAGGGCTTCTTAACAGCTCCTTCAGGCTGCGGGGATGCTCCGCCCCTCTTTCCAGCAGGAAATCTCTGGCATTCAGGGTTCCCACAATATCGTTGATGTCCTCATCATAAACGGGATAGCGTGACAGTCCGGTCTCCCGGATGGTATGTATGATCTCCTCATCCGTCGCATTCAGAGAGAAGGCTTCCACATCCGCGGTTCTGGTCATGGCCTCTCTCACGGAGATGTCGTCGAAACGGAATACGTTTTCAATCCATTCCTGCTCCTCCTGGTCGATGGTGCCCTTCTGGCCGCCCAGGTCGATCATCATGCGGATTTCTTCCTCCGTCACGGTCTCTTCCTCCGCCTCCACCTTCAGGCGCAGCAGCTTCAGCATGCCATTGGTGGATACGGAAAGCAGCCAGATCACGGGACGCATGACCGTCGCGACGGCGTTTACCACACCGCTGGTAAAGCAGGCCACCTGGAAGGACTTCTGCATGGCGATCCGCTTGGGAACCAGCTCGCCGAATACCAGCGAGAAATAAGACAGGATGATCGTCGTCAGGACCGTGGCGATGCTGTTCATGACCCCTTCCGGAATCATCGTCAGCCCCAGGCCGTAGACGCCGTCCACAATATATCCGGCAAAGCTGTCCGCCGCGAACGCACTGCCCAGGAAGCCGGACAGGGTGATGGCGATCTGAATGGTGGACAGGAAGGCCGACGGTGTCTCCACCATCTTCAGAAGCCGCTTTGCCCGCTTGTCGCCTTCCTCTTCCATCTTCTTCAGCTTCGTCGCGTTCAGGGACACAACCGCGATCTCCGTTGCCGCGAAGAACGCGTTCAGTCCGATCAGGACAACCTGCAACAATAGTTTACCAACAATAGAACCCACGAAATTTACTCTCCTTTTCTCTTTTTCGTTCCGGTTTTCATGCGGACAGCTCACGGCATAAATGCCGTTCGCTGTCCGTTACCCGTCGGGTGTCCGCAGGTCTGTGCAGGCAGATTCTGCTGTAAGCCTGCCCATCCCTGCGGCGTCCTCCGGTTTTTGCGCGCAAAAAGGCATAGCCTGCTGTCCGTCAGGACAGGCAGACCATGCCTCTCTTTGTGCTGTATCTCATATTATGATGGTTCGTTTCCCCGTCAGGGTCCGCGTCGCTCATGAAAACCTTTCCTCTCTGAATGCTGTCTGCCTCCCGCAGCTTTTCGCGTTCCTTAAGCAGAACAGTCTGTAAAATAAGTGTCTTTTATATTATAATGAATGGCTATTCTTCTGTCAAGAAGCGAAAAAGCGCAAAAATGAACGATTCGTTACGACTCAGCCAGGTCTGCGCATTCCCTGCGCAGACCGTACGAAAACAGACCGGCTGGAAGCATCCGGCCTGGCGCGAAGCGCCTGGAATGGCCGGATGCCGTTACAGCTCAGCCTTCGGCAGAGCTGTAACAACGATTTTGCGAGAAAAAGGAAGATTTTTTCAATCTTCCCCATCCGTTTTTTCCGCTGGCGTCCTTATCTGTCCTCCACGGTCACAGAACGCCCCGTCCAGACATCCTTTTTATAAAACAGAACGGAAAGCACCGCCGCGGCGATCCAGCCCACGGGCCAGGACAGCCAGATTCCTGTCGTTCCGAAGAAGGGAGAAAACAGGTAAGCCAGCACCACGCGGAGAACCAGGTCCGTAAAGGTGGCCGTCATGAAGGCACCCATCGCGCCCGCCCCGCGCAGGACGCCGTCCACCATCAGCTTGATGGAGATCACAAAATAGAAGGGGGACACGATCCTCAGAAACAGAAGTCCCGTCTCCATGGCCACCGTGCTTCCCTCATTCATGAACAGGGAAAGCATGATCCGTCCTCCGAAGAAAAACGCGGCGAAAAAGGGAACCGCCAGAATCAGCGCCAGCCGGATGGAAGCGCGCAGTCCCGCCCGCACCCGGTCCTGCCGTCCCGCTCCCAGATTCTGGGCTGAAAAGCTGCTGGTTCCATTTCCCAGCGTGGTAATGCTGGTAATACAGAAGGTATTCAGCTTGATCGCCGCGGAATAGCCTGCGATGACCGAAGAGCCATAGGAATTGATCAGGCCCTGGATGAAAATATTTCCCACGGAAATGAAGCTCTGCTGCAGGATGCTGGGGATGGCGATCCGGCTGATCCGCCCCAGCATGTCCCAGGAAAACAGCTCCACTCTCCCTTCCGTCCGGATGGAGGCCAGGCGTCTGCGAAGCGCCAGAAGCGCCAGCACGCAGGCGATCCCCTGAGCGATAAAGGTGGCCCAGGCCACGCCCGCCACGCCCCAGTGGAAAACCGCCACGAAGATCAGATCCAGCACGATGTTTCCCAGAGAGGAACCGATCAGAAAATACAGAGGCGTCCTGGAATCTCCCATGGAGTTAAAAATTCCCGTGGCCACGTTATACAGGAAAAGAAAGGCGAAGCCTCCGATGTAGATCCGCAGATACAGATCGCCGTCCGCGAAAATATTATCCGGCGTATTGATGGCGGTCATCATCCAGCGGCTCCCCAGCAGTCCCGCAAGCGTCAGCAGGATGGACAGCGCCGTAGAAGAAAGCAGCGTGGTGTAAACCGCCGTTTTCATTTTTTCAAACCATTTTGCTCCAAAATACTGGGAGATGATGACCGAGCAGCCTATATTGCTTCCCACCGCGATCGCCATGAAGATCATGGTGATCGGATAGGAGGCCCCGACCGCCGCCAGCGCGTCCTCTCCCGCAAATTTCCCCGCGATCACGCTGTCCGCCATGTTGTAGAGCTGCTGAAAAATCACGCTCACAAACATGGGAATGGAAAATCTCCACAAAACGCTCTGCGGTTCTCCCACTGTCAGGTCTCTGTTCATTCGTGTTCTCCGTTTCCGCATCCAGAGGGCTGTCTTTTTTCCGCCCCTTTGTCTGATGCTTTCCCGATGCTTTCCCGTTTTTCTCATATCAATTTGCTATCGCAGTCATGCCGACAAACGTTTTTACATCCCGCAACATGCCAAGTATAATAGGTTCCGGTGTAAAAAACAAGACAGCCTTTAAGGAGAAAAACTCATGAAAACCTCCCAGCGGAAGCTTCCGTACCGCAAAACCCTCCGAAAGCCAGGAGGCCAGATGTCGGAGGCGTTTCTGACCGCCGCCTTTCTGTCCCTGTCCGGCGGCCTTCAGGATGCCTATACCTATCTTTTACGCGGCCGGGTCTTTGCCAATGCCCAGACCGGAAACATCGTCCTTCTCAGCACGAATCTGTGTGAGGGAAACAAAGCCGCGGCCCTCCGCTACCTGGTGCCCCTTTTGTTCTTCGCGTTCGGCGTCGCCTTTGCCGAGTATATCCGCCGGCGCTGCCGGCAGGCCCTGCGCCGCATGCACTGGCGGCAGTCCGTTCTGCTGATCGAGATCCTTCTGCTGTTTCTGGTGGGCTTTTTCCCGGAGGAATGGAACATGTTCGCCAACGCCCTGGTCTCCTTTTCCTGCGCCATGCAGGTGCAGGCCTTCCGCAAGGTGGACGGATACGCCTTTGCCAGCACCATGTGCATCGGCAACCTGCGAAGCGGCGTGGAAGCCCTCTTCCTCTGTTTTTATGAAAAGAGCGGGCAGGCGCCCCAAAAAGCCGCCCATTACTTCGGCATCATCCTCTGCTTCGCGGCCGGCGCAGCGCTGAGCGGCCTGTGCCTTCCTGTTCTGGGAAGCCGCACCATCTGGCTCTCCTGCGCGCTGCTTCTGGTCAGCTTCACCCTCATGTTCATCGGTTCCTCCGAAGCAGCCAGCGCGCCGCCGGAGCCCCGTCCGCTTCCGTGATTCCCGCCCTCTGAAAGCCGAGCCGCGCAAGCACCGCCTCCGCCGCCCGGTTTCCCGGCCGCGTCAGCGCCTGTACCTCCGAAAAATCCAGCTCTTCAAAGCCATATTTCAGAATGGCGCGGCAGGCCTCCAGACAGTAGCCCTTTTTCTGCTCCGTTTTCCGGATGGCAAATCCCAGCTCCGGCACGGCGGCTTCCTCCCGCCAGAAAAAGCCGGCCCTGCCGATGCATTCTCCGGCCAGTTCCGGCTGGCCGTCCGACGCCATTTCTCCGCCCTGCTCCGGCTGACCGTCCGACGCCATCCCTCCGCCCTGCTCCGGCCGGCCGCCTTTTTCCCCTTTCTCCGGCTCTCTTTTTTCCAGCATCCACAGACCGAAGCCATAGAGCGGATATACGGTGCGGATATAGCTTGTCAGCCGCTCCCGCTCCTCCTGCCTGTCCGCGGACAGCCCTTCCATATATGCGGTCATATCCGGGTGGGCATAGATCTCATACAGACTGTCCAGATCCTCCTCCCTCTGCTCCCGCACGATCAGCCGCTCCGTGTGCAGAATCTCCCAGGGCTCTCCCGTCAGGCGGCGCCAGATCCCTTCCAGCTCCTCCGCGCCGATTCCCTCCAGACTCTCCACGGCATAAGGGTATTCCCCCAGAGGAAGCGCCCTGCTCTTCTCCGTCAGATACAGCAGGATCCGGCAGTTCTCTCCTGCCAGCCGCCGCGCCGCCTCCGGGCAGTCCGTGATCCACAGCTCCCCCTCTGCCTGCTCCGCCGGCAGAATCTCTCCGGGCCGGTCTCCCGGCGTCCCGCTTCCTTCTGCCTTTTCTCCCGATATCCGTATTTCTTCTGCTTCCAGCCCTTCCGCCCGGAGCCGCCCGGCCAGCCGCTCTGCCTGCTTTGCCGCCTCCCGGTTCTCTTCCGTGAGCAGAATCCGGACTTTTTCCAGCATTTTCTTCAACTTCTCTTTACGTTTTCCTTTCTTTCCGATACAATAAATGACTGACAATATATTATACCACGCGCGCAGTCCGCAAAAAATATGCATCAGGAAAGGAAGTTGTATTTTATGGCACAGAATCCGATTGTTACCATTACCATGGAAAACGGCGACGTGATTAAGGCGGAGCTTTATCCCGAGACCGCTCCCATCACCGTCAACAATTTCATCAGTCTGATCAACCGCCACTTTTATGACGGTCTGATCTTCCACCGGGTCATCAACGGCTTCATGATCCAGGGCGGCGATCCGGAGGGAACCGGCGTAGGCGGCCCCGGCTATTCCATCAAGGGGGAATTCGCCCAGAACGGGGTGAAGAATGATCTGAAGCACACGGAGGGCGTGCTTTCCATGGCCCGCACCATGGCTCCCAATTCCGCGGGAAGCCAGTTCTTCATCATGCACAAGACCTCTCCCCATCTGGACGGCGCTTACGCGGCCTTCGGAAAGGTGATCGAGGGAATGGAGAATGTGGATAAAATCGCGGAGACCAGAACCGACTACTCCGACCGCCCGCTGGAGGAGCAAAAGATCAGAACCATGACGGTGGAGACCTTCGGCGTGGAATATCCGGAACCGGAAAAGATGTAACCGCGCGTTCGCATCCTTTTATAAGACGGAAAGGAAATCTTCCTGCCGATTGGATAGGGGAAGTTCCTTCCCCTGTCCAATTACGCGATGCGCCCGGCTCACGGCATAAATGCCGCTCGCTGTACTTGCCCGGCAAATGGCCGATCATGCAGGCATGGCGGCCGCTTGCCGGGCTTATCACGCAAAACATCAGCTGCCTGAAAGACTGCTCTCACAGGCGCTGATGTTTTTTGTTTTCTCAGGTTTTTCAGAATCCGGCCGCCCGCCGTTTTTTCCGGAATTCTTCCATGATCTCCCGAAAAGCGGGATCGCGGGAAAAATCCTCGTTCTCCTGCGGGTCCGCTTCCAGGTCGAACAGAAGCTCCGAGCCGTCCGTGCTGTAATAGTGATATTTCAGGGCATCCCGTTTGATCATCAGGTTGGTTCCGCCCCACTGGGACATGGTCTCGTTTTCCCAGTCCGCCTCATTTCCCTCCAGCAGGCCGGTCAGGCTGCGGCTTTCCAGGCCTTCCGCAGGCTGTATCCCGCACAGCCCGCAGAGAGTGGCATACAGGTCCACCAGATTCACATTTTTCTCACAGCGGCGGGCGGCAAAATGTCCGGGCCAGCGGATGAAAAGCGGCACGCGGACGCTTCCCTCGTAAAAGCGCTGTTTCTCCCAGATGGAATGCTCTCCGAGCATTTCTCCGTGATCCGAGGTATAGATGATCAGCCACCGGTCCGGATCCTCTCCCGCTTCCCACAGGGCCGTCAGGATCTGGCCGATCTGCTCATCCACCGTTTCCACGTTCGCGTAATAGGCCGCCATGGCTCGTTTTACCTCCCGCAGCGTTACATCCCTTCCGATGATTAACGGCGGGCAGTTGGAGCAGCGTCCCAGAAAGGGATGCTCCGACGGCTTCGTATTCTCATAGGGCTCCACCCGGTTCAGATAGTAGTCAAACAGCTTCTGTCCGGCCATATAGGGATAATGCGGATTCTGCAGGCCCACGTACAGCATCAGAGGCCTGTCTCTCCGGGCGCGGTCATAAAAGCTGTCCACAAAATATTTATGGATAAAATTCTTCGCCCCCGCCACCGTCAGCCGGTCCTCCCTGGCGTGGGGCGGATCCCCCGGTCCCGCCCGGAGGATTTCCTTTTTATCATCCCATTTCACGGACATGTCAAACTGATATGCCGCCTGCGGGTCCCTTCCCGACTGCTTCAGATAGGCGGGCACGGATACCTCCAGATCTCCCGCCACCCGGTACTGCCAGCCCTGCATCTGGTCGATGCCGAGATGATGCAGCTTGCCGCATGCCGCCGTCTGGTATCCCTGTTCGCTGAAGCAGCGGGCAAAGGTCGGTGAATTCGGAGGCAGGTCCTCTCCAAAGCGCTCCACCCCGCAGGTACGCGGATACTTTCCCGAAGCAATGCACTGTCTGGCCGGAATACATACCGGGGACGGCGTGTAGGCGTTGGTAAAGACCACCGCTTCCTCCGCCAGCCGGTCCAGGTTCGGCGTCCGCACCACCCGGTTCCCTCCAAATCCGCATACGTCAAAACGGTGTTCATCGCTCATCAGGATCAATACGTTCGGTCTGTCTGCCACTGCTGTTCTCCCTTCCTTTTTCTCTCCCTGCCAGAGCGTCACAGACTCCGGCAGGACAACGCGCTGTCAGACTGATTTCGCGATCTTCGTTATCCCTTGATTCCGCTGGACGCCACACCCTGTACGAAGAACTTCTGTCCGGCCAGGAAAATGAGCAGAACCGGGATCAGGGAAATCACGCTCGCCGCCATCACCAGTCCGTACTCCGCGGAATACTGGCCGATGAACATCTTAATCCCCAGCTGGATCGTCTTTTTCCTGGTGCTGTTGAAATAGATCAGGGGCCCCATATAGTCGTTCCAGATCGTCACAAAGCTGAAAATGGTCAGGGTCGCGATGCTGGGCTTCGACAGCGGCATCGCAATGCGCAGGAAATTGCCGTATTCGCTCAGTCCGTCGATCCGGCCTGCCTCCAGAAGCTCGCCGGGCAGAGACATGAAAAACTGCCGCATCAGAAATACGCCGAAGGCGGTAAAGCTCTGCATCAGGATGTAACCGATATGGGTATCCACCAGATGCATTTTGTTCATCATGCTGTACTGCGGCAGCATGTACACCTGCCAGGGGATGGCGATCGTGGCCACATAGCAGAGGAACAGAACATCTCTTCCCTTGAATTTACATTTGGAAAAGCCGTAGGCCGCGAAGCTGGAAGTCATCACCTGGATCAGCGTGATGAGCACGGTCAGCTTCACCGTATTCAGCGTAAACGTGGCCAGCGGAATCTTGCTCCAGATCTCCACATAATTCTTCCACTGAGCAACCTCCGGAAGCCAGCGGAAATTCATGCTGAATACCTCCGTGCTGGTTTTCAGGGAAGCGCTCAGCATCCATAAAAGCGGCATGAGCGTCATGATCGTGAGCAGCGTCAGCAAAATATAGCTGATGATTCTGGTCAGAATTTCTTTTTGCTTTCTTTTCATTTCCAATCTTACCTCCTCTGCCGCTTACATATAGCTGACCCACTTTTTCTCCATCCGGAACTGCAGGACGGTCAGAAGAGCGATGATCAGGAACAGGATCATGGCCGCCGCGCTGCTTTCTCCATAGTTCCAGGCGATGAAGGCTCTGTTATAGATGTACTGGCTCATCATGGTAGAGGCGTTTCCCGGACCGCCTTCCGTCATCAGGTAGACCAGATCGAACACCTTGAAGGAATTGATGGTCAGCATCATCACCACGAAGAAGGTGCTGGGCGTCAGCATGGGCAGCGTAATGCGCAAAAACCGCTGTACGGAGCCGGCCCCGTCGATCATGGCCGCTTCATACAGGGATTCCGGAATATCCTGCAGGGCCGCCAGATAAACGATCATAAAATAGCCCATGTTTTTCCAGATGTTCACAATGATCAGCGCGGGAATCACCCAGTCGCTGCTCGCCGTCCAGCCGGGGGGATCGGAAATGCCGATCGCCGTCAGGAACTGATTGATGGGGCCGATGTCCCGGAACAGGAAATTCCAGACCGTCGCCACGGCCACGGTGGAGGCCACATAGGGGAAGAAGATGGCACAGCGGAAAATTCCTCTGCCCTTCAGCTTCTGATTGAGCAGAACGGCCAGCCCCAGAGAGGCGCACATGGAAAAAAGCACCGTAAAAATACTGAAATAGAAGGTTTTCCAGATGGACCCCCGGAATACCCGGTCGTCAAAAATGGAAATGAAATTGTCAAGGCCCGCAAATTTGATCGGATTGAAGCCGTCCCATTCCGCAAAGCTCAGGATCAGGGAAAAAAGCACCGGCACCAGAACAAAGATGAAAAATCCGATAAAATTCGGAAGAATAAAGGACAGGCCCACCAGCGTATTGCGCGTTGTAAGGGTGACGCGTCTTTTCTTTTCAACCGATACCATAAATTCTCCTCCGAAAGCCGGAGGCGGCATTTTTTTCTGCCGCCTCCATAGCCTGTCTGTTCCCTGTGTTATTCTCCCTGGATTTCCTTGCTTCTTTCTCCCATTTCCGCAAGGCCTTCATCGATGCTCAGCTCTTTGATCATGATCAGGCTGTGCTCCTCGCCCAGCATCTGATTCACTTCTGCGGAATGGAGCTCCAGAGGACGGTCCAGAGATACGTGTTTGGTCTGAAGCGCTTCCTCCAGTCCTTCCGGCATGCCATCCAGCGCTGCCAGGGCCTTAATGGTCTCTTCATTCATCCTTGCGGGGATTATTCCCGCTTCTGCGTAAATCTTTGCTCCCTCTTCGCTGCTGCAGAATTTCACGAATTCCCACGCCTCATCCTTATGCTTGGAGGCTGCGTTCACGCCCATGGGAGTGGTGGAGCCGACCGTATAACCGGCTTCCACATCATCGGGATGCGGCAGGGTGGCAACGCCCCAGTTAATGTCCGTTTCGCCGTTTTTCTTCGCCTCGATGATGGTGGACATCAGCCAGGTTCCCATCGGGATCATCGCGGTCTGTCCTTCCATGAATACGCTCGCGTAAGCGATATTTCCGGTTTTCAGAGTGGAATAATCCATAACGGTTCCCGCGTCCTGCATCCGGAGCGCCATTTCATAGTAGGGCTTCATGAAGCTGTAGTCCGTATCCAGAATGGTGTGTTTTCCGTCCTGTACGGCCCAGTTCTGCACGCAGGCCTGCCAGGTATGGAAATGCGCGCCATAGACCTTGTCGTTTCCTTCGCCGCTGGTCATCTGCGTCGCAAGCTCTTCAAACTCGCTCCAGGTCATGTCGTTTCCGGGATATTCCACGCCGGCCGCGTCAAAGATGTCTTTATTATAATACAGTACATAAAAATCCGTTTTTACAGGGAGCGCGGCCTGGATTCCGTTCAGGTTCAGCGCATCCGCTCCGTTCATTTCCGCCAGATCCATTCCGTCCCTTTCGATATACGGGGTCAGATCCTCAAGCTGTCCTCTCTGGGCAATGGACGGCGTATTGTCCGCGTCCTTGATCCATACCACATCCAGATCGTTGCCGCCGTTCAGCATGACGGTCAGCTTGTTGGAATATTCGCTGGACGCGATGTCGATCAGCTCCACCTTGATATTCGGATTGGCCGCCTCAAAGCCGTCGATCAGCATCTGCGTGGACGGATCCAGAGAGGAATCCCAGTGCGCCACCTTGATGGTCACCTGCTCTCCGGAGGCCTCCTGTGCCTCAGTGCTCCCGTCCGCCTCGCTTTCCGCTGCCACGCTCTCCGGCGCCGCGCTTTCTGAAGCCGCCGTCGTCTGTGCTGCCGCGCTTCCTCCCGTATCCGCCGTGCTGCCGGAGCTGCCGCAGCCTGCCGTCATTCCCGCCAGCATCGCCGCTGTAAGGATCGCTGCCAGAAGTTTCTTTTTCATACCATCTCTCCTTTCCTTTTCTGCCGTTCTCTGATGCTCCCATTATACCCGCGCGCTCCTTCTTTTGAAAATTCACTTTACCATGTCCGCCTGCATGGTCCTGTTTACACTGGCGAGCAGCATCTTGATTTCCGTCCTTCTGGGAAAACGGCTCTCTGACCGGGCCCTCCAGCTCAATGAACAGTATCTGGCCACCATCGTGAACCAGCTTCAGGATTATGTGGACGCGGCGGGCAATCTGGCCGCTTTCTGTTCCAGTGACCCGGAGATTTCCCATGCGCTGTATTATCCGGATCTGAACAGTCTTTCCGCCAGACGCATGGCTCTGAAGGCGCAGGACGCGCTGAACGGCTACCTTTCCGCCAGCACGCTTTCTCTGTATACCTCCCGTCTTGTGGTTTTCAGCCTGGACGGTATCGCCATTACCTCCACCGCCTCCCTGGGGCATAACGCCGCGGAAATCGCCCTGTTAAAGGAATATGCCCGCATTCAGTCGGAAAACGGAATGCGGGCTCCCGTCTACGGCTGGCATTCCGTTCCCGATCTGTCGGCCGACGCTTCGGAAAAAACGGTTCTCACCTGCCTGTATCCCCTGTCCTTCTCCAGCACTTCCTTCCTGTATCTGGAGCTGCAGCCTGCCCTTCTGTCCCTCCCCCTTTCTCCCTACCGGGGTCTGCAGAAGATTTATCTTTTCAACGACCAGGGGAAGCTTCTTGAGACGACCTTTTCTCTGTCCGATCCGGACGACGCGAAACGGCTGCCTGTTCCTGACGGCTCCACGCTCCGTATGGACGGCCACTCCTACCGGGTCAGCGAGCGGCAGATCGATTCTCTGAAGCTTTCCGTCTGCATTCTGACGGATACCACGCTCTATGCCGGGGACAACCGGTATATTCTGTATCTGCTGGCTTCCATTCTGCTCACCGCCATCGCGGCGGAGCTCATTGTCACGCGCCTCATCACCAGCCGGCTCACCCGCCCCATCCAGGTACTCACCTCCCACATCCGGAAGATTACGGAGACCAACGATTTTTCCTATTCTCCGGACATCGTTTCCACACCGGATGAAATCGGGACCATCGGCCAGGCGGTCAACCATATGGCGCTGCACATTCAGGAGCTTCTGACGCAGATGGAGCAGATGTATGAGCAGCGGAAAAACATCGAAATTTCCCTGCTCCAGAGCAGGATCAACCCGCATTTTCTGTATAATACTCTGGACTCCATCCGCTGGATGGCCGTGATCCAGAAAAGCCGCAACATCGAACAGATCACCCGCGCGCTGGAAAATCTGCTCCGCAACGTGGCAAAGGGAACCGACGATAAAATTTCCCTGCGCCAGGAGCTGGCGCTGGTGGAGGATTATGTCCACATCCAGAAGGTCCGGTACGTGGAGGTATTCGATTATCTCTGCCAGGTGCCCGAAGAGCTTCTTTCCTGCTCCATCGTCAAATTCACCCTTCAGCCCATCGTGGAAAACGCCATTTTTCACGGGGTGGAGCCAAAGGGAGAATTCGGGGAAATCCGCATCAGCGCCAGAAGCGGCTCCGACGGGGATCTCTTCCTCACGGTGGAGGACAACGGCGTCGGCATGACGCCGGAGGAGCTGCAGAAGCTGAAGGATAATCTTCAGAATCCTAACAAAAATTCTCTGAACGGCATGGGCGTCGCGAACGTGGACGCCCGCCTGAAGCTGATCTACGGCCCATCTTACGGGCTGCTCTATGAAAGCGCTCCGGGAGAATATACACGAGTGACGATTCACATACCGAGGGAGGAAGCAGAGCATGTATGAAGTTCTGATCGTGGATGATGAAACCATCATCCTGTCCGGCATTAAATTTCTGATCGACTGGGGAAAAAACGACTGCGTGATCACGGGCACCGCGAGAAACGGCCGGGATGCTCTGGAAAAAATTCAAAGCTGCCCTCCCGATATTGTGCTGTGCGACATCAACATGCCCGTCATAGACGGCATGGAGCTGCTCTCCATCTGCAACGAGGCATTCCCGTCCGTGGTTTTTATCATGCTGACCAATCTGGAGGAATTTTCCCTCGCAAGGGACGCGATCCGCTGCCGCGCGGTGGACTATCTGCTCAAGGTTCAGCTGGAAGCTTCCAGCCTGGAAGAAAGCCTGAAAAAAGCCAGGCAGGAGGTGGACCGCCGCAGAAAGCTTTTACAGGCCGAACGCACGGAAAACGCCTCCCCGGAAAATATCCGCCAGCGCGCCGGTGCAGCATGCCAGGAGGCCCTTTTTTCTCCGGATCCTCAGGCGCGCGCCCAGGCGGAAGAGGAGCTGAAGCAGCTGCATGTCCTGGAGCATTTCGGGCTGTTTTATATCCCTTTTTCCTGGGAAGCGCCTTTCTCCTGTACGGATTCTGATACCGGTACCGGCCTGATCGCCTGGGAAAGGGAGCTGGCCGCCCGCCTTGCGGACAATATTTTCGGCGCCTGCTACCAGTTTATCGACCTCGGCCAGAGCGACTTCCTGACCCTGATGATCTGGAACCGGGAAGAGGGCTGGGAGCAGCGGGCCGTCCTGTTTGCCTCCAAGCTCACAAGCGCCTCCCGGAACATCACCCAGGCCGTTCCCACCACCCTCTACACCCCCTGCTTCTGCGGCGCGGAGCAGTTTTCTGCCTGCCGGGATTCTTATTTCAATCTGGTCGAATCCTACTATCTGGACGCGGCCGCCTCTCCCGCAGAGCTTCCAAAACGCCGTCCCTCCTTTGAGCCGCTCGGCCTTGCCGGCATCGGCTCCCAGCTGGAGGTGGAGATCAACGTGAAAAGCATCACGGGCTGCTCGGCTCTTCTGGACCGCGCGGCGGCCAGGATCCGGGAAACCACCCATCAGAAAAGCCAGGCCATCTGGCTGTGCAACGAGCTCTGCCGAGCCTCTGCCAGAGCCCTGAAGGATACCGTTTTTTCCGATGCCTGCGGATACCGGGAAATCGAACATCTCATGACCAGGCAGCAGGTGCTTCACTGGATCGAAAAGCTGAAGAATTCTCTGGTTGAAGTTCTGTGGCAGGATTCCAACACCCGCTCCGAGCCCGTGGAAAGAGCGCGCCAGTACATCCTCGACCATATTGAGGACCGGCTCCTGCTGCAGGATGTGGCCAATGAGGTCTGCATTTCCGCCGGTTATCTTTCCACCCTGTTCAAAAGGCAGTACCACCAGAGCCTTGTCAGCTTCATCAACCAGGCGAAGGTGGAATATGCCTGCCGTCTGATTCAGGAAAGGAAGTACCGGATCAGCGAAATTTCCTTCCGGCTGAGCTTTGAAAACGCCTATTATTTTGCCCGTGTTTTCAAAAAATACATGGGAATGACTCCCACCGAATATGAAAAATCCCTGCATCCGCCAAAGGCGGAAGGGGAAAAGCCGCCTCTCCCGTGAGCAGCGTTTTTCCCCTTCCGTCCGTTCATATATTGTTCATATATCTGTTAAAAAAATTTCATCCGCTCAACAAGCTTTTGTTACTTCTTCCGGTTATACTGTACTCATAAGTTGAAAGCACGAGTTGCCGCGAGTCAGCCGAAGAGCATTTCTTCTTATGTGTATGTCTGATACGGAGATACACCAAAACTTTTAAATAGCTTTTTCATAATAATGCCAGGTAAGGTAACTTACCTGGCATCCTCCCTTTTATGGGGCTTTTGCGTCCGTTTTCTCTTTCTTATTTTCCCGCTCTGATATTTTTCACAGTTTTCTTTTCAATGGACAGATCCTCATAAATCCGGATTCCGCCGTTTCCAGCCGGCGCCTGTGCCAGAAGTCCTACCTTAATGACCGGGTCCGCAGGAAGATGAAAATATCTCATCATATAGAAATTTTCTCCATCCACGGAATAGTGGAAAGAAAAATTATTGCCTACCCTGCATACCTGAAGCCAGGCGGTATTTCCTTCCAGATTGCATCCGTTCGCGTCGTCAGAATCCCCTTTGGTAACAACGCTTACCGCGGCATGGGTTCCAAAGTCCGTCAGTTCAAAGCATGCCTTCGCCCAACAGCTTAAGTCCTTCATGACCATAACCGACGCCGAATCATAGGTATCCTGAAATGCATGGGATACCTTTACCCGCAGCACAAAATCCCCTTCCACCTCTGTATAATAATAAGGAGCGTTACACAGGGATTCCGGCAGAATACCCTCCTCGCATTCATCGATGCTTCCGCAGAAAAAATCCGTCCGGGCAGGAGCCAGAATCTCAATCCTGTTCTCTTTTTTTACCATTTCGCTTTCATTCAGCCACTTGAATTCCATTTCCCAATACCTCCGTTCTGCATTTTCCAAACAGTGACATTATATCATACCGTTTCCTTTATTTCATTGCACAAAATCGCAGAATTATGATACAATATCCCACAAAATACAGAACAGTACAGGCCGGAGGTTTTCTTTGCCCGGGGCACTGTCATCTGTCTGATCGGTTCGGACAGGATTACCCTTTCACCGGGAATGGGCGTTCTGATCAACAGCGGCGTCATCCACCGTTTTGAAACCGAAGATGGCGCCATCATGCCGAATATCGTATTTTCCCCCACTCTGCTGGCTCCGGAAAACAGCCTCATTTTCAGGAAATATGTTCTGCCATTTCTTCGCTCCGGCATTTCTTTCCAGCTCCTGTGTGCCGATACTGACTGGCAAGATCACATTCTGCAGATTTTTTCTTCCATCTGCATGCTTCAGGAACAGAAAAAGCCTTCTGAGCTGCAGACAGTACGGCTGCTTCTGCAGCTGTGGGAACTCTTTTCCGAAAATATGGAGTTTCACTCCTGTGCCATGGGACAGAAGCGGAATGTACAGCAATACAAGCTTCGAATCATGCTCCAGTACATACACGATCATTTCAGAGAAATACTTTCTCTTTCTGATATTGCCGCCAGCGCTTCCATCAGCAAAAGCAGTGCTCTGCAGATTTTTAAAACCGGCATCCGTATTTCTCCCGTGGAGTATCTGATTCATTACCGCCTGTCTCAGGCCGCTCTGCAGCTCCGTACTACTGAGCAGCCTGTCTCCTTCATCGCCCAGGATACGGGCTTTTCCAGTACAGGCTATTTCTGCCGGAAATTTCGGGAGCTTTATCATCTCCGGCCGGGAGAATACCGCAGGAACGGGATGACACAGGCACATGACATCTGATTTTCTATTTTGTATGACCAAAACAGGAAGCGCTTCTCGTTTCAGGCTCCCTGCATCTGAAGCAGCTTCATCGCCAGCCCCACGCTCCCCACATGATAGCCGCCGGAAGCGTAGATGCCGCAGCCCTGTTCATCCACGGCCACAAGAAGGGGCAGAAGATCCGGCGCGGTATACATTCTCCGCGCTACGGGTTCCGCATTTTCCATCTCTTTATCAAAACAGACCTCTGCATTCAGCTGCTCTGCCGCCCGCTTCAGAAGCGGGTTTTCCAGGGACGCGGGAGAGTCCGCGGCCAGAATGAGCCGGAAACCGGAGCGTTTCAGCTTTTCCCTTTCCGCCAGAAGCTCGTTCAGCACATGCTCCGTAGGCTCCCTGCCCTCCTGAACAAAGATCAGCAGGCTCTTCTGTCCCGTCAGAAGGCATTCCGATTCCACCGTCCTTCCTTCTCTGTCCAGAAGCCGGAACGCAGGCAGGGGATTTTTCATCTGAAGATCCTCCAGCCGGGGCTTTTTCAGCCTCATTTCCAGCGTTTTCTGCATTCCTCCCGTCAGATGGAAGCAGGTGATCGAAGCGTACTGGTTTCCGTTCGGCATCCGGTTCGATGTGATCAGGCGGTAATCTCCTTCCCTCAGAGCAAGCGTAACGCGGCCCTTTTCCGGACAGATCCCTTCATAATTCAGCGTTTCCCAGCGCATTCCGGAAAGCCGTCCCAGGGTCCAGGTCTGAAAATAGCTCCAGGGATCATCCTGGTCCATGTCAAGCGTCAGGCAGGCCGCAGGCGCCGGTCCCTCTGAAACGCAGATCCACGCGTCTCCTTCCAGATATTCCGCCTGTCCCGTGACGGGATTGAGCCGGGCCGGAATGCCGAGCGTCCTACAGACGGCGACGAACAGAACGCGTTTTCCCGTCTCATCCGCCCACAGGCCGCGCAGCGCTGCTACAGGTGTGATCTGAAGCGTGTCGTAATCCTCCTGCGGCAGATAGCGCAGATGGGTCTGTTCCCATTCCCAGATGCGGAGGGGACAGGCGGCGAAAGCTTCCCTCTCCGTTCCGGAAAAGAAGGCCTTCACGGCCGGAGCGAAGGCGCTTAACTCCTCCCTCCCGATGCGGGGACAGAGGCAGTAACGGACAAACCGCTCCCGGCCGCTTTCCCCTTTTCCTTCAGAAACGGTCGGATATTCCTGAAGGGGAGCCTGGCAGCGCAGCTGCTCCTGCGCGATTTCTGTATCCAGATCCCGGAAATCCTTATCCGAAAGGGAATGCAGCAGCTCTCCTCTCTCCCGCTTCCAGTCCTCTCCCTCCAGAAACGCTTTCAGACATCCCACATTTCCTCTGGCGCGTAGAAAAATTTCCGCTTCCTCCGGATGCTCCTGCGCCGCCTTTTCCGCCTCTTCCCGAAATGCCGCAAGTTTCCTTTCCCGGGCGGCATCCGCCGCCTTCAGCCTGGCACGGCCCGCTTCCTTCTGCGCGGCATCCGGCACAGGCCAGGGCGTAACGCCGTCCTTCGGCGCATGGATCTCAAGCCGGATCCGGCCGCACCCATCCGCGTCTTTCCCGTCTCCATCCGCGTCTTTCCCGCCCCCAGCCGGCTCCGCATCCGGCAGGGGGCTTTCTCCTGCTTCCGGATGCTGTCCGGCAGACCGGACCGGAAGAACCACTTCCGGCGCTTCTGTCAGATGCAGGACCATTTCCTCTTCTTCCGCCGCGCAGAGTGCTTCCGCGCACAGGCCGTCCTTCCAGGCGCGCACCAGCACGTCTCCCCGTCCCATGGTGAGGCGGGCCGTCCCGTCCTCCCCTGCGGTCAGCGTGAGCACGCTGCAGAATTCCGCCATGTTCAGGATCTCAATGCTCACGGACGCGCCCGGCACCGGATGGTTTTCCGCATCCACCGCCCGGACGCAGAGCTGCTTCGTCTCCGCATAATGCTCCGTCACATTTAAGAAGCGCACACAGCCGTCCCGGCCCGCGATCTGATCCTCCACGCCGTAATCGGTGAAGGTCCGGGCATATACCAGAACCGCCCTTGTGGCCGCGTTGGTAAACCAGCCTCTGTCCAGCACCTCCTCCGGCTCGCAGGCCCCCAGAAAATGCCAGGTTCCCTCTACATAAACCTCCACCCAGGCATGATTATCATCACAGTGCGCCCAGCGGGGCACATACACCTGTCTGGCCGGGATTCCCACGCTTCTCAGCACCGATACCACAAAGGTGGATTCCTCCCCGCAGCGGCCGCTCGCGGAACGGTAAACGGAGAGCGGGGACTGGGTGCGTTCGTCGCTGGCCTCGTAGGAGGCCTGAGAAGCGCACCAGTAATTGACGGCCAGCACCGCCTGCGTCCCGGAAAGCCCCTGAATCAGCGGAGATACCTGCTCTTTCAGAAAGTCCCGGCAGTCCACGATCTTCTCCGAATTGATCCGGTACCAGGCCACATCATGCAGAAAAATTTCCTCCGGGAGAGCGCCGCAGCGCGCGTCCTCCTTCCGCAGGGACGCCGCGTGGACCGCATACCGGTAAAATAAGTCAAAATCGTAGGTAAAGGCATCGGACAGAGGCATGAAGCCGTAATAAAACTGCAGAAGCTCCCTTACTCCGTCCGAACAGCCAACAAGCCGCTTCTGAACCTCCTCTCCCGTTTTTCCCAGCAGGGGGAGGCGGTTCGCGAAGGCGGTCTGCGCGTATTGTGTAAAATGATCTGAAAACATAACCCGACTCCTTTTTTATTCTATTTTTAATGTGATTTCATCAATCCATCTGCTGTCATCACTACTGCTCATTCCATACTTTTAAAGATATCAACCGTTCAAGGTAGGCATATTCCTCATTTCCTTCACAGATAATACAGATTTTGTGAGTATCTCTGAAACAGGGGAGCTTATTTGGCATCCGTATCACCCCCGTGTACCTCATCCTTTATGCTGAGCAGGGAATTAATCAGATCCGGCTCCGGTACTGCTCCCAGAATGCCTTTTCTATACTTTTCCACAATGTCCGTCGTGTCTCTTACCCCCTGCTGCGCAGTAAAATCTGCCAGAGAATATACGTATACACCATCCGAATCCTTATGGACAAACCAGATCTGTTCTTTCCGAAACATTCTTCTGCAATCCATAAGGTTAATATCATGCACGGTAAAAATCATCTGCGCATCTGTATTCAGTTCATTATTAAACATCGCCACAATGGCTCTGGTAAGTTTAAAATGAATACTGCTGTCCAGTTCATCTACCACAAGGATTCTGCCCTGTTCAAGCGCCTCTATCACGTAGCCGGCAAGAGCGGCCATTTTCTTTGTACCTGTAGAATCAAATAATATACTGGGTACATGTACTCCTTTATATGTGGAAACCAGCCTGATCTGGTCCATGACATTCTCCGGCAGATCAAGAACCTTTTCTTCCGGTTTTTCAAAGATGTCCCTGTCTCTTATCTTTATCCGGTCCAAATCGACAAGCTCAAAGTTATCCATGTATAAATCTGCGTTTTTTATGAAAGCTACAATTGCTAAATTCGCTTCAACGGAACGCCCGGTTCGGATGAACGGTGTGGGCAGTTCGGTTGAAGCGGTGTGAAATTTAGGTACTTTTTCAGCGGGCCCGTCAGGGGGTGACCGGGTTCAGATTTCTCATGT
>DWWH01000065.1 GCA_019119815.1 Candidatus Eisenbergiella intestinipullorum | reverse complement strand
AAAAATGACTCAACTGCGACTCAAATGTTATGCCGCGAGATAAAGCGTCATGCGGTGAAAAAATGTGATTTTATGGGAAAATCGAGTCAGATAAAGCCAGATAAAATGAAAAAATTAGAAGTTTTGTTTTACGAGTGGAAGGTCTCGAACACTCGGCACATTTAACGGCGGTGACCGCCGGCAAGCCCTGATAGACCTTGGTTTTGTGGGCTTTGCAACGAAATTCAGGATACCACGGATAAATGCAGGCTGTCAAGGAAAGTCCAAGAAAAGTCCGGCTTTGCATGATCTGGTATTCAGAATCAAAAAAAGAAAGCGAGGCTACGGAGGACAGGAAGAATAAAGATAGTTAATCAGATTTGAAAAATGAATGGAATATAAATCGAAATAACCGCCCAATCTTGAAAATGGACGGTTATTTCGATTTTAAATATTAATATATTGATAGAATGTGGTCTTAAGGAATCCTGCGCTTAAAGCGAGGCATCTGGCGCGAAGAAGCTCAGAGCTTTCCGCTCCGGTATTTTGCCAGAAGCTTCTGGATTTTTTCGTTGGGGCTTAAAAGGTCGCTGATGGAGGTATCGTGATTCAGCGTATCGATCAGGTAGGCCACATATTTGCTCATGCTGCAGTTGACATACCATTCACGCTCCAAAAGCTCCGGCGGCTGATAGATCAGGTTGGTGGTCAGCACACGGTCGATAATGCCGTCCTGGTAGGCTTTGTCGAAGGTATCCAGGCCATTGGTGAACAGGCCGAAGGTAGCGCAGACAAAAATCTTGCGGGCCTTTCTCTTTTTCAGAGCGGCGGCAACCTCACGGACGCTCTCGCCGGAAGAGATCATGTCATCAATGATGAGCATGTCCTTACCCTCCACGTCGGAGCCGAGGAACTCATGAGCCACGATCGGATTGCGGCCGTTGACGACGCGGGTATAGTCGCGTCTCTTATAGAACATGCCCATGTCCAGACCGAGCACATTCGCGATGTAAATGGCACGGCTCATGCCGCCTTCGTCGGGGCTGATGACCATCATGTGGTCAGCATCGATGATCAGATCCTTCTGATTGCGCAGCAGGTTTTTGATGAACTGATAAGCAGGCTGTACGGTTTCAAAGCCGTGCAGGGGGATCGCATTCTGAACTCTGGGATCATGCGCATCAAAAGTGATGATATTTTCCACGCCCATGTGGACCAGTTCCTGCAGGGCGATGGCGCAGTCGAGGGATTCCCGGCTGGAACGCTTATGCTGTCTGCCTTCATACAGATAGGGCATGATCACATTGATCCTGCGGGCCTTTCCGCCGACGGCGGAGATGATGCGCTTCAGGTCCTGATAGTGATCGTCGGGAGACATGTGGTTCTCTTCACCAAAAAGGGAATAGGTCAGGCTGTGATTCACCACATCGACAAGAAGATAGAGGTCCATGCCGCGTACGGACTCCTGAATGACGCCCTTTCCTTCGCCGGTTCCGAAACGGGGAACCTTGGTCTTCAGCAGATAGGAATCACGCTGATAGCCGGAGAAGGCGAGACTGTTCTTGTGCTCGCTTTCACGTTCTCTGCGCCATTTTACGAGATAGTGATCCACCTGCTCGCCGAGCGACTGACAGCCTGCCAGGGGAATAATGCCGAGAGAGCCTGCGGGGATCGTTTCCAAATTTCTTTTTTCTTCCGCCATGGGAGTCCTCACTTTCTGTTTGCTAATCGTTTCCTGTACATCCGGATGTCCGGGCCTGTGAGCTTGCAGAAGTCAAAACTGCTGGTGATCCTGGAGAAGATCCTGTCCTGATACCGTTCCTTCAGCTCGGGAAGAGAAAGATTGGTGGAGATGATCATGCTCTTTTTCCGGATGATCCGTTCATTCAGCACGGTAAAGAGGTGGGAGAGCGTAAAGGGAGTGCTCTGCTCTGTTCCGAGATCATCGATGACCAGCAGGTCACAGTTGTAAAGATCATTATATAAATAGTCCAGGTTATCCTGTCTCTTTATATCAAAAGCGTTGCGCGAGAGGGTATCGAACAGCATGGACGCACTGAAATAGATCACCGAGTGGCCGCTCTCGATCACCTCTCTGCAGATGCAGTTGCTTAAAAAGGTCTTGCCCGTTCCGACCGTGCCGTAAAAGAACAGATTCCGGCCGGATGAATCAAAGGAACCGGCAAAATCCCGGCACTTCTGCACAGCAGCCTGAAAGCCGGGCAGGCTGTCTTCGTCAAAATATTCATAGGAGAGGGTATTGAAATTTTCCTTCTCCAAAACATCCTTCAGATTGGACTGCTGATAAAGAAGCGCGATCTCAGCCTGACGAAAGCAGTGACACTTGCGGCCGTCCACATATCCGGTATCATGACAGTCGGGACAGTCATAAACAGGCTCCAGATAGTTGTCGGGAAGCCCTGCCTTTCTCAGAAGCTCCTTCTTGTCCCTGCTGAGACGGTGCAGCTGTTCTTTCAGGACGGTAAGGGCGTTGGGGTCTCCGTTCAGCATTTTTTTGCCCTGGGAGACGGAAAGCGTGGCTACGGATTCATCCAGCAGGCGGTAGCCCTTCACATTGTCATAAACAAACCGGAGCCTGTCTTCCCTCAGATGACGGTTTTTCGTCTGCTTTTGCTCGTATACCCTCATGATCGTGTTATACTGCGTATTCGTTAAAGCCACGGCTGTTCTCCTTCAAAAAACTGACGCTCTGATCCGTTCCGGAAGGATCAGCTGTGCAGCAGCTCCTTTTC
Organism: Candidatus Eisenbergiella intestinipullorum; assembly: GCA_019119815.1. Lineage (GTDB taxonomy): Bacteria > Bacillota > Clostridia > Lachnospirales > Lachnospiraceae > Eisenbergiella > Eisenbergiella intestinipullorum. Next base: position 23,721 of record DWWH01000065.1, on the reverse strand, counting down.
CAGGGCGTCATAATCGTAGCTGTTCTGCATGAAGCGGTTGTACCGGTCGGCAGAACGCTCTCTGGGCTGTCTCGCGGGCTTTTCCCGCTGGAAGCCCTCGTCCAGCCGGGCGATGTCGGACAGGTGATGTACGCCGGCCTCCTTCCAGGAGGAAAGGATCTTGTCCGCATATTCAAAACGGTGCCGGTCGGTAGCCAGGACGGTCCGTTCGCATGCTTCCACGATAATGGGAGCCTCGAAGCCGTACTCTTCTCTCCAGCGGCGGATGAAATCCGCTTCCCGTCTGGTGGGAACATTCGTCTTGCCGAGAGAATTCATGATGGTATAAACGGTTTTATCATATTTTCCGGCCTGCCTTTCCGCTTCGGCGGGCGTAGTGACGCCGGCCTCTGCCCAGCTGACCGCGACTTTTTCCATATACCGGAAGTCCTTTTTCCCGCGTTCCACACAGTACTGGAGGAGATAATCGATCAGATCATCGGAAAAATGAAGCCGGTCCGAGAAAAAGAGGATCGATTTCATGTCGGAGGGACTGAGGGGTCTTCCCAGATACTGCTCCGCGATGAAAAGAAGCTGAGCGGCAGAATCCTTCTGCTGAAACGCCTTCAGCTCATCCAGCGAATAGGACGGGCGGGCATAAATATCCTTTTGGGGATCTTGGGCCTGTTCTCCGGCAGGCTCTTCCGGGGAGGCCGTCCGGGCAGCGGATTCCTGCGTGCCGGAAGACTCTGCCGACCGGAAACCGGACGGGACTTTTCGGGAAGCCGGCCTTGCAGCCGCGTTTTTCTTCGGAACGGCCTGATCTTCCGTCAGATCGGAAAGCCGGATTGCGGTAAGATTCCTGGATTCGTCATATTCCAGCAGGAGCACGCCGCACTTCTCCCAGTACTTCAGCGCGCGCATCACATCCTTCTCCGTATGGTTGAACACATCGGCGATCTCCGGAATATCCAGAGAACGGCCCGCGCTCATCATGCGCAGAAGATACAAATATATTTTCAGCTGCGCATCGTTGGCCTGGGGCATGAACTCGTCGATAAAACGGTTGGACACAATGGTAACGTCGGCGCAGCCGTCCTGATAGATTTTCAGACAGCTCATAATCTCACCTGTTTCCGGTATGTAAAATTTACTCACATTTTAAGCAAATGCATTATATCATACGCCTTCGGAAAAAGGAACCGTCATTTTGCCGAAAAACCCCGCAGCTTCGGGCCTTCCGGAAAAATGTGGATATTGTGGAAACTGTGGATTCGTCTGCAAAAGCTCAGGAAAACGGGGATAAAAATATCCACATCTTTCATACACATAAAAAATGTGGATATTGTGGATAACTATTTCCCGAGAAGGTCTTCTCCAATGTTTACGACATTTCCGGCCCCCATAGTTATCAACAGGTCGCCGGGGATGCAATTTTCCAGTATAAATTTTTCGATCTCCTCAAAAGAAGGGAAATAACGGCAATCCGTACCCAGTTTTTCGATCTCCTGACATAAAAGGGCAGAGCTGATGCCGAGCGTATCGGTCTCACGCGCCGCGTAAATATCCGCCAGGATCACCCGGTCTGCCAGAGAAAGAGCGCGGGCGAATTCGTGGAAGAAGGCCTTCGTGCGGGTATAGGTATGAGGCTGGAACACGCACCAGAGCGTTTTGTGAGGATAATCGAGAGCCGCCTTCAGTGTGGCTTCAATTTCCGTAGGATGGTGGGCATAATCATCAATGATGGTGACACCGCCCAGAGTTCCTTTATATTCAAAACGGCGGTCGGTTCCCGAAAAACCATGCAGGCTTTCCGCCGCCTGTTTCATGTCGAGCTTCAGGTGGTCGGCAAGGGCCAGCGCTGCCGCTGCATTTGCAACGTTGTGCTCGCCGGGAACGCCGAGACGGACAAAGAGAGCTTCTCCGTGAAAATGCAGGGTAAAGGAAGCATGAGCTTTGTCATCATGGGAGACATCGGTAAAGAAATAATCGTTCTGAGGGCTGTTCCCGAAGGTGACGACGCGGCAGCGAAGTCCCTCTGTGATCTCGGAAAGCCGGGGGATCGCGCCGTTTATAATAAGAAGTCCGTCCTCCGGGATCAGACCGGCAAAGCGGCGGAAAGAGGAACGGATCTCGTCCAGATCATGAAAGAAGTCCAGATGATCCTCCTCAATGTTCAGGATGATTCCCACCTTCGGGAAAAAGCTCAGGAAGCTGTTGGTGTATTCGCAGGCCTCCGTCACAAAAAGTTCTGAGCCGCCCACACGGATATTGCCGCCGATGTCCTTCAGCACGCCGCCCACAGAGATGGTGGGATCGGTATCTGCCGCGAGAAGGATCTCTGCGATCATGGAGGTGGTTGTGGTTTTTCCGTGAGTTCCGCTGACGGCTACCGGAAGACGGTAATTTTTCATCAGCTGTCCCAGAAGCTGGGCGCGGGTAAGGCCCGGAAGTCCTCTGCGCAGCATCTCCTGGTATTCCGCATTGTCCGGATGGACAGCGGCGGTATAGACGACCAGATCCACGTCGGCCTCCATATTTTCCGCTTTCTGCGGCCGGCCGTAATGGATGACGGCGCCCTGCTTTTCCAGGCGCTCCGTCAGCGGAGAACGGCTCCAGTCGGAGCCGGATACGCGAAAGCCTTCGGAAAGAAGGATCTCCGCAAGTCCGCTCATGCTGATGCCGCCGATGCCGATGAAATAAACGTGGACCGGGTGACTGAAATCTACCTGATAAATATCCTCTATCTGAAGCATGGAAATGACCTTCCTTTCTGATTCTGATATTTATTATACGCACTGCCGGCGGAAAAACCAATAGGGAATTGGAAAATGCGAAAAAGCGTGCGCGGATTCATGCAGGATTCGAGCATTTTGTTGAAAATAGAAGAAAAAGCGCAGGAAAAAGAGGAAAAGGAACTATTAAAAACACACAATACATAGGAGTACATGAAAAGAAATATGTAAAATATCTACTAAATTTGGCCATTTTCACAGAAAGAAACTGTAAATAATTATTCACTTTTGTACAGGCCTGTGTTATAATCTTCTTACGTAATATACGTAAATCTATGCAATACGTGATGCAGGAACATGAGGTGATGACATGGTTAAGAAAGAAATGATTGCTATGCTGCTGGCTGGCGGTCAGGGGAGCAGGCTGGGCGTTCTGACCTCAAAGGTTGCAAAGCCGGCGGTGTCATTCGGCGGAAAGTACCGGATCATCGACTTTCCGTTGAGCAACTGTATCAACTCCGGTGTGGATACGGTCGGCGTGCTCACCCAGTATCAGCCCCTGCGGCTGAACACGCATATTGGAATCGGTATTCCGTGGGATCTGGACCGGAATATTGGCGGCGTTACTGTTCTGCCTCCTTATGAAAAGATCGAGAACAGTGAATGGTATACCGGTACGGCAAATGCCATATATCAGAACATCGATTATATGGAGAGCTTCAATCCGGATTATGTTCTGATCCTGTCGGGCGATCACATTTATAAGATGGATTATGAAGTGATGCTGGATTATCACAAGCAGAGGGGGGCGGAATGTACGATCGCGGTCATGCCCGTGCCGATGGAAGAAGCGAAGCGGTTCGGCATCATGATCACGGATGAGACCGGAAGGATCACGGATTTTGAGGAGAAGCCGGCAAATCCAAGAAGCAACCTGGCTTCCATGGGAATTTACATATTTAACTGGAAGACGCTGAAGGAAGCCCTGATCGCCAGATCATCCCAGCCTAACCTGGATTTCGGAAAACATGTCATCCCCTACTGCCATGAGAATGGCGCACCGATGTACGCGTATGAGTTTAACGGCTACTGGAAGGATGTGGGAACCTTAAGTTCCTACTGGGAAGCCAATATGGAACTGATCGATATTGTGCCGGAGTTCAACCTTTATGAGGAATACTGGAAGATTTACACCAAGAGCGAAATCCTTCCTCCCCAGTATATCGCCCCGGAGGGACTGATCGAGCGCAGCATCGTGGGAGAGGGGAGCGAGATCTCCGGACAGATCTACAATTCCGTCATCGGCTGCGGCGTGGTCATCGGAAAGAACACGGTGATCCGGGATTCCATCATCATGAACAACACGGTGGTCGGAGAGGGCTGTGAGCTGAACAAGGCTATTGTGGCGGAGAACGTCACGATAGGCGACGGCGTAAAGATGGGGATCGGGGAAGAAGCGGAGAATGACGTGGCCCCTCACATCTACAACAGCGGGATCTCCACTGTGGGAGAAAAGAGCGTGATCCCGAAGGGAGTGTCCATCGGGAAAAACACGGTCATTTTCGGCGTGACGGAGAGTGCGGACTATCCGGATGGGGTTCTTCCCAGCGGCAAATCTATCATTAAGGCAGGTGAGGAAAAGTGAGAGCGATAGGAATTATTTTAGCCGGCGGCAATAATCACAGGATGAAGGAGCTCTCCAGGAAAAGGGCCATTGCGGCGATGCCGATCGCGGGCAGCTACAGGAGTATTGACTTCGCGCTCAGCAATATGACCAACTCTCATATCCAGAAGGTCGGCGTGTTCACGCAGTATAATGCCCGGAGCCTGAATGAACACCTGAATTCCTCCAAATGGTGGGATTTCGGACGCAAACAGGGAGGGCTGTTCATCTTCACCCCTACGGTGACGGCGGACAACAGCTTCTGGTACCGGGGTACGGCGGATGCCATGTATCAGAACCTGTCCTTCTTAAAGAGCAGCCATGAACCCTATGTGGTCATTGCCTCCGGCGACTGTGTGTATAAGATGGACTACAATAAGGTCCTGGAATATCATATCGAAAAGAAGGCTGACATCACCATCGTGTGCAAGGAGATGCCTGCGGGCACCAATCTGGAGCGCTACGGCACCATCAAGATGAATGAGGACAGCAGGGTCGAGGAATTTGAAGAAAAACCCATTGTTGCCAAGTCCAGCACGATTTCCTGCGGCATCTATGTGATCCGCAGAAGGCTGCTGATCGAGATGATCGAGCGCTGCGCGATGGAGGACAGATATGATTTTGTCAAGGACATCCTGATCCGCTATAAGAACCAGAAAAGGATCTACGGCTATAAAATAAAGGAATACTGGCGCAATATCGCATCGGTGGAGGATTATTTCGCCGCCAATATGGATTTCCTGAAGCCGGAGATCCGGAACTATTTCTTCCATCAGTATCCGGACATCTATTCCAAGGTGGATGACCTTCCTCCCGCCAAATACAACGTGGGCGTCAAGGTGTCCAACAGCCTGATCTCCAGCGGCTGCATCATCAACGGAACGGTGGAAGATTCGGTTATTTTCAAAAAATCCTTTATCGGGAATAACTGCTACATCAAGAATTCCATTATCTTAAATGACGTATATATCGGCGACAACACACATATCGAAAACTGCATCGTAGAGAGCCGGGATACGATCCGGGCCAACACCTACTACAAGGGCGAAGATGGAATCAAGATTGTGGTTGAAAAAAATGAAAGGTATGTCATCTGAAGATAAAAGGGGGAAACTCACATGAAGATTACAGACGTGCGTGTGCGTAAGATCACCAAGGAAGGAAAGATGAAAGCCATCGTTTCTATTACGATAGACGATGAATTTGTGGTACACGATATAAAGGTAATTGAAGGCGAGAAAGGGCTTTTCATTGCGATGCCCAGCAAAAAGGCCACCGACGGCGAATACCGGGATATTGCTCATCCGATCAATCAGGCGACGAGAGAGAACATCCAGAACATCATTCTGGACAGATATGAACAGGCGCTGATGGAGCCGGAAGAGCTGGCGTGAGACTGAACACTGGAGTCACCGTTTGCCGGCTTTCCGGTGAACTGTAATGACTGGAGACTTGCATGGCTGCCATCCCCAAAAAAGATATTGACTTTCAATTCTGCGGATGCTAGTATACTGATAACGCAAAGGCGATGAAGGAAAGAGTAGCCTGCCGCGGGCATAGACCAGAGAGAGGGACATTGGCTGGAAGTCCCTTTATGCCGGGTACGGGGAAGACCGCTCCGGAGCTGCTGCAGGAAGGAAATGTCTGAGAAAGCAGACACTTCCGAAAGTGCAGACGTGAATCCGCGTTAAGGATAAGGATTTGAAAGAATCCGAAGCAAAAAGTTAAGGTGGAACCGTGCGTCGCGCATTGGAATTGAGGACTGCACCCTTAGGAAAAACGGATAACTGTTTTCCCTGAGGGTGTTTTTTGTGCGATAAGCCCGGAGGGCGGCCGCGTGTCTGTGCAGGCTTGCCTGTACAGACATGCGGACATCCGACGGGTAACGGACAGCGAGTAGCTACGCTGCGAGCTGCCCGGCACAGTGAACGGCTTAGCCGTGAACTGTGCGTATCGTGCAAAGGGATGAAAGCGTTGTCAGGCGGCTGCGCGGATGGGCAGGCTTGCCTGCACAGACATGCGGACATCCGACGGGCAACGGACAGCGAGCAGCTACGCTGCGAGCTGCCCGGCACAGTGAACGGCTTAGCCGTGAACTGTGCGTATCGCGCAAAGGGATGAAAGCGTTGTCAGGCGGCTGCGCGGACTGCGTGCCTGCACGCAGGGCGGCGCAGACATGTTTCATATGTGCGAACATCAGTTGTTCTGGAAAGGAGAATGAAAAATGGATGTAATTCTGAAGGACGGAAGCAGAGGAGAACAGGAATTTACGGATAAGGACGGAGCGAGGACCTTCCGTCATACCACTTCCCATATCCTGGCCCAGGCGGTGAAGCGCCTGTATCCGGATACGAAGCTGGCGATCGGACCGGCCATTGAGGACGGATTTTATTATGATTTTGAATTCAAGGAGCCCATTTCCAGCGAGGATTTTGCGGCCATTGAAAAGGAAATGAAGAAGATCGTGAAGGAGCGTCTGCCGCTGGAGCGCTTCACGCTTTCCCGCGATGAGGCGATCGCCTTCATGAAGGAAAGAAACGAGGACTATAAGGTGGAGCTGATCGAGGATCTGCCGGAGGACGCGGTGATCAGCTTTTACCGTCAGGGAGAGTTCGTGGACCTGTGCGCGGGCCCGCATCTGGACAATACGAAATATGTGAAGGCCGTCAAGCTCACCAGCCTGGCAGGAGCCTACTGGAGAGGCAGCGAGAAAAATAAAATGCTGACCAGAATCTACGGAACTTCTTTCCCGGATAAGGAACAGCTGAAGGAGTATCTGGACAGGGTCGAGGAGGCGAAGAAGCGGGATCACCGCAAGCTGGGCAAGGAACTGGGAATTTTCACCATCATGGAAGAGGGTCCCGGTTTCCCGTTCTTCCTTCCGAAGGGAATGGTTCTGAAAAACATCCTGATCGATTACTGGAGAAAGCTGCATGAAAGGGAGGGATACCAGGAGATTTCCACGCCCATCATCTTAAACCGGAAGCTCTGGGAGACCTCCGGACACTGGGATCATTACAGGGACAACATGTACACCACCGTGATCGACGGCGAGGACTATGCGGTGAAGCCCATGAACTGCCCGGGCGGCATGCTGGTTTATAAATCCCAGCCCCGTTCCTACCGCGACCTGCCGCTGCGCATCGGCGAGCTGGGACTGGTGCACCGTCATGAAAAGTCCGGCCAGCTTCACGGCCTGATGCGTGTGCGCTGCTTTACGCAGGATGATGCCCACATTTTCATGACCAGAGATCAGATCAAGGATGAGATCAAAGGGGTAATGCGCCTGATCGACGAGGTCTACAGCCGTTTCGGCTTCCCTTATCATGTGGAGCTGTCCACCAGACCGGAGGACAGCATGGGAAGCGACGAGGACTGGGAGCTGGCTACGGACGCGCTGCGCGAGGCTCTGGATGAGACCGGCAAGGAATATGTGGTAAACGAGGGAGACGGCGCGTTCTACGGCCCGAAGATCGACTTCCATCTGACGGATTCCCTGGGAAGAACCTGGCAGTGCGGAACCATCCAGCTGGATTTCCAGCTCCCGCAGCGCTTTGAGGCGGAATACATGGGAGCGGACGGCGAGAAGCACCGCCCGATCATGATCCACCGCGTGGTATATGGTTCCATCGAGCGTTTCATCGGTATCCTGATCGAGCATTACGCGGGCAAATTCCCGGTATGGCTGGCTCCGGTGCAGGTGAAGATCCTGCCTATTTCCGAGAAATTCTTCGGATTCGGAGAGGAAATCCTGAAAAAGCTGAAGGACGCCGGCATCCGCTGTGAAATGGACCAGCGCGACGAAAAGATCGGCTACAAGATCCGCAGCGCCCAGATGGAGAAGGTTCCCTACATGCTCATCGTGGGACAGAAGGAAGAGGAGACCGGAACCGTATCCGTCAGAAGCCGCGACGACGGCGACCTGGGAAGCCAGGAGCTGGACGCCTTTATCCAGAAGGTTGCGGAAGAAGGAAAGGAATAAATCCCGCGGCAGAATGCTGCGGCGGACTGAGAAAAGGAGGCTTTCCGGCTTTGGCCGGGAGGCCTTTTTTGCATAAAGCAGATTTTTTATGGCGTTTCGGGGAGGGAGCGCGCTCCCTGTTGTGTGAGAAACCGGCGGAGCCGGGAGCGGAATTTTATGGAAAGGAAACAAAAATACAAGAAAAGGAAACAATTTATATAGAAGAAAAAGAAGAAGAACCTTAAGATAGAAACAAAACAACAAGAGGAGGAAAAGACAATGGTAAAATTAACGCCGCCCATGGGGTGGAATTCCTGGAACACCTTCGGGGCGAACATCAATGAGGAACTGATTAAGGAAACAGCGGACGTTATGGTGGAGAGCGGGCTTCTGGCAAAGGGGTATGAGTATCTGGTCATCGACGACTGCTGGTCCTTAAAGACCAGGGATGAGAACGAAAGGCTGGTGCCGGACCCGGAGAAGTTTCCCAACGGCATGAAGGCCGTGGCGGATTATGTGCATAGTAAGGGGCTGAAGTTCGGCATGTACTCCTGTGCGGGAAATCTGACCTGCGCGGGCTATCCGGGCAGCTTTGAGCATGAGTTTATCGACGCGCAGACCTTTGCGGAGTGGGGCGTGGATTTTCTGAAGTATGACTACTGCTATCACAGCCCCATCATCCACGGGCAGTATCTGTATCGCAGGATGGGGCTGGCGCTGGAAAACTGCGGACGGGACATCCTGTTTTCGGCCTGCTCCTGGGGAAGCGATCAGACCCATGAATGGATCAAGACCTCGGCGGCTTCCATGTGGCGCTCCACCGGAGATATTTTTGACACCTGGGAATCCGTAAAGGATCTGACAAAGCAGCAGGAGAAGCTGCATCCCTACAACGGCGTGGGCTGCTTTAACGACATGGACATGCTGATCGTGGGCATGTACGGAGAAGGAAATGTGGGCCTGAAGGGCTGCACGGATACCCAGTATAGGACCCATTATTCCATCTGGGCGCTGCTGGGCTCTCCTTTGATGATCGGCTGCGACATCCGGAAGATGAACGAGGCGACAAGGGAAATTCTCTGCAATGAAGAGCTCATCGCCATCAATCAGGACAGGGCCTGCCGGCAGCCGGTGAAGCTGAACGGCATCTGGAGCGGGGATGATATGGTTATTTATTCCCGTCAGCTGGAGAACGGAGACCTGGCCATCGGTCTGTTCAACCTGAGCGAAGAGAAGGCCGCTGCCCGCTTCAATCTGGATGAGATCGGACTGGGCTTCTCCACCGGAAAGACGCTGGACATGCATGAGGTCTGGACAAAGGAAAGCTTCCGGGTGGACAATTCCACGGTGATCCGGGAGCTGCCGCCCTTTGGCTGTGAGGTTTACCGCGCGAAGGTGGTCGATCTGTAATGTCTGTCTGTGTAAAATGCGGGAAGGCCCTGACTTATAATGAGATCGGGGCCTACCGGAAATTCGTGAACCGGGGAGCGAAAGACTTTCTGTGCAGGGAGTGTCTGGCAGAAAAACTGGGCATCTCCCCGGAACGGATCGATCAGAAAATCGAAGAGTTTAAACTGCAGGGCTGTACTCTTTTTGTATGATCCCGTATGGGGCGGAATGATATGAGAAGGGGCGGCCCTTCTTTTTGAGGAGGGCTGAACCGGCGGAGGGAGAGGAAGGCAAAACAGCAATCCGAGAATAAAATTTTGTACTTTACAGGGTTGACATCAGAGGAAAAGTCAAGTAAAATTGAAATTGCTAAAACGAAAAAGCAAAGGAGCGAAAAGTGGGAGGCAAGGGTAATACGCAGATTACGGAAATCGCAGAACGTCTGGGGCTGTCTGCCGGAACAGTATCCATTGTCCTCAACGGGCGCGGGGATAAAATGCGCATTTCCAAAGCGACGCAGAAGAAAGTAAAGGATGCGGCTAAAGAAATGGGCTACCAGCCCAATATCTATGCCAGACGTCTCAGAAGTGCAGGAACGGAGGAAACGGGTCAGGTGATCGCTGTGTTCTGGAATTCCGGGTATGCGGATGAGATCATGGGAGGCTTTTTCCGAGGTTTGCAGAGGACCGCGGTAGAAAAAGGATACCACGCGGAATTTTATGTGCACATGTTTGAGTATGGGCAGCTGGCAGAATGCGAAGCAATTATGACGCCGACCCGTTTCAGCGGGATTATCATCTGCGGAATTTCCGATGCGGATGCGGAGTTTTTGAATAGCCACACTTTTCAGATTCCTATTGTATGTGTATACAGACATGAAAAAGGCTACCATTCCGTTTATGTGGATGATTATTCGATCGGGGTAAATGCGGCGGAGCTGTTTTCGCAGCGGGGGCATACGTCGGTCGGATTTATCGGAAGTACACATAATGGACCGAACTCAGTCCTCAGAAAGATGGGATTTTTGAATAAAAGCTTTGAACTGGGACTGAAAACAGGCAGAGAGTATATCAGGGAAGAGGAAGGCAGAGATTTCCTTTCCGGTTATGAAGCAATGAAGCAGCTTCTGGCGCTGGAAAATCCTCCGACGGCTATTTTTGTGAATATTCCGGAGCAGGCGATCGGCGCAGTCTCAGCCTGTAAAGCGAAAGGGATCAGATTCCAGGAGGAGCTGGAGCTTCTGTCGATGGGGATCAGTAAGTCATTTGATTATTTTATGCCTACGATCAGTACAATCTATACGCCGGTGGAGGAAGCGGGGGAAAGCGCATTAAACCTTCTTATGGTGGCATCTCACAGCGACGTGGATATGCCGATCGCAAGAGTGCTGGAGGCGAAATGTCTGTTTGGGGACACCTGCGGCGGAATTTCTTAAAAGAAGGGGAAGAGGGAAAATAGAAATCTCCCTGGATACAGAGAGATTTTTATTTTAATCATATGCTAAAACGAAAAAGCAAGAAAGGGAATGCGTTGGAGAAGAAAAAACTGCTTTCAAAGAATTATATTCTGCTGATGCTTTCGGGGCTGGTAGTATCCTTTGGATACAGCATGATCGCTCCGCTGGTTACTTCTTACGGAGTGGCTTTGGGGGCAGGACTTACGGCAGCAGGGGCCCTGACAGGAATCTATTCGATCGCAGCGCTGGCAATCCGGCCGTTCAGCGGTTATGCGTCAGATGTATTTGAAAAAAGAAATATCTGTATTTTATCTACGGTGCTGATCACGCTGGCAATGCTGGGCTACTGCATCGCGCCGGGAATCCGTGCAATGTTTGCAGTACGGGTCCTGCATGGGATTGCTTTTGGAATTCAGGGAACAGTAAATATAGCCATACTGTATGATTATGTTCCGCGGGAGCGCCTGGCAGAAGGAATCGGGTATTACAGTCTGGGACAGGTTGTCTCTCAGGTATGCGGCCCGGGACTGGGAATTGAAATAAAAGACAGATTTGGTTATAAGCAGCTGTTCTGGATCATTACGATCATGTCGGTACTGGCAATCTTTTTTATTCTTCTGACGGATAAAAAGGAAGAAGGAGAAGAAAAGAAAATGCCTGCCGTAAAGAAAAGGGGCGTTCCTTTTTCTTTCGGAAAGATCATTGCCATTCCCTGTATTGTTTATGCTCTGATCGGAGGGCTGTTTTCCCTGGAGAATGGCGTTGTGAATTCATTTCTGCTTCTTGCTGCGGAGGAAAAGGGAATTGATGGGATTTCTTTATTCTTTACGCTGAACGCCGCGGTCCTCTTTGGGATCCGCATGACTGTTGGAAGAATCGTTGACAGACACGGCCTGACAGCAATCGTAAACGTTTCGCTTGTGACAAGTATGGCCGCTATGGCGGCCGTAGGAGGGGGGAATTGTCTGTGGATCATGCTTGCGGCTGCGGTTCTCAAGGCGGTAGGCCAGGGGACAGGGCAGATTTCGCTTCAGACAGCCTGTATGAAAAGGGTAGATGCTGCCAAGGTCGGAATCGCGACGAGCACTTTTTATATCGGCGCTGATCTGGGACAGGGACTGGGACCGGTCATCTGCGGAAAAATATCAGAGCGCTTCGGATATGAGATCATGTTCTATGCTGTAGCTGTGCTGATGATCATTGCCTGCCTTGGATTCAATCTTTATCAGAGAAGAACGTGCAGAGGCAGACAGGATGATAATAAAAATCCAGAAGAAAAGGAGGGAAAAATGAAAGCTGAAGCTTCAACATAAACCGTAAAAAATCAGGACACAAAAAAGAGTTTTGGGATGAAAAAAGGAGGAAAAGACTTATGAAGAAGAGGGGACTTGGAGTTTTGCTTGCGGCACTGCTGGCATTATCGCTGACAGCCTGCGGAGGAAAACAGACGGAGGGTGAAAACACTTCCGCTCAGACAGAGAATGGAGGAACGGAAGAGGCGGCAGAGACGGAAAAGATCGTTGTACCATATATGCTGACCATGAATGCCGCCGAAGAGAAGGATATGGTGCAGGAGGCGATCAATGATATTACCGTTGATAAGATAGGGGTAGAGGTGGAACTTCTGTGCATTGACTTTGCCAGCTGGTCGGATCAGATGAATCTTTTGCTGACGGATGGAGGAGTCGATCTGTTCAACTGCAGCTTTATGTCTCCGGTTTCCACGTATGTGGATAATGGAGCGATTGCGAAGCTGGACGATCTTCTGGACGAATATGGCCAGGGCATACAGGAATGTCTGGGAGATTATATAGAATGCGGAAGATTTGGGGAAGATATTTATGGTGTGCCAAAGGTAGACGCATACAGCAATCGACCCTGTGTGATCATGGATGCGGACATCTGCGACGAGCTTGGGATCGTTCCGGATGATATTCATAATTTTGAAGATCTGACAGAGGTGGCAAGAAAGGTGAAGGAGGCGCATCCGGAGCTGGCGATCTTCCCGACCGGGACCAACGGAGACTTTTTAGGGCCGACAGGCTTTGATCCTCTTGGAACGACAGGAAATAATATTTTTGGAGGACTGATTCTTGAAGATAACAACCTGACCGTCGTCAATGTTTTTGAAACAGAACAGTTTGAGGAAATGATCGGTTATACCAATCAGTGGATGGAAGAGGGGCTCTTTATTAATGATCCCATGAACGCGCAGGACGGAGCTGTGGCCTATGTTTCCAATAATCAGGCGTTCTGCTATCTCGGAGGAGGGTTTGATCCGGAAGTAGCTGCAGAAGTCCAGCAGAACAACTGCGGAAAGAGACTGTACGGAGCGGAGCTTAGCAGCACGAATTATGCGACGACGGACTCCGTAACAGGAATGATGTGGTGTATACCGGCTTTAAGCGAACATCCGGAAGCTGCGATGAAGTTTCTGAATGAGCTGTATACAAATGCGGAGCTTTCTAATCTGGTATGCAATGGAATCGAAAATGTACATTATGTGAAGCTGGACGACGGAACCATTGATTTTGCGGAGGGTCTGGATGCCTTTACGACCGGCTGGCCTTCCGGAATGGGAACCTTCTGGCCCAATATCACCATTACGTATCCCTGGACGCCGAACCCGGCGGATTATTATGAGGGATGGATCGAGTCAAATGAAAATGCAACGCAGTCTCCGGCACTGGGCTTTACCTTTGACCCGACCAATGTAACAGATGAGATCACAGCGTGTACGAATGTGGTATCGCAGTATTACAATACGATCGTGCTCGGACTGGAAGACACGGAAACGCTGCTGGCGCAGTTCAGGGAAGAACTGCACAATGCGGGAATCGATGCGATCATCGCAGAAAAGCAGGCGCAGCTGGACGCATGGGCAGCACAGAACTAGGAGATTACGGGAGGAGGCAGGAACCGGCGGAGAAAACGCCGCCTGTCTCCCCGATGGGACGAGAGGGAAAGTCTTTCCATGAAAACAAAAAAAATGAAACGCTTTTTGCCGCTGTATCTGATGATGCTGCCGGGGCTGGCATATCTGATCGTAAATAATTATATTCCCCTGGCAGGACTTCAGCTTGCATTTAAAAAATTCAGATACACAGAGGGAATATGGGGAAGTCCCTGGACAGGACTGAAAAACTTTACATTTCTTTTCAAAACAAATGACGCATGGGTTCTGTTCCGCAATACCATAGGGTATAATCTGCTGTTTCTGATCCTGAATACGGTGTTGGCGATTGCGGTTGCGATCCTGCTGAATGAAGCGGGATCTGAAAGAATCAAGAAATTTTCACAGACAATGATCCTGATCCCTTATCTGCTCTCTTATGTGGTGATCAGCTATATTATTTATGCCCTTTTGGGACAGTCGAGCGGGATGGTCAACAATACCATTTTAAAACCGTTGGGGATAGAGCCTGTTTCATGGTATACGCAGCCGGAATACTGGCCTCTTATTTTAACGCTGGTACAGGCATGGAAAAGCTTTGGCTACAATTCCATTATTTATTATGCGACAATCATCGGATTTGATAAAGCTCTGTATGAAGCGGCTGCCGTGGACGGAGCCGGAATCGGAAAAAGAATCTGGAATATTACGATACCGCTGTTAAAGCCCACGATCGTTACGCTGACCTTATTAAGCATTGGAAGAATGTTTTACTCGGATTTCGGCCTGTTTTATCAGGTTCCGATGAACTCCGGAATGCTTCAGAAGGCTACTACGACGATCGATACCTATGTTTACCGCGGACTGATGGAAAACAACGATATAGGAAGAGCAGCTGCAGCCGGATTCCTGCAGTCCATTCTGGGATTTATTACTGTGTTGACCGCGAACATGATCGTAAGGCGTATCGAATCAGAGAACGCATTATTTTAGGAGAAAGCTATGACATCAAAATCTGACAAAGCGTTTGGCAGAATATCGGCAGTGATTATGCTGATACTGTCCCTGATCTGTATTTTCCCTATTGTATTGCTGTTTATGTCATCCATTACTTCAGAAAGCTCGCTTCTGCAAAACGGATATTCCATTTTCCCTGAAGAATTCGGATTTGATGCGTATCAGTACCTCTGGTTCAGCAGGGAAAAAATATTCAGGGCATATATGATGACCATTTCGACTACGGCGGTGGGGACAACGTTGAGCGTCGTCACCACAACGCTGTTAGCCTATCCATTGTCCAGAAAAAATCTTCCTGGAAGAAATTTTTTCGCCTTTTTCATTTTCTTTACCATGCTGTTCAATGGCGGTATGATTCCTTCCTATATGATGTGGACACAGACATTTCATATAAAGGATACTTTCTGGGCGCTGGTTTTTCCGTCCCTGCTTCTGAGCGGCTTTGCCGTCATTATGATGAGGACGTACTTTACGACAAATATTCCGGACAATATTGTAGAGGCGGCGATGATCGACGGGGCTTCCGAAGCCAAAATACTGATCAGGATCGTAGTGCCCATGTCGAAGCCTATTTTGTCAACCATTGGCCTGATGACTGCACTGGCATACTGGAATGACTGGATGAACGGACTCTATTATCTGACCAGAAGGACCGATCTGTATACCATACAGAACCTTCTGAACCGTCTGATTTCCAGTGCGGACTTTCTGAGCAACAATCAGGCGAACAGTATGATCGCAGCCAATATCCAGGTTCCCAGCGTAGGCGTGAGAATGGCGGTGGCAGTCATTGCGATCATACCGATTCTGCTGATCTATCCGTTCTTCCAGAAGGGATTTGTAAAAGGAATCGTGATAGGGGGAGTGAAAGGATAAAATGGAAGAGAATATTTTACGGGATGCAGGGATCCTGGAAGATGTCCCGGAAGCGGCAGGAATCTCCTCCCGTCATATTGCGGCTTATCTGCAGCACTTAAGAGAATGTGACTATGAGATCCACAGCCTGCAGATCGTCCGGAAGAAGAAGCTGGTCTTTGCCGCTGCGTCCGATCCCTATACGCTGGAAAGTCCTCACCGGCTGCTGTCTGCGGCAAAGGCAATCATCGCTGCTTCCGTACTGTTCGCGATTGACGAAGGAAAGCTGTCCTTTGACAGCAGAGTCATTGACTATTTTCAGGATAAGCTTCCTGAGAATTATGACAGACGTTTTGAAAGGATCACGGTATATGATCTTTTGACCATGCAGTCCGGACAGAACTCCGACCTGGCCTTTATGGATTTTATTGAGAATACCGATACGGATCTTTGCAGAAGCTTTTTCAGAACGCCGATGGATTGCGAGCCTGGTACCTGCTTTTACTATAACAATTCCATTCCCCACCTGCTGTTTTTCCTGGTGGAGAGGGCATCCGGAGAAGAAATCGCCTCTTTTATTCAAAAGAGGATTGCGGATCCATTGGGGATCGAGATAACTGCGCAATATGACAGAAACCATATTTACGATCCGGTTACAACAGTACTGACTGCGAACGGCTTTCTGAAATTCAGTTTATGGATGCTGCAGAAAGGGGAATGGAACGGGAAACAGCTGCTGGACAGAGCTCTGCTGGAGGCTGCCTGCTCCCAGCAGACCTGGACGGGTAATGCGGAGCCTGGCTACGGAAACGGAAAAGGCTACTGCATGCAGATGTGGAAAAATGCTTTTGGCGGATGCCGCATGGACGGAGGCGGCGGACAGATCGCGCTCATTCTGCCGGAATATGACATGACGGCAGTGCTGATGGGAAATGAAGCGAGAGCGGATATGGCGATACGGATGTTTTATGAAGATGTTCTGTCACGGATTCATGCAGAGCCGCTTCCGGAGGACGAGGAAGGAAGAAGACTTTTGACAAAGGCCGTACGAAATATGAGCCGGGCTCCCTATCATGCGTCTGCGCACAGCAGGACAGAAGAAGATATGAACGGAAAAACATTTTCCTTCGCTTCCAACAGGTGGCAGATACAGAGCATAAAGGTCTGTCTTACAGAAGCGGAAGCCGATATGGAAATTTTGCAGGGCGGCAGCTGCTCTCGGTATAAAGCAGGACTGAATGCCACATGGAGGGAGAGCGGGATACCTTTTATCCTTTCGCCGGATACCAGTATTCAGAACCGGATTTACGGACCTGATCCGCAGCGTTGTCTGCTGTCCGGAGGGTGGACGGCGGAGAGAGAATTTGAAGTAGTATGCAAAAGCCTCGCTTCCATGGGAGAATATCGTTTTCACTTCTGTTTTGAGGGAGAAAAGCTGAAGCTGCGCATTCCGGAAGGGATCAGCGCGGGAATGAAGGAAGAGAAGGGCTTTGCATGTTTGGAGTCCATATAGGCGGGGAGATGAGGAATTATGTATAAGAAGGAACTGGAAAGGATCGTCCCTGAAAAAGCAGGAATATCTTCCGGAATGCTTTTACAGATGCTGGAAGAGCTGGAAGCATGCGGAACGGAAATGCACGGTCTGATGATTGTCCGTCATGGAAAGGTGATACTGGAGGGATGGTGGAAGCCCTATAGCAGCTCGCTTGCACATATCTGCCATTCTATGGGGAAATCTTATGTAGGAACTGCAGTAGGTCTGGCGTGCACACAGGGTTATTTGAACGTACAGGACCATATGACGGATATTTTTGCAGAAGAATTGAAAGAGCTTGGTATCCTGCCTTCTGAAAACATGAATAAACTGACGGTAGAACACGTGTTGATGATGGCAAACGGGATGTCGGTGCACCCTCCGTCAGGAGAAAATCTGATCGCTAATTATTTCGGATCCGAATTTGACCATGAACCCGGAACCAGATTCCTGTATAACACGACCGGTTCCTGTATGCTTGGAGCAGCGGTAGCAAAGAAGACCGGGAAAAGTGTCAGAAAGTATCTGACAGACGAAATCTTTAATAAAATCGGAATAGAGTCGGATAAGCTGGAATGGATGACGTTTCACAAAAACCATATTCACGCGGCGCCCGGTGTGGCTTCCAGCACAGAAAACAATCTGCGCCTTGGCATGCTTTATCTGCAGAACGGGGAATGGGAAGGCGAACAGCTGATCAGCAGGGAATGGATGCAGCGGGCAACGACAAGAAGAATCCGGACGGATCAGGTCAACCGGGAATCCCATCTGGACAGCCGGGAGGGATATGGCTATCAGCTGTGGATCTGCCCGGAGAAGGACACTTTCAAGTTTTCCGGAGGGCATGGTCAGGATGTGCTTATGAGCAGATACAACGATCTGGTGATCTCCATTAACCAGTCGGCAAACGATCAGGATTCAAAGGCGGAAAACGAGATCATCAGCAGATACCTGCTGCGAGAAAAGCTGCCGGAGGGGCCGCTGCCGGAGGATGAAGAAGGACAGAGGATGCTGAGACAATATCTTTTGTCCAGAGAGATCAGAGGACACAGGAAGAATACCGCAGACCAGGACGCTTTACGGTCATGGAACGGAATATACAGGGTGACAGGCGGAGCATTTCACATTAATACGGAGCTGAGGCCGATGGATGATAAGAATGTATATACGGATTTTTATGACCATGAAGACGTGAACGTAAAGGAAATATCCATTTCTGTCGGAGATCAGATGCTGGAAATCATATTTGATGATGATACCTGCCGGTCCCGGATCGAAGCATACCTGGACGGAAAGCTCAGGCCGGTATATACAAAGGGAGCAATCCCTGTTTATACGCAGACCGTGTCCACAGCTTACATGGAGAGAGAGGATCTGATCGTGGAAACCAAATTTCTGCAGACCTGTTTCTGGACGAAGCTGGTCTTTCACAGAGCAGAAAACGGAAATATCCATATAGGTGTGTCCAAAGAACGGCTCCATGAAGATCGGCCGTATATCATGATGGAGGCAGAATGCACTGCAATATAAACGGTCTGCCTCGGATATGACACGTAATATGCCGGCCCTATGGAAAACCATTATTTCCTGCGGGGCTCTTTATGGGGATAAAAATAGCGCCTTCGCTAAAAAAGCGGGGCGCTATTTTGAAGAGAAAAAGGATTGGTTATTCTATTTCGACCGCAGCTGCCTCCTGTCCGATCACCCAGATAGAGTCCGGACTGGCCTGGGCCGGCAGGCTGGCTGTCATGATGGAAAAGCGGGCCAGGATGGCGTCGCCGATATTCAGATCGGAAAGGGGAAGGGCAGAGTTTCCCTCCAGGCTGAGGATTTTGGTATCCGTTCCGGGAAGCAGGACCAGATCCTGATCAGTGATGATGGTGGTCTGCCCGTCTTCAGAGGTCTGTATATCCGTGATGACGGCATAGGTGGGGACAGTGGTATCCTCCTGCGTTTCGCAGAATACCACAAAGGCATTTGCCATGGGAGGGATACTCCTGGTCATGGCCGGGCTGATGTCGGCATAGAGAATGTCGCCTTCTGCGATGTCGGAAAGCGTTTTTTCACTGCAGTCTGCTCCGGAGAGAATCAGGGTGTCGTCCGTAATGTTCAGAAGGATCTGGGGATAGGCTGCGCCTTCTTCTTCATTTTTCAGGAGGATCTGGCCGTTTTCAATCTGGGTTACGGTTCCGGACACCCGGATGGAGGAAGCAGCCGACACAGCATCGGATGCGGGATCCTGAGCCGCGGTAACCGGAGCCTTTGCGACAAGCCGGATCTCGTCCGGATTGGTCTGGGCGGGGATGCTCATGGTCATGAACGAATACTGTATCAGGATGGTGTCGCCCGCCATCAGAGCAGAAGCGGAAAGAGTCTGGCTGTTGTCGAGGGAAAGAACGGGAGCATCTTCCGTTGTATTCAGGATCAGGTCCTGATCAGTGGTGATGCGAAGGCCCCCCTCTCCGTCGAAGGAAACGTCCGTAATGGTTCCGTAGACGGGAACTGCGGCATCTTCAGAGATTTCGCAGAACAGCGTGAAAGCATTGGCGATGGGAGGGAGGCTTCTGGTCATGGCCGGGCTGATGTCAGCATAGAGGATGTCGCCTACAGCAATATCAGAAAGAGCTTTTTCGCTGCAGTCTGCTCCGGAGAGAATCAAGGTGTCATCCGTAACGTTCAGAAGGACCTGGGGATAGGCCGCACCCTCTTCCTTATTTTCCAGGAGGATTCGTCCCTCTTCATCGATCTGGGCCACGGTTCCGGATACCCGGATCGAGGATGGGGCTGCTTCCTGCACGGCTGCTTCAGAACTGTCCTCTGACGGAGTTCCCATGGAAGCGGGAGATGCTCCGGAAGGATCTTCTTCGGCGGAGTAGGCGGCCGCCTCCGGCGTCTGTCCATCCTGAGGAGAGGCAAGGCGGGACTGTGCAGAGGGGGCGTTTTCCTGAGGCGTACGCAGATTGTCAGGCAGCACTTTAAGAACGACGAAGCCCAGCACGCAGGCTGCGGCAAGAGTGCCGATGGCAGTGATCCATTTTTTTTCCATATGTCTTCTTCCTTTCTTTAATCCCTTCTGAACGGCGTCGGAAAGGCCGTCCGGCAGGGGGATGTTCTGATAATTTTCTTTTCCTTTATTCATGGCTGTGCTCCTTTCTGACATTCAGACCATGGCGGCCCGCAGCTTTCCGATGATTCGGTAAAGCCGGGTTTTTACCGTGCTTTCCGGAAGATTCAGGATGGAAGAGATCTCCCGGAAGCTTCTGTCCTCGAAGTATTTCAGGATGATCAGAGATTTTTCATCCGGAGCAAGGTTATCCAGCGCCTGGTACAGGTCGAGCCTGTCGTCTACGGAGAGCTCTTCCTCCTTCGCCGGGAAAGAGTCGTCCGGCTCCTGAAAATCACAGCGCTTCTGTTTCTTCAGAAGATCGCAGGCACAGTTGATGATGATACGGCTCATCCAGGTGTCGAAAAACTCTGGCTTTTCCAGCCGTTTCAGGCTGATAAAACCGCGATAGACAGCTTCTGAAAGAATTTCCAGAGCGTCATGTTCGTTTTTGACATAGCAGTATGCCAGCCGGTAGAATTTTGCCTGAGATTCTTCCATGCGCCGGGCGAACTGTTTTGCTGTCATGGAATATTCCTCGCTTTCTGCCGCCGAAGGGCGGCATAATAATTACAAGAAGAATCCGGAAGGATTCTTCCAGGAAGCCGGCCGAGAGGGCGGCTTCCGCCTCGCTTTCTGCCGCCGAAGGGCAGCGTAATAATCAAAAGAAGAATCCGGAAGGATTCCATCTCTTTTCAACTATTAGACTGTCCGGGAAGAGAAAAAGTTTGCGTTCTTTTCAAAAAAATGATAAAAGTGAGTAGTGCATCGGAAATCCAGTATAGCATTGAACCGGCAAAAGAAAAAGAGGGGATGCGGCAATCGGAACAGGGATGCCCTTCCCGGTTTGATTGCCAGAGCCTGCATTTGCTGAAAGAGAAGAAAGGACAGAAAGATCAATATGCGTTTTATCATATCTCCGGCGAAAAAAATGAAAATTGATACGGATACGTTTGCCCCGGCGGGCCTTCCGGTTTATCTGGAGCGGGCGGCGGAGCTTCTGGAGTGGATGAGAAAAAAGAGCCTTCCGGAAATGAAGGCGGTGTGGAAGTGCTCGGAAAAAATCGCGCAGGAGGCGTATGCGCGGCTGGAGAAAACGGAGCTGAGGCGGAATCTGACCCCGGCGTTTCTTTCCTACGAGGGGATTCAGTATCAGTATATGGCGCCCGCGGTGTTTGAGGACGGGCAGTGGGACTATGTGCAGGAGCATGTGCGCATTCTGTCCGGTTTTTACGGAATCCTGCGGCCGCTGGACGGGGTGGTTCCCTACCGGCTGGAGATGCAGGCGAAGGCGTCGGAAGCGGGCAGCCTGTACGCGTTCTGGGGGCGGAGCCTGTATGAGCATCTGGCCGCGGAGACGGACTGCATCGTGAACCTGGCGTCTAGGGAGTATGCGGTCTGCGTGGAAAAATATCTGGAAAAGGACATGCGGTATGTGACCTGCGTGTTCGGGGAAGAACAGGGAAGGACGGACGCGGGCAATCAGGACAGCGCCCCTGTGGCGCGGCCGGGACAGAACAGCGGAAGGAAGGAGCCGGTCATTCAGAAGGGGACCCTGGCCAAAATGGCCCGCGGAGAGATGGTCCGCTTCGCGGCGGAGCGGGGGATTTTGACGCCGGAAGGGCTGAAGGATTTTAACCGGCTGGGGTATGAATACAGGGAAGAATATTCGGAAAAAGACCGGTATGTTTTCTGTAAGCGCGTTTCGGGCGACAGGGACTGACCGCCGCTGTATGTCCGGCGGGGCGATTTCGCCCGGGAAGCGGCAGCGGGACGGCCGCACATCCGCAGACCGCGCGTCCGCGGCATTGACAGAACCTGTTTTCATGGCTTAAACTGGAAAGACGGCGGATGGCAGAAAGCCGGATGGAAAAAGAGAAGGAAAGACTGCGGGAAGCGGCCGGTCTGAAAATCAGGAATACAGAGGACGACAGGAACATGTTTATTATCGCAGGATTGGGGAATCCCAAAAAGGAATATGAAAATACCAGACATAACGTGGGCTTTGAGGTGATCGACGCCCTGGCGGATCGTTACGGCATCCGGGTGATCGACAGAAAGCACCGGGCACTGGTGGGGAAGGGCGTGATCGAGGGGCAGAAGGTGCTCCTGGCAAAGCCCCTGACCTATATGAATCTGAGTGGTGAAAGCCTCCGGGAGATCATAGATTATTATAAGGAAGATCCGCAGACGCGGCTTCTGGTGATCTGCGACGACATCAGCCTGGATGTGGGACAGCTTCGCATCCGCAAAAAGGGCAGCGCGGGAGGCCATAACGGACTGAAGAACATTATTGCGAACCTTGGAACCCAGGATTTCATGCGGCTCCGGGTGGGCGTGGGAGAGAAGCCCGCGGGATATGATCTGGCGGACTATGTGCTGGGCCATTTTCCGGCGGCGGAGCGGAAGGTCATGGATGAAAGCGTGTGGCAGGCGGCGGAGGCGGCCGTGACGGTGCTGACGGAAGGGCCGGACGCGGCCATGAACCGCTATAATCAGAAGCGCAGGGAAACGGAGCAGGGACAGACAGAAGGCTGAACCGGGGCGCGGCCCCGGCGCAGAAACGCTTCGGAATGGAGGATGAAAACCCTCCGGTTTCATGATGGAATGCCGCCTGTGGCGGCGGAAAAAAGAGGATGGCATGAAGGCATTGACGGCGCCGCTTTTGGAGCTGGCGGAATTTGAGGAGGGAAGCTCCCTTTTAAAAAAAGAAAGATCCAGCGTCGGCTATACGGGCTGCACGGACGCGCAGAAGCTTCATCTGGCATACGGGCTGAGCGAAAATTTTCTCTATAAGGTCATCGTCACCTACAGCGACCTGCGTGCCAGGGAAATCTATGAGGAGTACCAGTTCTATGATAAAAGTACGGTGCTCTATCCGGCCAAGGACCTGATCTTCTATCAGGCGGACATCCACGGCAATCAGCTGGTCGCGGACCGGATGAAGGTATTAAGAAAGCTCATCGAGGGAAGACCGGTGACGGTGGTGACCACCTTTGCCGCGTTGATGAGCCCGCAGGTGCCGCTGGAGGAGATCGCGGATGCGGTCATCCACATCGACGCGGACAGCACTGTGGATGAGACGGAGCTTTCCGAACAGCTTTCCCGGATGGGCTATGAAAAAAACTGGCAGGTG
>DWWH01000064.1 GCA_019119815.1 Candidatus Eisenbergiella intestinipullorum | reverse complement strand
ATTTCAGACGGCGCGGAGGGGATCATTCTGGAATCCATGCTGGAAGGTTTTGCCGAGTACTATTCGGTTGACCTCTCCGAAAAAGTCGTGCGCGGCATGACCGACAATGCTCTGAAATGTATGTTTAACGGTGGGACGCTGCCGATGGGGTATGTGATTGACGCGGAGCAGCATTTCCAAATCGATCCGGTCACTGCGCCGTATATTCTGGATGCTTTCAAACAGTACGATGAAGGCGCGACCATGAAGCAAATCCGGGACTGGCTCAATGAGCAAGGCATGAAAAATACCCGCGGAAAGCCCCTGACCTTTAACAGTGTACAGCATCTATTGAAAAACCGCCGTTACATTGGCGAATATCAGTACAGGGATATTCTCATCCCTGACGGCATACCCGCCATCGTGCCGAAGGACCTTTTTGACCGGGTACAGGCAAAAATGGAGAAAAACAAGAAAACCCCAGCCCGTCATAAGGCTGAGGACGATTATCTGCTGACAATCAAGCTGTTCTGTGGGTATTGTGGGGCCTATCTCTGTGGGGAGAGCGGCACCAGCCGCACCGGGGTTGTCCACCACTATTACAAGTGCGTTTCAGTCAAAAAGAAGCGCAAAGAGTGCCACAAAAAACCGGTTAAAAAGGGATGGATTGAGGATTTGGTTGTTTCCGAGACCATGAAGATGATTATGGATGACGATGCAATCGAAGCCATCGTTTCGATGCTCATGGCGTTGCAGGAACAGGACAACACCAATATTCCCCTGTACGAGCGGCAGTTACAGGAAACGAATACCAAGATTCGAAACCTTCTGAACGCTATCCAACAGGGTGTTTTGACTAAATCTACGAAAGAAAGCCTTGAAGAATTGGAGGCGGCAAAAGAGGAATTGGAGACCCGTCTTGCCAATGAGCAGTTGTCCAAGCCACCAAAGGTCAGCGCCGAATTTATGACTTTCTGGCTCCACCGTTTCCGCAAGTTGGATGTTACCAAGCAGAGCCATCGGAAAATGCTGATTGACACCTTTATCAACGCGATTTATCTGTTTGACGATAAGATGCTGATCACCTTTAACTACAAGGACGGGACGAAGAAAATCACTTTCAGCGATATACAGGAAGTTTCTAAAGGGGATGCTTCTGGTTCGGATTTGGAATGCTCACCGGCACCAGAATTTTCAGCCCTGAGCTTTATGGTTCAGGGCTTTTTTAACAGGAAATTTCATTTCCTATCGAATAAAAAAGACGTTGATGCGCACTCAAGATGGATGCGCGTCTCATATTTGATAACGTTTGTCCCGGGTCTGCTCCATATCGTTCATGGCGCTGAGGATCACCGTCACATCCGACGGGCCCATCAGCCATCGGAAGTCCCAGACGGGAACTGTCCACTCCGGTTTTTCCTGCTTCAACATGGCACCATATTTGTTTTCCAAAGAGGCCGGTCAGCCTCCGGGCACCGGCTCCATTACCCAGACCGGAAGTCCGTGTTCCGTAATGATCTCCTACTGCTCCTTGGCGTCCTCATCCGCGAGATTGGTTACATTCCAAATGTCTGCGCGGATGGGGCCGGGGCGATGGCATTGACGCGCACGCCGTCCGCCGCCAGATCCAGCGCCCAGCACCGGGTGAAGTTCTCCGCCGCAGACTTGGCCCCGATAGGATTCCTCCTTTCATTCCCGCCGGTAATGCGGCGGGGGATGCTTCTTCATGCTCCCGGCAAAATTTCCGGGCATACCCGGCACCTTTCCCGGCCTGCAGATTAGAGGTTAGTCTTGGTATCGAATCACAACATTCAAAGCGTGATCGGTATCGCCTGCCGTTTCCAACGCAGCGGCAAGCTCAGAATGCGGAAACTCCTGCGTGATAATAGACGAAATATCATACTTGCCGCCTGCCATCATCGCCAGCACATCCCGCACGTCCTCCGGGAAATAGCCGCCGGAACCGATCAAAGACTGCTGAGCATAGGTCATACGAAGGATATTGACTGGTCTTTGCCCGGCCAACACCGCCACAGCCACAAAGCGGCTGCCGATTTTGCCCATCGCCTCAAATTGTTCCAACACGGAAGGCGAACCGGCGGCATCTATGTAAATATCGGCATTGGGAACCATTCCATCCAGGCCGTGTGCCATCCCTAAATGGCGGGAGGCGGTTTCGTTCAGATCTTCTCTGCCGGTATTGCAGGTCAAAAATCCCAGTCCCCGCGCCTTGCTCAGCCGGAAGTCCGACAGATCGCATACCAGCACCTCCCGGCAGCCGAATTCTTTCAGGGCGATGGCTGCCGTAATACCAATGGTACCTGCTCCAAAAACAATGGCATTTTCACCGGCTTTTGGCTGAGAACGCCGGGCCGCACGGGTACCTACCGTAAACGGCTCGATCAGGGCAGCGGTCCTGTCATCAATTTCATCAGGCACCGCATACAGCCCCACATTCCACCTGGCATGGGGAGCTAAAATGTATTCCGAAAAAGCTCCCATGGTTCCGGCCCGGCCGGTATCGCCTGTAACCAGCAGCGGATAAGGATAGACCCGCTGGCCGATCTGAAAATCCGTCACTTCGGAACCGACAGCGGCGATCCGACAGACAGCCTCATGACCAAACTCGCCGCCCACGGCAACTTTGTGTCCCGTGCCGGGACCGTGCTGGTAGACTGCCACATCGGTGCCGCAGATGCTGGCGTATACAGTTTTCAGCAGGACATCATGGGGACCACAGACCGGCGTGGGCTTTTCCACGATCGAAATACTTCTTTTCCCGTTATAAACAGCAGCTTTCATGGCGCCCTCCTTATTTGATGCCCTTTACCAGAGGGATCAGCATCAGCAGGACCACGATGCCTACCAGACCGACTACAATGCTAGGGACCATCCTGCCAAATACCATCGTCAGGCACATACCAACGCCCAGCAATAAGGCGCCCAACACGCCGACCGCTACGGACCCGATCGTTTTTGCCTTGAGTTTGATGGGAGCCTTGCCTTCCAGTTTCCGCCAGATCAGTACGGCAGCCAGCAGGATCACGAGCCCGATGACGCCGCAGACGATCCCCTGATTGAACATTCCCCATTCCGGCAACAGGGCCATGCACATACCAAGCGCAAAGAAAACGACCCCGAGAGTTCCCAGGATCAATGCTACGAAATTACTCTTTTTCATCTCTAAATCCTCCTGTGTTGAATGATTCTATGGGTTCTTTCTTCCCATCGACCGAAATGATGATGCCGGATCTGCGTTTCTCTTATGTTTGCGTTTTGTTTGAGAAATATTAAAAACCGGGCGCTTCTGTCAAAAGCGCCCGGCCTGTGTTAAGATTCAGTGCAATAAGTGCGACCCTTTTTCGCAGATGGAATGGATCTCGTCATACTTTTGCCCGATCAGAGGTTCGACCTCCGCCGTCCGTTTCCGAACCAGTATCCGGTATAAAAAATACGGGACGATCCAGCCAAGAAAACCGGGGACCGCCAGCAGAATGGTCAGCCAGATGATAGGCGGTTCCGCCACCACCGCGAAGGTGGCGCCGGCCATGAAAGCGGTGCCGAGGATGCCAGCTGCCAGCGATACGATCGTGGCCAGCATGGTCTTGTCCCGTTCCAGCGCCTTCAGCTCGGCAACACAGCTGTCAAAGTTGCGCTGCAGGCGGGTCAGCTCCGCTTTGTTGCTGATCGTTCGTGGGCGGCGGAAATGGAGCACCACGGTTTCCTGCATCCTGGGCGTTCCCCTGGGAGAAGAGTCCGTGTCCGTTTCCCTGTTCGGGTCCGGCTCCCAGCCGAAACAGGGATAGCTGTCCAGACAGAGAGAGGTGTGTTCCCTGGGGACTGTGATCGCCCGGTATTCATAGCCGATGTATTCCGCATGGTTTTTGTCATTCGTCATAATGGTACTCCTTCGATTCTTCCTGCGTGGGAATTCGCACCAGGAAGGTGCTCCCCTGCCCCTCGGCGCTTTCCACCGAGATCTCTGCATTCATGATCTGCAGGATCCGCAGGACCAGGGCCAGTCCCAAACCGTTGCCCTCGGTGGCGTGGGAAGTATCGCCCTGATAGAATTTATCAAAAATATGTTCCCTGGCTTCCGGCGAGATTCCGCAGCCGGTATCCGATACGGAAACGGTGATGCAGTCCGTTTCCGAGGTTTGCCGCAGCGTCACCGTCCCGCCCGGCTCGGTGAACTTGAATGCGTTGGAAAGCAGGTTGTTCCATACCAGTTCCATCAGGCTTTCATCCGCATGGATGGTGGCCCGGTCCTCCAGCTCCGCCTCAAATTCAATCTGTTTTTCTTCCCACACCGGCTCAAAGGCCAGCGCGCAGTCACTGAGCTGGCGGCACAGATCGTAGGACGCAGACTGCGGGGTGATCTGCCGGCTTTCCAGCTTATTGAGTTTCAGGATATTGGTGACCAGATTGGACAGCCTCCGGGTGCTGCCCAGAATGGCGGCGGTACAGGCGTCCTGCTCTTCTTTCGTCAAACCGGGAGTCCGCAGCAGCTGCGCATAGTTTTGAATGGCCGCCAGGGGGGTCTTGATTTCGTGGGACACATTGGCGATGAAATCGGTCCGCATGGTCTCCAGGCTGCCCAGCTCCGCCACCATCTTGTTGAAATCCAGAAACATCAGATCCAGATAGTCGTGCCGGTTGGAGGTATGGAGGGGCGGAATATAGACGGAAAAATCCCCGTGAGCCACTTTCTTTGCAGCTTTTGCCAGCTCTTTCATGGGACGGTCATAGGTTTTGATGATCCGATGCCGGGTGAACAGGGTCAGCCCCGCTGCCAGCAGGCTCCAATAAATAACGGGAACGATGATTTGAATGGTATTATTCCATTCATAAGCATTGATCAGGGCAATAAATCCGGTGTGAACACCTGACATTGCCAGCAGAGACACCAGATAGAGGACAAACAGCGATGGCGGGAAACGGGATTCCAGCCGCCTTTTTTTCCCTGCTTTCATTTGACCACCGCCTTATAGCCCAGTCCGCGGACTGTCCTGATTTCAAAATCCCTGCAGCCTGAAAATTTGTCCCGCAGCCTGGTGATGTACACATCCACCGCCCGCAGGCTGGTATCGCTCTCCACACCCCAGAACTCGTCCATAAGCTGAGAACGGGAAAAGGCGTGATTGGGGTAGGAAAGCAGTTTATACAGGATATTGAATTCCCGTGTCGTCACGGGGATCTCATCGTCATGGACAGCAGCGGTCAACGCATCCGCATCCAGAACCAGGCTGCCTACCGTGAGTTTTCGGCTGGCTTCGATATTGGCGCGGCGCAGCAGAGCGCGCACCCGCATGAGCAGTTCGCTGAAATCGATCGGCTTCACCATGTAATCGTCGATCCCCAGATCAAACCCTTTCTGCTTGGCAGGCAGATCATCCCGTGCGGATATGAACAGGATCGGAATGGTCTTATTGAGGCTCCGCACCGTTTTGGCAAACTCGAAGCCATCGATTCCAGGCATCATAATATCTGAGATGATCAGATCATAGAGCCGGCTGTACATGGCGTCGTAAGCGGCCTCCGCGCTGAGACAGCCCCTGGCCTCATAGCCGCTGTCATTGAGATAAGTGCACACACTTTGCGTTAATTTCGCTTCATCGTCCACAACAAGAATCCGAACCATATCTCGATTCCTCCTGTTCATCTGTATTTTTTTACCGGAACCGGCAGCGGTGCTCCGTCCGCTTTGTGATCCGCCGCATCCGCAGCAGCATATACACCCCCAGCAGGACGGCACAGGTTCCCATCAGTGCGCCCAGGATGCCGTTGGAGGCGGGATTTTAGACTTCATCTGCAAAGGACAGGATCGCCGCCTGGGTCAGCACCAGAGAGATCAACGAGGCAGCAAGGTTGATGGTCTTGAGGGCGTGGAGCAGCGGGGAGCGGTTTTTGCGGAACACCAGCACGCCGCGCAGGTTGAGCCCGATTTCCGCAAAGGTCACCGCAGCAATCCCTATGGCAAGGTAGGGGTGGTATGCCGTACAGGCGGGGTGGAAGTACATTCGGATGGAATATGCAATGTACAGGCAGCTTGCGGCGATGAGGATGATCCCCGACCAGCGGTAGTAGCGGTATTGTATGGAGATGTCTTTTGTCCGAATCACGCCCGCAAGGACACAATACCGGGCCAGCGCCATCCCCAATGTATAGCATCCGTTGACGCAGGTGAAAATGGAAAGCGCCAGAACGCCGGACGTGATCTTGAAAAGGCCCATCAGTATATTGCCCCCCCCGGAAAAGCCCGCCAAATGAAGCGCCCGGCTGGCGGAAACGTTATAACCGGTCTGGATCTCGTTGCTGCTGGCTCTCAGGAAATCAGCGCCTTCCCGGAGCAGATTTCTTTTCATTGCGGCACCTCCCCACTGTTTTTTCTCCGATTTTCCCAAAAGACACCTTTACCATAACACAGAATTGTTTGAGTTTTGTTAAAATAAGAGGGTGTTTCAATATTTTTTACGGAATATTTGGGGAAAGGCACTGATGTATCATTGTTTGAATGATTTTAGGGAAATCTTTACAACCACTCTCCACCCATTGATATAAGATTGCTTCTATATCATAAGAGCACCTCCAAATACCGACGTAAAATCTTCTCAACCCGGAACAGTTTGGCGTAGTGCATTAATGTCCGCAGGTCCTTGTCGCTGCGCCGGGCATACGCTTTCAGCGCCCCCCGGAACGTCTGTATCTCGATGTGGCTTCGGCTGCGCAGCACGTCACAGATCGTCCGCTCCTTATCATAGACCGGCACGTCGTGACCGAAGGGGGTCTGTGCGGTCGTCAGTCCGACCTCGTGCAGCTCTGCCTTGATGGTAAAGACCCGGACACCCTCGCCCTTGAGCCGGGTAGGGTTATAGCCTGTTTTTACCGTGACGGAACAGGCCAGCGGCTCCCGGTCGGTCAGGTCATGGAAAAGCAGCGCTGTTTCATGGGAAAAAATCACCTGTGGACAGCGCAGATGCAGCAGATACATGGCATCCACCCAGGCGTCTTTGGAAAGGTAAATCCCATGCGCCGTCTGCTCCAACCCACGGGAGCGTACAAACTGGTAAAAAACAGGTTTTGAAATCCCGGCAGCGAGGACCTCCCCGGTGCGCAGCATCCCGTCCTGGCGTTCCATCAGCTGGTCCAATTGTTGAAATTGGTTCATGTTCTCCACCTTCCTTTTGTACTAATATTATATATAAAATTAGTACAAAAGAAAAGTTAAAAAATGCCGGGCATTCCCTCCCGGCAATTTGCATTTTTGATTCAGCCATACACCGTATCCAGGATCATGTACCGCAAGTCCCGGCAATCCCATGATTATTTACATAGCAAATCCTATGGAATGATCCTTTGAAAGACCACCGCTTAGCCCGGATGCCTCTGCGATGGAGCAGCCGTTCTCGATACGGAAATGAGCGGCGGATATGGATCAGGGCTGCCTCAGCGCTGCGGCGATTTCGTCGGGCGCACGGATCAGGGCTACCTCAGCGCCGCGGCGATTTCGTCGGGCGCACATTTGTTGAGTTCATGGCCTGCTCCGGGAACGATGCGCAGCTTCGGCTGTGCGAGCATTCCGCAGAGCTTTCGGGACGCCCTGAGATTTGCACAGTCCTTTTCCCCGCAGAGAATTGTCACGGGACAGGTTATCCCGGAAAGCTGCCCGGTAAAATCCAGCGTCCGCATGGAGTGCGTCAGCCGGATCATATCCCGTTTTGAGATACCGGTCTCCGAAAAGGCTTTGCCGGGCATACAGCGGAATATGAGATTCTGCAGATCGATCAGTAGCCCCGGCATTTTATACTGTGCGCCGATCAAAACCAGAGAAGCCACTTTATCATTATGGCGGACAGCGAAGTCGATCGCAAGGACCGCTCCCAGGGAAAGTCCGCACAGAAGCAAAGGTTCTTCCGTCCCGGCATACCGCTTCTCCAGATCGGAAAGGAGCCGGCCGTAGGAAAGCTCCGGACGATCTTCGCCAACTTCGCCAAAAAGCTCCGGGCACTCCGCTGTGGACGGGGAAAGCCGATGGAGCACGCCGTCCCAGTCCTGCGCCGTTTGCCCCAGTCCGTGTAAAAGAATCGTTTTCATTCTGCACCTGCCTCCTCTCCCTTCCTCTGCCGGGACAAAAAGTCTGCGCCAAAGCAGGCAAACGCAAGGATAAGAGTGATCCCGCTGTTGAATATGGCGGAAGTCCCATCAAACCGGATTCCCGGCACAAAGCGGGCCACGATGTACAGGATAGCGAGCGGAACGGGGATCATGATCAGAAAAGAGAAGCCGAAAGCGCGCCACAGCGATTTGCGGCATCTGCGAAAAATGCCATAGATGCTCCAAAGTGCTGCAGCCGAAACAAGAGCGATGCAGCTTCCCATCGTGATCACCAGCGGCCGACCGACAAGGAAGGCCAGGACTGCCAGCAGCGGAAACGGCACCATACTGACAGCCAGCATGGTTTTCAGAAGAACTTTTTTCCCGGCCGCCAGCGGCGGGAGCAGGACCGTCCAAGCCGCGGTCACTGACACGGCAACGATCCCAGACCAGGTCAGCCGCTCCGCCGTGAAATAGTCGCAAAGCAGGCATACCAAAATGGCGGTCAGTGCCGCCGCAGTTACTGTTATGAGCACAATGCGCTTTGCCTTCTCCGACAAACGGCGGCTGCGCTTTCTGCCCGGCAGTTCCTCCGGTTCTGACAGTTCTTCTCTCATAAGATAATCCGACGATACCCGGAAGATGTTGCTGAGCCGGACGATGAAATCCAGGTCGGGAGTCGATTGACCCAGCTCCCATTTGGAAATCGTCTGCCGTGTTACGGTCACCTTCTCAGCAAGGGCCTCCTGCGAAAGTCCATGCTGTTTTCTCAGTTTCTGAATTTTCTCTCCGATGGTCATAGTACCGGTTCCTCCTCCTGTCTGATTTAAAATCATTTTAGCAGATCCGACGTTTTCATTCTACCAACACAGGAAGGAATCAACGCAACGGACCGTTGCGGCTTCTCTCCCGCCGCTTTCCGTTTTTAGGGGCGGTTTCCCTGCGGGACGGGGAAGCAGCAAAAAGGCTCTGCATTCGTCCAACGATGGGTGTCTTGACTTTTTTATAGCAATAGTGCACTATGTAACTATATCACTAATACATATGCTTTATCTGTGCCGCAGACAGCCGCATCATCTAAGCTGCGGCGCAGTTCCGGAAAGGAAAACATGGAATATATTGCAGAAATCCCCATCTATCTCCAGGTGATCCGTGATCTGGAGAAAAAAATCATACAGGGAAAGCTGAACCCCGGCGACAGGCTTCCCTCCAGCCGGGAACTGGCCGTGCTTTATAAAATCAATCAGAACACCGCCGCACGCATTTACCGGGAGCTGGAGGATATGGGCTACTGCTTCACCCGCCGGGGCATCGGAACCTTTCTTTCCGAGGATGAAGCGGTTTTCCAGACCCTGAAGCAGGAACGGGCGGATCAGCTTCTGAAGGACTTCATGGAAGAAATGAAGGAGCTCGGTTTTGAAAAGAAAGATATCCTTTCCATGGTTTCCGGATATCCGAAGGAAAAATAAAAATGCATTGTCCTGAAAAAAGCGCTTTTCTCGAAAAACATTTATAAGGAAAAGGAGAACAGCTATGTTGGAATGTATCGCACTCAGCAGGCATTACGGAAGGAAAACGGTAATTTCCGATTTGAATCTTACGCTGGATACCGGAAAAATCCACGTTCTTCTGGGCGAAAACGGCAGCGGCAAAACCATCTTTCTGAAAATGGCCGCCGGACTTTTAAGGCCGTCCCACGGACAGATTCTTTTTCAGGACCATCCCCTCTCCTGGCGGGACCGGGCAAAAATATCCTGGCTGTCTACAGAACCCATCTTCTACGATTATATGCGCGTTTCGGATGTGGAGCAGTATTATGCTGACTTTTTTCCGGACTTCGACCGGAAACGTTTTTCCGGTCTTATGCAGAAGCTGGGCTTTGGAGACAATCCAAAGGTAAAGAATCTTTCCAGCGGAAGCGGGGCGAAGCTCCGCATCGCAGCCGCGCTTTCCCGCAGGGCAAAGCTCTATCTTCTGGATGAGCCGATGAACGGTATCGACTATAAAGCCAGAGAGGAGATCATCTCCCTGATTCTGGAAACAGCGGATGAGACAAACACTTTCGTCATCTCCACCCATCTGCTGGATGAAATTGAAAGCTTTACGGACCGGGCCCTGTTTCTCAGAGAGGGGCGCCTGATCTGCGACGTAAATCCGGAGGAAGAACGGGAGAAGACCGGAAGATCCATCGTGGAGCTTTACCGGGAAATCATGTGAAGAACGGACGCTGCAACGCATCTGTAAGGAGGAAAAGAAAATGAAAGAACTGATGAAATATGAATTCCGCAGGCGGAAAGTCTCGCAGATGATCAGCATGGGCACGGCTGCCGTCGGCCTGTTTCTGATGCTCTCCGGCCTGCTTTTCTGGAAGGTTGCTGTTGTTGCCTCCGGCTTCCTGCTCCTGTTTGTGGGGCTGCTGATTTCTCCCTTCTATGCCGGAGTGGAAAGCATTCTGCTTCTTAACCGGGACCTGCAGAACGGTCAGAGCTGTATGCTCTGGATGGTTCCCAGATCCGTCCTGCAGATTTTAGGTGCCAAATATCTGGCCGCAGTCCTGCAGACGCTTTTTTTCCTCTGTCTGTTTTTCTTTCCGGCGTTTCTGGGAGTAGTGGCTTCCATTTGGAAAGAAAGCGGATTCACCGGTCTGACCAATGCAGCGGCGATGTTTCTGCCTGAACTCGGAATCAGCTGGATCGATCTGATTCAGGATGCCGCGACAGCCATTCTGCTCTGGCTCCAGCTTGTTATGAGCGGCTTTTTCGCTGTTCTGCTTTCCCGAACCGTGCTGGCAGATTCCAGGCATGGCGGACTTCTTTCCTTTCTGCTGTTCTGGCTGGCCAATCTTTCCTGCAATCTGGGCTATCATGCGATCAGTGGTCTTTCCATCCTGTCCGGTCTTCCGTCCGCGGCCTGGTATGCCTTAGATGTGATCTACTATCTTGGGATCGACCTCCTCTTCTTTCTGCTGACCGCCTTTCTTGCGGACAGGAAGCTGAGTCCGTAGACGGGTGCGTGTGCCTCTTTTCTCCATTCCTCTGATTTATGAAACGTATCCCTATTCTTTACATGGAATTAACTCAAACCTGGCAGAATCCCCTCTTCCGTTTCGCTACAATAAAGAAAAACCGGTTCGTGGAATGTAACTATAAGCCGCATTCCGGCCGGAAATTCACAGCGGAATGGAGGGAAAAATCCATATGAAAGAAAACAAAGGCCGCATCCATCTGTCCTGGCTCATGTTCGGGCTGCTGGTTCTTTTTTCAGCAGGCATATGGGCCGCCTGCATCGGAACGACGCTGTTTCATTGAAGGCTCTTTTCCATACGCCCCGGCTGCTCTCTGCTACTGCATCTTTGTCTAAATCCTTTTTAAAGTCGACTGCCGTGGTGTCAAAAACCGCCTGAGCCCTCCGAAGCGGAGGAGCTCAGGCGGTTTTCCCGACTCAAAACGCATTTTTGCGTCAGGATTATGCATTCCAGTCAAATTTGTTATAAATATCAAAGCAGTCAAAGGTGGCGAAGTAGTCCTTCGGAGTCTCCGCCCGGCGGATGAGCTGCACCTGTCCGTTTTCCTTCAGAAGGAGCTCTGCGGAACGGAGCTTTCCGTTGTAGTTGTAGCCCATGGAAAAGCCGTGGGCTCCCGTATCGTGAATGGCGAGATAATCTCCCACCTCGACTTTGGGAAGCATCCGGTCGATGGCGAACTTATCGTTGTTTTCGCACAGGGAACCGGTCACATCGTACTTGTGGTCGCAGGGTTCGTTTTCTTTCCCCAGCACGGTGATGTGGTGGTACGCGCCGTACATGGCAGGGCGCATCAGATTTACCGCGCAGGCGTCGCAGCCCAGATATTCCTTGTGGGTGTGCTTCTCATGGATCACCTGTGTGATCAGATGGCCATAGGGGCCCATCATGTAGCGGCCCAGTTCGGTGTAGATCGCCACCTCTCCCATTCCGGCCGGGACAAGGATTTCCTCATAGGCGTGTTTTACGCCGTCGGCGATTTCAAAGATATTGTTGGCCTCCTGATCCGGACGGTAGGGAATGCCGATGCCGCCGGAAAGGTTGATGAAGCGGATGTCCGCGCCGGTCTGCTCCTTCAGCTCCACGGCCAGCTCGAACAGTTCCTTCGCCAGCATGGGATAATAAGCGTTGGTCACGGTATTGCTGGCCAGGAAGGCGTGGATGCCGAAATGCTTCACGCCCTTTTCCTTCAGGATGCGGAAGCCCTCAAACATCTGCTCTGTGGTGAAGCCGTACTTGGCGTCCCCGGGGTTGTCCATGATGCTGTTGCTGATCTTGAACACGCCGCCGGGATTATAGCGGCAGCTTAAGGTTTCCGGAAGCTTTCCCAGGATATTCTCCAGAAAATCAATATGGGTGATGTCGTCCAGGTTGATGGTCGCCCCGATTTTGGCCGCGTAGGCGAATTCTTCGGCGGGCGTGTCGTTGGAGGAAAACATGATGTCCTCTCCCTTTACGCCCATGGCCTGCGCCAGCATCAGCTCCGTCAGGGAGGAGCAGTCACAGCCGCAGCCGTAATCCCGTAAAATATCGATCAGAAAGGGATTGGGCGTAGCCTTTACCGCGAAAAACTCCTTATAGCCCGGATTCCAGGAAAAGGCCTGCTTCAGCTTCTGCGCGTTTTCCCGGATGCCCTTTTCATCGTAAATATGGAAGGGCGTGGGCCAGGTTTTTACAATTTCTTCGATCTGTTCCTTTGTCACAAAGGGCTTTTTTTCCGTCATCATGCTTCTCCTTTTGCTTTCTTTTTCTTACCCGTCAGTTCGATCAGCTTTATCTCATTGCGCATGGCTTCCTTCAGAGCGTCCACAAATACCCGCTGTCCGGAATACAGGCAGATGTCCTGTCTGCTGCCGGTCAGCTCTCCCGTCAGGACGTACCGGGAATCGGCGATCAGGCGCACCTGATTCTCCTTTCCTTCCGCCCGGTAAAAAACCGCGCCCTTCAGTCCGTCCGGTTCTCTGGCAGACAGCAGCACCACCTTGATCCTCTTTGCAAGAAGCAGGGAAAGCTCCGGCCGGAACCGGGCGATCCTCTCCGAGGAGGCCGCAAGATAAATCCGCTTTTCGGCTTCCTCCATCATATGATGCATCTTGTCCAGAATCTGCTGTTCGCCCACGATGGTGATGTACCCGTCGCTGGGCTCGGCTGCCTTCGGCATGTTCTGCTCCAGCCATATTTTCGCATCTGCCAGCGCCCGCAGCTTGTTGTCGCACAGCTCCCCGACGGGAACCGCCGTATACCGGCTGCTGTTTCCTTCCAGCAGATAGGCCGCGCCCTTCTCCGCCAGACCCGCCAGCGCGTTGTACACATTGGAACGGGATATTCCGGTGAGCTTGGCCGCTTCGTATCCGGTCAGCGTGCCGTTTTGATACAGGCACAGATAAATGGAAGCCTCCTGCCTGGTCAGTCCGAAGGCCGTCAGTTTTTCCACAAAAGCCAGATCCTCCAAACGAATCCCCCCTTTCGGCAGTCTCAGCTCATTTCTTTCATTAGTAGTGTTTTACAGGAACACTATACTAGGACAGAAATGATTTGTCAATTGGAAATCCCTGAAAAATTTCCTTCCTCTGTTTTTAACGGTTCTGCGCCTGATACCCTTCTCCCCATACCCGCATGGCGTCCAGGATCGGTTTCAGGCTTTTTCCCAGGTCTGTCAGGCTGTATTCCACCCGCGGCGGCACTTCCGCGTACACCTGACGATTGACCAGCCCCTTCTCTTCCATATCCCGAAGCTGGGCCGTCAGCACCTTCTGCGACACGCTGCCGATGGATTTCTTTAATTCTCCAAACCGCTTTGTCCCGGGCATGAGGTCACGCAGAATCAGAACCTTCCATTTATCCCCGATCAGCATGAGCGTGGTTTCCACCGGGCAGGCCGGCAATTCTTTTCCCTGTTGCACAATATCACTCTCCTTTTATCAGTTTCCATCAGGTCGATACATTCCTTTTAGGATAATAGTATCATTATAACGCTGGCAGGTCCCCCATACAACCATGCGGATTCCTGTTAAAATCAGGATTTTAAAAAATATTTTTCAAAGAGCCAATGCCCGAAAGGGCCGCAGAAATGCGCAGTCGTTTCCTTCCAGTAACCGTCCGGCAGTTTCCAGTCGGTAACTATACCACAATAAAGTGCGTACTTTATATCGGAAATTTTTCTGCGTATAATACGGACATGAGCCAGGGAGAACGGCCGGACCAGAGCTCACAGCTCACGACGCATACGCAGGAAAAGGAAGGAAGCTCTTTCCAGACTCTCTGCGGACAAACAGATACCAGCAAGGAGGACCTTAGTAGAGGACCTTAGTAATGGAGATTAAAATGACAAACATTCAGAAAGCACTTGAACTGATCAGCACCTTCGCTTCCGGTGATACCGAAAAAGCGAAAAACCTGCTCGCCGAGGGGTATATCCAGCACAATCCGGCCTATGGCACAGGGCGCGATGCCTTTGTCGGGTCCGTCGAATATCTGGCTTCGGCTCCCGTCAAAACCACGGTGAACAACATCCGGGCTTTTGAGGACGGCGACAGGGTATTTCTGCAGACCGTCTACAACTTCGCCGGCGCAGGCGAGCAGGTGGCTTTTGACATCTTCCGCTTTGACGAAAACGGCCTGATCGCTGAACACTGGGACAACCTGGCAGCGAAAGCCGCTCCGAATCCTTCCGGCCGCACGCAGATCGATGGCACGATGGAGCTGAAAGACCTGGATAAGACTGAGGAAAACCGCAGACTTGTGGAGAATTTCCTCATTGATGTGATGCAGAACCGGCATCCGGAGAAAACTGCCGGTTACTTTGATGGCGATACCTACATCCAGCACAACACCGGCATTGCCGACGGCCTGTCCGGTCTGGGCGCCGCGCTGGCCGCGCTGGCTGAGCAGGGCATTCAGATGATTTACACCACTACCCATCAGGTGCTGGCACAGGGCAATTATGTTCTGGCTGTCAGCGAGGGCACTTTCGGCGGCGCGCCCACCAGCTACTATGATCTGTGGCGCGTGGAAAACGGTAAGATCGCCGAGCACTGGGATGTGATGGAAACCATCGCAGATCCATCCACATGGCAGAATCAGAACGTGAAGTTCTGACCGGCAGGGGAAGGGGAAGGAAATCTGTCCCGCAAAAGCAATCAAACGGAGGTAAGACTATGACACAGAATGAGAGACTGAATTTTTTGCTGCGCTGTCTGCTGGCGGAGCGCAGAGATTATGCAGACATCCGTGTGCCGGACACGATTTCAGAAAAGCGGCGGCTTCTCAGGAGCCTGATGAATGTGCGCCCTCCGGTTCCGGCCAGCGAAGATTTTCTGAAAATACAGGATGCCTATCTGACGGAACGGCTTGCCGGCCGGAAAATCACAGGGATTTCGGACCTGACGCCGGTGCGTCCCGGCTTATATCTCTGGCAGGGCGACATCACCACCCTGGCCGTCGATGCCATCGTCAATGCGGCTAACAGCCGGATGCTGGGCTGCTTCGTTCCCTGTCATGGCTGCATTGACAATGCGATCCACACTTATGCGGGCGTGCAGCTTCGTCTGGAATGCGCCCGCATCATGGCCGGACAGAAGGAAGAAGAACCGGCAGGACACGCAAAGATAACAAACGCCTATAACCTGCCCTGCCGTTATGTGCTGCACACCGTCGGCCCGGTCATCCATGGATCCGTTACCCGGACAGACCGGGAGCTTCTGGCAGGCTGCTATCGTTCCTGCCTGGAGCTGGCGGCGGAGAACGGCCTTCGCAGCGTAGCCTTCTGCTGTATTTCCACCGGTGAATTTCATTTTCCGAACGAACTGGCCGCGCAGACTGCCATCCGGACGGTCACGGAATGGCAGCGGCAGAATCCGGACAGAATTGAGGTGATTTTTAATGTTTTTAAGGACAGCGACCATGAAATCTACAGACGCCTCCTGCGATAATATCGCGCGGCTCCGGCAGGAACTGGACACGGCGGACGCGGTGGTCATCGGAGCCGGTTCCGGGCTTTCCACTTCAGCCGGTTTTACCTACTCCGGCGAACGCTTTCAGAAGTATTTCGGAGATTTTATTGCGAAATATGGCTTTCGTGATATGTATTCCGGCGGCTTCTATCCCTTCGACAGTCCGGAAGAACACTGGGCATACTGGAGCCGGTATATTTACATTAACCGGTATATGGACGCGCCGAAGCCGGTTTACAGAGAGCTTTATGATTTGGTAAAGGATAAAGATTATTTTGTCCTGACAACGAATGTGGACCACTGTTTTCAAAAAGCCGGATTTGACAAGCACCGCCTGTTCTATACGCAGGGGGATTACGGGCTGTTTCAGTGCAGCGAGCCTTGTCATAAGGAAACCTATGACAATGCAGAGATTATCCGTAACATGATTGAGGCACAAGGCTATGTGATCGCTGAAAACGGTGAGATAAATTTACCGGAAGGGACTGTGCCCCAAATGGAGGTTCCCTCCGCATTGATTCCCTGCTGTCCGAAATGCGGAAAACCTGTGAGTATGAATCTTCGGGCTGATGATACTTTTGTGGAGGATGAAGGCTGGCATAAGGCGGCACAGCGATATTCTGATTTTCTCCGCAGACATCAAAACATGAAAGTGCTGTTTTTAGAAGCAGCCGTCGGCTTCAATACGCCAGCGATAATCAAGTATAGCTTCTGGCGGATGGCATACGAGTGGAAAGATGCGTTGTATGCCTGTTTGAATGATGGAGAGGCCTTTGCCCCTGATGAAATAAAAAAGCAGTCAATTTGTATCAATGGAGATATTGGAACGATTCTGAATCAACTCCAATCCACATCAATATCACCGGCGTAATGCCGGAAGTCAGAGCGCGTTTCATTGTAAAGATGCCATTGATCCATTTCCTGGACACCGGCCTGACAGCGTATCTCTTAAAATGGGGCAATCCCGAAGCACTGGAAAGAGGCGCCATGTCCGGGGCTTTCTTTGAGAGCTATGTTTTTTCGGAACGCCCCGGGATTATTAAGTATCTGTTCTGG
This sequence comes from Candidatus Eisenbergiella intestinipullorum, assembly GCA_019119815.1. Lineage (GTDB taxonomy): Bacteria > Bacillota > Clostridia > Lachnospirales > Lachnospiraceae > Eisenbergiella > Eisenbergiella intestinipullorum. The sequence goes on along the minus strand of DWWH01000064.1, from coordinate 15,830 downwards.
CTCATAGCAGTGGAGAGCTCCAAAGCGGTGTATACCTGCATCAATCTGGAGGAAGCCGACGCACCAAAAGAAATGTGTCACTGTTGGTTAGAATCATGAATAGATGAAAAATGCCTGTATTTATGCGTGTGTGTAAAAAAATCGACTCACAATCGTATCATAATTGGTTTGGATAATTTGACGCGATTGAATCGATTTACTATAATAGAACCATCAATGACAATGAAAGGGATGGCGGCACGGTAATCGGAGTGGACGATCCGGACGGTGTATCTTTGCAAATCAGCAATATGGTGCGGGATACGATCAAGCCTGATGTTACGATGTTTCTGCACTATGAAACCATTGAAGAAAGTGGAAAAGAAATTGTTGCTGTAGATATTCAACGAGGGACAGACCGCCCTTATTATCTTGCCAAGAAAGGAATGCGTCCGGAGGGCGTATATGTCAGTCAGGGTTCTTCCTCTGTTCCAGCTTCTGACACGGCGATTCGCCGTATGATCAAAGAAACGGATGGGGACCGTTTTGAGGCGATGCGCTCTCTGAATCAGGAACTTACATTTGAAGCAACAAAAAAGGAATTTGAGCTTCGGAACATAGAATTTGGCCCGCAGCAAATGCGTACTTTGAAGTTGGTTGATCGGGATAACCTTTACAGTAATTTGGGACTGCTTTTGTCTGATCAATGTATCCATACGATTAAGGCTGCTGTTTTTCAGGGAAAAGATCAGACCATTTTTAAGGATCGTCGTGAATTCACCGGGTCACTGCTGCAGCAGATGAATGAAGTATATGATTTTATTGATTTCCGTAATCAGACCCATGCAACCATAAAAAAATTATTGAGAATTGATGTCAGGGACTATCCTGAAATCGCTGTCAGGGAAGCATTGTTGAATTTACTGGTTCATCGAGATTACTCCTTTAGTGCCAGTGCGCTTATCAGTATTTATGCTGATCGGCTTGAATTTGTGTCCATTGGAGGGTTGATGCCGGGAATTGACCTGGAAGACATCATGATTGGTATTTCCGTATGTCGAAATCAGGATCTTGCGAATGTATTCTACCGATTGCATTTAATTGAGGCTTATGGTACTGGAATAGGAAAAATAATGAAAGCATACGAGGACATGGAGAAAAAAACTGTCATTGAAACCACGAAAAATGCCTTCAAGATCATACTGCCGAACGTTAATGCAAAGGATGAAAAGGACAGTAATCCAGCACTTTCTTCAGAACCGCTGACAAATGCTTCCGACGGTGTACCAATCAGTGCCAGAGAAGAAAAAGTATTGGAATACGTCCGTATACATGGAGCCGTTACAAGAAATGATGTAATCGGATTGCTGGGAGTGAGTTCATCTACTGCTGTCAGAATCCTGAAAAATCTGGTAAAAAACAGCCTGTTAAAGCAAAATGGAAAAGCGAGAAGTACCCGTTATACCATTGTAAAATAATGAAAACCACCTGCCGTACAGCGGTCAGTCTGCATCGACGGAAATATCGGAGAAGTGTTTCAGGAATTCGATCAGAGCAATAATCCTCAGCAGTTCTTTATCATGCATTCGCTCCAAAATTTTAAAGAAACGATTTCCAATTTTTAAAATGTTTCGCTCAATGTAGAAATCCTTGTCATTCATTTTCACTGCTCAATATTTTCAATCTGCCAGTCGATGGGCTCCACCCCGTTCGCCCTGAGGAAATCGTTCGCCTTGCTGAAATGCCGGCAGCCGAAGAAACCGCGGGAGGCGGAAAAGGGGCTCGGATGGGGAGCCGTCAGAATCAGATGCTTCGGATTGGTGAGCATGGGAACCTTGCTCTGCGCCGGGCGTCCCCAGAGCATGTACACGATGGGGCGGTCCTGCCGGTTGACAGCGGCGATCACCGCGTCCGTGAACTGCTCCCAGCCCTTTCCCTGATGGGAGTTGGCCTGATGGGCCCGCACCGTGAGCACGGTGTTTAAAAGCAGAACGCCCTGATCCGCCCATTTTTTCAGATAGCCGTTGTTGGGGATGTAGCAGCCCAGGTCATCGTGAAGCTCCTGGTAGATATTCTGCAGGGACGGAGGGATATTCTTCTGCTCCGGCTTTACGGAAAAGCTCAGGCCGTGGGCCTGATTCACGTTGTGGTAAGGGTCCTGCCCCAGAATCACCACCTTCACCCGGCTTAAGGGAGTGAAATGAAAAGCGTTGAAAATCTCATCCGCCGGAGGAAACACCACATGGGTGGAATACTCCTGTTTGATGAAATGAAAAAGCTGCGCATAGTAAGGCTTGCGGAATTCTCCGCTGATCTCCGTAAGCCAGTCGTTCTGTATCATTGCCATTTTCGTCTGTTCCTTTTTTCCGATTTTCTGTTATCCCTGATTTCTGCCCGCTCCCCGGTCCGGGACCGTTTCCCGGCCATCCGGGACAAATGAGGGGCTGCAGGTCCTGTCAGAGCCGCACGGATACGCCGCGCGCTCTGAGGTATTCCTTCACTTCCCGGATGGTAAGCTCCTTATAGTGGAACAGGGAAGCCGCCAGGGCCGCCTCCGCCCCGCCCTCCGTGAGGGCCTCGTAAAAATGCTCCGGCGTTCCCGCCCCGCCGGAGGCGATCACCGGAATGGGCACCAGGCCGGACACCCGCTTCGTCAGTTCGATGTCATAGCCTGCCTTCGTGCCGTCACAGTCCATGCTGGTTAAAAGGATCTCTCCCGCTCCCAGGCCGTATACCTCTTCCGCCCAGGAAAGCGCGTCGATTCCCGTATCGATCCTGCCGCCGTGCTTATAGATATTCCAGCCGCTTCCATCCGCGCGGCGTTTCGCGTCGATGGCCACCACCACGCACTGGCTTCCGAACTTATCCGCCGCTTCCCGGATCAGCGCCGGCCGGTCGATGGCCGCGGAATTGACGGATATTTTATCCGCCCCTTCCCGCAGCAGAGCCCGGAAATCCTCCACCGTGCGGATGCCGCCGCCCACCGTGAAGGGGATGAAAACCCGCTCCGCCACACGGCGCACCATATCCGCCACCGTTTTCCTGCCGTCCGAGGACGCGGTGATGTCCAGAAAGACCAGCTCGTCCGCTCCCGCTTTATCATAGGCCGCGGCGATCTCCACCGGATCGCCCGCATCCTGCAGGTTGACAAAATTGACGCCCTTCACCACACGGCCGTTGTTCACGTCCAGACAGGGAATGATTCGTTTCGTATACACAGGATCACCTCATTTCTGAAAAAGCCCGCATTCCGTCTCTTTCATATGGAAAGAAAATTCCGAAGAATCGTCAGGCCGGTCTCGGAGCTTTTCTCCGGATGGAACTGGCAGGCAAACAGGTTGCCCTTCTCTACGGAAGCATGGATCAGCGTCCCGTATTCGGCGGTTGCCGTAACGACGGATTCCTCCTCTGCCTTCAGATAATAGGAATGGACAAAATACATGCAGGAGTCCTCCGGAATGCCGCGAAACAGCCTGCCCGGATTGGGAAAACGCAGGGAATTCCAGCCGATGTGCGGAACCTTCAGGCCGGGCAGATCGGGCAGCCGCAGGATCTTTCCCTTCAGAAGGCCCAGACCGGGCACCCCGGGACTTTCCTCACTCTCTTCAAATAAAAGCTGCAGGCCCAGACAGATCCCAAGGAACGGCGTTTCCTCCTGCACCGCTCTGCGGATCACCTCCGTCAGTCCCCGGTCATGAAGCCGGCCCATTGCATCTCCAAAGGATCCCACTCCAGGCAGGATTACCCGGTCCGCAGCCAGGATCTTCTTTGGGTCTGCGGTGACTGCGGCTTCCTTTCCCAGATAACGGACCGCCTTTTCCACACTTTTTATGTTTCCTGCATCATAATCAATGATCGCTACCATCCGCCTGTCCCCTTCTTTTACTTTATCTCATTAACGCAGTATAGCATATCCGACACCGAAACGCAAGAGCGGCGAACGGGCTGCTCCTATTCGGGCCAGTGCCGGTCACTTGCTGACCGGCACGTAAGAAAAGCGTTACGGCCCGAACCCGGCTTGCCGGTGAACAGGAACAACAGGCTTATCCGAGCAGGAATTCCACCGGATCCGCCTGAATGGGCGTGCCTCTGTCCTTCAGCTCCGCCGTCATCTGATACAGCCTGCTGTGCACCCGGATCAGCTCGGATTTCAGATTGAAAAATGCCACCCGCTCAAAGGGAAAACGGATCACGGACGGATATTCCATCCCCGCCCCCAGTTCCAGGATGCAGAGTTTCCGGTTCAGCGTCCCCTGCAGCCATTTTTGATATTTTTCCCACTGAGGAAGATACCCTTCCTCCAGATAGCCGGGCGTGGTGATCCGGTTAAAGGCGAGCAGAGAGCCGCATTCCGGACAGCGGGGGAAAGCGATCTTTCCGGGATCTTCTCCCGCTTCCAGCCGGGAAACGGGCTCCTCCCAGAGAGCCGCATCGGAAAAAATACCGCAGGGCGGCTGCTCGGTTTCCGACACCTGTGTTTCCGGCACCTGCGCTTCCGGGCTCCGCACTTCAGAATCGTGATCTTCCGGCCCATGCGGCTCCGGCTCCTGACGCGCCGTGTTTGGAAGCGAAGGGCACGACAGAGAAGGACACTGCAGGGCCCGGAAGCCTCCGCAGGGAGTCACGATCCGCCCCTCGTCCAGGCCATTCCCGAAAATGGCGTCATCCGTACAGAGCGTGACCAGAAAATAATTTTTTCCCGTCAGCAGCTCCGCCAGCCTTTCATAGGCCTTCTTCTTTTTCCGATCCGGATGGCTTCTCAGCCAGGCGAGATGAAGGTACTGTTTTATCGTCTCCGCCTGCTCCAGCTTCTCCGCCTGCTCCAGCAGCCGTGCATATTGAGGATCCTGCTCCATCCGGCAGAATTTTTCCTCCGGTTCCTTCCCGATCCCCACCAGGACCATCTGTGCGTCTTTGATCTTTTCTTCTATTTCCCTTGTCATTGGTCGTTCTCTCCATCCATTTCTGCAGAAGCCTGCGTTCTGGCCATCTTCGCAGCCCTGCGCCATCACCGCTTTCTCCGTTCCGTTCTTTCCTTCCGGGAAGCGGCATTGGGCACGCTGTCCCTACCCGGCACAGCCGCAGGAAGCGGTCCGTTCCATCATATCATATCGGCAGATTTCCGGCAAGCTGCACAGACGGCGGGCAGGAAGCTGCGGGTTACTACTCAGCCAGGTCTGCGCATTTACTGCGCAGACCGTATGAAAACAGACCGGCTGGAAGCATCCGGTCTGGCGCGAAGCGCTTGGAATGGCCGGATGCCGTTACAGCACGGCCGAAGGCTGAGCTGTAACAGCTGCGATTCCGACCTGTTACTGTTCGGACCGGTGCCGGTCACTTGCTGACCGGCACATAAGAAAAGCGTTATGGCCCGAATCCGGCCCGTTATTCCATTTGCCCACCGTCCCTTCTTGACAGGCTCCTCCTGTCTTGCTACGATGAAATCTGACCTTTTTCTTTCGCCGCTCTTTCAGGGCAGAAGGATCCCCGGCGGATGGAGCGTCCGCACGTCCGGGGAACTCATCCTGACAGAAGAAAGGAGATGTACCGATTGATCATCAATACCGGAGGACGGACGGATACCGTCCAGTATTATTCCGAATGGCTGCTGCGCCGTTTTTCAGAAGGCTACGTGCTGACCCGCAACCCGTTCTTTCCCGACAGGGTCAGCCGTTATGAGCTGGATCCGGCCTGTGTGGACTGCGTCCTTTTCTGCTCCAAAAATTACCGGCCCATCCTGCCGAGGCTTTCTGAGATCACCGACCGCTTTCCCGCCTATTTTTATTATACGATCACCGCATACGGGAAGGATCTGGAGCCGGGCGTTCCTTCCATCGAAGACAGCATGCAGACCCTGATCCGGCTCTCCGCACAGGTAGGGAAAAAACGGGTGGCCTGGCGCTATGATCCTGTTCTTCTGACCGAAGCCTATTCCATACAGCGACATCTGGAAACCTTTGAGCGGATAGCTGCCGTGCTCGCACCGTACATCGACCGCTGTATTTTCAGCTTCGTAGAGATGTATAAAAAGCTGGAGACCAACCTGCCGGAACTGATTCCCCTGTCCGGCCGGGACAAAGACGAGCTGGCCTGCGGACTGGGACGCATCGCTGAAAAATACGGCATTTTCATCCAGACCTGCGGCACCAACGGGGATTATTCGCGTTATGGCATCCATGCTTCCGGCTGCAGCACCCTGGACATCCTGGGAAAGGCCAACGGAATCTCCTTCAGACAGCTTGCGCACAGGGGCATGCGGCAGGGCTGCCACTGCATCGAAAGCCGGGACATCGGCGCCTATGATACCTGTCTGAACGGCTGTAAATACTGCTATGCCAACCAGACGCCGCAGAGGGCTTTCGCCAACCGCAAATATCACGATCCGGCCTCTCCTCTTCTGCTCGGCCATCTGCGTCCGGACGATACCATCATCCAGGGAACGCAGAAAAGCTTTCTGCAAAAGGGTTCTCCCCGAAAGGGCGGATCCGAAACGGATTTTCAGCAGCTGTCTCTTTTTTAGGAGGGATTCTGTCCGAACAGGCATAGGAACAAGCAGCGGGCATCGCTCTTCTTTTTGGCATGTGCGCTCAGCAGATCCTCGGAAGTCCCTCTCCGATCAGCTCCGGCACCACACGAAGGCCGCCGAGGGAAGTGTGCAGCAGCATCTTTCCGTTCTCCCGATGGGAGATGTGCCCGATCAAGGCAGCGTTTTCTCCATAACGGCTTTTTTTCATACAGGCAAGGGCCAGCTCCGCATCCGCCGCATCCACCACAGCCGTCATTTTCCCTTCGTTTCCCATATACAGGGGGTCAAGGCCCAGCAGGCCGCAGAATCCCTGTACCTGCGCAGATACCGGGAGGGAATCCTGAGAAAGCTCCACACAGCAGCCGGAGGAGACGGCAAACTCATGGAGCACTGTGGCAAGGCCACCTCTGGTCACATCCCGCATGGCATGAACGCGCACGCCCGCCTGCCGCATGGCGGACACCATTTCATTTAAAGGCGCACAGTCGCTCCTGATCTCATTTTCAATCCCCATCCGGGAGCTTAAGATCGCCGCATGATGCTCTCCCAGGAAACCGGATACCAGGACCGCGTCCCCTTCCCGGCAGGCGGAAGCGCTCACCGAAACGCCCTCCGGCACAAATCCCACGCCTGCCGTATTGATGAACAGGCCTCCTGTTCCTTCCACCACCTTGGTATCTCCCGCCACGATCATCACACCCGCTTCCTCTGCGGTCTTTGCCATGGACGCGGCGATCCCGGAAAGATCCTTCACGTCAGCACCTTCCTCGATGATGAAGCCGCAGGTCAGATATTTCGGAACCGCTCCGCTCATCAGCAGGTCGTTCACCGTCCCGCACACGCTCAGCCTGCCGATGTCTCCTCCCGGAAAAAAGACCGGATCCACCACAAAGCTGTCCGTGGTCATGGCAAGCCTTCCGCTCCCTTCCACCACAGCGGAATCCTCCATTCTGTCCAGTACCTCGTTATGAAAATTTGCCTCAAAAATCTCACGGATGAGCTGCCCGGTCTCCCTGCCGCCGCTCCCGTGAGCCATCGTGATCTTCATCTCGTCCTCCTTTCCGAAACGCGGCAGAGCAGCGCCTGCCGCGTCGGAGCATCTTTTTTTCATTTCGCAAACAGCAGCCTGCCGGCAGCACCATCCGACGTTTACAGCCCGTCCGACGTTCACAGCCCTTCCGACTGCCAGCAGGAAAAGCAGCTTCCTTCCGTGGAAACCATGCAGGCGCCCTGCGGGGTCTGCGGCGTACATACCTTTCCGAACAGAGGGCATTCCCGCGGCCGGATGTGCCCCATCAGCACCTGCGCGCAGCAGCAGGCCGGATTTCCGCCGGCATCCTCTGTCAGCCCTTCGCTTCCCGCATCAAAAGCCGCATATTCCTTTTTCAGCCTTCTTCCGGAGCCTGCGATCACACCGAGGCCGCGCCAGGCAGCATCGCAGGGTTCAAAAAAGCGTTCCACCCTCTCCTGCGCCTGTCTGTTTCCCTCCTCCGTCACCGCTGACGGGTACATGTTCCATACCTTCCCCTGCCCCTGCAGCTTCACCAGCACCGCGATCGCCGCCAGGATCTCTTCTCCTTCAAAGCCGGCCACCACAAAGGGAAGGCCGTACTTTTCCGCGAGCGGAGCAAATACGCGGCTTCCCGTGATCACGCTCACATGGCCGGGCGCGAGGAAGCCGTCGATCCGCCGGGCCTCTCCTGTCTTCCGGCTCCGGCCGGATTCCCGGACCGTTTCACTCCGGCAGTCCCCCCGGGCTTCCTGAGCAGACTCTCCGTTATGGGCGCAGATCCAGTCAACGGCAGGCGGCATCACCTTCAGGGAAGTCAGAAGACGCAGATTCTCTACTCCCTGTTCCAGAGCCTCCTGTACCAGAAGGGCGTAGACCGGTGTGGTGGTCTCAAAGCCCACCGCTGCGAAAATATACGTGTGAGCCGGATCCTCTTTCGCCAGCTTCAGTGCGTCCATGGGGGAATAGACCATCCGCACGCTGCAGCCCTTCGCACGTGCCTCGCTCAGGCTGCCGGCGCTTCCGGGAACGCGGAGCATATCGCCGAAGGTGAGGATGCGGTTCCCGGGATCCATGCCAAGCGCGATCAGTCGGTCAATATAGGCGCTCACCGTCACGCAGACCGGACAGCCGGGGCCTGACACCAGTTCGATGGACGGCGGCAGAAGGGCCGGAAGCCCGTTTCTGTGGATCTGAGCCGTATGGGTGCCGCACACCTCCATAAAACGCAGCGGCCTTCCGTCATAATTCCGCAGATATTCCAGGATCTTCATCCTTCATGACCTCCTCCAGCTCCTCAAACAGCTCCTGCATCCGGTCTCCCTCCTCCTCAGAAAGTACCTGCAGGATGCAGCCCGCATGCACCAGGACCCGGTCGCCGGGCTTTACCCTGACCAGTCCTGCTTCTGCGGTCACCTGGTTTCCCTGAAAATCCACCACCGCTTTTTTTCCGTCCAAAGACAATACCTTTCCCGGCAATGCAACACACATTTGATCCACACGCCGCTTCCGGCCGGACTGCGTCCGTCCGGCGGCTTCTCCTTTCCCTATGCAGCCTTATGTTTTTATGTCCTCATTGATATGTCCTATGCGTTTTTGACGCTTCGCACTAATCATAGCACAACGGCACCGGAAAGCCAAATGAAAAAACTGGTGACGAAATCCCTGTCTGCGTGTATAATCATTTCCATATCCGAAGCCTTTCCGATGCTTCCGGACCAAAATTCCGACGATAAGAGGGTGAAATCTTTGTACAGAACGTTGCTCTATACTATCCTGGGCTATCTGACCGGCAGCCTGCTTTTTGCCGGTTTTTTCGGACAGCTTCTGAAAAAGAAGGATGTGACCGCCGAAAGCCCGGATCACAATCCCGGCGTATACAACGCCTTTCTGTACGGCGGCCTGCTCTGCGGCATCCTGACGCTGTGCTTTGATCTTCTTAAGGGCTTTCTGCCGGTTTATTTTTATCTGAGAGCCCCCATGACCCCTGCGCAGGCTCCCTTTCTGTTTTCCGTCTTTCCCGCCCTATTTGAGGCTTCTGCTCCGAAAGGACTGACGCTGGTCCTCGCCGCACCTGTGCTGGGGCATATCTTCCCTCTCTGGCACAGATTCCATGGCGGAAAGGGCATCACCGTAACCTTCGGCTGCCTGCTCGGCCTGTTTCCCCGGCTCGGTCCGGTGCTGATCCTGGCCGGCGTGTTCCTTTTTTTCTCTCTGATCCTGAAGATCACGCCAAACAGCCACAGAACCTTTTTTACCTATCTGCTCTGTACCGTCCTGATGTACCTGCTTCTGCCGCCAGGCTCTCCTGTCCCGGCCGGTTTTCTGTTCATCGCGGCGGCGGTGGCAGCAAAACTGCTGTCCGGTCCTGAGCTGCGCAAAAAATGTGAGGTGAAAGCATTATGGAAGCGTTGATCCTTTCCTGCGGCACCGGCGGCGGCCACCATTCCGCCGCCCGGGCAGTGTCCGACGAGCTGAAGCGCCGGGGGCACAACGCCGTTTTTCTGGACCCCTTTACCCTGGCCGGGAAAAAGACTGCCGCCCTGGTTGGGAACAGCTATATCCGTCTGGTCCAGAATTCTCCCCGTCTGTTCGGCCTTGCCTATTCTCTGGGGGAGCTGTGGCGCAGCCTGCCTCTCACCTCTCCGGTTTTTGAGGTGAACCGTCTGCTCGCCAAACGGCTGCAGCGCTATCTGGCGAAGCACCGTTTTGATGTGATCTTCATGACCCATATGTATCCGGCTCACATCCTGACGGCTCTGCGCAACCGCGGCATGACCCTTCCTGTCACCATACAGATCGCTACGGACTACACCTGCATTCCTTTTCTGGAGGAAGGGATCTGCGATTATTATGTCATCCCTTCTCCGGAGCTTGCAGGGGAGTTCGTCTCGCGCGGCATCCCGTCAGAAAAGCTTCTCCCCTTCGGCATTCCGGTCAACCGGAAATTCACGCTTCCCTTTTCCCGTAAGGAAGCGCGCAGAAGACTCGGCCTTCCTTTGCAGGGGCCCTGTTTTCTCCTCGCCGGAGGCAGCATAGGCGCAGGAGAGATCCCGCAGGCAGCCGCCATTCTGCACGGTTTTCTGAGCGCGGAAAAGGAGGGTACGCTCGTCATCCTCTGCGGGAAACGGCGCGGATTGTATGAAAAGCTTTCCCGGAAATACCGGAAGGACCCTCATGTCCTCGTCCTGGAAAATACGCCCCGGATGGCGGAATATATGCGCTCCTGCGATGTTTTTCTCACCAAACCGGGCGGTCTTTCCTCCACGGAAGCTGCCGTCTCCGGCGTTCCTCTGATCCTGCTCTCCCCCATTCCCGGCTGTGAAACGCACAATGCAGCCTGGTTCTCCTCGCACGGGATGGCGCTCACCGCCCGCCGGACACAGACCGACCTGCTTCCCGCCCTTTCCGCCCTGCGCCGCACGCCGGGCCTGAAGGAAGAGATGCTGCAGGCACAGAAGACCTTCATCAACCCCAATTCGGTCTGCGATCTGTGCGATTTTGCGGAGAGGCTGACATGAACCTGCCTCCCCCTTTTATCCGGTACCAAAGCCAGAGGATTCCTCCGCCTTCTTCTCGGTATCTTTCATGCGCTCCGCGATCCACGCCTGTCCCAGGCAGATGCCGCCGTCATTTCCGGGCACCTGTTCGTTGACGTATACGGAAAATCCGTCCGCCTCCAGCAGCGCCCTGCAGCGCTCCTGCAGCAGCACGTTGGCGAATACGCCACCGCCGAAGACGGCCTGGGAAATGCCCGTCTTCTTCCGGATCCTGCGGCACATGGAAAGCACCATGTCCGCCGCCGCTTCATGAAAGGCAAGCGCCAGACGCTCCGCCCTCTCCTTCGGATCCCGCCGCTTTTCCCCATTCCTTTCCGGCCTCTCAAGCTCCCGTAAAAGGGCTGAAAAAAACGCCGTCCGGTCCGCGATCAGCATGCCGTCCTCTTCCCGGACCGGAAAGGAAAGCTTCCGGCTTTCCGGCAGTCCGGCTTCCTCTTCCGGTCCTTCTTCCGATCTTTCGCCCGGCCGTACTCCCGCTTCCCAGGCCGCATTCTCCAGAGCGATGGCACATTCTCCCTCATAGCTGTTAAAAAAACGGATGCCAAGCAAAGCGGAAACGGCGTCAAAAAGCCGTCCCATGCTGGAGCTGTACTGTACGTTAACGCCGAACGCAAGCGCCTTTTTCACAGTCTCCACGCGGGACCGGACTTCCTCCGGGACCACGGCTTCGGCCTTTCTGTTCCCGTCCTTTCCGGCTGAGGCCGCCAGATGACAGGCCGCTGTCAGAGCCGCATCCTTTGAGGAAGCATCCCCTCCCACAAGCGGAATCTCCTCCAGATGACCGGCCCGATAAAAGGAAGCGCCCTCGCACACCAGAAATTCTCCGCCCCACACATGTCCGTCCGTTCCGTACCCGGTCCCGTCAAAGATCACGCCGATACAGCGCTCCAGTCCGTGTTCCGCCATCACGGAGGCCGCATGAGCATGGTGGTGCTGCACGCACAGAAGAGGAAGGTTTTCCCTCTCTGCCAGCTCCTGCGCCATCTGTGTCGTTCCATAGCCGGGATGCAGGTCACAGACCAGAGCCTGCGGCCGGATGCCGAACAGCCCTTCCATCCGGGCAAGCTCCTTCTGAAAGGTCTGGTATACCCGATAGTTTTCCATGTCCCCCAAATACTGGCTCAGATAGGCTCTTCCCTGCGCTGCCAGACAGAAGACCGCCTTCAGATCACCGCCGAAGGCCAGAACCGCCTTTTCCTTTCTTTCGCCATTTTTCTCCGCCCGGCCCCGGTCATACGCCGTCCGGAAAAATACGGGAGAGGGCACAAAGCCGCGGCTCCTCCGCAGCATCTGCACATGTCCTGCCGTGACCCGCATCAGGGAATCATCCAGAGGGGTCACGATCCGCCTCGTGTTCCAGGCTGCGGCGCACAGCTCCTGCGGAGCTTTTTCCCACAGCTCTGCCAGCTCTGTCTCTCCGGTAAAAATGGGATCGTCCGTCGTATTGGCGCTGGTCATCACCAGAGGGCCCGCCTCCTCAGTCAAAAGCTGATGCAGTCCGGTATAGGGAAGAAACGCTCCGAGATAACGGCTCTCCGAACACAGAGCGGGACAGAACTTCTCTCCCTCCTCCTGTTTTCTCTCCAGAAGCACAATGGGGCGGGCCGGAGACAGGAGAAGCACTTCCTCCTGTTCCGAGACCGGACAATATCTTCGGATGGTTTCCAGGGAGGAAAACATGACCGCAAAAGGCTTCTTCTCCCGCCCTTTGAGCAGGCGCAGACGCCGGACCGTCTCCTCCAGATCCGGGCGGCAGGCAAACTGGTAGCCGCCGATCCCCTTCAGCGCCAGGATGCCGCCCTCCTTCAGAATGCGGACCGCTTCTGCCAACGCGGCCTCCGCCTGAAGGCCTTTCGTTCCGCCATTTCCTTCCGGGCTTTTCTTTTTCCCGTCAGCCTGCTTCCTTTCCCTTTCGGCTCCGGTTTCCGAACGGACCGTTTCTTCTCCGCCCTCCCCGTCCGTTTCCTTCCAGGCCTCCAGAAAGGCCGCCCTGGTACTCAGGATCAGCTGCGGCCCGCAGTCCCGGCAGGATATGGTCTGTGCATGCCGTCTCCTTCCGCCCGGCTGCCGGTACTCCCGGCCGCATTCCGGGCACATGGCATAATCCCGCATGGAAATATGCTCCCTGTCATAGGGAACCGCCTCCAGAATGCTGTAGCGGGGCCCGCAGGAGGTACAGCTGATGAAGGGATAACGGAAACGGCGGTTGTCAGGATCCCGCAGTTCCGCAAGGCAGTCGGCGCATATGGGAAGATCCGGCGGCAGCAGGGGGAGGTCCGCACCGTTTTGGGCCTCGCTCTCCACGATCCGGAACTCTCCCGGAACCGGCTCTCCCGCCTGGCCCTCCCGCCTTTTCTCCGGTCCGCCGGCTCCATCCGCCCCCTCTGCCGCGCTTACCTGTTCTTCCGCCGCTCCGTCCGGCTCCTCGGCTGCCTCCACGATCACCCGGTCCACCCGGGCGGCCGGCGGCGCACAGAAACGGAGGCGATGGACCATTTCTTCCACCGCCTCCTTCGTTCCGTATGCTTCGATCTTGACCACCCCGCCGCTGTTGCACACGCTTCCGCGCAGGGAAAGGGTGCGGGCACATTCCGCCACGAAGGGCCGGAAGCCCACTCCCTGCACCACGCCGAGGACTGTGATCCGCGCCCTCATGCTTCCGCTTTTCCGGAGGCCTGTACCGAGGCCGCTCCTGTCTGCCCGGCCGCAGGCTTCTGTGCGGAAGCCGCTCCTGTCTGCCCGGCTACGGGCTTTGCGGCCGGAGCGGGCATATTCGTCTTCAGGAAGGAATCCGACGTTTTTTCCGCCCCCGGCTGGGTATAGGTATTTTTCATGGTCAGGCATTTCTTCGGGCAGGTTTCCACACAGCAGCCGCACTGGATGCAGCCGAAGCGCTCGATTTTCCAGGTTTTCTCCGCCCGGTTCACGGTGATCGCTCCGGTGGGACATTTTCTGGAGCAGAGCCCGCAGAGAATGCAGGTGTCAATATCAATTTCCACGTGGCCCCTCGTCCGTTCCGGATACTCTCTGGGCTGCTCCGGATAGGGCCGGGTAACGGGCGGGCTGAACAGATTTTTCAGCGCCGTCCGGGTAAATTTCATAGTCCGCATGTTTTTCATGGCTATCTCCGTTTTCCGCCGCCTCAGGCGGCATATGCCTTACGGGCGAAGCTTTGTCTTCGTCTCCGGCTTTCTCTATTTTCCTTTCTTATCGCTCCGTACAGCTGATGCAGGGATCGATGGTCAGGATCAGGATCGGCACGTCGGCAAGCTGGCAGCCCTTCAGCGTCTCGATCAGAGCCGGAAGGTTTGCAAAGGTAGGCGTGCGCACGCGGAAACGGTCGATGAATTTGGTTCCGTTTGCCTTCACATAGTAAATAGCCTCTCCCCTCGGCTGCTCTTCCCGCATGAAATATTCTCCCTCCGGAAAACCCTTGAAGGGAACGGCCACCTCACCGCCCGGAATCTTAGATGCCGCCTGGCGGATCAGATCGATGGACTGGAAAATCTCCCGGATGCGCACGTCACATCTGGCATAGCAGTCGCCGACCTCGCTGGTGATGGGCTCAAAGCTCAGATCGGAATAAGCCGCATAGCCCAGCTTCCGGTTGTCTAACGCGATGCCGCTGGCCCGCATGAAGGGCCCCACCGCCCCCAGGTCATGAGCCTGCTGCTTTGTCAGAAAGCCCACGTCCCGGAGCCTGCTGTTCACAGCAGAATCGCCCAGGAAGGTCTTCGCCAGCTCCTTCAGCTCCGCTTCCATATCCTGGAAATTTGCCACAAACTGCCGCAGCATGGAGGCATCCATATCCTTTCTCTGGCCCCCGATCTTGTTCACGGAAAAGATCACCCGGCCTCCGGTGGAGGCTTCAAACATATCGAGCACCTTTTCCCGAAGCCGCCAGGACTGCATGAACAGGCTCTCAAAGCCGAAGGCGTCTGCCAGAAGCCCCAGCCAGAGCAGATGACTGTGGATCCGGCTCATCTCACACCAGATGGTGCGCAGGTATCTGGCACGGGGCGGGATCTCGATGTTCATGATGTGCTCCACCGCTTCGCAGTAGCCCATACCGTGCATGAAGCTGCAGATTCCGCAGATGCGCTCCGCCACGTATACATATTCGGTAAATTCTTTCTTTTCGACCAGCTTTTCCAGACCTCTGTGGACGAAGCCGATGGAGGGCACTGCTTCCACCACCTTCTCATCCTCCAGAACCAGATCCAGATGGATCGGCTCCGGCAGCACCGGATGCTGCGGCCCAAAGGGGACAATACTTCTTGTGGACATTACTTTCCCTCCTGTTTTTCCGGCCGCGCGGAAGCAGTCTTTTGCGGCTGCGAAGCGGCAGTCTCTTCTCTGTAAGGCGTCTTGTGCTTCAGACGGTAAAGGTTTCCATGATAATCCGTGGACATCATCTTTACCTTCACCCCGAACAGGTCGTGCATCTCATTCTCGTACAGATAAGCCGGGGTATAAATATCGCTGATGCTGACGATCTCCTCCTCCGGGCGGATGGAAAGCCGCAGACCCACCATCTTATACTCCTTTCCAAAGGAATAGGTGATGTCAATGCCCTCTCCCGCATTCGCGGCGCAGATCTGGATGAGCCGGTAATCTCTGTGCTTTAATTGCAGCACCTCCGTGATCAGGCTTTCCGGATCCACCTGCATGATCTCTCCGTCAATCATTTATGCGCCCTCCCTTCCGGCCTTTTCCAGCTTTTTTTCTTCCGCCATTTTCTTTTTCTTTTCATCCA
>DWWH01000063.1 GCA_019119815.1 Candidatus Eisenbergiella intestinipullorum | reverse complement strand
CAGTGTTCGGTTTTGAAGGTATGGGCAGGAAACTTTTGTGGGAGTTTCCGGAAAGACCTTCGGTTTTGAAAGAGGGTTGAAGAAGGGATAATCCTCGATAGCTCAATGGTAGAGCACTCGGCTGTTAACCGCAGTGTCGTTGGTTCGAGTCCAACAGGGGGAGTTATTAGGAGGAAACTCCTAAGAGAAAACGGGAAGAGAATGGGGCTCCTTGGTCAAGCGGTTAAGACATCGCCCTTTCACGGCGGTAACACGGGTTCGATTCCCGTTGGAGTCATTTTGCTTCGCAGGAAGGACGGATTGGACCGGATTTCGCTGCAGCGGTCATGCCGATGTGGCTCAATTGGCAGAGCAGCTGATTTGTAATCAGCAGGTTATCGGTTCGAGTCCGATCATCGGCTTATATTCTGAATGATAGTCAGGATATATTGAATCCGAAAGGGTTTGCGGACCTTTAGCTCAGTTGGTTAGAGCAACCGGCTCATAACCGGTCGGTCCTGGGTTCGAGTCCCCGAAGGTCCATTATCAATAGAATATCTGGCCCAGTGGCTCAGTTGGTTAGAGCGTCGCCCTGTCACGGCGAAGGTCGTCGGTTCGAGTCCGATCTGGGTCGTCAGAAAAAACTTTTGGACAGTCTGTTCAAAAGTTTTTTTGCATAGTAAATCGTTTTGTGCGGTAAATTTTACATATCAGATCAGGCAGACAGCCGTCATACCTGCAGGGATGCCCATTTGCCGGGCCTGATTCAGACATTGAAGGAGGCGGAATGAAATCGTTTAAATTTTTTGCGGTCACGCTGATGCTGTGGCCCTATCTGGGAATTGCGCTGCTGTATCTGCCTGGAGAGACGGCGCGGTATCTCATCCTTTTTCTGTATCTTCTCTTAACCGCAGCAGTTTATGGAATGAATATCATAAACGCGTGCCGGTGGAAAGGAGAAGCGGAACGTCTCGCCTTCTGGAACATGCTGATCAAGCTGGTTCATATTCCATTTCACCTTCTTCTTTTTCTGGTGGGCCTGATATTCATTCTGGCAATGGTGGTGCCCGCTTTGTTGTTTGTTTCTCCAATACTGGTTATGATATTCAGCGTTATTTCCTGGCTTCTTGTGCTGACATCATCCGTTTACGGTCTCATGGCGATTGTCAGAGGAAGTAAGATGGGCGCGTTGTCAAAGGGGAGTGCTGTCCTGCTTGGAATTCTGCATCTGCTGTTTGTGACTGATGTGATCGCCTCAATGATAGTTTTCGTCAGGCTGAGGCGGTACAGAAAACGGATTGTATAAAGGAAAAGATGAAAACCGGCGTCTTGCAATGGAAGAAGGCGCCGGTTTTCATGCCAGGAAAATGTTTGATTTATTTTTTAAGGAATGTGATATAGTATGGCTGCGGCCATCAGTTGGAAGTGGCCATCACCTTCAGACGGGCCATAACCTTTTCCACAGGAGGAAGGGCCAGAAGGATGACGGTGAGAATCGCTTCCGGAAGGATGTAGCTTAAGTTGTACAGGGTGGAAGCCCACATGGCGGCCACGTTCCCGCCGAAGTTTCCAACATAGGCGGTATAGAAGATGAAGCCGGAAACCTCATGGAAGAAGAAACGGCCGATGACGCCGATGATATATCCCTTGAGCAGGCCGTGCTTTGATTTGTAGAAGAAGCCGGAAAGGCCGAGGGCTCCAAAGGCCAGCGGGTAATCCAGAAGAACCTGGGCGGGATGAACCACATAGGGGCCGGTGATGAACTGAAGGACGCCGTAGGCGAGAGCGGCAATGATGCCCACCTTCGGGCCGTACCAGTAGCCGACGAGGCAGACGATCAGCATGGAAAAGAGGGTAACAGAGCCGCCGTTCGGAAGGCTCGGCAGCTTGATGACGGTGGCGATCACGGTCGCAAGAGCGATGGCAACGCCGGAAAAAACGATCTGTTTGATGGTGATGGAACTTTTGTTCATAAAAAAACCTCCCTGGTAACAGTACGCAAAGAGGGGATTCGAAGGAAACGTCCTTTGACAGGCCTCAAAAGGCATGCAAAAAACAGCTTCCGGCACAGAAGGAATATCCTTCTGTAATCTGCACTGATCTGCTTCCTTACGCCGGCATTATCCGGGTCAAGTGGTAAGGGTCAGAGATTTCAAAAATCTCAGTCTCAGCAATCGGCTCCCCTAGCGTGCATGAATATGAAAATATAAAATACTTTTATACTATAAGGTGCGGCCGGAAGAATGTCAAGGAGAAAATGGCACGGCATGAAAGCGGAATGCGGTATGAAAACGGAAAAATGTCGCGGTATGAAATTGATGAAAAGGAGGAGAACGGTATGGAAAGAAGGCCAGGAATCTGTGTGCGGCCAATTACGCAGCTCTGGGATAAACCGGAAGCGCTGGAGGCGGCGGATGAGCTGCTTTGCGGCTGGAACTATGAAGTTCTGGAGGAAAAGGACGGTTTCCTGCGGGTGAGAACTCATTATGACTATGAGGGCTGGATGGAAGCAGGGGAATACTGCCCCATACCGAATCGATACGGGGACGGAAAAGGACTGTATATGGTCAGCGCTCCTATGGCCGATGTTCTGACGGAGCCACGGGTACAGGGAAAACGGATGAGCACGCTGTTTGCCGGAAGCCTGGTATGGACATCAGAGGAAAGCCGGACGGAGGATGACTGGAGCCGGGTGGAGCTTCCGGATGGCAGGGAAGGCTGGATGAGGACGCATTTTCTGATGCCTGGACGGAATGGAGAGAAATTTCCGGAGGAAAGGACGCTGCGCCGGGAAATCGCGGACAGGGCGCTTTCGTTTCTGGGAACCCAGTATCGTTGGGGCGGAAAGACGGCGATGGGAATCGACTGCTCCGGACTGGCGTTTATGAGTTATCTGCTGTGTGGGATTCTGATCTATCGTGACGCCCGCATCATGCCGGGATTCCCGATTCGGGAAATTCCGATGGGAAATCCGGCGGAGACGGCGAAGAAGGGAGATCTTCTGTTCTTTCCCGGACATGTGGCCGTCTCCCTTGGGGAGGGGCGTTTCGTTCATTCCACGGCATATCCGGGCTGCGGCTGTGTGACAGTGAACAGCCTGAATGAAGGGGATCCGGATTATCGGGAGGATCTGAAGAAAAGGCTCATTTCCGTGGGAAGCATTTTTCCACAGCAATTCCCACAGCAATGAAGCGGTTTCGGACGTGTTTTCAGACGTGTTTTCAGGAGCCGGTGGACTGATAGTGTCTGACTCCGACGCGCCAGAGAGCGTAACAGGGAATCAGAAAGAGAAAGCCCGCAAGGGGGAGAATGGAATACCAGCCTTTCCCACGGCCGAGGAGAAACAACAGGGGATAGTACTGAATGCAGGCATAGGGGATGAGAAAGGTGACGATCAGTAAAAAGCGTTTTCCATAGATATCAAAGGGATATTTTCCATGTTCTTTCGCACCGTCCGTGAAAACGTTCATGAATTCCAGACCTTCCAGAGTAAAAAAGCAGATGGAGGCATAGATCAGGAACAGGCCGGAAAACAGGGCTGTTCCTCCGGCGATCATGAGAACCACAGTGAGGGCTCTGGCAGGCGTCCACAGAATATCGCTTGACTGAAGGCCATAGATGAGCATGATAACGGCCTGCAGAAGCCTGGCGGAGCGGGTGAATTCAATTTTCTGGCCGAGCACCTGAAGGATCAGGCCGCGGGGACGGACCATGATCCGGTCAAAGGTGCCGTTCCCTATGATGGAGCTGAAGGTATCGAAGCCTCTGGCGAAGGCTTCCGCCAGCGTGAAGGCCATGAGCACGATGCTGTAGCACAGAAGCACCTCTTGGTAAGTGTAGCCCTTTACGGTGTGAAAGCGCCGGAACATGAAATAAATGCCGAGAAACACGTTGAAGGAGGCAAAGAACTGTCCCAGGCAGGTGAGAAAAAACGAGGCCTTATACTGCATGATACTTTTGATATGGATCAGAAAATATCGTCCATAGAGACGGACGGCATCTGAAAGTCTTTGAAAAAGGCGTGATGTTGTCATACAAACTCCTTTCTGCCGTTTGGCCGAAGTACGGCCTGTGAAGTGTGAGGACTGATGAAACGGCTCCTGTCACCCGCCCTGTACCACCACTTTTTTCAGGGCGGAGCGTTCCAGAAGCCTGCCCAGGGCGATGAGGGCAATCAGCCAGAAGAACTGAAGCAGGACAGCCTTCTGCAGCGCCGCGCCGGAAAGGTCCCCGCTGTAGGCACGAAGCGGCACGTTCTGCATGGAAGCGAAGGGAAGAAGCTCCATGAACTGCCGGATTCCGTCGGGAAAGAAGGGAAGGGGCAGAACGGCTCCCTGACAGAATTCGATCACCGACATGAATACGATGCGCAAACCGTCCGGCGAGAGGGTGAAGAAGGAGAGCATGTAAATTAGCATGGTAAAGGCTACGGTGACCAGGACGCCGAGGATCATGGTAAACAGGAACCACAGAAAGCTTACCGGGCCCGCGGGGGCGGAAAGACCGTAGGGGGCAGGAACGAGCAGGGCCACGATAAGGATGGGCACACAGCGCAGCGCCGCTTTGGAAAGCCGGTTTGCCAGGCTCCTTGCGTACCACATGGGATAGATGCGGATGGGACGTACCAGCTCATAGGCGATGTTTCCGTCCAGGATGGCGCCGAAGATTTCATTTTCCATGACCCATCCCATGAAAAGAGCGAGAAGGGCCTGCTGCAGCCAGACGTAGGAGCAGGCGGCCTCCAGGGTCATGGGAAAGGCCGCTGGATCGGATCCGTAAAAGGCGCGCAGGGCGAGTACATCCATGATGCCCCACACGAACTGGGTCACCATGCCGGCGGCAGCGGCGGTACGGTACTGCATGCCCATGTTGAGCCTGAGGCGGAAAAAAGACAGATATTTTTTCATATGGACCTCCGTTCTGAAGCGTTTATGCGCATGGATATTACTCCATTCAGATTTCATACTGCTGGTACAGGGCGGCCAGGGTCTCGTCGATGCTTTCTCCGCCCCGGCGGATGTCGTCCAGCGTGCCGTCCATGAGGATTTTTCCCTTTCCGATGAGGAGAATGCGGCTTGCCAGCGCCTCGATGTCCTGCATGTCATGGGTGGTGAGGATGACGGTGGTGCGGCGCGTTTCATTCAGGCGCTGGATGAAGGCACGGACGGCCAGCTTGGAGACGGCGTCCAGTCCGATGGTGGGCTCGTCCAGAAAAAGCACCCTGGGAGAATGCAGCAGGGAGGCGGCGATCTCGCAGCGCATGCGCTGTCCCAGGGAAAGCTGTCTGGCGGGCGTGCGGAGGAGCTGGGACAGGTCCAGAAGCTCGGTCAGCTCATCCCTGTTTTTCCGGTAGAGCGCGGGATCGATCCGGTAGATGTCCTTTAAAAGGTCGAAGGAATCCGCCACGGGCACGTCCCACCACAGCTGGGTGCGCTGGCCGAACACCACGCCGATCTGTGAGGCGTGCCGGATGCGGTCCTTCCAGGGGACGCGGCCGTTTACCAGACAGGTTCCGGAGTCCGGCGTGAGGATGCCGGAGAGGATTTTGATGGTGGAACTTTTTCCGGCTCCGTTGGGGCCGATGTAACCGATCATTTCCCCGGCCTGAATGGTGAAGGAGATGTCGTCCAGAGCGCGGATCTCGTCATATTCCCGGTGAAAAAAGCTTTTGCAGGCGTTCAGAAAGCCCGCATCGCGCCGGGCGATCCGGTAGGTTTTGGTGATATGTTCGACAGTGATCATGAAAATCTCCTTTCCGGAGCGTAGCGACGGGGCGAAGAGAAATCGCGAATGCGATTTCTCTTCTGCCATCAGCGCAATTTGTGACGCTCCGGTAATGCCTCCCTTCCGTGTGGACCCTGGCGGACGGATGCCGCAAAGGTCAGTCTTTTGCTCCTGTTTGGAAGATTAAAAATGAAAAAGGGGACGGATGTGGGCCTGCCCGTTTTGCCTGTACGATAGGAAATTTCATTTCCTGTCGTACATAAAACTCCGGAGGATCGCACTGCGGCGGAAAAAACGGGTCGTCCGGAACAGAGAGAGGCTGCTTGCCGGGCAGCTTCACTGTCTGAGCGGCGTCCTGCACAGGACGCCGAAAGAATAGACGCCGAAAACCGGCGGATTTCCAGAATAGCACTTTCTGACGCAAAAAGCAAGAATGGATCAGACAAAATTGGGAGGGAATTTTTGTGCATTTTTCATAGGGAGTATCGGATGCGGCGTATGGCGAAAGCCCGGACTGTAACAGTCGGAGAAGGCCGGACTGTACCGGCGGCTTTGACTTCATGGACAGACTCTGCTATAGTGGAAAATAAAGCTGCCTGCGGCAGCGATACAGGAGGAAACGATGTTTCAGTATATTTTGTTTGATCTGGACGGGACGCTGACGGATCCGAAGCCTGGCATCACCGGATGCGTTCAGTACGCGCTGCATGAGATGGGGATCGAGGAGCCGGATCCGGACAGGCTTGAGGTGTTTATCGGGCCGCCGCTGCTGGAAAGCTTCATGGAATTTTACGGGATGGAAAGGCGAATGGCGGAACGTGCGGTGGAAAAATACCGGGAGCGGTTTGTGGTGACCGGTATTTATGAAAACGAGCTGTACCCCGGCATGAAAGAGATGCTGGCCGCGCTGAAGGAGGCAGGCTGTCATCTCGCCGTGGCGTCCAGCAAGCCGGAGCCTTTTGTGAAGCGGATCCTGGAGCATTTTGGGATCGGGGAGTATTTTGATGCGGCGGTGGGAAGCGGGCTGGACGGTTCTCTGGGACAGAAGGAGGACGTGGTGCGGGAGGCGCTGCGCCGGCTCGGAGAGAAGGAGGGCGCGGCGGACGGCGCGCCTTCGACGGAAGAAGAGCTTCGCCGGTCCGCGGTTATGGTGGGAGACCGGAAATTTGATGTGGTCGGCGCGCGCACGCTGGGGCTTCGCTGTGTGGGCGTTTCCTTCGGCTATGCGCAGCCTGGAGAACTGGAGGAAGCGGGAGCATGGCGGATCGCGGATAATGTGGAGGCTTTGGAAAGGATCCTGCTGGAGGAAGGGTGAATGAAGAGAGACTTCGGCATGGAGGAAAGGATGAAGAAAAACGGATGGCAGACCGCCGGGATTCTGATCGCGGCACTGCTGCTGTATGAAATCGGAAAGCTGGCTGGCGTGTTGGTGGCTCAGCTGCTGTTTCCGGACTCCGGAGAGGGAGCCGGATCCCTTCTGATGCAGCTTGCCGGCGGAGGGCTGGTGTATCTGGTATGGAGAAAGGACCTTTGTGCCGGAAAGGGGAAACCTGCTGCGGGAAAAGCGAAGATCCGGCTAACCGTGCTTTGGATGCTCCTGCTTTCCGTGACGTCGTCGATGGGACTGAATCTGCTTCTGGCGCTGTCACGGCTTACCGTGCTGTCCGGCTCCTTTCAGAAAACGGCGGCTGCACAGGCGGCTGTGCCGGTATGGATGGGGATCGTGCTCTACGGATTTGCGGCGCCTTTTTCCGAAGAGGTACTGTTTAGGGGGATTTTTTACCGCAGGGCAGAAGAGGCATTCAGAGGAAAACGGACGACAGATTTGGGCCTGGGGAATGGCTGTGCGGAAAGAGCAGCTCCGGAGGGAGCAGAAGAGGAGGGCCGGGCTGTCTGGGCACAGTGGGCTGCAGCAGCGGCTTCCTCGCTGATGTTCGCCATTTATCACGGGAATCCGGTGCAGGGGATTTATGCGTTTCTGATCGGCATGCTCCTGTGCCTGGTCTATGAAAGGACAGGGAGGCTTGCAGCAGCGGTATTTTTTCACGGAGCCGGCAATCTGGCGGTATATCTGCTGATCGATGTGGCGGGCATCGGGGAATATCTGTCTGTCGGAGGGGCTGCCGGTCTGTGCATCCTGCTTTTGGCGGCAGCGGCAGTTTGCCTGAAACCGTGCTTGGGAGCGGGGCAAAAGTATAAAGGACAGTCTGCTCAGCCCGCAGGCCGGAAATAAAATGCGGCTGTCTGGCCGCAGAGAAAAGAGAAAGAGGAAGTATGATAAACAGAACGGATGTGCGCAGAGAGTGTCACCATGTTACCTTCAGCAGAGGGGAGGAGCTGCAGCAGAAAGGGGCGGTCAGACGTCTGAACTGGGAGAAGAAGGAGGAAGACGGCTTCGATGTGGTACAGATGGACGCCACGGTATGCGGCAGCGGAGAAAAGCTGTATGAAGTGAAGATCAAGGTAGACGAGGACTACCGGGAGATTCTGGAATATGAGTGTGAATGCCCCGCCTTCTTCTCTTATTCGGGGATGTGCAAGCATTGTGTCGCCGTGCTTCTGACCTATCTGGAAGAAAGAAACGACGCGAAAAAAATGGGAGGCAGGATCCCGGCGGCCGGCGGAACAGGCGGTCAGACTCCGGCTGTGCGGACGGACGGGCGGAGCACCAGTTTCGGATTCGACCTGCTGCTGGAGCGGTACGTGCAGAAGGACCGGGTGAATCTGATGCAGAAGCAGATCCTGGGTTCGGTGCGGCTGGAGCCTTCTTTTTCCTTTTATGGGGAAAGCCTGAAGGTGACTTTCCGGATCGGAAACCGGCGGCTGTACGTGGTGAAGAATCTGGGAGATTTCGTGAATGCGATGGCGGGAAGCGAGCGGGTGAGCTACGGGAAGGAGCTTGCGTTCTATCATCATCCGGACGCATTTGCTCCGGAGTACCGGCCGCTGGTGAATTTTCTTACCTTTACGTTGCTTAGGGGAAGCAGCTATATGGGAAATTATCTTTCTTCCATCTACAAAAAGGAGCTGGTCGTGAGCGCGGAGCTGGCGGACGGATTTATGGAGAGCGTGCGGGGCATCCCTCTCAGGGAAGAAGGGACGGACCGGGAATGGACCCTGGAGGACGGAGAGCCGGAGCGGCTTCTGGAGATCGCATCCGAAGGGAGCGGTGCGGTCGTGCGGCTGAAAAAGGTTCCTATGCTGACCGGAAGGAAGGGAATATACTTTTTTGCAAAGAAGAAAATTTTCTGCGTAAGCCGGGAACGGACGGAGGAAATCCGTGAATTTCTCCTGTATATGGACCATTACGGGAAGAGCGGGCTGTACATAGCGCCGTCGGAGCTTCCGGCCTTTGTGCGGGACATGCTGCCCGTGCTTTCCGGGCATTTTCAGATAAAAATGGAGAACTTCGATCCGGAGAGGTGGCTTCCGCCGCAGGCGGGATTTGCGCTCTATCTGGACGCACCCCAGCGGGATCTTATCACCTGTTCCCTGTTTTCGGTTTATGGGGAGGAACGCTACAATCTGTTTGAGGATACGGCTCTTTCCGGACAGCGGGATACCTGGAGGGAAACGGAGTTTTCCGGGCAGGTAGCCTCTTTTTTTACAGCCTTTGATCCCCAAAGGCACCAGATGGTGCTTTCCGGAGAAGAAGAGCTGTATGATTTCCTGCAGGAAGGGCTGTTTCGGCTGCAGGAGCTGGCGGCCGCGTTCGGGGCGGAAATCTATATTTCAGATGCGCTGAAGGGCATTCGGGTGCTTCCCTCCCCTCATGTGAGCGTGGGGATTTCTTTGTCCGGAGGCCTTCTGGAACTGGAGCTGTCCTGTGAAGAGATGCCGCTTGCCGAACTCGCTCAGATCCTGTCACGTTATGACAGGAAGCGGAAATACTTCCGGCTGAAGGACGGGAGCTTTGTGGATCTGTCCGATGCGGGGGTCCGTTCCCTTTCCGACCTGGGATATTCCCTGTGTCTGAAGGAGAAGGAGCTGGCGGAGGGAAGCCTGCAGCTGCCCGGTTACCGCGCTCTGTACCTGAACGACAGCCTGGAAGAGAGCAGCTTCGTAAATCTGAACCGGGGAAAAAGCTTCCGTGCGCTGGTACGGAATATGAAGACCGTAGCGGACAGCGATTATGAGCTTCCGGAGGAGCTGAACGGAATTCTGAGAGGCTACCAGAAGACGGGGTTCTGCTGGATCAAAACGCTGCAGGCAAACGGCTTCGGCGGGATCCTGGCGGACGATATGGGACTGGGAAAGACGCTGCAGACCATCGCTTTTCTGCTTTCGGACTGGAAGGAAGCGCATCGGCGCTATCTGGTGGTCTGTCCGGCGTCGCTGGTATACAACTGGAAAAGTGAACTGGAACGGTTTGCGCCCTGCCTTCCGGTCATTCTGGCGGCAGGAAGCCAGGCGGAACGGGAAGCGACGCTGCGAAGGCTGGAAGGGGAGGACGGCGTTCTCGTCACTTCGTATGATCTTCTGCGCCGGGACGTAGACCGGTATGAGAAGATGACTTTTGCCGTTCAGATCATCGACGAGGCCCAATTTATCAAGAACCACGCCACGCAGGCGGCCCGCGCCGTTAAGGCGGTGCAGGCGGATTTCCGGCTGGCGCTCACGGGAACGCCTGTGGAAAACCGTTTAAGCGAGCTGTGGAGTATTTTTGATTATCTGATGCCCGGGTATCTGTTCAGCTATTCCAGGTTCCGGGAGGAATTCGAGTCTCCCATTGTGAACCGGAAGGATGATGGCGTTATGCAGCGGCTCCAGAAAATGATCCGGCCCTTCGTGTTAAGACGGCTGAAGCAGGATGTGCTTTCCGACCTTCCGGATAAGATCGAGAAGAATATGTATGCCGCCATGGAAGGGGAACAGAGGCAGCTTTATGATGCCCATGTACAGCGGCTCGTCATGCTTCTGTCCGGTCAGAGCGAGAAGGAATTTCAGATGGCCAGGATCCAGATCCTGGCAGAGCTGACAAAGCTCAGGCAGCTTTGCTGCGATCCGGGACTTCTTCTGGAGGGCTATCAGGGAGAGAGCGCCAAGACGCAGCTATGTCTGGAGCTGATCCGGAACGCGGCGGAGAGCGGGCACAAGGTGCTGCTTTTTTCCCAGTTTACCGCCATGCTGGATCGGCTGAAGGCGGCGCTGAAAAGAGAAGGGATCCGTTTTTATTCCCTGGACGGCTCCACGCCGAAGGCCAGAAGGATGCAGCTGGTGGACGCCTTTAACCGGGATGAGACGCAGGTATTCTGCATTTCTCTGAAGGCGGGCGGTACGGGCCTGAACCTGACCGGAGCGGACATCGTGATCCATTTCGATCCCTGGTGGAATGTGGCGGTGCAGAACCAGGCCACGGACCGGGCGCACCGGATCGGGCAGAAAAACGTGGTGACGGTATACCGGCTGATCGCGCGGGACACCATTGAAGAAAAGATCGTGCAGCTTCAGGAAAAGAAGAGCCGGCTGGCAGAGCAGATCCTGGGAGGGGAAGAGATGGGACCCGTAGCGCTGTCAAAGGAGGCGCTGATGGAGATACTGGAAGGAAGACAGGAGCTTTGACAGATAAAAACATCCGGCGGATCGCACTGCGGCGGAAAGGAAGATGTCGCTTATGCGGCCCGCCGCGCCGGCAATCTTCGATTGCCGGGAGAATCCCGCTTGCGGGATTCTTTTTTTTCAACTTATACAACAAAAAAGGAAATCCGAACGGATTTCCTTTGCAGCGTGCGCGAGAAGATTCGAACTCCCGACCTTCTGATCCGTAGTCAGACGCTCTATCCAGCTGAGCTACGCGCACATCCTGTCTGCTGTCGTTCCCGACAACATGTTATATTGTAGCGGATAGAAAAGAAAAAGTCAAGAGAAAAATTTCTGCTTTTTCATCCCTTTTTCTTCAGTTCTTTCCGGATCACGAACAGCATGGTCAGAAAGCAGGCCGCGCCGCCGATGAAGTTGGAGATGGGCTCAGCCAGGAAAACACCGTTGACCGCAGGAGTGACGACTTTGGGCAGAAGAAGGGTCAGGGGGGTGACAATGACCACCTTTCTCAAAATGGAGAAGAAGATGGCGAATTTTGCCTTCCCGAGAGCCTGAAACACGGTCTGGCCGGAAAACTGCAGCGACATCATGAAGAAGCCGAAATAATAGATCTGCATGGCGGGAACGGCTGCTTCCACCAGATCGGCCTGGGTATTGAAAATGTGGATGAAAAATACGGGAAACAGATGCAGGATCCCCCAGATGGCGACGGTATAGGCGATGCAGCTTAAGGACATGAAGCGGATTGCCTGCCGGATGCGGTCATATTTTCCGGCACCGTAGTTGAAGCTGATGATGGGCTGGGAACCGTTGGTAATGCCGGAGACGGGCATGGTAACGATCTCACGGATGGAATTGACGACGGTCATGACACCCACATAGAGGTCTCCTCCGCAGGCCGAAAGAGTGGAGTTGCAGACCACCTGGACGATGCTGTTTGTGATGGACATCATGAAGCCGGACAGACCGAGGGAGGTGATCTGTCCAATGGTTTTTAAATGGGGTCTCATGGAAAAAAGACGGATGCGCAGGATGGTTCCTTTTCCGGTCAGAAAACGAAAGGTCCAGACTGCGGAAGCCGCCTGGGAAAGGACCGTGGCAATGGCAGCTCCCTGTACGCCCATATCGAAAACAAAAATGAAAACCGGGTCAAGGAGGATATTCAGGACCGCTCCGATCAGCGTGGTCACCATGCCGATACGGGCGAAGCCCTGCGCGTTGATGTAGGCGTTCAGGCCGAGGCTGGTCATCACGAACACGGTCCCGAGCAGATAGATGGTCAGGTAGCTGTCCGCATAGGGATAGGTGGCATCGCTGGCGCCGAAGGCGTAAAGCAGGGGCTTTTTGAAAAGGAGGCCGATAACGGTCAGGATCACTCCGGTTGCAAGCAGCATGGAAAAGGCGTTTCCCATGATCCGTTCCGCTTCCTTCTGATCACCTTTTCCGCGGGCGATGGAGCACAGAGGCGCGCCTCCCATGCCGAACAGATTGGCGAAGGCGATCACGGCGGAAATGATGGGCATGCACAGTCCCAGACCGGTCAGGGAAAGGGTGGCGTTTTCCGGCAGCCTTCCGATATACATCCGGTCCACTACGTTGTAAAGAATATTGATGAGCTGCGCCAGCGTCATGGGGAGCGCAAGGGAAAGGATGTTTCCGATGACGCTTCCTTTGGAAAAATCGTTCCGGTTTTCAGAATTCGCCATAAATCTGCCTCTTTCGTTTTTTCTTTTTTTCGGTATAATGTATTATAAGCCTGCCGGACGGGCTTGTCAAAGAAGAGGCATGGCAGGGAAGAGAAAAAGGAAGGCGGGAAAAGGATATGATTTCTGATCTGTTTACAGGGAAAAGAGTGCTGTTTCAGGGGGATTCCATCACGGACTGCGGCAGGGAGCGGGGAACGGACGATCTGGGAGCGGGGTATCCGGCCAGAGTGGCACAGGTGTACCGCAGCCTGTATCCGGAAAGCGGCACCGTGTTTTTGAACCGGGGGGTATCGGGAGACCGTTCCCGGGATCTTCTGGAGCGTTATGAGGAGGATTTCCTGGCGGTGAAGCCGGATTTCATTTCTATCCTGATCGGCATCAATGATACCTGGAGGCGCTATGACAGCGCGGATCCCACCGGAACAGAGCAGTATGAGAGCAATTATCGGAGACTTCTGGAGCAGCTTCACCGCGATCTGCCGCAGGCGAAGATCATGGTGATAGAGCCGTTCCTGATTCCGACGGATCCGCAGAAGGAATGCTGGCATGAGGACCTGGATCCGAAGATCCGGGCGGCCAGGAGGATGGCAGGAGAATATGCGGATTATTTTCTGCCCATGGACGGGCTGTTTGCAGGTCTGCTGGCAGAGGGAGCGCGTCCGGAGGAGCTTTCGGAGGACGGAGTGCATCCTGCTCCGGCCGGACATGCGGCGATCGCAAAGGAATATCTGAAGCTGCTCGGGCTGATCTGACGGCAAAAAAGAGGGAAAGACAGAAGAAAAGGAAACGGAAGGAAAGGTAGTAAAAAATGGCAGCACGGACACACAGTATGACAGAGGGAAGGCCGCTGGGGCTGATCGTGGCTTTTTCCCTGCCCCTGATGCTGGGCAATGTTTTTCAGCAGTTGTATACGGTCGTAGATACCATGGTGGTGGGGCAGGCCCTGGGCGTGGGGGCGCTTGCCGCCCTGGGAGCGGCGGACTGGCTGAACTGGATGGTGCTTGGTACGATCCAGGGTTTTACCCAGGGATTTTCCATTCGGATGTCCCACGAATTCGGAGCAGGCGTTTATGACAAACTGAGAAAAACGGTGGCCAATTCCATCCTGCTGGCCATTTTTTCCTCGGTGGTGCTGCTTTTCATCAGTCAGGCTGCTGCGCGGCCCGTGCTGATGCTTCTGCAGACGCCGGACGCGATCATCGGGGATTCTCTGACGTATCTCAGGATCATGTTTGCGGGAATCCCCGTGGTCATGGCCTACAATATCCTCGCTGCGATCCTGCGTGCGCTGGGTGACGGAAAAACGCCGCTTTATGCCATGGTGGTGGCGGCTCTTATCAATGTGGCGCTGGATCTGATCTTCGTGCTGGTGTTTCACTGGGGGATCGCGGGCGCGGCGGGCGCGACGGTGATCGCACAGGTCTGTTCCGGAATTTTCTGTCTGGTTTCCATCCTGAAGCTTCCGGTGCTCGCTTTTTCCAGGGAGGATTTCCGGATGGAGGGCAGGCTCTGTCTGCATCTGATGAAACTGGGACTTCCCATGGCGTTTCAGAACGCCATCATTTCTGTGGGCGGCATGATCGTGCAGTTCGTGGTCAATGGCTTCGGCGTGCTGTTCATCGCGGGCTTTACCGCAACGAACAAGCTGTATGGCATTCTGGAGGTGGCGGCGACTTCCTATGGCTATGCCATGGTAACCTATACCGGACAGAATCTGGGGGCCAAAAAGATCTCCAGGATCAGCAGGGGGATGCGGGCAGCCGTCATCGTAGCAGTTGCTACCTCAGCCGTGATCGCTGCGGCCATGCTGCTGTTCGGCAGGATCATCCTCGGATGGTTCATCTCGGGGACGCCGGAGGATGTAGCTGTAACGCTGGACATCGCCTACCATTATCTGGCGATCATGAGCGTTTTTCTTCCGATCCTGTATATCCTGCATGTGACCCGTTCCAGCCTGCAGGGGATGGGGAATACCATGCTTCCCATGCTTTCAGGAATCGCGGAGTTTGTGATGCGGACCGGGACAGCCATGCTGCTGCCTCTGCTGTTCGGAGAAGAAGGAATTTTCTATGCGGAGATTCTGGCCTGGCTCGGCGCGGACGTGATCCTGGTGACCAGCTATGTGATGCAGATGCGGAAGCTGAAGCGGACCGGAGGAGAGGCAGGAGACGGCCTGGAGGAATGAGCGGGAAAAAAGTGCGGGAGCACGGGGATGACAGCCGTTTTAAGAGACCGGCCGCCCGGAAAAGCGGCCGGTCTCCTGCTTCAGAATGAAATCTTATGATACCCCTTTCCTTCCAGCGTCTTCCATTCCGCCTGATGTTCAGTCAGAAGCAGATAGCTTCGCGGGCTGTTTTCCTTAGGAAGGGAAACAGAACCCGGATTCAGATAGAGGCACGCAGAGAGCGGGATGCCTGCCTCCGCCGCGAAAGCAGGAGCAGTGACCGGAACGGCTCTGTCAGCGGAAGGAGAAAGGCCGTCTCCGGTACAGGAAGGAAAGAAGGGCTCCCATGCCGGAATATGGGTGTGGCCGTGCAGCAGGATGTCTCCGGCCTGCAGGGGAGGAAGGGAAGCGGTATTGAAATGATGTCCGTGGGTGGCGAATACCATACGGCTTCCCAGCCACAGGATGCAGGATTCCGCCAGGATGGGGAAAGCAAGCACCATCTGATCCACTTCCGTATCGCAGTTGCCGCGCACGCACAGGATCCGGTTTTTCCGGGCGTTCAGGAGCCGGATCACCTCTTTGGGGGCGTAGCCTGCAGGAAGATCGTTCCTGGGGCCGTGATAGAGCAGATCACCCAGGAGAAGAAGACGGTCCGCTCCCTCCCGGTCAAAGGCGTCAAGCATTTTGCGGCAGCAGGGGGCGGAGCCGTGAATATCGGAAGCGATCATGAGTTTCATCTGTTTTGTTCCTTTCTTTCATTCTGTCTTTATGCTGTTCTGTTTTCAAGCCCCCGGAAGGCGGGAGAAGGCCGGGAAGCTTTGGAAAACGCGGAAAAGAAAAACTTCCCGGATCATTATAACGGAAAAGGACAGGCAAGTCACGAAAAAACGCTGCGGTCCGCCGAAAGGCCGGCGGACCGTGCCCCGGCCTGCCTGTCCGGATCGCCGGCGGAGACCGGGGGGGCGGATTTTGAAGATTGATTTTAACACGGGAAAGTGATAGTATAATTTCCGGAACACTGTAGGACGGTTTTGCCGGGCGGGGAGCGCCGTTCGGATTTTACGGTACGTTCTGCCATGCCTCCTTTGGCGGGCGTACAAAAACAACATGCGAGGGAATCCGTGTTCCGGAGTGAGAGGATGCCAGAAAGCATCGACCACAAATGGAGGAAGAAAATGAAACATGTCAATGTAAGGAAGCTTGCCCTCGCGGGCATCTTGGTGGCGGTGGGGATCGTCTGTTCGCCCCTTTCGATCCCGGTAGGCGCATCGAAGTGTGCTCCTGTTCAGCATTTTATCAACATTCTGGGCGGTGTGTTCCTTGGACCGGCTTATGCGGTGGGAATGGCGTTTGTGACAAGCCTTCTGCGCAACCTGCTGGGGACGGGAACGCTGCTGGCCTTTCCGGGTTCCATGTGCGGCGCTTTTCTGTGCGGAATGCTTTATAAGTACGGAAAACATCTGCCGTTCGCGTATCTGGGAGAGCTGTTCGGCACATCCGTGATCGGAGGGCTGCTGAGCTGGCCGGTGGCCGTCGGACTGATGGGAAGCGAGAGCGCGGTGTACGGCTTCATCCTTCCGTTTTTTGTATCCAGCTTCGGCGGAACCATTCTTGCTGCGGTGCTGGTAACGGCCATGAAACGGATGAAGGTGTTTGACGTCTATCTGGGCAATCTGGAGCCCCAGGCAAAACAGCACGCCGGAGGCTGAGTCCGGCAGAAACATAAAAACGGGGAGCTTGCGTATCAAGCAGGCTGAGAGTAAGCTGAATGCTTTAACCCATAACCTGATTTGGGTAATGCCAACGTAGGGAAACAGACGGTCTGTATACGCGGGTATTCCCAGAGAGGGGGCCCGTTTTTTTGTGCGACAGGCCAGGCGGAGCCTGGGCGGAGAAGGAGGAGACATGCGGAAGGAATGTCTGGAAAATGTGAGGCGGACAGCGCCGCTGATCCACTGTATCACCAACTACGTGACCATCAATGATGTAGCGAACGTACTGCTGGCCTGCGGCGCGAGGCCGATCATGTCGGACGAAGCGGAGGATGCGGCGCAGGTCACATCCATCTGCGCGGGGCTGGATCTCAATCTGGGACAGCTTCACAGAACGGGAGTGGAGGGAATGCTCCGGGCGGGAAGAAAGGCAAATGAACTGGGACATCCCGTGCTTCTGGACCCCGTGGGGGTGGGAGTCAGCGATTTCCGCAGGGAGGCGGCCGGAAAGCTGATGGAGGAGATTTCCTTCACCGCCATACGGGGAAACGCTTCTGAGATCCGGGCTCTGGCAGAAGGACGCCGTACATCGGGAGGCGTGGATGCGGAGGAAGAAGATGCGGTGACCGGAAGCGGCCTGGAACGGGATGCAGCGTTCGTGAAGGCGTTTGCGGCGCAGACCGGCTGCATCATCGCCATGACAGGAAGGCTGGATCTGGTTGCCGATCAGGATCGCTGTTATGTGATCCGAAACGGGAGACCGGAGATGAGCCGGGTAACCGGAACGGGCTGTCAGCTTTCCGGGCTGATGTGTGCCTATCTCGCCGCCAATCCAACACGGCCTCTGGAGGCGGCCGCTTCTGCGGTCTGTGCCATGGGACTGGCAGGAGAACTGGCCTGGAGCCGGATGCGGGAGGATGAGGGAAATGCGAGCTACCGGACCCGGATCATCGACGCCGTCTGCCTGATGAGCGGAGAGGAGCTGGAGCAAAGCGGAAGGATGGAGCTTCTGTAAGGAGGAAAACGATGAGCTTTGACAGAAAACATCTGCTGCTATACGCGGTGACGGATTCCGGGAAGGGAGCGGGAAGACCGCTTCCGGAACGGGTGGAGAGCGCGCTGAAGGGCGGAGCTACCTGCATTCAGCTGCGGGAAAAGGAGCTGACCGGAGAGGCGCTGGTGAAGGAGGCAAAAGAAATCCGTGCGCTGTGTGCGGCATATCGGGTGCCGTTCTTGATTAATGACGACGTGGAGCTGGCCGTTCTGCTGGATGCGGACGGCGTCCACGTGGGACAGAAGGACATGGAGGCGAAAGAGGCGAGGAGAAGGCTCGGACCGGACAAGATCGTCGGAGTTTCTGCCAGAACGGAGGAGCAGGCGGTACAGGCATGGAAGGACGGAGCGGATTATCTGGGCGTAGGCGCGGTTTTTCATACCGCTTCCAAGGCGGATGCCAGACAGATCGATCATGAGACGCTGCGCCGGATCTGCAGCGCGGTTCCCATTCCGGCGGTTGCTATTGGCGGCATTACGGAAGAAAATGTGCTGGAATTGAAGGAAAGCGGCATCAGCGGGATCGCAGTCATCAGCGCCGTTTTCGCGAAGGAGGATGTACAGGCGGCGGCAGCGCGGCTGAAGGAGCTGGCCGAAAGGATTGTGAAAAGTCCGGCATGACAATGGCCGGAAGCATTGGGGCGGCTGCAGCCGCAGCGGCAGACCGGGGGCACCACCTTCTGTCGCTTAACAAAATTAGTGCAGAGGATTCTGTAAAAAAAGACAAAGGAGAAATTGCAGATGAAGACAGCATTAACGATCGCTGGGAGCGATTCCAGCGGAGGCGCCGGAATTCAGGCAGATATCAAGACCATGACCGTAAACGGCGTGTTCGCCATGAGTGCGGTAACGGCCCTGACTGCGCAGAATACAACCGGCGTAACGGGAATTATGGAGGTATCTCCTGAATTTTTAGGAAAACAGCTTGACTGCGTATTTACGGACATCCGTCCGGATGCGGTGAAGATCGGTATGGTATCTTCACCCGGCCTGATCGGAGCGATCGCGGATAAGCTTCAGGAATATCGGGCAGAAAACATCGTTGTGGATCCGGTGATGGTCGCTACCAGCGGCGCACGGCTGATCAGCGAAGACGCGGTAGCGGTTCTGAAAAGCAGGCTGCTTCCCATGGCGGATGTGCTGACGCCGAACATCCCGGAGGCGGAGGTGCTTGCCGGAGTGCGGATAGAGACGCGGGAAGATATGCAGAAAGCGGCTGCGCTGATCGGAGATGCCTGCCGCTGCGCTGTTCTGGTGAAGGGCGGGCATCAGCATAACGATGCCAATGACCTTTTGTACCGGGACGGAGCCTTCCGCTGGTTTTATGGAAAGCGGATCGATAATCCGAATACGCACGGAACCGGCTGCACGCTGTCCAGCGCGATTGCGGCCAATCTGGCGAAGGGCTTTTGCCTGGAGGAAGCGGTGGAGCGGGCAAAGGACTACCTTTCCGGCGCGCTGGCGGCCATGCTGGATCTGGGAAAGGGCAGCGGGCCTATGGACCACGCTTTTGACATCAGAAGTATCTATAAGGAGGGGCCGGAGCAATGAAAGAAAGCGGGAAAACCTCCATTTTTGAAAACGGTCTGATCTGGTTCGGCGCAGGTGTTTCCATCGCGGAAATCCTGACGGGAACTTACCTGGCTCCCCTTGGCATGGCAAAGGGCATTGCAGCGGTGATACTGGGACACCTCATCGGCTGCACCATGATGTTCGCGGCAGGACTGATCGGAGCCAGGACGGGAAAAAGCGCCATGGAGACGGTGAAGATGAGCTTCGGAAAGAAAGGCGGCCTTCTGTTCTCCATCCTCAATGTGCTGCAGCTGGTGGGCTGGACGGGAATCATGATCTATGACGGTGCGCTGGCTGCGAACGGAACGGTACGGGCGGGCGCCTGGGTGTGGTGTCTTGTGATCGGCGTGCTGATCCTTCTTTGGATCGCCGTCGGTGTGACCAACCTGGGAAAACTCAACACGGTGGCGATGGCTGCGCTGTTTCTTCTCACGATCGTGCTGTGCGCCGTGATCTTCGGCGGCGGGACAGGACAGGCTGCGGCAGGAGAAGGCATGACCTTCGGTGCGGCCGTGGAGCTGTCTGTGGCAATGCCGCTTTCCTGGCTGCCTGTGATCAGTGATTATACCCGCGAGGCCCAAAAGCCGGTGAAGGCCACGGCAGTCAGTGTGATCGTATACGGCCTGGTAAGCTGCTGGATGTATCTCATCGGGATGGGGGCTGCGATCTTTACGGGAGAGACGGATATTGCGGCGATCATGGTGAAGGCAGGCCTCGGAATCGCGGGGCTTCTGATCATCATTTTTTCCACGGTGACCACCACATTCCTGGACGCCTATTCCGCCGGCGTGTCCTTTGAATCCATTTTCCCGAAGTGGAAGGGAAAACAGGTCGGGATCGTGGTGACGGTGATCGGAACCCTGGCGGCCATCCTGTTTCCCATGGATGACATCACGGACTTTCTTTACCTGATCGGCTCCGTTTTTGCTCCCATGATCGCAGTTCAGATCGCGGATGCCTTTCTGCTGAAAAAGGAAGAAGAAAAGAAGGACTTCGGAGGAAAGAATCTGGGAATCTGGCTGGTGGGGTTCCTGCTCTACCGTTTCCTGATGACGGTGGATATTCCGGTGGGAAATACTCTGCCGGATATGGCGGCGGTGATCCTGATCTGCCTGCTGGTCCATGGGTTTGAGAGGCGTAAAAAGACGGAAGCCTGACAGGTATCGGCCCGTCATGCCGGATTGTCTGCGGCGATAAACGGGAGGGATTCAGAGCAGGGCTTTTCCTTCCAGCCGGCCTGTTTTCGTACGGTCTGCGCAGGGAATGCGCAGACCTGGCTGAGTCGTAACTCCATGAGGCCGTCGGCGGAAAAAAAGGATTGCATTCTGACAAGGGATATGCTATGCTGATCTCACAGCACGATTCCCGGGAGCGGTTCTGCGCTTGCCGGGATGAACGATCTGTTTTGCTGTCAGGAATGGGTAAAACCGGATGACAGCATGTCTGCTTTATCTTATTTTTCTTGATTTTTTCTATTTATTTTCCTGCAGGTTGAAAGAATGGGGAATCCTGTCCCGGAAGCGCGGCTTTGTGAATGGCGCGGAATGAACTGTAACGGTATTTTGGAACGGATGCCCCAAAAGGAGGGTGATGCAGTCTTGTTTTATGATTATCCGGCTCTGAAAAGACCGTGGGCACATTACGTGGCGGAGAAGACGGACGGGTTTGAAAACGCATCCGGAGAAGAGAGAAGGGAGGTGACAGAGCTTCTGGAACGGCTTCGGAAGGACCCCATACTCTACGGACGCTTTCTGGATTTCCCGCCGCGGCTCAGGATGGAGTTCCTTGATTTCTGTACCGGACAGAGAGGGGTGAAGATTACCTACGATCCTTTTTTTAAATTTGTTTTTAATCCCGAGCTTCATCCGGAACGGCTGGAACGGCTGCTGAGCGGGATCCTGAGAGAAAAGGTAAGGATCCGCCAGGTCCTTCCGCCGGATTCCCTGCGCTTTCACGAAAGGATGTCCCTGGTCATCATGGACATCCTTGTGGAACTGCCCTGCGGAGCGCTCTGCAATGTGGAGATCCAGAAGGCCCCTTATGCCTTCCCGGGACAGCGCGCGGCCTGTTACTCCTCGGAGCTGGTGGTGCGTCAATATTCCCGGGAAAGACAGAAGGCAAAGGCGGAAGGGATCCCGTTTTCCTATCACAATCTGTCAAAGGTGTATACGATTGTGATCCTGGAAAAGAGCAGCGGCGATTTCTGCCGTTATTCAGATCATTATGTACACCGTGCTTCACAGGTCTTTGATACCGGGCTTTCCCTGAATCTTCTGCAGGAATACATTTTTATTTCGCTGGATATTTTTCGGACCATTGTTCATGAAGTAAGGGAAGAGCTGGAAGCATGGCTTATGTTTCTCAGCTCGGACGATCCCGCAGACATTGCCCATGTGATCGCGGCATTCCCGGAGTTCGCGGAATACTACAGGGATATTGCGGATTTCAGAAAAAAACCGGAGGAGTTGATCGGTATGTTCAGCAGAGTTCTTGCAGAAATGGATCGTGACGAATATTTCGGCATGATGGAACAGCTCAGGGAAGACGTAAAGAATCTTTCCGAACAGGCGCAAAGCCTGAAACATGAAAAGGAAAGCCTTGAAAACGAAAAACAGTATATGGAGAATGCAAACCGCAGTTTGGAGAGCACAAACCGCAGCCTGGAGAGTACAAACCGCAGTCTTGCGGATGAGAATCAGAATCTGGAGGAGCAGATCGGCCGTCTTCTGGAGCAGAGGAAGCGCACGGCGGTCCGGCTTTATCGGAAGAACGGAAGAGCGGAAGAAATCGCAGGGCTTCTGGAAATGTCAGAGGAGGAACTGATGGAAGTTCTGGAGCAGGTCGGGCAGCGAGTATGAGACGCCTGTCTGGACAGACAGCGGAAAAGGACGGCCGGCGGGTTGCGACAAACCTCTTGTAATGAAGAAATGAATCTGCTATAATTTTAACGATTTCGGAAAAGCCTGTTTTTCCGGACAGACTGCCGCTGCCGAAGGGCAGGGCAGAAGACATTCAAACTTCAAACAAAGAAAAAGGAGATGTCAAAATGAGAGGAAACATTGTAGTGGGACAGTCCGGCGGACCGACCGCTGTCATCAACTCTTCCGTTGCCGGTGTGTATGCGGCAGCCAAGAAGCTTGGCGTAAAGAAGATTTATGGTATGGTACACGGAATCCAGGGCTTCCTGCAGGACAACCTGATCGATCTCGGCGAATATCTGGACGACGAGACCGGAATTGAGCTTCTGAAGAGAACCCCTTCCGCATTCCTCGGCTCCTGCCGTTTCAAAATGCCCAAGATCGAGGGCCATGAGGATGTGTATGAGAAGGTTTTCGAGATCATGGAGAAGCATGACATCGAGTGCCTGTTCTATGCGGGCGGAAACGATTCCATGGATACGGTGAAGATGCTGTCCGATTATGCGGCAGCTCACAACAAGCCGCAGCGTTTCATGGGCGTTCCCAAGACCATTGACAACGACCTGCCTGTAACGGACCACTGCCCCGGCTATGGTTCTGCGGCAAAGTATATCGCGACCAGCATGAAGGAGATCATCCGCGACAACGAGTCCTTTGGCGTAGAGAAGCCCACCGTCTGCATCGTGGAGATCATGGGACGTCATGCGGGATGGCTGACCGCAGCGGCAGCTTTGAGCCGCGGCGACGACTGCTCCGGACCGGATGCGATCTATTTGCCTGAAGTGACCTTTGACATGGACAAGTTCATGGAGAAGGTAAAATATCTGGCGGCGACTAAGTCCTCCGTTGTGATCGCGGTATCCGAGGGCGTTGCCCTGGCAGATGGCCGTTTCGTATGCGAGCTGGGAAATGCTTCCGATTTCGTGGACGCTTTCGGCCACAAGCAGCTTTCCGGCTGTGCGGCTACCCTTGCCAACAAGGTGGCGGCTGAGACCGGCCTGAAGACCCGTGCGGTAGAGTTCTCCACCCTGCAGCGTGCCGCTACGCACCTGGCTTCTCTGACCGATATTAACGAGGCGTTCCAGGTAGGATATGATGCGGTGAAGGCTGCTGAGGAAGGAAAGACCGGCATGATGATCACCCTGAACCGCAACGGAGACGATCCGTATCAGTGCGGTACCAGCGCTTATGATATTCATGCGATCGCGAACGTGGAAAGACCGGTTCCCGCTGAGTGGATCACCGAAGATGGCTGCGATGTGAACGAGGGCTACATCAAATATGCAAGACCGCTCATTATGGGCGAGCTTCAGCCTCTGTTTGTAAACGGCGTTCCGCGTCATCTGGTCAGAAAATAAGAATCTGACAAGAACGGATTTTTGCCTGCAGCAGGGCATGATCTGCTGTAACAGAAAAAACCGTGCACAGGCAATACCTGTCAGGCGGGATGTCCGCAGAAGGGACATCCCGCCTGACTTTTTTGTTCAATAGGAAATTTCATTTCCTATTGAACAAAAAAGACGTTGATACACACTCAGCGCGCGGCAGGCATGAACCGGAACAGCAACGGGTGTATTTCATATTATAATTTTTTTATTCGAAGGACACAAAAAGTTCACAAAATGGGTTTACAATAAAATTATCGACGGAAGAACACCCGCTGTTATGACAGAAAATCCCGGGTATGCCAGAGGAGCAGGCGGCTTCCTGTCTGTTGTCGGGAGGCAGAGGATCAGAAGGTGTATCGGAGTGTGTATTTTCTGATCCGGATCTGCAGCAAAGGGCAGCAGATCTTCAGAGTACAGGTCTGGTTTGGATCCGTATTCGGTGCGGCATCGAATGGAAGGTTCGGCGCGCATGCCTCAGTGCGGAAGACTATGACATGGAGGTTAATGGATTATGAACGATCAGAGAGAAGAAGCAAAGATTGAAAAATATGCGGAGAAAAAGAAATCGGGCCCGATCATCAAGCTGATGGAGAAGGCGGACAGCGAGGTGCTGATCGAAGCGCTGAAGGCGCTGGGTGGGATCGGCGATGAGGATTCGGCAAATAAGATCACCCATTATCTGGATCATTCGGACGCAAAGGTAAGAGTGGCAGCCTGTCAGGCGGCTCTGGTGATTGATACGGAATATATGAAGACCAGAGTCAGACATCAGCTTGCAGTGGAGCAGGATGCCGAAGCAAAGAAAGCGATTCAGGAAGCGCTCAATCAGGCGCAGGGCACGAGAGTATAAGGCCCGTTTACAGGACAGGCAGTTACCGTCGCAAAATGAAAGGATTTTGCGGCGGTTTTTTTATATGGTAGAACGGGAGGGAAGAGGAGAGCTTTTCTTTCTCTTTTCTTAAGGATTCCTGCCTTGACAAAAGAAGGGTGTGATAGTATGCTGGCTTTATGGGGAAAACGTTTTCCAACGTTTTTTCCATGGACTTTCCGATACGGAAATGCCGCCCTTCCGGCGGGACCGGAAGGATGCAACACAGGAGAAAAGGTGCTGGAAAATAAGCCTGATAGGTGTTCTCCAGACAGGGACCTGCGCCGGGGCGTCGCAGATCCTGAGGATGCCGTTCCTGTACAGAATACCTCTGAACAGGAACGAACGCTTCGGCATGGAGGGAAAGATGTCGTCCATAAGGGATGTTGCCCGGAGAGCCGGGGTGGCGATCTCCACGGTATCGAAGGCGCTTAACGGTTATCCGAATGTCAGCGAGGAAACGCGGGTGAAGGTGAACGAGGCGGTGAAGGAGCTGAACTTCACGCCGAATCCCATCGCTTCCGCCCTGTCCTCCAAGAAGGCGGGAAGGGTAGCCCTTTTGATCAGGCTGAATACGAAAACGCAGGCGGTGGATGAGATCAACATGCAGTATCTCTCCGGAGCCATCAACAGGGCGGTGGAAAGGCGGCTCGATGTGGTCACTGTATTTTTTTCCATGATCCGCGGCTGGAACGCCGGGGAGATCGAGGACTATTTCCGCTCTCAAGGGGTTGAGGGGATCATCATTTACGGCATGGGAAAGCAGGATGAGGTCCTGCACGGGCTGATCGAGCGGCAGCGCTTCAAGATCGTGGCGGTGGATGCGCCGGCTGAGAATGCGAGCACCTCCTGCGTTCAGATCGACCATGAACAGGCGCAGTATGAGGTGGCCAGAAGGACGGTTCTGGAGAACGGCGGAAGAAGCATTCTTTATCTTGCCGGGAAGCCGGACGGTTATGTGACGCAGGAACGGCTTTCCGGTATGCAGAGGCTGGCGCGGGAGGAGAAGATTTCTCTTCTCGTCAGGGCGGGAGATTTCAGCGAGAAAAAGGCGAGAGAGCTGACCTTCCGGTATGCCCGCGCATATGATGCGATCGTATGCGCGTCGGATCTGATGGCGATCGGGGCCATGCGCGCTCTGCAGGAGATGGATATTTTCAGGCCGGTCTGCGGCTTTGACGGAATCACGCTGATGGGCTATGCGGGAATGCAGATGAATACGGTGAAACAGGATTTTTACCGGATCTCCCGCAGAGCGATGGATGAGATGGGAAGGCTTCTGGAAGGAGGGACCGGAAGGAAGCTGATCCTGGATCATAAGATCGTCAGGATGCAGTATCAGGATGTGATATGCTGAGCTGCAGGATATTTTGGGCCTGTGTCCGCGCGGCATCCGCAGGCCTTCAGCAAAAGAGGCCCGCGCAGAAATGAGGTAAAAATGGCAGTTATGGACACTCTTCAGAGAGAGATTCTGGAAGTAAAGATGGAACAGGAGATGATCAGCCTTGCCGAAAAATCTTTCGGGAAGAGTCTGGAGGAGTGCACGGACCGGGAGCTTTATCATGTGATCCTGAACCTGGTGAAAGGGATGATGGGGGCTACCATACCCATCGACGGAAAGAAGAAGGTCTATTATATTTCCGCAGAATTTCTGATCGGAAAGCTGCTTTCCAATAATCTGATCAATCTGGGTATTTATGATAAGGTGGATTCCATCCTGAAGGCACATGGAAAGGACATGGCGCGGATCGAGGATGCGGAGCCGGAGCCCTCTCTGGGAAACGGCGGCCTGGGAAGGCTTGCGGCCTGCTTTATGGATTCCATCGCAACTCTGGGGCTTCCGGGAGAAGGGATCGGACTGAACTATCATTTCGGCCTGTTCCGGCAGAAATTTGCAGACGGCCTTCAGACAGCGGAGAAGGACG
Organism: Candidatus Eisenbergiella intestinipullorum; assembly: GCA_019119815.1. Classification (GTDB taxonomy): domain Bacteria; phylum Bacillota; class Clostridia; order Lachnospirales; family Lachnospiraceae; genus Eisenbergiella; species Eisenbergiella intestinipullorum. The sequence goes on along the minus strand of DWWH01000063.1, from coordinate 33,253 downwards.
CATGGATCGAGCCGGATTCCTGGCTGACCAGGACGGGGACCAGCTTTGACGTATTTTTCGGGGATCATAAGGTGACCTCCAGACTGTACGATATTGATGTGATCGGTTATGACAGCGGCGTGAACAAGCTGCGTCTGTTTGATCTGGAATCGGTGGATGAAGGGCTGGTGAAGGAAGGCATCACTTTTGACAAAACGGCGGTGGATAAGAACCTGACCCTGTTCCTCTATCCGGATGATTCTGATGAGGCGGGAAACCTGCTGCGCATCTATCAGCAGTATTTTATGGTGAGCAATGCCGCTCAGCTGATTCTGAAGGAAATGAAGGAAAAACATAATGATCTGCGCCATCTGGATGAATTTGCGGTGATCCAGATCAACGATACCCATCCGTCCATGATCATCCCGGAGCTGATCCGGATCCTGGTGGAGGATAAGGCATTTTCCATGGATGAGGCGATCAGCGTGGTAAGCCGCACCTGCGCCTATACCAACCATACCATCCTGGCGGAGGCATTGGAGAAGTGGCCTCTTTCCTATCTGGAAAAGGCGGTTCCGCAGCTGGTTCCCATCATTCGAGAGCTGGACAGAAGAGTGAAGGAAACGTATAACGATCCGGCGGTATACATCATTGATGAGGATGACCGCGTCCATATGGCTCATATGGATATTCATTACGGTTTTTCCGTAAACGGTGTGGCGGCTATCCATACGCAGATCCTGAAGGAAACGGAGCTGCATCCGTTTTATGAGATCTACCCTGAGAAGTTCAACAATAAGACCAACGGCATTACCTTCCGCAGATGGCTCCTTTCCTGCAACAGACCGCTGGCGGATCTGATCACGGAAACGATCGGGAGCGGTTTTCATAAGAATGCGCAGGAGCTGGAAAAGCTGCTGGAATATCAGGATGATGCAGAATTTCTGGAGAAGCTCTGGCAGATCAAGCAGGAAAATAAGGAAAGACTTGCCGCATACATCCGGGAAAAAGAGGGCGTTTCCATCGATCCGCAGTCCATTTTTGATATTCAGATCAAGCGTCTGCATGAGTATAAGCGCCAGCAGATGAACGCTCTGTATATCATCCACAAGTATCTGGAAATCCGTAGAGGAAAGAAGCCCTCCACGCCGATCACCTGCATTTTCGGCGCAAAAGCCGCTCCGGCCTATGTGATCGCTCAGGACATCATCCACCTGATTCTGGTGCTGCAGGAGATCATCAACAATGATCCGCTGGTGAGCCCGTATCTGAAGGTCGTGATGGTGGAAAACTATAACGTGAGCTATGCGGAAAAGCTGATCCCGGCCTGCGATATTTCCGAGCAGATCTCCCTGGCATCCAAGGAGGCGTCCGGAACGGGCAATATGAAGCTCATGGTAAACGGAGCGGTCACTCTGGGGACTGCGGACGGCGCCAACGTGGAGATCCGCGAACTGGTGGGAGACAAAAATATCTATATTTTCGGGCAGGATTCCACAGCGGTCATCGCTCATTATGAAAAGGCGGATTATGTGTCCAGGGATTATTATGAAAAGAGTCCTGTGATCAAAGAGGCAGTGGATTTCCTCGTGGGAGAACAGGCTCTTGCATGCGGACATGAGGAGAATCTGAAGCGGCTTTATGAGGAGCTTCTGAACAAGGACTGGTTCATGACGCTTCTGGATCTGGAGGAATACATAGCTGTGAAGGACCGCATGCTGGAGGATTACAGAGACCGGGCAAAATGGAAGAGGATGATGCTGACCAATATCGCAAAGGCCGGATATTTTTCTTCCGACCGGACGATAAGAGAATACAATGAAGAGATCTGGAAGCTGTCCTGAAAAACGGGAAGAAAAAGGGTTTGTCAGAAAATGGATTATCAGGAATGGAGCGAGCTTGGAAACGATATTCGCCGTATGGTAGAGGACGCCGTAAATGCGGGAGATTTCCGGCGGCTGGATGAAAATATCCGCCGTACGGTGACGGAGGGGCTGGAAAATCTGGGCAACAGCCTGAAAAAAGGCATGGAGAGCATGGCGGACGGACAGCCGGTCCGGGAGAGGGACGATGCGCGGACAAAAAGCTGTCGGGACGGCAGGGAGCCCGGTCCGGAAAATGCCTGCAGCCATCGCGGGGCTTCCGGCCGGCCGCCGGCGGGGCGCAGCGGAGCCCTCTTTTCGCAGAGAGCAGGGCGGCGGCCGGGCAGTTTATGGCGGCAGGATCCCCTCTATGCGGGGACATTCGGAGTACAGGCGGGGGGCGTGGCTCTGGTGGCCGTGGGAGGCACGGTTGCCGCCGGCAGTCTCCTGACGCTCCTGATCCTTCTGTTCCTTCGTCTGGCCGGGATGGGCGGAGCTGCAATGGCAGTTTCAGCAGGAGTCCTTGCCGTTCTTCTGGTACCTGCGGCTGCCGCGGTTCTGACCGGAAGGAGCTTCTTGGGCAGGACGAAACGCTTCCGCAGATATGTGGAGGCGCTGAACGGGCGCACATACTGTGAGATCGGGGAGTTGGCGGGCCGGCTTGGGAAGTCGCAGCGCTATGTGAAAAACGATCTTCGAAAAATGATCCGTTCCCGCTGGTTCAAACAGGGGCATCTGGACCGGCAGGAGACCTGCCTGATCGTCAGCGAGGAAACCTACGGTCAGTATCTGGAGAGCGAAAGGCAGCTTCAACTGCGCAGGCGGGAAGAGCAGGAACGCATGAAAAGAAAACAGGAGGAAAACGCCGGCCTGTCCGATAAGGTCCGACAGATGATGGAGACCGGAAGGGCCTATATCGAGAAGATCGAGCGCAGTAATGATGCCATTCCGGGAGAAGAGATCTCCAATAAGATCTCTCATATGCAGACCATCGTGGAGCGTATCTTTGAACGGGTGAAGGAGGATCCGGATTGCGCGGATGAGCTGCGCCGGTTCATGGACTATTATCTGCCAACAACGGTGAAGCTGCTGGATGCCTATGAGGAGCTGGACCGGCAGCCGGTCCAGGGAGAAAACATCCGAAACGGAAAGCAGGAGATCGAGAAGACGCTGGATACGCTGAATCTGGCTTTTGAAAAGCTGCTGGACAGCCTGTTTGAAGAGACGGCCTGGGATGTGGCGACGGATATTTCCGTGCTGCGGACCATGCTCGCCCAGGAGGGGCTGACGGAGCAGAAGCTGAAAGCGGAAAAATAGGAGGAAGGAAACATGAGCGACGCATTCAAGGATTTTTCCACAACGCCGACCCTGACCCTGGAACCGGCTCTGAAGGAAGAGCCGGAGACTTCCGCGCCTGCTCCGCAGGCCGGAGCGCAGGAATGGGATGAGAGCATCCTGAGCGATGAAGAAAGGCGGATGGTGGATGAATTTTCCGGACAGATCGACCTGAGAAATTCCAGCCTGATCCTGCAGTATGGCGCGGGCGCGCAGAAGAAGATGGCGGATTTTTCCGAAAAGGCTCTGGAAAATGTGCAGACACAGGACCTGGGTGAGGTGGGAGAGCTGCTCGGGAGCGTGGTGACGGAACTGAAAAGCTTTGATGCGGAAGAAGAGCGTGGGATTCTGGGCTTTTTCAAAAGAGGGGCCGGAAAGATCAGCGCGATGAAGGCAAAATATGCCAAAGCAGAAGCGAACGTGAACCGCATCTGTCAGGTTCTGGAAAAACATCAGGTCCAGCTCATGAAGGATTCAGCCATGCTGGATAAGATGTATGAGCTGAACAGGACCTATTTCAAGGAGCTTTCCATGTACATCCTGGCCGGCAAAAAGAAGCTGGACGAGGTGCGGGGCGGCGAACTGAAGCATATGGTGGAGAAGGCGCAGGCGAGCGGCCTTCCGGAGGATGCGCAGGAGGCAAGGGATCTGGATGCCATGTGCGGCCGGTTTGAAAAGAAGCTCCATGATCTGGAGCTGACCCGTATGATCTGTCTCCAGACGGCGCCTCAGATCCGGCTGGTCCAGAACAATGATACCCAGATGGTGGAGAAGATCCAGTCCACCCTGGTGAACACGATCCCTCTGTGGAAGAGCCAGATGGTACTGGCCCTCGGCGTGGAGCATTCCGCACAGGCAGCCGCCGCGCAGCGTCAGGTAACGGACATGACCAACGAGCTTCTGAAGAAGAATGCGGCTACCTTAAAGACTGCCGCTGTGGAGACGGCGAAGGAGATGGAACGCGGCGTCGTGGATATGGAGACGCTCAAAACCACCAATGAATCTCTGATCTCCACGCTGGATGAGGTGATGCGCATCCAGCAGGAGGGCAGGCAGAAGCGTCAGGAGGCGGAAGCGCAGATGAGCCTCATGGAGAGCGAGCTGAAGACGAAGCTTCTGCAGATCAGCGGCTGAGCCTGCCGGAAGGGCGGCGCCGGCCGCATCACCGGTTCAGCCGTCTGTGCGGCTGAGGTTGGAATTGTGATAGGCGGGATCCATGGTCACATCCTCCAGAAACCAGTCCGGAGGCAGGAAGCTCTGTGCATCCTCCAGACTGGAAAACTCCACTTCGGCGATGACGAGGGGAGAAAGACTGCCGAGGAAAACATCCAGCTCGATGGTGTGAGAGCCGCAGGGGATCAGATAGCGGCGCTTTTGGATGATGCGTCCGTCCGCCTTTTGGATCAGATGATGATAGGCCTTTTCGGTCAGGGGAAGATTATATTCCTCTCTGGCCATAAGGCCTTTTCCTTTATAGGTCAGGTAGTATTCATCCCCGTCCCGGCGCACGCGCACCACGGGATCGGTGTTCAGATAGCCCTGTTCGAGCAGGCGGCAGGGGTACTGCCCGAGATCATCGGGAAGGGCCCTGACCGTGAATTTCCGTTCGATTTCCATTTTTACCTCCGATCTTATCTTTCGGCTTTTCGGGGCTTTTCCGGCTTTTGTGCTACGGGCAGCGGACAGGCCGGGCCGTCTGCTGCCCGCAGGAGCCTGTGCCCGGTCTGCTGCTATTATAACGCTGCGCGCCGGAGCTGTCATTCATATTTTTTTAATAAAAATCTATGCTTTTATTCATTGGATGCGGGCGGGGATTCTGCTATAATTAAGAAAGCGGCCGGATCATGGAAAAACGTTTTTTTACAAGACAGGCCGCAGATCATGAGAGAAAAGAGGTTGTTCAGATGAGCAGGATCGGTGTATTTTTTGCGGAAGGGTATGAGGAGATCGAAGCCCTGACCGTGGTGGATCTCGCCAGAAGGGCGGGAATAGAGGTGAAAATGATTTCCGTGGAGGAAAAGGAAGAGGCGGAGGGCTCCCACGGCATCGTGGTGCGGATGGATGAGAAGCTTTCGGAGACGGATTTTTCCGCCCTGGATATGCTGGTGCTCCCGGGAGGAAAGAAGGGAACACAGGGGCTGGAAAGCTGTGAAGCGCTGATGGAACAGCTCGACGCATTTTTCCATGCGGGAAAGCCGGTGGCCGCGATTTGTGCCGCGCCCAGCATCTTCGGGCACAGAGGCTATCTGAAGGGGCGGCGCGCCACCTCCTATCCTTCTTTTGAGAGCCATCTGGAGGGGGCCCGGGTGACGCATGCGCCCGCGGAGACGGACGGAAATGTGATCACGGGCCGGGGAATGGGCTGCTCCATTCCGTTCGCCCTGGCGGTCGTGGAATACCTCGCCGGAAAGGCGGAGGCGGACCGTGTTGCGGAGTCGGTGGTCTATGCCGGCTGAAGGGCCGGAACAGAGAAAAGATAAGAAAAGCAGAGGTATGACGATGAATCTTTTATTTTTTCTGACGCCCAAAAGCGAAGTGGCATACGTGGAGGAAAATGATTCCCTGCGGCAGGTCCTTGAAAAAATGGAATATCATGGCTATACCGCCGTTCCGCTGCTTTCGGCAGACGGCAGATATATAGGGACCATTACGGAAGGGGATGTGCTCTGGAAGCTGAAGAAGGAGAATTTTCCGGATATTCATGAGATGGAGAACATCTCCGTGATGCAGCTGGTGCGGAAAAGGGATAATAAGGCGGTCCATGCAAATGTTGATATGGAGGGACTCCTGGAGCGGGTGATGCGCCAGAATTTTGTCCCGGTGGTGGACGACGAGAGGATCTTCATCGGGATCGTGACCAGAAAAGATGTGATCCTGTATCTGAGGAAGGAGCTGGAGAAGAAGCAGGAGAGGGAGGAAGCCTGAGGCTGCGGATCTTTCCGCTTCAGGCGGACAGGGAAAGGCCCGGCTGCGAAAAAAGCAGCCGGGCCTTTGTGACGGTACAGGACCGCGGTGCGGCCCTGCTGTCAGAGGAAAGCAGTTATTTCATCTGCTCTTCCTGCTTCTTGATCATTCTGCGTACCATCTCACCGCCGATGGAGCCGGCTTCTTTGGAAGTCAGATCGCCGTTATAGCCTTCCTTCAGGTTTACACCCAGCTCGGAAGCCACCTCGGTCTTGAAACGGTCCATAGCAGCCTTCGCTTCCGGTACCTCAACTCTATTGGATCTGCTGGAACTTGCCATTTTGCATTCACCTCCGTAAATTGTGTTTCATTTTCTCTTCGGCGGAAGAACCGCCGGTTTGTCTGTAAGATAAGCGGGCGGCTCCAACCGTTCTGCCGTCCGCTTATCCTGTGGGGGATGAGGAATGCGTGCCGGCGCGTCCGCTTGTTTCCGTCGCTTATCTTGGTGTTATTATCTGCGTTCCGTCCTTCTTTATCCGCGCTGTGGGCTGGAAATTTGTGGAAAGAAACGCCGGGAGGCAGCTGGCGTTTTCATGCGGCTTCCGACTGGCTTGGGAGCCCCGCCATTTGTGCATGGGCGGCAAACGTGGTACAATGATTGCGCGGAGCGCAATCCGGCCCGACAGGATCGGGCCGCCCCGCTGCGCGGGGATTGTACCGGCAAACTGCGGCTTGAGAAGAAAATGTCGCCTGAGGCGCCGCTTTCTTCCCGGCGCACGCAGTACAATGATTGCGCGGAGCGCAATCCGGCCCGACGGGGCGGGCCGCCCCGCTGCGCGGGGATTGTACCGGCAAACTGCGGCTTGAGAAGAAAATGTCGCCTGAGGCGCCGCTTTCTTCCCGGCGCACGCAGTACAATGATTGCGCGGAGCGCAATCCGGCCCGACAGGATCGGGCCGCCCCGCGTGAAAACATATCTCTAAAAATCAAAAAAAAGGAGCAGACAGGGTGGAACAGCTGGTCAGTATTATCGTACCCGTTTATAATGCGGAAAAATATCTGAAGCGCTGTGTGGACAGCATTCTCGTACAGGATTATCCGAATTTTGAGCTGATCCTGATGGATGACGGGAGTACGGACGCATCGGGAGCGCTGTGCGACGAATATGCCGGACGGGACCGGAGAGTGCGGGTCGTGCATAAGGAAAATACCGGAGTGTCCGACACGCGCAATCAGGCGCTGGAGCTTGCGGAGGGCTTTTATGTCCAGTTTCTGGACAGCGATGACTGGATCGTTCCGGAAGCGACGCGGCTTCTGGTCCAGGCCATGGAGAAATATGACTGCGACATGGTGATCTCGGATTTTTACCGGGTAGCAGGGGAACGTCTGGCCCAGAAGGGAGACATCGAGGAAAACCGGCTACTGACGAGGCAGGAATTTGCGGCCTGTATGATCGAAAATCCGGCGGATTTCTATTATGGCGTGCTCTGGAACAAGCTCTATAAGAGAAAGATCATAGAGGACAACCGGATCCGGATGGATGTTTCCATGAGCTGGTGTGAGGACTTTCTGTTTAATCTGGAATATATCCGCCACGCTTCCTCGTTCTATGCCCTGCAGGTGCCCATTTATTATTATGTGAAGCGCAAAGGAAGTCTGGTGAGTCAGGGAATGAGCATCAGCAACACCATGCGCATGAAGATCAGCATCTTCGATTATTATAATGAATTTTATAAGGATATATACGATCATGAAGACTATGCGGACATCCGGCTGCAGGTATACAGTTTTCTGTGGGCCGCGGCAAAGGACGGCGGCGTCCCCCCGGCTCCGCTTCCGGGAGGAAGGCGGCTGGGAGAGGAACGTCTGCGCATCCGCAGGGAACAGGTGGAAGGAGAAGGCGTGGTCATGGATCAGTATCGGAGCCGCAGGCTCCTGGACTATCAGCTTGAGCTGGCCGCGAAGAAAAACCGCCTGACACAGGACGAGACAAAGACGCTTTTTACTTTGTATCAGTGCGGAGAGGCCGAAAGCATGCGCCGCCTTTCGGAGGTGGCGGATCTGCCCCTGCCGCGGCTGTTTCTGGCGCTGCAGAAGCTGGAGCGCAAAAAGCTGGTGGAGATCGCGGACGACAGGGAAAAAGAGGAGCTGATTGGAGAAGAGGAAGGATCGGAAGCGGGCGCCCTTTCCGGAAGGACCGGAAAGGAAACGGAGGAGGAAGGAGCCGTGCCGGCCCAGGCGGAAAAGGGGAAGAAGAAGGAAAAGAAGGACCGGAAAAAAGCAGGAGGCAAAAAAGCGGACGGGAAAAAAGCGAAAAAGACGGGCAGGGACGGCGGAGAGGAAAAACGGGAGAAGAATAATCGGATCCTTCTGCGGCCGGAAGCCGATCCTCTGTGTGAGGAATTTCGTCTGATGCAGGAGGAGATGCGCCAGATCTGCTTTGCCGGATTTACGGAGGAGGAGAGAAGGGCAGGAGAAAAGCTGATACGGCGGCTGAATGAGAATATGATCCGCTTCATGGTGAAGGAGAAGCCGCCTGCGCCCGGAGAAACAACAGAGCGGAAGCTTTCCCGCCGATAGATGCCGCAGCATCCGGAACGGGAAAAACGGCAGGCGGCCGTTATGCCTGTGGGAACGGCCGCCTGCCGGGCGTCAGGTCCGTGATACGGGAGCGAGAAGGACCTTTCCGGTCCCGCGGTAAACGTTGACCAGCCCTTCGCCGGAGGCCGCAGAGCCGATCAGAGATTTGCCGGAGCGCTCCACGGTGAAATTCAGAGTGCCGCTCCAGGCGATGGCCATATTGCCGTCAACCTTCAGCACGTCGTCCTGCAGGGAGATCTCGATCAGCTCCTCCCGGGGAGAATAAGATTCCAGACAGAGGACGCCGTTTCCGGTCACGCCCAGGTTGAACAGCCCTTCGCCTCCTGCGACGGCGGAGGAAAGGTTGGAACGCATGACCGCCTTCTGCTTCAGCGTGGATTCACAGGCGAGGAAGAGGCCGTCGTCCAGAACGATGCTGCCGTTCCAGTCCTTCAGGTCGATGAGGATGATGTGGCGGTATGTGGGCTCGAGCACCAGGATGCCGTCTCCGGTATATTCCGGCTTGATGGCGGATTCTCCGGTCACCTTGCCGCGGACCGCCTTGCCGAACAGGTCCCCGACTCCGCGGATTCCTGTCGTGGCGTTCACATTGCCGAGCATCCACTGCATGGCCCCGGCCTGGACGGTGACGTGGGATTTGGACAGATCACAGATGACCTGCCGCTTGCGGACGTTCATGGCGCTGCAGAAATAAGCCGTCTGCGCGCTGGTGGGAGAAACGCTCAGATCCCGCTCATATTCCACCACGGTGAAGGCTCCCATGGAGGCCAGCGTGCGAATGTCGTCGTTGTCGGTAAAATTGGAAATCTGATACATGAAGCAGCACTCCTTTCTCCTGCTTGAAAAAATGGCCCCGCTTTCCGGGGGGCATCCGGCAAAACCGTTTCCGGCCTGCCCGGAAGCGGTTCTGACGTCTCTGAGAAAGCCGAAGGCGGCTTCCTGAAAGACCTGAGATGATTATATCAGACCGGCGGGGAGAGGGAAAGGATGTTTTGAGACAGATAGGCGGCCTCGCTTTTGTCATGGGTGACCAGCAGGAGAGTCCTGTCCGGAAGGCTGTGGAACTGCAGGAGGACATAGTCCATGATCTGCTTCCGGCTTTTCACATCCAGGCCCTTGAAGGGCTCGTCCATCAGAAGCAGGTCCCAGGGGGCGAGAAGGGCGCGCAATACAGCCACCCGCCGGCGCTGGCCGCCCGAAAGCTCCCTGACGGGCTGGCCGGCACAGTCGGAAAGGCCGGCCTGCTCCAGCGCGGCAAGGATCCTGTCCCGGCTGCAGGAGGGGCCTGTCACCAGGCGGATATTGGAGACGGGGCTTAAGTTGGCACAGAGCCGGTCCTCCTGAAATACGGCGGAAAGGCGCAGACCGGAAAGCCCCTCTATCCGTCCGGAATCCGCAGTCTCCAGGCCCATCAGGATGCGCAGCAGGGTGGTCTTTCCCGCACCGGAGGGCGCCATGACGGCGGTGATCCGGCCGAGAGGGATGGAAAGGCAAAGGTCCTTCAGAACCTCCCTGCCGTGATAGCTTTTATTCAGATGTTCGATGCGTAAGAGGGGCACCTCCGTCCGGCTTCCGGCCTCTTCGCTTCGGGAAATCTCAGCGTTCCTGTTTTGGGAACCGGATAAAAAATCAGTCATAATACCTCGCTCAGAGAAGCCGCAGAAGGGCGGCTTTTTATTTGTATCAGCTTTGCTCCAGACGGGAAACGAGCCGGTCAACGATGCAAAGAAAGCATTTTTCAAAACCGACGCTCAGAGCCACGATGACGAGTGTCCAGGCGAACAGGTCGGCGGTCTGCAGATATACCTTGGCTTCATAGAGCCGTTCGCCGATGGAGCCGTCCGGAATGCCGATCACCTCCGCCGCGATCCCCGCCTTCCAGCACAGGCCGAGGGAAAGGGAAAAGGCAGTGCGCAGGAAGGGGAGCAGCTGAGAAAGATAAATGTAGCGGACACGCCTGAAAAGAGGGACCCGGAAGACCTGCGCCATTTCCAGGAGCTGTCTGTCCATGGAGCGGATACCGCCCAGCACGTTGGTGTAGACGATGGGGAGCACCATTAAAAAGGAAATGACGACGGACAGATTCCGGGAAGGGACCCAGATCAGCACCAGGATGATGAAGGAGGCGACGGGAACTGCCTTGAGCGCCGTCATGGCGGGAGCGAGAAACTCACGCACAGGGCGGAAAACGCCGGCAAGACAGGCGAGAAGAACGCCGGCGGCAGAAGCGGAAAGGAAACCGCCGATGATCCGCAGGAAGGAAAAGGCGGCGGCACTCCAGAAGGCCGCTGCCTGTGACAGCTCTCCCTTTCCGGTGATCAGCTCTGCCAGGCGGATGAGTACGGAAACGGGAGATACCAGAAGGATGTCCTGGCCGATATAGAGGCTGAGAAGCTGCCAGAGAAGCAGCCAGACGGCTACCGCCCAGAGGCGGAGCCGTCTTCTGCCGCCGTCCGGAGCAGAGCCGTCCGGCGAAAAATGATTTTTTTCTGTCTTTCTGCTGTCTGCCGTCATGTCTGTCTGTTCCTTCCTGTGGGCCGGGTCAGCGGATGTAGTAGAAATCATCGGCGGGAAGCGAGCCGCCGACGGAGGTCGGGTTCTGTTCAGCCAGCACGCTCAGATAGCCGGAAAGCTTTTCCTTCATTTCCTCTCCTTCGATGAAGGTGATGTTGCAGTAAGGGAGAGCCTTTTCGGCGACCGCTGCGGTGACAATGTCATATTTTTCGATGAGAGCCGCCGCTTCGGCAGTGTTGGCGTTGACATAATCCACGGATTCCTGATAGGAATCCAGGAAAGCGGATACCGCCTCCGGATGCTCTGCGGCAAATGCGGTGCGCACCACGACCACTCCGGTGATCAGGGCGCTGGGTTCTTCTGCGTCCGCTTGCAGGGCGTCCCATTCTTTGGTCAGATCCAGGGCGATCCGCAGATTCTCATTCTGGGCCTGTGCCGTTGTCACAAAGGGCTGGGGCAGCATGGCGATGCCGTCCTCGTCAGAGGCCAGAGCGGCTACGCATTCCGAATGCTCGGATTTCCATTCGATGGTCACATCGGATTCCGGGTCAATGCCGTTTTCGGAAAGGATATAATTGAGAGCATACTCCGGCGTGGAGCCCTTGCCGCTGGCATAGATGGTCTTTCCGGCAAGATCGGAGACGGACTGGATGCTGTCGCCGTTTTCCACGATATAGAGAACGCCGAGGGTATTGATGGCAAGCACCTGTACCTGCCCTTCGGTATTGTTATAGAGGACGGAAGCCAGGTTGGCGGGAACGGCGGCAATATCCGCATTTCCCTGCACCAGCTTCGGGGTCACCTCGTCAGCAGAGGCGGCGATGGTGAAGGTATAGGAATTGCCGTTTACGGCGCCGGCCTCTGCGCTGTCCATCAGCTGCACCATTCCCATGGCTGTGGGCCCCTTCAGCGCCATGACGCGGACCTGTGTCCCTTCGCCTGCGGATGCGGTCTGCTCCTGCAGTGTTTCGCTTTCCTCCTGTACCGTCTGCGTTTCTGCGGCCGGAACGCTTTCTGCGGCCGGATCCGTTTCCGAAACGGTTTCCGGGACGGTCTGTACTTCCGTCTGCCCGGCATCCTGCGAAGCGGCCGGAACGCTTTCCGCTGCGGCGGTTTCGGCGGCAGAGCCGCTTCCGGAAGAGCCGCAGCCGGAAAGCAGAGCTGCCGACAGCGCCAGACAGACGATCAGAGATAATACTTTTTTCATAATTTTCCTCATTTCTGCGCGGCCTTTTTTGCTCCTTTTTTTTCTGCCGCCGCGCCGGCAGAAAAACGGAAAAGCCTGCTCTTTCTTTTTCCTTTGACGGAAAGGACCAAAAAACCCTCCGGAGCTTTCCGAAGGGCGCAGAGACAGGAATAACAAAAACGCCGCTGCCCGGTGTCCGGACAGCAACGGAGAAATCTTTTTACCGTGCCTCTTTCTTTACTTCAGGAGTCCTTCGGTCTCAGAAAAAGCAGATGTCGTCGTCCCGAGATGCCGGAACAGCGGCAGGTATATTACAGACTGTTTTTTATTATAGTATAAAAGGGGAAAAAAAGCTAGTATTTTTCTGATTATTATGCTATAATCGCTTAATGACTGTAAAAAACACGGAACTCTCCGGCCAGGGCGCCTGAACGATGGGCTTCAGGAGGATCGGTGTGCGCCGGAAGCGAAATACAAGGAGGATGCAGTGCAATGAGCTTACAGGTGGAAAAACAGGAAAAGAACATGGCGGTCCTTACGATCGAGGTTCCTGCAGAGGAGCTGGAGAATGCGATCGAGAAGGCATATCAGAAAAATAAGGGAAAGATCCAGATCCCCGGTTTCCGTAAGGGTAAGGTGCCCCGCAGGATGATCGAGCAGATGTACGGCAAGGGCTTTTTCTATGAGGATGCTGCCAATTCCCTGATTCCGGAGGCCTATGAAAAGGCGCTGGAGGAGTGTGAAGAGACCATCGTGTCCTCTCCGAAGATCAGCGTGACCCAGATTGAGGCCGGAAAGCCCTTCATCTTTACGGCAGAGGTCGCACTGAAGCCCGCAGTGACGCTTGGAACCTATAAGGGCGTGGAAGTGCCGAAGGCGGATGTGACGGTTTCCGACGAGGAAGTGGATGCGGATCTGAATCAGCAGAGAGAGAACAATTCCAGAATGGTGACGGTGGACAGAGCCGTGGAGGACGGCGATGTGGCCGTGATCGATTATGAAGGCTTTGCGGACGGCGAAGCGTTTGAAGGCGGCAAGGGAGAGAATTATTCTCTGACCATCGGTTCCCATTCCTTCATCGATACCTTTGAGGAGCAGCTGATCGGAAAGAAGGCGGGAGAAGACGTGGAGGTGAACGTGACCTTCCCGGAGCAGTATCACTCCAAGGAGCTTGCCGGAAAGCCCGCTCTGTTCAAGGTGAGCATCAAGGAAGTCAAGGAAAAGCAGCTTCCGGAGCTGGACGATGAGTTCGCTTCCGAGGTTTCCGATTTTGAGACTCTGGCCGAGTACAGAGAGGATATTAAGAAGAAGCTGGGCGAGAAGAAGGAAGAGGATGCAAAGAGAGCGAAGGAAGACGCTGCCGTTGAGGCTGCCATCGCCGGCGCTCAGATGGAGATCCCTGATGCCATGGTGGAAACCCAGCAGAGACAGATGGTTGACGATTTCGCGCAGAGACTGCAGATGCAGGGCATGAATCTGGATCTGTACTGCCAGTATACCGGACAGACCGTAGATTCCATGCTGGAGTCCGTAAAGCCTCAGGCGCTGAAGCGGATCCAGTCCAGACTGGTGCTGGAGGCTGTCGCAGCAGCGGAGGGAATCGCCGCCAGCGAGGAAGACTTTGAGAAAGAGATCGCCAGAATGGCGGAGGCCTACAAGATGGAGGCGGACAAGGTGAAGGAGATCATGGGCGAGAACGGAAAGAAGCAGATCATGGAAGATCTTGCGGTTTCCAAAGCGGCCGATTTCCTGAGAGACAACGCCGTGGAAGTGGAGAAGGCTGAAGAAAAGTAAGACGGAAAAATATGGAGGCAGTTGTTTTATGAGCTTGGTACCTTACGTCATTGAACAGAACAGCCGTGGGGAACGTTCCTACGATATTTTTTCAAGACTGTTAAAAGACAGAATCATTTTCCTGGGAGAAGAAGTGAACGACACGACCGCAAGCCTGGTGGTGGCTCAGCTCCTTTTCCTGGAAGCGGAGGATCCGGAGAAGGACATCCACTTCTATATCAACAGCCCGGGCGGCTCCGTGACGGCGGGCATGGCGATCTATGACACCATGCAGTATGTGAAGTGCGATGTATCCACGATCTGCATCGGCATGGCGGCCAGCATGGGAGCCTTCCTGCTGGCGGGCGGCGCGAAGGGAAAGCGTCTTGCGCTTCCCAACGCGGAGATCATGATCCATCAGCCCTCCGGCGGAACGCAGGGACAGGCGACGGAGATCGAGATCACGGCGAAGCACATCCTGAAGACCAAGGAGAAGCTGGCAAGGATCCTGGCGGAAAACTGCGGCCAGGATTTCGAGGTGGTCATGGCGGACACGGAGAGAGACAACTGGAAGAGCGCGGAGGAGGCAAAGGCTTACGGCCTGATCGATTCCATCGTTTCCTCCAGAAAGGATTCTTCAGAGAAATAAAAAGACCCTGACAAAGGATGCCCCGTCCGGGGCCATCCTTTGTTGTCATGTCAGGGAGCCTTTTGAAAAGAGAAGGCGGGGCCGGAACCTGCCGCAGCTTCTGCGGCGGATCCGCAGCACAGTGCCCGCCCTGGCATAAAATGTTTCGGCATGGAGGAAAAAATGGCAGGTAGAATTTCGGATGACCAGATCAGATGCTCCTTCTGCAACAAGACGCAGGATCAGGTCAGAAAGCTGATCGCAGGCCCGAACGGGGTGTATATCTGTGATGAATGCGTGGAGATCTGTGCGGATATTATAGATGAAGAGTACGAAGAGGAAGAGCCGGCAGAAGAGACCCTGAACATCAATCTGCTCAAGCCCGTCCAGATCCGGGAATTCCTGGATGATTATGTGATCGGACAGGAAGAGGCGAAGAAGGTCCTTTCGGTTGCCGTTTACAATCATTATAAGCGGGTGACGGCTCCGAAGGATGAGGACGACGGAGTGGAGCTGCAGAAGAGCAACATCATCATGATCGGGCCCACCGGTTCCGGCAAGACCTATCTGGCGCAGACACTGGCGAAGATCATTAACGTGCCCTTTGCCATTGCGGACGCAACCACGCTGACGGAAGCGGGCTACGTGGGTGAGGATGTGGAAAATATCCTTCTGAAGCTGATCCAGGCGGCGGACTATGATGTGGAGCGGGCGCAGTACGGGATCGTCTATATTGACGAGATCGACAAGATCACCAAAAAGAGTGAGAACGTTTCCATCACCAGGGACGTTTCCGGCGAGGGCGTTCAGCAGGCGCTTTTGAAGATCATCGAGGGAACGGTCGCAAGCGTGCCGCCTCAGGGCGGAAGGAAGCATCCTCATCAGGAGCTGATCCAGATCGATACCTCCAATATCCTGTTCATCTGCGGAGGGGCCTTTGACGGCCTGGAGCAGATCGTGGAGAGCCGTCTGGACAGGAAGACCATAGGCTTCAACGCGGAGATCGTGGAGAAGAGCGCCCGTGAGATGGGCGAGCTGCTTGCGCAGGTGACGCCTACGGATCTGGTGAAATACGGGCTGATCCCCGAATTTGTCGGCCGTGTTCCTGTGATGGTATCTCTGCAGGGGCTGGACAAGGAGGCTATGGTGCGCATCCTCACCGAGCCGAAGAACGCGCAGATCAAGCAGTATCAGAAGCTGTTTTCGTTCGACGGCGTGAAGCTGGTCTTTGAGCCGGATGCGGTGGAGGAGATCGCCGAGAAGGCCATGGAGAGGAAGACCGGAGCCAGAGGACTGCGCTCCATTCTGGAAAGCGTGCTGATGGATGTGATGTACCGCATCCCTTCCGATGATACAATTGAACAGTGCATCATCACGAAGGAAGCGGTGGATAAGAAGAGCGCTCCGCTGGTCGTTCACAGGGACGCCGGAGGACGCAGGGAAGATATGAAGGTAGCAAAGTAACTGGTAAAACGCCGCCCTTTCGGGCGGCGTTTTGGCCCGATAAGCCCGACAGGCGGCCGCTTGGCCCGTATGAGCGGCTGTCTGCCGGAAAACCTTCTTTTTTTTCGGATTCCGGAGTTCGTCCCGGGGCGAAAATTCCTAAAAGATAAAATGCCGGAAACAGATTTTCCGGAGGTCGGACAACAGTTAAAGGATAAGGTTGAACAGATATGACGAAAGAGAAAGACTGTGAAGTCCTGGAAACAACACAGGAAGAAAGAATCAGGATACCGGCAGTCGCCCTGCGCGGGATGACAGTGCTGCCGGGGCTGGTGATCCATTTTGACCTGAACCGCGGGAAGTCGATCCTGGCGGTGGAAAAGGCGATGATGAGCGACCAGAGACTGTTCCTGGTGACGCAGCGGGATGTGGAGGAGGAAGAGCCGGATTTTGACGGCGTTTATCATATGGGGTGCCTGGCGCAGATCCGTCAGGTCACCAGACTGCCGGAAAACGTGGTGCGCGTTCTGGTGGAGGGACAGGAAAGAGGAAAGCTGACCGGCTTTGCGGAGGAAGGCGCCTTCCTTCTGGGGGAGGTGGAAGCTGTGGAAGGGCCGTCTCATCTGGCGGATTCCAGGCAGGATGGTTCTGCGGCCGGAGCCAGGATAGAAGAAGAGGCGATGACGAGGAGCCTGAAGGAGCTGTTCTGGGAATTTGCCTCTTATTTTCCCAGAGTGGGCCAGTCCGTGAAACGGCGGATCGAAAGCGGGGTCAGCCTGGGACGCCTGATGGATGAAATGATCGAGAGCATGCCTGTGGATTATGAAAAGAAGCAGGAGGTCCTGGAGGCGGTGGACCTGGACAGCCGTTATCAGGTTCTTGCCGGGATTCTGTACGAGGAGATCGGGGTAGCGAAGGTCAGGGCGGAGCTTGCGGAGCAGGTGAAGGCGCGGATGGACAAGAATCAGCGT
Organism: Candidatus Eisenbergiella intestinipullorum; assembly: GCA_019119815.1. GTDB lineage: Bacteria > Bacillota > Clostridia > Lachnospirales > Lachnospiraceae > Eisenbergiella > Eisenbergiella intestinipullorum. Next base: position 16,057 of record DWWH01000063.1, on the reverse strand, counting down.
GATTATATGCTGCGGGAGCAGATGAATTATATCCGGCAGGAGCTGGGAGAGGATTCCATCGGCTCCGATGCGGAGCAGTTTGAGGCGCAACTTGAAAAGCTGAAGGCATCCCGGGAGATAAAGGAGAAGATCCGCAAGGAGATCGGCAGATTCCGCGGGCTGGGGCAGGGAAGCGCGGAGGCTTCCGTGGAGAGAGGCTATCTGGAAACGCTTCTGGAGCTGCCCTGGGACAAAAGCTCGAAGGACAATACGGATCTGAAGCGGGCGAAGGATATTCTGGAGCGGGATCATTACGGACTGGAGCAGGTGAAGGAGAGGATCCTGGAATTCCTTGCGGTGCGCAGTCTGACGAAACAGGGAGAAAGCCCGATCATCTGCCTGGTGGGGCCGCCCGGAACGGGGAAAACCTCTATCGCCCGCAGCGTGGCGGAGGCGCTGAACAAGAAATATGTGCGCATCTGTCTGGGCGGCGTGCGGGATGAGGCGGAGATCCGCGGCCACAGAAGGACCTATGTGGGCGCCATGCCGGGGCGGATCGTCGCGGGGCTGAAGCAGGCGGGGGTGAAGAATCCGCTCCTGCTGCTGGACGAGATCGACAAGGTGAGCAGTGACTACAGAGGGGATACCTCTTCCGCCCTTCTGGAGGTGCTGGACGGCGAACAGAACAGCCATTTCCGCGATCATTATGTGGAGCTTCCCATCGATCTGTCGGAGGTGCTCTTCATCGCTACGGCCAATTCCGCAGGAGACATCCCCAGGCCCCTTCTGGACCGCATGGAGATCATCGAGGTGACCAGCTATACCGCGAATGAAAAGTTCCATATCGCAAAGGAGCATCTGCTTCCCAAGCAGCTGAAAAAGAACGGTCTGGATCACGGAGAGCTTTCCATAAGCGACGGCGCGCTGAAGGAGATCATCCTCTCCTATACCGCGGAAGCGGGCGTGCGCGGCCTGGAAAGAAGGATCGGAGAGGTCTGCCGCAAGGCGGCAAGACAGATGCTGGAGCGCCGGGAAGCGGGGAAAAAGGATCCGGAAAAGAAAGCGCCGATTCGGGTGACGGAGAGAAACCTGGGAAAATACCTGGGAAAGCCGAAAAATGCCAGGGACCGGGCGAATGAGAAGGACGACATCGGCATCGTGCGCGGCCTGGCCTGGACCAGCGTGGGCGGCGTGACCATGCAGGTGGAGGTGAACATGATGCCCGGCAAGGGAGAGATCCGCCTGACCGGCCAGCTGGGAGATGTGATGAAGGAATCCGCCATGACGGGGATCAGCTATGTCCGTTCCGTGGCGGCCCGCTACGGAATCGGGCCGGAGGTGTTTACGGAGAATGATTTCCACTTTCATATTCCGGAGGGAGCGGTTCCCAAGGACGGCCCTTCCGCAGGGATCACCATGGCGACGGCCCTGCTTTCCGCGCTCACGAAGACCCCTGTCCGGGCGGATGTGGCGATGACCGGAGAGATCACGCTGCGCGGCCGGGTGCTTCCCATCGGAGGCCTGAAGGAGAAGCTTCTGGCAGCCAGGACTGCCGGGATCAGAACGGTGCTGGTGCCGGAGGAAAACAGGAGGGATGTGGAGGAGCTGTCCAGAGAGATCAGAAGCGGGCTGGAGATCATCCCGGTAAAAACCATGGAGGAAGTGACAGCGCACGCCTTCGCCGCACCCAGGGAAGCCGCGCAGGGAGCCTGAGCCGCCTGCCGCCCGGATAACGGGCGGCAGAACAGAAGGGATGGAGGAAAATATGGTCATCAAAAACGTAAGTCTGGAAACGGTCTGCGGCATCACCAGCAGGCTGCCGGAAAATACCCTGCCGGAGATCGCGTTTGCCGGCAAGAGCAATGTGGGGAAGTCCTCCCTGATCAATGCGGTGATGAACCGCAAAGCCCTCGCGAGGACGTCATCCCAGCCGGGCAAGACCCAGACCATCAATTTCTATAACGTGAACGACGCTTTCTATCTGGTGGACCTGCCCGGCTACGGCTATGCGAAGGTGAGCGAGGAGGTGAAGGCGAAGTGGGGAAGGATGGTGGAGCGCTATCTGAAACAGTCCGGACAGCTGCGGGCTGTATTTCTGCTGATCGACATCCGGCATGAGCCCTCGGCAAATGACAGACAGATGTATGACTGGATCCTCAGCCAGGGGTATCATCCCATCATCATCGCCACCAAGCTGGACAAGCTGAAGCGCAGCCAGGTTCCTGCCGCCGTGAAGGTGGTGCGTGAGGGGCTGAAGGCGGGAAAGGAGACTCTGATCCTTCCGTTTTCCGCTCTCACGAAGCAGGGGAGAGAAGAGATCTATGAGGTGATCGACGCTCTCATCAGCCGAGAGGAGAAACGGGAGGCTTTGGAAGCAGGCGCGGAAGAAGAAACGGGAGAACAGGACTGACGGGACGGCAAAGGAGTGAGGAAAATGCGTCCGGGACTGAGAAAATATGTAAAAGCGATACTGAATCTGCTGACGGCGGTGGTTCTTCTGTGCCTGGCAGTCTTTCTGCTGCCCAGGCTGCTGCGCTTTTTCATGCCCTTTGTGGTGGGCTGGATCATCGCCATGATCGCGAATCCGCTGGTGCGCTTTTTTGAGCAGAAAATCCGCATCCGCAGGAAGGCGGGTTCCGCGATCGTGATCATCGCCGTGCTGGCCGGGGTGATCCTGGTGGGGTATCTGCTGATCTCCAGGCTGGTCACGGAGGCTGCGGGCTTTGTCTCCACCCTGCCGTCCCTGTGGCGGGACATGGAGCGGGAGCTGAACGAGGTGATGGAGAATCTGGCGGCCTTTTATGACCGCTTTCCTCTGACACTGAAGGAAAATCTGACGCAGATCGGAGATAATCTGGGAAGCTATATTTCGAGCGCTCTCAACGGACTGAGCAGGCCCACGGTGAACGCGGTGGGAAATCTTGCCAGAAATATTCCCTCTGTCATCGTCAGCACCATCATGTGCCTGCTGTCCTCCTACTTTTTCGTGGCGGAAAAGGAGAATGTGCACGCCTTCTTCCGCCGGCATGTGCCGGAGGGGATCCGGAAGAAATTCCGTATCATGTCCTCGGGGCTGACCGGGGCGGTGGGCGGATACTTCGTGGCTCAGTTCAGAATCGAGATCGTGATCTATTTCATCCTGTTCATCGGCCTCCTGATCCTTCGGGTGGAATATTCCTTCCTGATCGCGTTTCTGATCGCTGTGCTGGATTTCCTGCCGGTCTTCGGCGCAGGTGCCGTCCTGTGGCCCTGGGCCCTGATGGAGGTGCTGGCGGGGGAGTACCGCATGGCCCTGGGACTGATGATCATATGGGGGGTGGCTCAGCTCCTGCGGCAGATCATCCAGCCCAAATTCGTGGGGGATTCCATCGGAGTCCCGGCCATCCCCACACTGTTTCTCCTCTTCATCGGCTATCGGATCGGAAGCGTGTTCGGCATGATCCTGGCGGTGCCCGTGGGTATTGTGGTGCAGAAGATGTACGAGGCGGGACTGTTTGACACCACCATCAACAGCATGCGCATCCTGCTGCACGGCTTCAACCGTTTCCGGAAGCTGGAAAAGGAGGATCTTCCGGACGAGGAGGAAAAAGAGAAATGAAAAAGGTAGCAGTCTTTAATCTCAGGGAGTTTGACGAGGCGGAATGGTTTGAACGGTATGGAAAGGAGCTGGGACTGGCCATTTCCGGCTGTCCGGACGCGCCGTCTCTGGAAAATATCGCGCGGGTGACGGAAGGCTGCGAATGCGCAGACATCATCACCTCGCAGATCACGGAAGAACTGATGGCGGAATTCGCCCGCTGCGGCATCCGGTATCTTGTGACACGCACCATCGGTTATGATCACATCGATATGGCTGCTGCCGGCAAATACGGCATCCGGGTGGGAAACGCGCCTTACGGCCCCAACGGGGTGGCGGAATACGCGGTGATGCTGATCCTGATGAGCATCCGGAACATGAAGCGGATCCTGGAGCGGACGAACATTCAGGACTATACCCTGCAGGGCATCCGGGGCAGGGAGCTTGCGGACCTGACCGTGGGTGTGATCGGAACGGGACGCATCGGCAGGACCGTGCTGAAAAATCTGTCCGGCTTCGGCTGCAGGCTTTTGGCCTATGATCCGCATGTCAGCCGGGAGGCCGCGCGCTATGCCGATTATATGCCTCTATCCGAGCTGTGGCGACAGGCGGATGTGATCACGCTGCACGCGCCGCTGACGGAGGAAAATTTTCACCTGATCGGAAAAAAGACCCTGCAGGAAATGAAGGACGGGGTGGTGATCGTCAATACCGCCAGAGGAGGTCTGATCGATTCCGACGCGCTGATCGAAGCGGTGGAAAAGGGAAAGGTGGGAGCTGCCGCTCTGGATGTGGTGGAAAATGAATTCGGGCTGTACTATTATGATCATAAGGCGGATGTGCTTGAGAACCGGCAGCTTGCCATTCTCCGGAGCTTTCCCAATGTGACCGTTTCCCATCACATGGCCTTTTATACGGACAACTACACCAGAACGGTGATCCGGGATTCCCTGGAGAGCTGCAGGCTGTTTCTGGAGGGGAAGCCCAATCCCTGGCAGGTGGGCTGAGAGAAGGAAGAAGGAGAGAAGCGGATTGCGCAATTTCAAGATCATTTTGCAGTATGAAGGGACCAGGTACCAGGGCTGGCAGAGACAGGAAAGCACGCAGAATACGATCCAGGGAAAGCTGGAACGGCTTCTGTCCCGGATCGCCGGAGAACCGGTGGAGATCCAGGCCTCCGGCCGCACGGACGCGGGCGTGCACGCTTACGGACAGGTGGCGAATTTTCACATGGATACGGAGCTGTCCGCGGGAGAGCTGATGGAGAAGATCAACGAATATCTGCCGGAGGACATCGGAGTGATCGACATCGAGGAGGTTCCGGAGAGGTTCCACAGCCGCCTGAACGCGAAGGGAAAAACCTATCGCTACCGGGTGTTAAACAGCGCGGTCCCACATATATTTGATAGAAGATACGTGTACGTCTGCCCGGAAAAGCTGGACGTGGAAGCGATGCGAAGAGCTGCGGGGTTCCTGTGCGGCACCCATGATTTTGCCGCTTTCACCTCCGCGAAAAGGAGCAGGAAATCCACGGTGCGTTCGGTGGATTCCATAGAGATCGAACGGATGGGAGACGAGATATGGTTCACTTTTTCCGGAAACGGCTTTCTCTTTCATATGGTCCGCATCCTGATGGGGACGCTGCTGGAGGTGGGAAACGGAAAAAGGAGACCGGAGGAGATGACAGAGCTTCTGCAAAGCGGGAAGAGACAGGCTGCGGGGCCGCTGGTCCCGGCCTGCGGACTGGCCCTGATGGAAGTGCGGTACTGAAGCGCAGGAACACGCTCCGGCAGGCGCTTTTCGTTCTGTATCTGGTTCTGGCGGTGCGGCTTCTGATCTTCAAATATCCGCCGGACGTGCTGACGGAAACGGCGGCTCTGTGGCAAAGGGAAACGGTGCTGGAGGGCCTGCGGACGGCCAATTTTACGCTTTTTAAAACCATCCGGATGTATATCCGCTACAGCGACCGCCTGAACAGCTTTGAAAATCTGGCGGGCAATGTGGCCGCGTTCGTGCCGTTCGGGCTGCTGCTGCCCTGGATGGATGAAAGATATGCTGCTTTTTTCCGGATGCTTGGAAATGCGCTTCTGTTTACGGCGGGCATCGAGCTGTTCCAGCTCCTGTCCGGCTTCGGCGCATTTGATGTGGACGATATTCTGTTAAACGCTGCGGGAGCGGCGCTGGGCTGGCTGGTATTTCGCGCGGCCAAAAGCGGCTCCGAAAAAAGGTATTAGATGAGGGGCCGGATGCCGTACGGGCAGGGCCGCAACAAAACGGATGAGGAGAACAGGGATGGATACAAATGCGGAAAGACCGGGAAAAACCGGTCTGAGGAACAAGCTGATCGGGGATAAGAGCTTTTATAAAATGGTGCTGACGGTGACGGTCCCGATCATCATCCAGAACGGCATCACCAACTTTGTGAGCCTGCTGGACAACATCATGGTGGGGCAGGTGGGAACGGAACAGATGTCCGGCGTGGCGGTAGCGAACCAGCTGCTGTTCGTGTTCAACATCTGCATCTTCGGAGCCATTTCCGGAGCCGGGATCTTCGGCGCGCAGTTTTACGGGAACCGGAACTATGAAGGGGTGAGAAACGCTTTCCGTTTTAAGCTCCTGATCTGCGCGGGACTGGTGCTTCTTGCCGTCCTGATCTTTGCTTCCGGCGGGGAGGGCCTGATTTCTCTGTATCTGAACGAAGAGGGGAGCGGACAGGATGCGGCGCGCACGCTGGGGTACGGAAAAGCGTATCTGCTGTGCATGCTGGCGGGCCTGATCCCCTATGCGCTGTCCCAGGTATACGCTTCCACCCTGCGGGAAGCCGGGGAGACGGTGCTTCCCATGAAGGCGGGGATCGCTGCGGTGCTGGTGAATCTGGTGTTCAATTACATCCTGATCTACGGAAAATTCGGCGCTCCTGCCCTGGGCGTGGTGGGCGCGGCCATCGCGACGGTGCTTTCCCGCTACGTGGAATGTCTGATCGTGGCTTTCGCCTCCCATGGAAAAAAAGGAAAGGCTCCCTGGCTGGACGGGGTGTATCGGACGCTTCGCATTCCTTCCCATCTGGCAGGACAGATCGTGCTGCGGGGAATGCCTCTGATGATCAACGAGGCGCTCTGGTCGGCGGGCATGGCGATGCTGATGCAGTGCTATTCCATGCGCGGCCTTTCCGTGATCGCGGGGCTGAACATCTCCTCCACCATTTCCAATCTGTTCAATGTGGTCTATCTGGCCCTGGGGAACGCGGTGGCGATCATCGTGGGCCAGCTTCTGGGCGCCGGAAAAATGGAGGAGGCGAAGGACACGGACACAAAGCTTCTGGCCTTTTCCGTGGGCGGCTGTGTGGTCATCGGCGCACTGATGATGCTGGTGGCTCCCCTTTTCCCCCGGATGTACAACACCACTCCCGAGGTGCGCGCGCTGGCAGAGCGGTTCATCCTTATTGTCGCTGTGCTGATGCCCGTGCAGGGATTCACCAACGCCTGTTATTTCACCATGCGTTCCGGCGGAAAGACCTTCGTTACTTTTCTGTTTGACAGCGTGTTTTTGTGGGTGGTGAGCATTCCTCTGGCCTTCGTATTGAGCCGGTTTACCGACCTTCCCATTGTGCCGCTCTATTTTATCTGTCAGGCGGTGGATGTGATCAAATGCGTGATCGGGTTTGTGATGGTGAAGCGGGGCGTGTGGATCCACAATTTTGTCGTTTCTGAGAAACAAGCATAGGAGGAAGCCATGAGAATCATTTTTATCCGGCATGCGGATCCGGACTATGAAAGGGACAGCCTGACCGAAAAGGGATGGCGGGAGGCCGCGCTCCTGGCAGAGCGTGTATCCCGCTGGCCGGTGACGGATTTCTATGTTTCTCCCCTGGGACGGGCGCAGGACACCGCTTCCCTGACCCTGAAAAAGATGGGGAGAACAGCGCAGACCCTTCCCTGGCTGCGGGAATTTCATGCGCCCATAAACGATCCCACACGGGGAGAAGGCGTGATCCCCTGGGATCTTTATCCCGGATTCTGGACAAAGGAGGAGGGAATGTATGACAGAGAGGGCTTTGCGGACACCCCGGTGATGCGAAGCGGCCCGGTGAAGGAGGAGTATGGGCGCATCTGCGCCGGACTGGACGGACTGCTTTCGCACTACGGCTATGTGCGGGAGGGCGGGATCTACCGGGCAGAGCAGGCGGCGCAGAGGGACGCAACGATCGTGCTGTTCTGCCATATGGGCGTGACCCTGTACCTGTGCGGCCATCTGCTCGGCGTCTCTCCCGTGGTGATGACAGGGGGATTTTTCCTCGCTCCCACCTCCGTGACGGCGCTGGCTTCGGAGGAGCGGGAGAAGGGAATCGCCTATTTCCGCTGCCAGACGGCGGGAGATACCGCTCACCTGCTCATGGGAGGAGAGCCGGTCTCTTATATGGGGTATTTTACGGAGCCGTTTCAGGGGTAGCCTGCCGGAGTGAAAAAAGGGGTTACTGATATTCTGTATCAAAGGGGAAACAGCCTCTTGCAATCGGTCTTCCGATTGTGTAAAATATTAGTCGGCAAAGGGACAGGCAGGGGGAGTATCTTCTCTGCCTGTTTTTACAATAAAGCCATGGGAGATGGCCGGGAGGCGTATGGCGCGGGCGGCCGCTTTCCCTGGGGAAAAAGCCGCCTGAACGCGGCATGAAAGTGGATGAGGTACAGTTATGCTTGAAGTAAAACATCTGTCCTATGAGGTAACGGAAAATCAGGAAACGCTTCCGATCGTTACCGATATTAATTTTACGGTGAATGACGGCGAGATGCTGGTGATCACCGGGCCCAACGGAGGGGGCAAGTCCACCATCGCAAGGCTTCTGATGGGGATCATCCGGGAAACCTCCGGCACCATCCTGCTGGACGGAAAGGACATCACGCAGCTTAGCATCGACGAACGGGCCAAGGCCGGCATCGGATTTGCCTTCCAGCAGCCCGCATCCTTTAAGGGAATGACGGTGCGCAGGCTTCTGAACCTGGCGGCGGGGAAGGAGCTGCCTGAGCCCACAAGCTGCCGGCTGTTAAGCAGCGTGGGCCTGTGCGCGAAGGAATATCTGGACCGGGAGGTGGACGCCACTCTTTCCGGAGGAGAGAAAAAACGGGTGGAGATCGCCACGGTGCTGGCGAAGGACCACAAAGTGAGCGTATTTGACGAGCCGGAGGCGGGGATCGACCTCTGGAGCTTTTCCATGCTGGTGAAGCAGTTTGAGAAGATCCACAGGAGCAAGGAAGAGAGCCTGGTCCTGATCTCCCACCAGGAACGGATCATCCGGATGGCGGACCGCATCATGGTGGTGCGTGACGGACGTGTGGAGCAGATCGGCAGCAGGGAGGAGATTCTTCCGAAGCTGTTCCTGGAGGAGCCGTCCTGCACCTGCATGGACGGAGAAGGCGTATAACGGCAAAAGCGCTTCGGAAAGGAGGAAACGGAGATGAAGCTGGATGCGGTAACAGATCAGATCCTGAAAAAAATAGACGACTACGGCTTTAAACAGGAGGGCGCGTATAACCTGCGGTACAACGGACAGGCCCTCTGCCATGGAGATACGGATCATATCAAGATCCGCAGGAAGACGGACCGGCAGGGGATTGACGTCTATATCAGCAGCGAGGCCCAGGGAGAGGAGGTCCATATCCCGGTAGTGGTGAACGCCACCGGAATCACGGACATCGTATATAATGATTTTTATATTGAAGGGGGCGCAAACGTGACCATCGTGGCGGGCTGCGGCATCCACAATGCGGGCTGCGACGCGGCGCGGCACGACGGCATCCACGCCTTCCATGTGGGGAAGGGCGCGACCGTGACCTATGCGGAAAAGCACTACGGAGAAGGAGAGGGAACGGGAGAAAAGATCCTGAACCCCGTCACTCAGATCTACCTGGAGGAGGACGCGGTATTCAATCTGGATACCGCCCAGATCGGCGGCGTGGACTCCACAGTGAGAAAGACGGAGGTGACGCTGGCGGAAAATGCGAAGCTCAATGTGATGGAAAAGCTGATGACCCACGGCTGCCAGACCGCTGTGTCCGACATGACGGTGGAACTGAACGGCGCGGGCAGTACGGCCCGGATCGTATCCCGGTCCGTCGCCAAAGGAAATTCGGTGCAGACCTTCCATCCCATCGCCGTGGGAAATGCGCTCTGTCACGCCCATGTGCAGTGCGACTCCATCATCATGGATCAGGCTCAGATCTCCTCCATTCCGGAGATCAACGCGAAAAACATCGACGCCCAGATCATCCATGAGGCGGCCATCGGCAGGATCAACAACGATCAGATCCTGAAGCTGCGCACCTTCGGCCTGACGGAAGAGGAGGCAGAGGCGGTGATCATCGAGGATTTCCTGGCATAGGCGGGGAAACGGCAGGACAGAAGAGAAAACGGACCGGAGAAGATGCGAAGGATCCGGAAAGAGAGGACCGGGGGATGCTGAAATCATATCTGGCTTTTGATGTGGAGACCACGGGTTTAAGTCCGGAGTCGGATGAGATCATTGAGATCGGAGCGCTGAAGGTGCGCGACGGAAAGGTCTGCGAGCGGTTCATCAGTTTGGTAAAGCCGCCGGAGCCGGTGTCTGAACGGATCACGCAGATCACCGGGATCACCAATGAGATGCTGGAGGATGCGGCGCCGAAGGAGAGGGTGATCCCCGCCTTCCTGGATTTCTGCGGGGATGAGGTGCTCATCGGCCATAACCTTCCCTTCGATTATGGCTTTGTAAAGAATCAGGCAGGGCTGTTCGGCCTTCCCTTTGAAAAGCAGGGGATCGATACGCTGCGGATCGCGAGGAGCGTGCATCGGGGAAGACAGTCCAACAGCCTGGAAGCGCTCTGCGAAAAATATTCCATCATAAACAGCTCGGCCCACCGGGCCTATCATGATGCCCTGGCCACGGCGAAGCTGTATCAGACGCTGGCCCATTATTATGAAAGCCTCCAGCCGCAGGTATTTCTTCCGGCGTCCCTGTCTGCATCCTGTCCGGCAATGCGGAAAGGTGCGGCAGGAACGGCCTTTGGCGCGGCGGATGCGCCGGCCACGCCGAAGCAGCTCGCCTTCCTTTCCCGGCTCGCCGCGCAGAAGGATCTGACGGTGACCTGGGACGCAGCGAGCCTGACCAAAAGCCGGGCTTCCGGCCTGATCGAAAGGGTCCTGGCAGGACAGCAGCCATAGAGCCGGACGGCACGCCTGGCACGAGTGGTGCGCCTGATGCGTTCGCATCAAGGCGCACATGGTTTCAGATTTTCAGACCAGTCCCAGGCTTTTCAGACAAAACAGCCATCCGGTGATGGTGAATGCGGAAAACAGGGTGGTGAGCATGACGACGCCGGAGGTGAGAGTGCCTTCGTGGCCCATGTTCTTTGCCATCACATAGCAGCTTACCGTGGTGGCGGAGCCCAGCATGATGAGGATGGCCACAAGCGCTTCCTCCCGGAAGCCCAGCCGGACGGCGAGCGGAAGAAAGAGCACGCAGAAGCCGAGCAGCTTTATGACGGATGCGGCGATGGCGGGCTTTGCCTGTGCCACGGCCTTATCCAGCCGGAAGGTGGCGCCCATGGCCATCAGCCCCAGCGGAGCGGCGAGGTCGCCCAGGCTGGTGACCGTCTTTTCCAGAATGGGGGGCAGGGGGAGCCGGAGGACGGACCAGAGGAGGCCGGCCAGGATCCCCAGGATGATGGGGTTGGTGACGATCCCCTTCAGCGTGTGCTTCCACAGGGCCTTTCTTTCTCTGCCGGCAGCATTGCCGGAAGTCTTTCCGGCGGGAGCGGTGAGGGAAAGGACCACCACGGCCATGACATTGTAGAGGGGAACGCTTCCGATGATCATCAGGGGAACAAGGCCCGCGTCCCCGTAGATGTTCGTGGTCAGCGCAATGCCCAGCAGGGCGGCGCTGCTGCGGTAGGAGGCCTGGATGAACTCCCCACGCTGTTCCCTTTTTTTCAGAAGACAGGAAAGAAGGGCGCAGACGGCGATGCTGGCCGCTGTGGCGAGAAAGCAGAAGGCCACAAATGAAAAGTCCCACACGTCCCCGATGTCCGCCGCCGCAAGATCGTGGAACACCAGCACGGGCAGGGGAACGAGAAAGACGAACTGATTCATTTTGGAGGCAAACGCCTCGTCGATCCAGCCCAGCTTTCGGAACAGCATGCCGAGCAGCATCATCAGAAAAACGGGCGCCGTTGCATTCAGACTGAAGATCAGATTTTCCATACGCTTGATTCCTTTTTCCTTCTATTTTTTCCGGCCGCCCGGCGGCAGACAGGAGCATGCCGCCGATGCGTCTGTGCGCGGTCCGGATGGGAAAAGGCACGGACCGGCCTGAACAGCAATATTCTATCACAGGGAGGGCGGCAGGAAAAGAGGGTACAAAACGGTGTGGAGCAAACGGTAAGAATAGATGAATCGGATGTATGTCTGATGCGGCCTCCGGCCGCAGGAAAAGAGGTAAGGATGAACGTAAGAAGAGCACAGGAAAAGGATATGGAACGGATCGACGAGCTGCTGATGCAGGTGGAAAAAGTGCATCACGACGGGAGGCCCGATCTGTTCCGGTTCGGACAGAAAAAATATACGGATGATCAGCTCCGGGAGCTGATCCATGACGATGCCAGACCGATCTTTGTGGCAGCGGATGAAACGGACCGGGTGCTGGGCTATGCCTTCTGTATTTTCCAGCAGTATCAGAATCACAACATCATGACGGACATTAAGACGATCTATATCGATGATCTGTGCGTGGATGAGAACCTGCGCGGACAGCATATCGGAAGGACCTTATATGAGAGCGTACTGGACTATGCCAGGCAGCAGGGCTGCTACAATGTGACGCTGAACGTATGGAGCTGCAATGAAAAGGCGATGAGATTTTATGAGTCCTGCGGTCTGAAGCCGCAGAAGGTGGGGATGGAAGTGATCCTGTAGAAACCGGGCCGTATGGGGCGGATGAGAATTCAGAAAATGAAGGAATTCCTGCAAAGAAGGGATCACAGATGCAGGAAATGCTGAAAACGGGGAGGGCCTGTCAGAGCTCTCCCCGTTTTTTCTGATCAAGATCAGTCCTTTTCCAGTTTTACGATCTCTCCGGTATTTGCGTCGATCTCAATGTCGTATTCTGCGAAATCATAGAGGATCTCAATCTCGTATACGGTCCTTCCGTCGTCACGGTCCTGGCCGAATTTGGTGATGTTTTCCTCTGTCGCTCCGGGAACCTGCGCCAGGGCAAGGGACTTGGCGTCCGCTTCGCTGATGGAAACGCCCTGGGAGCCGGAGCTCTGTGTGCCGGAAGCGCCACTCTGAGCTCTGGCCCAGTCATCCATTTCCTGATCGAAGGAAAGGACGGAGCCGTCGTCAGCGCTGATCTCATAATCATATTCCTGGCTTCCGGAATAGAATTCCACATCGTATACCTGGCGGCCGTCATCATAGTCGAGCTTGACGCGAAGGCCGGTCACATCAGCCTCCGTTACGCCCGCATGGTCAAAGGCGGCCTTCTTGGCATCCGCCTCGCTGATGAAGGCGTTCTGCGCGTCGGAGGGCCGGGCGGCGATGGCCACGCTCTCTCCGGCGGAGGGGGCGGCGGTTTCCGCGGGAACGGACTGGGAAACGTTCAGGGCTGTGTCCTGGGTGCCGGCGGAAGCGGTCTCCTGTCCGGCGGCGATGGACTGCGTCTGGACGGGAGTGCCGGAAGACTGGCCGGAACAGGCGGCCAGAGCGGCGGCAGAAAGGATCAGGGCTGCGGTACATGCATAAATTTTCTTTTTCATATCTGAATACTCTCCTTTTTGTTTTTTTCTTTTTGGAATCTGAGATCAGTTTATCCGTAAAAGATTAAAAAAACATTAAAGTCAAAAAAATTTTTCCGGCGCCGTTCCGGCAGGAAAGGGGGAGCGGGGACAAAGCGGAAGCTTCCGTTCATTCTTCCTGCCGCCTGGGGAAACGGAAGGTAAAGCAGGTCCCTTCTCCCAGACGGCTGGAGACCCGGATCTGTCCTCCGTGGGCCCGGACGATCCATTGGACCATGGAAAGCCCCAGTCCGGAGCCGGTCCCGGCTCCGGACGTGCGGGAAGGATCCACCTGATAAAAGCGCTGCCAGATCTTATCCAGCTTGTCTGCGGGGATGCCGATGCCGTCGTCTTCGACCGATCCGGTGACCGCCTGTTCATCTGCGGACAGGCTGATGCGGGTGCAGCCACCCGTCTTTCCATAGGTGATGCTGTTGGAGATCAGGTTGATGAACAGGCGCATCATCATGGTTTCATCCGCCCGCATGAGAATCTGCGGCTGGATGTCCGTCTGCAGAACGATATTTTTGGCAGAGGCGGAAGCCTGCTGCTCTTCCGTGATGATCTGCGCAAGCTCGCTGATGTTGATCAGCTCATATTGGAGCTTCTGCTTTCCGCTGTCCGCCCGGGCCAGGGTGAGAAGCTGACTGATCAGGGCGGACATCTTCCGGGCCTGCGTGCCGATCACGCCGATGCTTCCCCGCAGCTCCTCCGGCGGCGTTCCGGGCTGGGAGGCATATTCGCACTGGGAGAGGATGACGGCTACCGGCGTGCGCAGCTCATGGGAAACGTCGGAGGTGAACTGCTTTTCATTTTCAAAGGAAACCTGGAGCCGCTCCATCATCTGGTCAAAGGTATGGGCGAGCGCGTGCACCTCGTCCCGGCCCTGACCCAGGCGGATGCGCTGGGTCAGATCGCTGCCTTCCGAGATCCTGCGCGCGGTTTCCGTCATGGCGGACAGAGGGCGCAGCGTTCTTGCGGTGATCAGATAGCCGCCCAGGGCGATCAGCGCCACGGAAAAGGGAAGCAGGATGAAGGCGGCGCGGGTGATGGTGCGCAGCACGAAATCCGACCGGGTCTGGGAGGCCACGCCGCGCAGCCACAGGTTGCCGTATCCCTCCACCGTCCGGCAGTAATCGTAAACATACCAGAAATCCTGGCCGCTTCCCACCTGCCGCAGCTGGTCCATGATGAGGGTGGGCGCGCCGGAAAATCCTGCGGGCGTGCGGCCGTAGAGCAGATAGCCCTGCGAATCATAGGCGGAGAGATAGACGCCTTCCTCCAGATAATTCAGATCGTCGTCAAAGGTCAGAAGGCCGTCTTCATAGTCCACCTCCGAAAAGCCCTGCAGGACCGTGTTTTTCAGACGCGTTCTGGCGTCGGAGAGGACCCGGACGCTGCTGAAGGAAAAGAGAGCGAGCAGGGAAACGACGATCAGAAGCGTCATGAAGGCCGTATACCAGAGAGTGATCTTCAGTTTGATGGAAAGATTTTTCATGGGGCCCCCTTTCTGTTACGGAACCTTCAGCACATATCCCGCGCCGCGCACGGTATGGATCAGCTTCGGCTCAAAGCCGTCGTCGATCTTCTTGCGCAGATAGCGGATATAGACATCCACCACGTTGGAGCCGCCTTCGTAGTCATAATTCCAAATGTGCTGCTCGATCCGGTCCCTGGAAAGCACGATCCCCTGATTGCTGATGAGATATTCCAGAATGGAAAATTCCCTGGAGGAAAGGGCGATGGGAACGGAGCCCCGCATGACGGTGCGGGTATCCAGATCCACCGTCAGATCGGCCGCCTGATAGCGGTTCTGCGCGCGTCCCTCCCTCTTGCGCAGCATGGCGCGGATGCGCGCCAGAAGCTCCTCAAAGGCAAAGGGCTTGATCAGGTAGTCGTCCGCGCCGGCATCCAGGCCGGTTACCCGGTCGGAGACGGAATCCCTGGCAGTCAGAAGAAGGACGGGGACGCTGCTGCCGGAGGAACGCAGGCTTTTGAGCACCTCAAGCCCGTTCTTTTTCGGCATCATGATGTCCAGGATCACGGCGTCGTATTCCGCCATGGCCAGGTAATCCAGGGCCTCCTGCCCGTCAAAGCAGGAATCAACGGTATAATGGTTCCGGATAAGCGTTTTCGTAATGATATTATTCAGATCCTTCTGATCCTCCGCTACCAGCAGACGCATAAAAAAACCTCCCCACCAGCGTTGTCATGCCGTTATTATACTGCGGGGAGGAGGATTCGTCAAAGCGCTGCGGGCGGATCAGACATGGTACAGCATCCGCTTCGCAAAGGCGTTGCGGTATTCCGACGGCGTCAGCCCCATGATCTTATTGTAGGCCGTGGCAAAATTATGACTGTCCGTAAAGCCGAGAGAGCGGGCAATGGTCACGATGGACTCGTTGGTATCCAGCAGATAGAAATTGGCCAGGTCGATCCGGGTGCTCATGATGTACTGCTTCATGGTCATGCCCGCATGGCTCCGGAAAAGAGAGGAGATATACTTTTCATTGTAGCCGAAATGGGCGGCAATGTCCGATACCTTCAGAGGGCCGGTGATATTGGTCTTAACTAAAACTTCCCACACCAATACGGTGTGTTGAACCTTGAAAATTCAATATTTCAGCCAATAAAAAAGGCATAAACCTGTCCCGTTTGGTATAATGGAATTGACGAAAAACCATCTATACAAAGGAGA
>DWWH01000062.1 GCA_019119815.1 Candidatus Eisenbergiella intestinipullorum | reverse complement strand
ATCGTTACAGCTCAGCCTTCGGCCGAGCTGTAACGGCATCCGGCCATTCCAAGCGCTTCGCGCCAGGCCGGATGCTTCCAGCCGGTCTGTTTTCGTACGGTCTGCGCAGGGAATGCGCAGACCTGGCTGAGCAGTAACACACTTCTCACGATACGAGGGAGCACTGCAGGCCAGTGCCGGTCCCTTGCTGACCGGCACATAAGAAAAGCGTTACGGTCCGAACCCGGTCCGCCATTCTTCTGCTCACCTCCTGTACTTCACACGAAATACCCGCTTCAGGGAATCGTCGATCCTTTTTTCGTCAATGGTGCCGTTCTGCACGGCAGCGATCACGCCTTCATAGGCCGCGGTAAAATCCTCCGGCATCAGGATCATATCGGCCCCCGCATTCAGCGCCCGGACCGCCGCCTCCTCTGCCGTATAGTACTGTGTGACGGCCGACATGTTCATCGCATCCGTGATTACGATCCCGTCATATCCGAGCTGGTCCCGCAGGATCCCTGTGATGATCTTCTCATTCATGGAGGCTGGAAGCTGATCTCCGTCCGTAAGTCCCGGCGCGGAAATGTGTCCCACCATCACCATATCCGCTCCGGCCTCTATGCCGGCCGCAAAGGGCAGAAACTCCGCCGCCTGCATCTCCTCCAGGCTTCTGTCCGTCTCGGCACGCCCGTCATGGGAGTCGCCTGCCGTATTCCCGTGTCCCGGAAAGTGCTTGAGACAGGAGCTCACGCCGTTTTTCTGAAACCCCTGCACCGCAGCGGCGACCATCTGCGAAACGATCTGAGGATCGCTTCCAAAGGAACGGTCCGCGATCGCCGTATTGTCCGGGTCCGTCAGGACATCCGCCACCGGAGCAAAATCCAGATTGAAGCCATACTCCTGCAGATAGGAAGCGATCCCGGCTGCGGCAGAATAGGCAGCGTCCGCATCCCCGGAGGCGCCGATCTGCGCCATGGGACCGACGTTCTCAAGCCCCAGGCCGTCTGCCACACGCGCTACCCGTCCGCCTTCCTCATCCACGCCGAGAAACAGCGGGTATTTGCTGTAGGATGCCGTATTCTCCAGCATCTCCTTCAGCTGGGAGGCCGACCGGATATTCTGAGCAAAATAGACCAGTCCGCCCACCGGGAAACGCTGAAGCGCTTCCCGGGTGCTCTCCCCTGCCTGTACGGCCGTCTCCACTCCGGTGAGCTGCTCCGGCGTGATGAAAAACAATCCCGCCACCTTCTCCTCCAGGCTCATGGCCTCAATAGAAGCGTCAAGCTCTTCCTCCGTCATCACGGATAGCTGGGCTTCTCCCTCCTCCGTCAGGCTTTCCTCAAGAGCGGTCTCTGTCTGTCCATCTGCATCCCCCCGTTCCGAACGGGTCTCCTGTCCTTTTTCCAGATCCGTTTCTTCCTGAGATTCCGCCTCCGTTGGGATTCCGCCGCTTTCACTCGCCCTGCCGGAAATGCTGCGGACAGCAAAAATAACTCCTGAAAGCAGCCCTGCCAGAAGCAAGGCCGCCGTAATATAAGATAATATCTGTGCTCTGCGCCTTCTCCGTTTTCTGAATTCCCTGCGGTCCATCGTACCGTCCATCCCTTTCCGCATCCGACTTTGCTTCGTCCTCCTGTGCTGTGCCGAATAGCCGGCCACTGCCCGGATGACTTCCGCTTTCTGCAACCAGACTATCACAAAGAGAAGCGGGTATCAATCATTTTCATGTCTGATACCCGCTCTCAAACTATGCTATCCAATGGCCTATACCTCCATTTTTCTCCGCTGCTCTTCTTTCCACTCCTTCTTTCTCCTGTACTTCTGTACTGTAACGGTATTCATCTTCCGATGATCCTTCGTCACTCAGATAAGTGTACTCGCTTCGCATCCGGTATTAGATAAGCATCGTTCCTTAAAGATTTATCATTACGTCTCCGGAAGGTTCTTTTCCTCTCTTCTGGGTTCCTCTGAACCGACGGCCTGATCTTCTGAAGTCCCTCTATCATAAATTTAGGTCTTTCGTCTTAAGGAATCGCTTCCTTACAAAAACTTCTTTCCTTCTTCGGAATTCATTTTCCTGAGCTTTGATCCTGTCCCGGATCATCCTTCTTTCCAAATTCTTCCGTCTGCTTCCCGATTTCTGTCTTTCCCATTAAAGATGTCAACTTCCCGTTTTCTTCTTCTGATGATAAAGATCATTCTCGCTGCTTTCAGGAAATGTCCGTTTTTTAAAAGAATCTCAATTTACAGTTCCCGGTTTCTTCAGGTTCTCTTCCTTCCATCCAAAGGCCTTCCT
Source organism: Candidatus Eisenbergiella intestinipullorum (assembly GCA_019119815.1). GTDB lineage: Bacteria > Bacillota > Clostridia > Lachnospirales > Lachnospiraceae > Eisenbergiella > Eisenbergiella intestinipullorum. Next base: position 82,695 of record DWWH01000062.1, on the reverse strand, counting down.
CTTAAGAGATTCCTTTTCTCTTCCCGATCCGTCTTTAAGGCTTTTCCTATGAAATTGTACCCTCTGCTTCCTGAAGTCTTATGATTTTCAGGAAATAAAATTTACGTTTTCGGCGGTCCGTACCTCCTTCTTTTTATTTTTTGTTCTCTTCTTTGTTTGTGACTTCATTATAGCCCTGCCTGTCTTCTGTGTCAACAAATTTTTTGACTTTTTTTCTGTTTTTACTTTATTTTCTATTTTTATTCAAAAATAATATATATATTGTGTATTTTGCTTTAAATTATATGAATTATCTGATAATTTATCCCATTCATTTACCGCCGGCGGCCGGACCTCTGTCCCGGTCCGACTGCCGGAAAAGCGGTGTCCTTTCCGGCAGATGGCCGTTCATGACGGCATGACGGCAGACCGCAGGAATCCTCTCGCAAAAACAGCCGGGAAAACGGCGCCGGCTGCGCTCCGTTTTCCCGGCTGTCTGTTCCGGTCCATGCAATTTGGGGGATCTTCCTTCTCTCTCATCAGAGCTGCACCAGGACGAAGATATTGTAGATCGCCCGGATGGCCGTCTCAAAATCCTCGTTGCGCACGCCGATGATGATATTCAGCTCGGAGGAGCCCTGATCGATCATCTTCACGTTGACATTGGCATGAGCCAGGGCAGAAAAGATACGTCCCGCTGTTCCTCTCGTGGACTTCATGCCCCGTCCCACGACGGCGATCAGCGCCAGGTCGGATTCGATGTCGATGGTATCCGGTCTGGCAAGGCGGTGGATGGCGGAAACCACCTTCTGCTCCTTATCCATGAATTCATCCTGATGGACAAACACGGTCATGGTATCGATTCCAGAGGGCACATGTTCAAAGGAAATCCCGCTGTCCTCAAAGGCCTGAAGGACCTTGCGCCCGAAACCGATCTCCGCGTTCATCATATCCTTTTCAATATTGACGGAACAGAAGCCCTTTTTCCCCGCAATGCCCGTGATGACAAAACGGGATTTCTGGCAGGTGCTCTCCACGATCCAGGTGCCGTTGTCTTCCGGCGCATTGGTATTGCGGATGTTGATCGGAATGCCTTCCTTCCTGACCGGGAAGATGGCATCTTCATGCAGAACACCGGCTCCCATGTAGGAAAGCTCTCTCAGCTCCTTGTAGGTAATGGTGTCGATCCCCACCGGATTGGGGATGATGCGGGGATCGGCGATCAGAAAGCCCGAAACATCGGTCCAGTTCTCATAGACCTCCGCATGAACCGCACGGGAAACGATGGAGCCGGTGATGTCGGAGCCGCCGCGGGAAAAGGTTTTGATGCTTCCGTTGGGCAGGGAGCCGTAAAAGCCCGGGATCACCGCCGCATCCATCTGCTCCAGGCGTCCGGACATCACCCGGTCAGTCCTGTAGTCATCAAAATTTCCATCTTCATCAAAAAAGATGACCTCCGCCGCATCGATAAAAGGGAATTTCAGATATGCAGCCATGATGAGCCCGTTGAGATACTCTCCTCTGGATGCTGCATAATCCTTTCCGGCCTTATTTTTGAAATTTTCTTCGATCTTCTGAAATTCCTCATCCAGAGAAAGCTTCAGGGACAGTCCCTTGATGATCTCTTCATATCTGGCACGGATGGCGGAAAGCTTTTCCGCAAAATCATTTCCTTCCTCGGCGATCGCATAGCAGGCATACAGCATATCGGTCACCTTTTCGTCGTCTTTGCTGCGCTTTCCGGGCGCAGAGGGAACGACGAAGCGCCTTTCCGGATCCGCCTTGATAATGCTCCCCACCTTTCTGAACTGCTCCGCACTCGCCAGGGAGCTTCCTCCGAATTTCACTACTTTTTTCATTCTCTCCTCCGTATACCGCCTGTGCACGGCATATTTCTTTTTCTTCTTATGTGAATCAGAGCCGGTAGCTAGGCTGTTTCAGGCCAAGAAAATGATCCATCAGCCGCGGACCTTCCGGGAAAAAGTTGCCGCTCAGGATGGCCTCCGCCTCATTGTAGCTCCAGTCGCTTTTGCAGGGCGCCGTGCTGTCATAGAGCAGGTAGGGCACGCTTTCCGCCGTATGGGTGCGCAGGCGCAGCGGCGTGGGATGATCCGGAAGCACCAGCAGCCTGTAGTCCAGGCCGCTGGCGTCAAGCCCTGCGGTAAGGGGCGCGATGACCCTCTGATCCAGGTATTCGATGGCTTTCAGCTTCTTTTCCAGGCTGCCCTGATGGCCCATTTCATCCGGCGCTTCAATATGAATATAGGCAAAATCATAGCCGTCCCTGATCAGCGCGTCAAGCGCTGCCCGGGTTTTTCCTTCATAATTCGTATCCAGGCCGCCGTTCGCCCCTTCCACGCAGGCCACATCCATTCCCGCTCCCACGGCAATCCCCTTTAAAAGATCGACCGCGGAGATCATGATGCCCTTTTTCCCCGTCTTTTCCAGAAAGGAAGGCAGGGACGGCCGGGTTCCCGCTCCCCAGAACCAGCAGCAGTTGGCGGGATTTTTCCCTTCCTTCCTGCGCTGCCTGTTGATGGGATGATCCTTTAAGATCTCATAGCTTCTGACCATCATGTCATAAAGCTTTCTGTCATCCGGAAGATAAGGGCCGATCTGGCGTCCCAGCACGTCATGGGGCGCGGTGAGTTCCTCGGCCTGTCCGCCCTCCCAGATCAGGCAGTGGCGGTAGCTGGTACCCGCATAGAAATGATAGGGCGGCCGCTCCAGCTCCTCTTTCACAGCGGAAAGCAGAACGGTGCTGTCCTTCGTTTCGATCTCTCCGGAGCTGTGGTCCAGGATCCGGCGCTCTGAAAAGGGAATCCCTTCCTCCTCAGAAAGGGTGACGATATTGCACCGCAGGGCGATGTCCGTCTCCTTCATGGGGACTCCGATGCTCAGCGCCTCCAGCGGAGAGCGTCCGGAATAATATTGTTTCGGATCATAGCCCAGAACGGACAGGTTCGCCGTATCGGAGCCCGGCTTCATCCCCTTCGGGATGGTGCTTACCATGCCGATCTCCGACTTCCTGCTCAGCGCGTCCAGAGCCGGCGTATCCGCATATGCCAGCGGCGTCCGGCCGTTCAGCCTAGGCACCGGCTCATCCGCCATTCCATCCCCGAGCACTACCACATATTTCATAGCTTCCTCCATTCCCGTGCGTTCCCGAATGCAGGAACGCGAGCCGGATCTTCCGTCCGGCACGGCAGCCGACGGATCCGGGACGCTTCGTCACAGATCCGGTCTCTTCTCCATCCCCGACAACATTATGCTTCTTCCATGCGGATACGGCTGATGAAGCCAGAAAGGGCCGCGCTCTTCTCCGCAAACTCCTTTTCAGTGATAAGCGGCGTCACGAAACCGAATTCTCCGGCAACCCCTGCGTCTGTCAGCTCAATCTCGCCGAACAGTTCCTTTGCTTCCTCTTCACATCCCTGGGAAGCACGGACGAAAAATTTTCTGGAAGCGCCGTCAATGCTGCACAGAGGAAGCTTTTCTTCCTCCCACAGACAGAGGATATGGGTGCGGCCATGCTTGGCGCAGTCGATCACATCGGAAACCACGGCGCTGGCGGTGGGAAGCTTTCCCGCGCCGCGTCCGTAATACATGGAATCTCCCAGAGTATTTCCCCGGATGAAGATGGCGTTGAACACATCGTTCACACTGTGCAGAGGGTTCTTTTCTCCGATCATGAAGGGCGCCACCATGGCATAATAGTTTCCGTCCACTTCCCTGACGCTGGCGAGGAGCTTGATGTACTGCCCCAGCTTCTTCGCATAGAGGAAATCCTCATGGGTGAGCTTTGTGATCCCTTCCGTATAGATCTCTTCATAGCGCACGGTCTTTCCCGTCATGAGCGAAGCCAGGATGGCGATCTTGCGGCAGGCGTCATAGCCCTCCACATCCGCCTCGGGATTGCGTTCGGCATAGCCCTTCTCCTGTGCTTCCCTCAGGCTGGAGGCAAAATCGCTCCCATCCTCTGCCATGCGGGTGAGGATATAGTTGGTGGTCCCGTTCAGGATCCCGCTGATCAGTTCGATCCGCTCCGCGGTGAGCGCCACGTTCAGCGGACGGATGATGGGGATCCCGCCGCCCACGCTCGCCTCGAACAGATAGTTGCAGGAATTTTCCCTGGCCGTGCGGATCAGCTCTGCTCCATGGTTTGCCACCAGCTCCTTGTTGGAGGTACAGACGCTCTTTCCGGCCCTGAGCGCCTGCATGGAGTACGTGAAGGCAGGTTCGTTTCCTCCCATGGTCTCACAGATGACCGAAACCTCCGGATCCTGCAGGATCACATTGATGTCGTGCACGATCCGGTCTTCATACGGATCGCCCGGAAAATCTCTCAGGTCCAGAATATATTTCACCCGGATCTTCTTTCCGGCGCGTCTGTCGATCACTTCCCTGTTTTTTTCAATTACCTCTACGACGCCGCTTCCCACCGTGCCGTAGCCCAGAACCGCTATGCTGACCATGCTCTTCCTCCTGTTCTCTGGCGCTTCTTTTCCGAAGCCGCCTCATTTCTGAAGCTGTTCCTGTTTCCTGAAGCTATTCTCTTGCGAGGATCTTCACGTTGCGCACGCCCTTTTCCTCTTCCATCGCATCCAGCATCCTGGACACGTCCGAGGTGGTGTCCAGCACCTGAACGCTGATGCTCAGAGACGCCACTCCGTTGATCGGGATACTCTGATGGATCGTCAGGATATTTGCCCCGAAATCCGCTATGACCTTCAGCAGGTCGGAAAGCAGACCCGGTTCGTCGTCGATGGACATGGCAAGCGTGATCGTCGTTCCCTGAGCGTTGTCATGAAAGGGAAAAATATCATCCTTATACTTGTAAAAGGAGCTGCGGCTGATGTCCACCTTCTCCACGGCATCCTGTATGGTCGCCGCTTTTCCCGATTCCAGAAGTTTTTTCGCTTCCACGACCTTCAGAAGCACCTCCGGAACGGCTTTCTGTTTTACCACATAATATTCGCTCTTTTTCTGCATTTCCATTCATCCCGCGTTTGTGTCTTTGTCTGACACACATTTGTGTGTCAACGAGAGATATTCTAGCATAAGCTTCTCTGCAGCGCAACCACAAATTAGGATACGATTGTTTTTTTATCCGTACAATGCGAACAAAAGCAGCCGGCAGACGTACAGGACCAGCAGATGGAGAGGATAGAACAGGTAAAAAAAATAGGGGTGTCCCCTTCTCTTTCTCCTTCCGTTATATGACCGGATCAGAAAAAAAGAAAGAAAAACGGTCATATGAGACAGCACCGTTTCCAGGCTGTCCGAAAGGCCCGCTCCCAGGACCAGAAGCTCCAGAAATTCGGAAAACAGAAAGGCGCAGGGGGCATAGATGACCAGAAGGAGCCGGTCGCGCCGCAGAAGCCGGAGGATGCCGATCAGAAGCACGCCCCTCCAGGAATAGTCCGTCTTCAGAAGCTGTGCTGATCCCATACCCATGGCAAGGACGGCGAGCATGCCCGCCGCCCCCGTCAGCTCTTCCCAAAAGCCTGAACGCCTCCGGGTACGCGCCGCCCGTCCGGAAGCATCCATCCCCCACAGCGTCAGCAGGCCGATGAGAAGGGTCCAGAACACATTCTGGCTGTCCGGATTCCAGCTCCCGGAAAAGAGCAGATCGAAGGGAAGCTCCGACAAAAGGGCAAACACAAAAAGCCGGGCCGCATACCTGCCCCGGCTTTTTGTATGAGCATAGCCTTCCGCCAGCAGAAAGCAGAAGAGCGGAAAGGAGATGCGGCCGATCGTGCGCAGGGCCGCATCCAGACCGGTGAGGAGGCGGGAAAGAGAAGCATCCCTCACAAATCCGCCGGTCAGGAAGTATTCCAGGATCCCTGCGCCGATATGGTCGATGAGCATGGTAACGAGCGCGGTCAGCTTCAGCAGATCCGCGCTGACCCCTGTTCTTTTCTCCGGCATGTGCCGCCTCTCCTTCCGTCTCAGACAGCCTCCAGCGGATACCTGTCCGTCAGTTCCTTTACGATGGAGCGGGCCGCTTCCACCTTTTCTTCGCCTTCCCGGATCACCATGGCGATGGCGTCCGCGATCCGGTCCATGTCCTGCGTGTTCATCCCCCTGGAGGTGACGGCAGGCGTCCCGAGACGGATGCCGCTGGTCACGAAGGGAGACTTGGGATCATTGGGTATGGTGTTCTTGTTGCAGGTGATGTTTGCCGCATCCAGAAGCTTTTCCACCGCTTTTCCGGTCTGTCCGAAGTTGGTCAGGTCCACCAGCATCAGATGATTGTCCGTCCCTCCGGATACGATGCGGATGCCTCTGTCCATCAGGCCGCGGCAGAGCGCCTGCGCGTTGTCCAGGATATGCTGCTGGTAGATGCGGAAGTCATCGCTGAGCGCCTCCTTAAAGCAGACAGCCTTGGCCGCGATCACGTGCATCAGGGGTCCTCCCTGGGTCCCGGGGAAGATCGCCTTGTTGAAATTCCATTTTTCCGCAGCCTCCCGGTTGCAGAGGATCATGCCTCCTCTGGGGCCACGCAGGGTCTTGTGGGTGGTGGTGGTCACCACGTCCGCATAGGGGATCGGGCTGGGATGCAGTCCCGCCGCCACCAGTCCGGCGATATGGGCCATGTCAACCATCAGGCAGGCTCCCACTTCGTCCGCGATCTCGCGGAAGGGCTTAAAATCAATGGTCCTCGCATAGGCGGAGGCGCCGGCAATGATCATTTTGGGACGGCACTGCCTTGCGATTTCCTTCATCCTGTCATAATCCAGAAAGCCCTCGTCATTCACGCCGTAAGGCACCACATTGAAATATTTTCCGGACATATTCACCGGGCTTCCGTGGGTCAGATGGCCGCCGTGATCCAGGTTCATCCCCATGATGGTGTCTCCGGGCGTAAGCACGGCAAACTGCACCGCCATGTTGGCCTGCGCTCCGGAATGGGGCTGTACATTGACATAATCGCAGCCGAACAGCTTCTTCGCGCGCTCGATGGCGAGATTTTCCACCTCGTCCACGTAGTCGCAGCCGCCGTAATAGCGTTTGCCCGGATAGCCTTCCGCATATTTGTTGGTGAGCACGCTTCCCATGGCCGCCATGACCGCCTTGCTCACCCAGTTCTCGGAAGCGATCAGCTCGATATGGCTGTTCTGCCTCTCCTGCTCATCCACGATCGCCTGCGCGATCTGAGGGTCCACCTTTCTTACTTCGTCCAGAGAATACATCCCTACCTCCTAATCCGCCGCCTCAGGCGGCATTCTTTGGCACGAACCGCAGGCCCGTGCCGCTTCCTTGGTCCGCCGCCTCAGGCGGCATTCATGTTCCGTTTTGTCCTGTTCTTCATTATTCGACGCGTTACCGTGTGAAACTACGAGGATGATTATAACACAGTTTTCATGGCTTGAAAACAGCGAAATCCGCAAAAGAGGCTTCCCGGATGTCTTCCGGTGTTTCTTATCGTTTTCTTAAACTTCTTATTGTTTTCTTAAACTTGTCCTTTCCCTCTTTACCGGGCTTTCCTGTTTTGCTACAATACAGCCTTAAAGAGGCAGGATTCCGGAGCTTTTCCCCCGGAACGATCCTGCCTCTGCAAAAGCGCTTTGAAATGAGGGGAAGATACATGTATCATTTTCTGGTCAATCCAGCCTCCTGTTCCGGCCGGGGAGCAAAATGCTGGGCGTCCGTAAAAAGAGAGCTGGAAAGAAGGGGCGTTCCCTATGAAGTCCATTTTTCCGAAAAAGCGGGCGATATGGCGCTGACAGCTGCCGAGCTGACGCAGCCGCCCGCAGATGCGGCAGGCAGAGCGGAAAAAGAAGCTCCGGTGCACCTGATCGTTCTGGGCGGAGACGGCACGGCGAACGAGGCGCTTCAGGGCATCCGGGACTTTGAGCGGACGCGCTTCAGCCTGATCCCCACCGGCTCCAGCAATGATCTGGCGCGGGATGCCGGCATCAGCCGCAGCCCGGAAAAAGCGGTCGCGGCCCTTTTGGAAAACGGAAGGGAGATCCCCATGGATGTGGGCGTTCTGCACTATCACACAGCCTATGAGCTGCGGCACGGGATGCCGGAAAAGGCGGCGCGTCCGGACCGTCTCTTTCTGGTGAGCTGCGGGATCGGCTTCGATGCGGGCGTCTGCCGGCAGGCCATGTCCTCCCGCTTCAAGGATGTGCTCAACCGGGTCGGCCTGGGGAAGCTCACCTATCTGGGGATCGCTCTGAAGATGCTCCTTGCCTCCGGAAAGGAGGCCGCCGTCCTCACAACAGAAGGGCCGGGCGGCAGGCAGACCGGTCCCGTCTCCATTCCCGGGCTGATGTTCTCTGCCGTCATGTCTCATCAGTATGAGGGAGGAGGTTTCCGCTTCTGTCCGGGTGCGGATCCCTGCGACGGTCTGCTGGATGTATGCGCGGTGGGAGATGTTCCGAAGTGGAAGGTCCTCCTGGTGCTCCCCACCGCCTTCTGGGGCGGGCATTACCGCTTCCGCGGCGTAGACCGCTATGCGGGACAGCGGATCCGGATACGCACCTCCAGTCCCTTATGGGTCCATACGGACGGAGAGGTGACGGCCCTGTCGGACGACATCAGCGTCTCCTGCCGGCGCGGGCTGCTCCGGTTTTATGCCTGAGCAGGCCGGACCGCCGGCGTTTCGTTTGGTTGATCTTAAGCAGCTTTCTGCAAAAAACAGAAAAGAGGTATCGCATCATGAAAAAAGGAGTCAGGCTCCAGGAGCTGATCCCGTTTGCACTGTATTTTATCGTATATCTTCTCTGGTTTCAGTGGCTGGAAGAGCGGCATGTGAGGAGCTGTCAGATCATCCATGTTTTTCTGGATGATTATATCCCGTTCTGCGAGTTTTTTATCATCCCCTATCTGCTCTGGTTCCTGTATGTGCCGGCAGCCGTTCTGTATGCGGCGGCGCACAGCCGGGAGGAATATATCCGCAGCGCTCTGTTTCTCTGCACGGGGATGACGGTGTTTCTGCTGATCTCCACCTTTTTCCCGAATATCCAGCATCTGCGCCCTGCCAGGATGCCGCGGGACAACGTCTTTTCCCGTCTGGTACTCCTGCTTCAGCGGGTGGATACGCCCACAAACCTGTGGCCCAGCATCCATGTGTACAATTCCATCGGCGCGCATCTTGCGTTCTGCCGGTGCAGCCGGAAGGAAACGGGGCACTCCCGCCTGCACCGCCTCCTGCGTGCCGGTTCCTTCCTGCTGTGTATTTCCATCATTCTCGCCACCATGTTTCTCAAGCAGCATTCCGTCTTCGATGTGGTCACTGCTTTTATCCTGGCAGGCGCAATGTACAGCATCCTTTACCGACACAGCCTGTTCTCTCCTCTGCGCCAGCGCCGCGCTTCCCGCCGGCCCGGAAGACTCCGGCTGCCGTAGGAGCCCGGAAAGCGGACCGTTATTTCATTTTTGCCGGATCACATGCAAAGCGCCGGGATGCCCCTGCCGAAGCAGGACGGCACCCCGGCGCCTATTTTAAGCCGGCGGCTCAGTTGAACTTGAAGAAGCGCTGGCAGAGCTTGTAGCCCTCCACCGTCACCTTTCTTCCGCCCTTCCCGGGCAGGTTGGTGCAGCTTCCCAGAAGGCCGTAGCGCAGCTTGAGGAAGATCATCAGATCCTTCTGCCGGATATATTTCCACAGATCATTCTTTTTTTGCAGATTCTCCTCCGTCTCGGAACAGATCAGCATGATAGAGGAAACCGTGGTGATGATGTCCAGATAGCTGATCATATAGCTGTAGAGCTTCTTTCTGGGAGCGACAGCCTGTTTGTTGGACACCAGATAGTCCACCATCAGGCGGTTTACCTTCAGCTGCTGGTCGATCCGGCCGATCATCACCTTTTCGTTGACGGACTGGTCTGATCTGCCGATGTAATAGCGGTAAAAATCCACGTCCAGATAATACATGTTCTTCACATAGGGAAGAGGCTCATACACGAACAGGTTGTCCACATAGAAGGTATGCTCCGGAAGCTTCATCCCGCAGTCCCGCAGAAGCTTCGTGCGGAAAATCACGGAATGCATGAGGATATACTGTCCCTTATGGAAACGGTGCACATCTTTCCAGGTAAAAAGCTCATTTTCCGGGAGCACATGCCTGTAGCGGATCACCTTCTTGCGTTTTTCTCCCTCTTTTTCATAGACGTAGTTGGCGATCAGCATGTCCAGGACCTCGTCTCCGCCCGCAAACGTCCGGAGGGTATCAAGGATGGTCCGGTATGCCGTCTCCTGCACCCAGTCGTCGCTGTCCACCACCTTGAAAAACAGACCGCTGGCATTCTCAATCCCCGTGTTCACGCCGGAGCCGTGGCCGCCGTTTTCCTTGTGAATGGCCTTCACGATGGTGGGGTATTTTTCGGCGTATTCGTCCGCGATCCGGGCGGTGCCGTCCTTCGATCCGTCGTCCACGATGAGGATCTCCACATCCTCTCCTCCGGTGAGAAGGGAATCGATGCACTTTCGCATATAATTTTCAGAATTGTAGCAGGGCACCGTAATGCTCAAAAGTTTCATTGGTCACTCTCTCCTGTTGCGGCTTCATCTTCCGGTTGCAGCAGCATGACGGCGCCGCTGCCGTTTGGGTTTACAGGTTTCTTTTCACATAGTCCAGATAGGCGGAGAAGGCCGAAGGGACCGGAAGCTCGTCCACACGGCTGCGGTCCGAAAAGACCAGCCCCTCCCAGCCTCCCTCATAGGGCTCCAGCCCGTCCACCCACACGGCATAGCCCGTCATATGCCATTCCCTGTGCGTGAAAATATGCTTTGCGGCGGGAAGCTTCCGGATGCGGATGGGGGCAAGCCCCTTCTCCTTCAGCAGGGACAGTGCCTCGGCCTGCTTTTTCTTTCCCTCCACCGAGGGCAGCTCATACATGCCGGCCAGCAGTCCGTTATCCGGACGTTTCCGAAAAGCCGCCTTTTTCTCGTCCAAAATGACAAATACGGTCCGTTCCTCCACGACCCGTGCCTTCTTCGGAGCCTTCTTCGGATAATCCAGCTCCCTTCCCGCCTCATGGGCCATACAGATTCCGGAAAGAGGGCAGCTTTCGCAGCGCGGCGCGCCGTTGGGAAGGCAGACCGTGGCGCCGATCTCCATCATGGCCTGGTTGAAGTCTCCGGGGCGGTCTTTAGGAATGACCGACGCAAGGTCAGCCTCCACGCTCCGCTTCACCGCCTGGCTTTGCATGTCCCTTTCGTCCATGCAAAGCCTTGCCATGACCCGGAGCACATTTCCGTCCACTGCAGGAGCCGGGCGCCCGCAGGCGATGGAGGAAATGGCGCCGGCTGTGTAGGGGCCGATCCCCGGCAGGGTGAGCAGCTCTTCTGCCTCTTCCGGCATTTTTCCGTCAAACCGCTCCATGATCTCGCAGGCCGCCTTTTTCAGGTTTCGGGCCCTGCTGTAGTAGCCAAGCCCTTCCCACAGCTTCAGCAGGCGCTCCTGCGGCACCCCGGCCAAAGCCGCAATGTCCGGAAGTTCCTGCATGAAACGCTCAAAATAGGGCTTTACCGCCTCCACCCGGGTCTGCTGGAGCATGATCTCCGACACCCAGACCCGGTAAGGCGTCGGATGCGTGCGCCAGGGAAGCTGACGTTTGTGCTCATCATACCACGGCAGCAGTCTGGACGCAATATGAGAGGCGCTGCCTTTTTCTGCCGGAAGGACCACGGGAATCCTGTCGGAAAGCTCCATGCCGTCCTCCGTCACCCGGCAGCCCATGGCGAGGATGTCAACGCCGGCTTTCTTCGCGGCAAGGAGCGCGGCTGCGAACTCAGGCTGCGTCTGCACATTGGGCATGAAGCGGACGATCCCTTCCATCTGTACCACAAAAAGAAGGACGGCTCCGTCTCCCCCCTTCTTTGCTTCCGCCAGCTCTTCCACATGCTTCACCGCCCGCCTGGAGGGCGCGTCGGGAAACAGAGCCGTCCCCTCCTGCTCCAGATTGACTCCCTTTACCTCAACCCAGACGGTCCGCTCCTCTTCCGGACCGCCCACACGCAGCCGGAAATCAAACCGGGAGCTTCCGAAGGTGCACTCCGGCCGCACCTCTCTCACATCCGCATACAGGCCGCCGGCTCTCAGCCATTCCTCCGCTGCCTTATTGGGAGCGGCGCTGTCCATGTTGACGATCCGGTCTCCTTTTTTTACCGCCACCAGATCATAGGCCGTGCTGCGGGAAGCCCCTGAACACGGCTCCAGATAGACCGGCGTTCCTTCCTGCAGAAGCTCCCGGCATCTTCCCGTATTTTTCACATGGACCTTTTCCCGCTTTCCGTCCAGAAGGACATACGCGACGAAACGGTTCGGCCGCTCCAGGAAGATCCCCTCTCTGATGTTGTGATACTTCATATTTTCTCTGTCTTTCCTCCATGCCGCCGTCTGTGCGCGGCGTCCTGCCGCTTTCCGGCTGCAAAACGCCCTATCTCAGCCGGTTGCATTCGTATTTTTCCAGCATGAGAATGCAGTTTTTCAGTTCCTCGTAGCGGTCCATGAGTTCTCCCTCCTTCAGATCTATGTCCAGAGAGACCGCCATCGTCGTAAGCATATCGTCCGTGATCCTGCCGCGCATGTCCGTATAGATGGCCAGCTTTTCCTCATAGGTGTCCGCGTCCAGGAAGGAAAGCAGCATGGGATCCAGCTCAGGCTGCTCTGAAAGAGCCTCTTCGCCGTGCGCGCCATCCTCCTTCGCGCCGTCCGGCGGCGGGAGGAGCTCTTCGCGCTTTGGCGCCGCATTTTCTTCCGGCACAGCCTGCCCCATGACCTGAGGCAGGAGGGTAAAACGGTATTCGGCCGCCGCGTCCGGATATTTTTCCCGGTCCACTCTTCCGGTAAATTCCGAAAGGGGTCTTGCGAAAACCTCAAAGCTTCCGTACAAAGCCTGATAGATCACCAGAAGCTCTCCTGTATCCGCATGCTTTGCCAGCGTGATTACCCGGTACAGGTTCCCTTTAAAATGCTGATAGATTTCGTTTGGTCTTGGGGTTCGGTCCATGCTCTTCTCCATTCCGAAAGGGATGCCTTCCGGCATCCTCTTTTATATCCTGCGGCCCAAAATGCCTTTTTTACTGCAACAGTTCTCCTACGAGACGGTTTACCAGTCCGCCGTCCGCGCGTCCCTTCACCCTGGGCATCAGCTCCTTCATGATCCTTCCCTTGTCCTTTCCGGAGGGCTGTTCAATGCCGAGCTCCTGAAGCACCCCGCTGATCTCGGCGCGGATCTGCTCCTCGCTCATTTCCTCGGGAGCAAACTCCTTCAGCACGGCAAGACGCTTCCGGCATTCTTCCTTAATATCTTCCCTGTCTGCGGGAGCCAGATCCATGGTCTCCTGCGTCTGCTTGATCTCCTTTTTGATCACCTCATTTTCTTCCGCCTCAGTCAGATCCGCCCGCTTGTCAATCGCCTTGTTCTTCAGCGCGGCCAGCAGCATGGAAAGAGACTCCTTGCGCTCCCTGTCCTTATTCTTCATCGCGGCGACCATCTGCGCCCTCACTTCTTCGATCTTGCTCATAACTGTCCATCCTTTCTGTCAGACTCACACCAAAAATATCTTTTTTCTTTTCTTTCCGTCCCCCCGCCTCCGGCTCAGCGCCGCCTTCCGGAAACGCCGCTGTAACGGATGATGAGCATTTCCACGCCCAGCCGGTCGCTTAAGCGGCCGTTTTTCACCGCTTCGTCCGTTTTCACGCAGTCCGCCAGCGCCTCCTTCAGCACGCCCATTTCAAAACGGGAGGACTGATCCACATATTTTCCGGCGATAAAGCCGTGCAGTCCTGTTTTTTCTCCGATGCGCCTGTTGTCATAGCCTTTCGCGCGCAGCTCCTTCACCTGCACCAGCAGGCTGAACTGTCTGCCGATCAGAAACAGAATCCGCATGGGAGGCTCCTTGAGCGCCAGCAGATCGTAATACAGCTGCAGCGCCTGCTGCTGCCTGCCCGCTGCGACGGCCTCGATCATGTCAAAGATCCTGCCGGTCATCTGCTGGGTGCAGACCGCCTCAATGTCTTCCTCGGTGATCACATCCTTTTTCAGAGTATAGCAGAACAGCTTTTCCAGCTCCCTGTCGATGTTTTCCATGTCCGAGCCGGTCTTCTGCAGGAAAAAATCCAGTCCGGCGCGGGAGACCGTCTTATTTTCCTTCTTTATCCTGCCCAGGATCCAGCGCTTTAATGTGGCCTCATCCTGGGTGGAAAACTCCACCGCGCAGCCCATATCCTTTACCGTCTTAAACAGACGGCTCCTCTTGTCCGCTTCAGCCTCCGCAAAGATGAAAAAGGCGGTGGGCGAAGGAGCCTTCAGATAATCCGCCAGCGCCTCGCCTCCCTTCCTGAACCAGCCGCTGTCCTGAATGAGGATCACTCTCCGTTCCGCAAAGAAAGGCATGGTTTCCGCCAGATCGATGACCTGGGCCGGGTTGATGTCCTTTCCCCGGAAGGAGGCCACATTCATGGTATCCCCCTCCTGCGACATGGCCGCCTTCAGCCTGTCGCGGTACTGGTTTCTCAGATAGGCCTCCTGGCCGTAGAGCAGGTATGCCTGTCTGAACTGCCCGGTTTTGATGTCCTCCAGAAGCTGCTTCATGCACCGTTCCTCTCCGTTTCCTTTCTTTCTGCTCCGAAAGCCCTTGCAGGTTCTGCGGCGCTTTCCGCATTCCCATTCATATCTGCGGGCGCAGCGCGATCCTGTCGGTCCGGATCACGCCCTGCGTCACCATTGTACCATCAATTTGCCAAAATGGCGAGATACTTTTCCGGAGCAGGGAGGATGCCGCGGCGGGTCGCGTAAGCGACATCTCCCTTTCCGCCGCAGTGCGATCCGCCGGAGGTTCTCATACGATAGGAAATGAAATTTCCTATCGTATGAGAAGAGCCGCTGCGGAACGGTTTTCCCCATTCCGCAGCGGCTCCTGTCCGGCTGTCTGTTTTCCGGTTTCTTTTCTGTCAGTCTGTTCTGCGTACGTTTTTTCGCTTATTCTCCCGCCGTCGCCAGCTCGGCCGCCATTCCGGCCAACTCCTCCGGCTCCATCGTCAGGTCAAAGCCCAGAACGCAGTAGCTTAAGCCGTCCTTTTCAAACGTGCAGTCATAGCTGACCATTTCCTCCACCGCTTCACTCCCGTAGGAGAAGACTACGCTGCCGTCCTCCTGGGCCTTTCTGTCTTCCTCCGTCAGTTCATAGTCGGGGGGAACAAAGCGGTGTACCGTCCTGGTGACGGTCAGGCTGATGCCCTCCTTCTCGCCGGACCAGACAGGCGTGCTGCCGGGCGCCCTGCCCTCCTCCTCTGAGGAGCTGCCCGGGCTGATCATAAAGGTGACCTCCTGCGTGCCGTCGGTATAGTTCAGATCCACCGCTTTGTAGCTGGAGACCACATTTCCTTCTTCATCATAGTCACTGCTGTCTACCGGGACCGCATAAGCGAACCGGAAGCCGTTTGAAAACGTTTCCGGGGCGGGAAAAGCAAAGCCCACCTCTTCTTCAACGCCCGCAAGGGCGGAGTAATCCGTCACCTGATCGGCCATGCTGGAATGGCTTGCCTTATAAGCCAGCCGTCCGGCCGCAGCTGCGGTCACGGACCCGAGCAGCGCCACGGCCGCAGCTGCCAGGACCACTTTTTTCATGCTGAATCGTTTCATTCTCCTACTCCTTTCCGCATCCTTGATGCGCCTGTCGATCTGTGTCTTCATGTCCGCAGGAACCGGGATCCTATCCGCTTCCTCCCGGAACCATTCCTTCATTTTTTCATCCGCTCTTCTCATCTCTGCCATCCGCCTCCATGCCGGTCCTATGCTCCTGTCCGTCTCCCGCGTCTTCAGTCCGCATGGGATATGGCCCGGAACGTCCTTCTTCTGCCCGTTTCCTCCGAAAGGCTCTTTTCCAGCTTCTTTCTGGCCGCATACAGCCTTGACTTGACCGTCCCTTCCAGGCAGCCCGTGATCCTTGCGATCTCCGACGTGGTAAAGTCATTGAAATAATAGAGCACCACGATGCTCCGGTGCTTTTCATCCAGGCTTTCCACGGCTCTGCGGATCCTTTCCTTCTCTTCCTTTCCCAGAAGCTGCGACAGGCCGTCGCCCGTATCCTCTCCGTCGGCGCGCACCGTGATGTCCTCATCCGGGATCTCGCGCCGTCCGCTCCGGGCACATTTCCATGCGAGGCGGGTCAGGATCCGGTAAAACCAGCTCTTAAAGCCCGCCGGCTCCTTCAGGCTGTCCGCATGCAGATATACCTGTACAAAGGTTTCCTGCACCACATCCTCCGCATCCGTCCGGCTTCCGGTCATAAAGACCGCCGTGCGGTAGGCCTGCGCGTAATACCGTTCATAGATCTGCTCAAAGGCCATCCGGCTTCCCGCCTGCAGTTGTCTTACCATTTCCATTTCGTTCAAGGGTTTCTCCTTTTGCCGCTCCCGCAGCCTTCTGTTTCCGGCCCCTTCGGCCGTTCTTTTTGGTGCACCTGTCTATAAGAGGCGGACAGCGGCAGAATGGTTCACTGTTTTCGGAAATTTCTGTCTTCTATTTTTGTCTGTATCACGGGAAGAAACATCTTGTCAAACCCTTTTTTTTCTATTACAATGAGAATGCAGCGGCATACGGGGGCCTTTTCGCACAGGATGCGGAAAGGAGTAAAAATGTCATATTGTTGCAGATGGATTCCGGTACCTGTCATGGTACTGGCATTTCTTTTATTATTCTCACTCTGCGGCTGCGGCCGCGATGAGATCGTGGAGCTGCCTTATGCGGCCGAAACGCAGAGCGCCGTGCAGGAAGAAAGCGGGCCGCAGGCCGCTTCCGAACCGGAAACGCCAGCGGTCTGGGTGGTGCATGTCTGCGGGGCGGTAAACCGGCCCGGAGTCTATACCCTTCCGGAGGGAAGCCGCGTGTGCGACGCGGTGGAAGCGGCGGGCGGGCTGAGCAAAGACGCGGCAGAAAGCTTTCTGAACCAGGCGGCACTTCTGTCCGACGGCCTGCAGGTCATGGTGCCCACCGCCGAAGAGGCAGGCGGGCTTTCTTCCCAGGGCGCCTCTTATGGGCTGTCCTCCGCCGCTTCTTCTGCGGAGGGGCAGACAGCGCAGACTGTGAACATTAATACCGCTTCCCTCCAGGAGCTGATGACGCTGCCCGGCATCGGGCAGACCAGGGCGGAGGCCATCCTCGCCTACCGTCAGGAGCAGGGAAGCTTTCAGACGATCGAGGATATTATGAAGGTGAGCGGGATCAAGGAAGGCAGTTTTGAGAAGCTGAAGGATAAGATCACCGTCTGACCGATATTTTTAAATGCCGCCGAAGCGGCATGGAAAGAGGAGATATGGCTAAGAAGGTCCTGGTTGTGGACGACGAAAAACTGATCGTGAAGGGAATCCGGTTCAGTCTGGAGCAGGAAGGCATGGAGGTTACCTGTGCCTATGACGGAGAAGAGGCGCTGGAAGCGGTAAAAAATGCGGATTTTGACATCATCCTGCTGGACATCATGCTTCCGAAGCTGACCGGGCTTGAGGTCTGTCAGCAGATCCGGGAATTTTCCAACGTGCCCATCATCATGCTGACGGCGAAGGATAATGACATGGATAAGATCATGGGGCTGGAATACGGCGCCGACGATTATATCACAAAGCCCTTCAACATCCTGGAGGTAAAGGCCAGGATCAAGGCGATCATGCGCAGGACGTCCGGCCGGGACAGGGAAGCGGCAGGCTCCAGGACCGTGGTAAACGGGGACCTGAAGCTGGACTGCGACAGCAGGCGGGTGTATATCGCTGGAAGAGAAGTGAACCTGACCGCCAGAGAATTCGACCTGCTCGAGCTTCTCGCTCTGAATCCCAACAAGGTCTACAGCCGGGAAAACCTGCTGAAGCTGGTATGGGGAAACGATTATCCGGGCGACGTGCGTACTGTTGACGTGCACATCCGCCGCCTCCGGGAGAAGATCGAAAGCAATCCCAGCGAGCCCAGATACGTGCATACCAAGTGGGGCGTTGGATATTTTTTCAGGAACTGACTTTCAGATGTCTCTCCGGCGGCATCTGGACAGGGTGCTGCCAGAGAGGAGGGCGGATGACGCTCCGGAATGGGAGGAACCATGCATGAGAGGCTGAAAGCGCTGCTTTCAAAAATTCCCGCTCTGCGGAGCGTAAAGACCTACATCTTTCTGCTGATGCTGGCGATGGGGATCCTCCCCAGCTTCGTGATGCGCATCGGCATTCTTCAAAGCTATGAAGAGCGGGCGGTTTCCCTGCGTATTTCCGACACGCAGTCGCAGTTTACGATCATTGCCAACCATCTTCTGGCGAACAACTATCTTCAGGATACCTCCAACGCGGCGATCAACGCGGAGTTGGAGCAGATATCCACTCTTTATGACGGGCGCGTGCTCATCATCAACAACAGTTTCCACGTGGTAAAGGATACCTATGGGATCAGCGAGGGAAAGACCATCATCTCCGAAGAGGTGATCCGCTGCTTCAAGGGTGTGAATACGACGAATTATGAGCGCAAGGGCGGTTATATCGAGATGACGATCCCGATCATGGATTCCGTCTCCAGCGCGAACGCCTCCGCAGATACGGCGCAGGCTTCCGCTGCGACCGTACAGGGCGTGCTGCTGGCGAGCGTTTCCACAGAAAGCATCCGCACCACCATGGAGATCATGAACAGGAACGCCCTCATCATCGAGATCGTGATGGTCATCTGCATCTTCGGCATCGCCATCGGGCTTTCCTATATCCTGATCCGACCCTTCAACCGGGTCACACAGGCCATCAATGAGATCAAGGACGGCTTTACCGACGAACCGGTCTGCGTGAAGGACTACCGGGAAACGGAGCAGATCGTGGACGCCTTCAACCAGCTTCTCGGCCAGATGAAGGTCATCGACGACTCCAGACAGGAATTCGTCGCAAACGTCTCCCATGAGTTAAAAACCCCTCTCACCTCCATGAAGGTGCTGGCGGATTCCCTGATGCAGATGGAGGATGCTCCCATCGAGCTGTATCAGGAATTCATGCAGGACATCGGCGCGGAAATCGACCGCGAGAACAAGATCATCAATGATCTTCTCTCCCTTGTCAAAATGGATAAGACCGCGGCGCAGCTTACCATCGAAGCGGTGGACATCAACGAGCTGATCGAGCTGGTGCTCAAGCGCCTGCGCCCCATCGCACGGACGCGGGATGTGGAAGTGGTATTTGAGAGCATCCGGCCCGTGACCGCAGAGGTGGATGAGGTAAAGATCACACAGGCCTTCACCAATCTGGTGGAGAACGCCATCAAATACAATAAGGAACACGGCTGGGTGAAGGTACTCCTGGACGCGGACCACCAGTTTTTCACGGTGGAGATCTCAGACTCCGGGATCGGTATCCCGGAAGCAGACTACGACCATATCTTTGAGCGCTTCTACCGCGTGGACAAATCCCACTCCCGGGAGATCGGCGGAACGGGGCTTGGCCTTGCGATCACACGAAACGCCGTCCTTCTGCACCGCGGCTCCATCCGGGTCAGCAGCGTAGAAGGCGAGGGTACCTGCTTCACGGTAAAAATACCGCTCACCTATGTCCGGCAGGTCTGAAGGTTCCTCTTATGGACTTTCTTTCATGAAAAAAAGGCAGGAGAGCTTATGACAAATAAAAAGAAAGCTGCCTTCCTGGCCTTTCTGACCCTCTTTCTTCTCTTCCTCTGCGGCTGCGGCGCCGCAGACGAGGCGGAAAGCGGGCGGGCCTGGCAGGTTTATTATCTGAACAGGGAGGAAACCTCGATTTCCTCCGAAACCATTTATCTGGATGAGGCGCTGACGCAGGATGAACAGATCAGCGCGCTTCTGTCCGCCCTGCAGGCGGCACCGGAGAATGTTTCCCTGAAGGCGGCCGCAGGAAGCGCCTTTCAGATCAACGGCTATCTGCTGGATGAAGGCCAGCTGAACATCGACGTGAATGGAGATTACCGGAAGCTTCCGGCCACCACCGAGGTGCTGGTGCGCGCTTCCCTGGTGCGGACGCTCATCCAGACGGACGGCGTCAACCATGTGCTGATGACGGTGGATGGAGAAAGCCTGACGGATGCCTCCGGAGCGGCGGTGGGACCGATGACGGCGGATACCTTTATCGACAATGCGGGAGACGCGATCAATCCCTATGAAATGGTGACGCTGACCCTTTATTTTGCAAATGAAGCCGGAGACAGGCTGGTGCCGACCACCAGGACGCTGGAATACAACAGCAATATTTCTGTGGAACGGCTGGTGATGGACTGCCTGGTGAAGGGGCCCGATACGGATCAGGTCTTTCCCACCGTCAATCCTGCTACCAAGGTCCTGGGCGTAACGGTGCGGGACGGTATCTGTTATGTCAACCTCGATGAAACCTTCCTGACCCAGATTTATAATGTGACGCCGGAGGTCGTCATCTATTCCATCACGAATTCTCTGGTGGAGCTCACCAGCGTCAATAAGGTACAGCTTTCCATCAACGGTCAGACGGATCTGATCTTCCGGGAAACCTTCAATCTGGCAAACCTTTATGAAAGGAATCTGGATCTGATCGCCAAGACGCCTTCGGAGACGCAGATGGAGACCGAAACGCAGACAGAGGAGGGAACGCAATGAGAAGACCCCTGGCCGCAGCATCCCTCGCCTTTGTGGCCGCGGTCCGGCTCCTCACTCTCCTGCGGCCGCTGCCCGTTTTGGAGCCCGACCGGGCGGACGGACAGCAGGCCGCATATACGGGGACCGTATCCGATCTGATTTGTTATACGGATACCCAAACCGGAGACCCGGTCCGCCTCGTCTATCTTTCAGATGCTGCTTCTGAAGCCTCTTCCCTTTCCCGGGACGAAGGCTCTCCTCTTTCCCTGCAGATCATCTGCAGGCTCTCAGAATCCTCTTCCCTTCCCAGAATCGGCAGCCGCATCCGCTGCGAGGGAAAAGTCAGCCATTTCCGCGAAGCCTCTAATCCGGGCGAATTCGATGCAAAGAAATATTATAACAGGCAGGGCTATGCCTTCGAGCTGCGAAACGCTTCCGTCACCGGTTCCGGCCGGAACTATTCCCGCTACCGCCAGGCTCTCTGGCAGTTAAAGTCCCGCATGGGGAGCGTGCTGGACGCCCTGCTTTCTCCGGAGGATGCCTCCGTGATGAGGGCCATGCTCCTGGGGGAGAAAAAGGGCATGGACCAGGAGATCAAAGCCCTGTACCAGGCGGCGGGGATCTCCCATGTGGTGGCCATCAGCGGCCTGCACATCTCCATCCTCGGGACCGGGGTGTACAGCCTTCTTTCCCGGCTCTTCCTGCGGGCGGGATTGTACGGAAAACGCTTCGGAAGACATTCCGGCAGAAGGTCCTTTGACGGAAAGCTTCCCGCCTGTCTCATATCCGCCCTCTTTCTCCTTTCCTTTCTTTTCATGACCGGCTTTTCCGCCTCCTCCATGCGGGCCGGAATCATGTTCGCCCTGTCCCTGTCCGCCCGCCTTCTGGGCCGTACCTACGATACCGCCACGGCTCTGGCTGTTGCCGCCGCCCTTCTTCTGGCGGAAAATCCGGCCCGGATCGACGATACCGGCTTTCAGCTTTCCTTCACGGCCGCTCTTGCCGCCTCTCTTGCCGTTCCCGCCTTTTCCCGCATGCTTCCCTTCCGGGACTGGTTACTGATCCAAAAGGGTGCTGGCAATGTCAGGCGTTTTCGGGAAAGACTCCCCCGGACGCGCAGGCAGCGGCTTTCTGCCGCAGTCTGCTCCGGTTTTCGCTCCAGCTTCTGCGTCAGCATGGTCACCCTTCCGCTGGTGCTCTCTTCCTTCTATGAATGGAACATCCTTTCCGTACTCGTCAATCTGGCTGTCATTCCCCTCATGAGCGTGCTTCTGGGCGGCTGCATCCTTCTGGCCGTTTCAGGAAGCCTGCTGCTTTTTGCCGGAGAGGAATGGCTTTTCCTTCTCTCCCCCGCCGTCCTTCCCGTAAAAGGCATCCTTTTTCTCTATGAGGCCCTGTGCCGGGCCGGCTCTATGGGCGGTGCCGGCATGTTCCGCCCCGGCGCGCCGCAGCTGTGGCAAATCCTGCTCTTTTACGCCGGGCTATTCGTCCTGTTCCTTTCCGCGAAACGGCTCCCGCGTATCGGCGGCTACGCATCCTGCGCCTTTCTCTGTTTTCTTTTCGTTCTGGGAAAGCCTTCGGAAACCCGGGTCACGATGCTGGACATCGGGCAGGGGGACTGTATCTATATCCGTACGCAGGAGGGCAGGCATTATCTGTGCGACGGCGGAAGCACCTCAAAACTGCAGGCCGGAACCTGGCAGGTGATCCCCTTTCTGAAGCATCAGGGCGTAAACCGCCTGGAGCTCATTTTCATCAGCCACTGCGATGCCGATCACACCAATGCCGTCACAACGCTTCTGGACTGGGCGGGCGAAGGAGGCATTTCCATCGGGGGACTGGTCCTTTCCGCCGCCGCGCCGCAGGATGAGATGCGCGCCGGCCTTCTTCAATCCGCAGAAAAAAACGGCGTTCCCGTATACCGGATGAAAGCCGGTGACGAGATCCGCCGCGGCAGCAGCCTGTTTCGGGCGCTTTACCCGCTCTCTGAAAAGGAGCCTTCTTCTGTCCTGTCAGACAGTCCGTCCTCTCCGGCTTCTTCCGACCGGAACGCCTCTTCCCTGGTTCTTCGCTTCTCCCACCTTGCGGAAGGGAAATCCGCTCCGGCAGAAAAAAGCTCCGGCAGCAGCGCTTCGCCGGAGATCTTTTCCATGCTCCTTACCGGAGACGTCACAGCCGCCGGGGAGAAGCAGATGCTGGCCGCCTGGCCGGAGCTGGCGGGAGGCTGCACGATCCTGAAAACCGCACATCACGGCTCAGATACCTCCACCTCTCAGGAATTTCTGGAAGCGGTATCGCCCCGGGCCGCCCTGATCTCCTGCGGAAGGGACAACTCTTATGGTCATCCCCATCCGGAAGTGCTCTCCCGCTTCCGGGAAGCGGACGTTCCCGTCTTTGTCACAGCAGAATGCGGCGCGATCACCGTCCGCGAAAAGGGCGGAAGAGTGACAGTCGAAACCTTTCTCAGACCGCAATAATGATGCCGCCGTCATTGGCATACATGCTGCTGATGCCGGCGGTATCCAAAATCTGCGAGCCGGCAAAGGATACCCGTTCCATGATCATATCCCTGACCCATTCCGCCTTTTCCGGATTGTTGCAGTGGGAGATCCTCAGATACTTGTCCTGCGGATCCTTAATCTCATCCGCCACAAGCCCCGCCATCCGGATGAGAGCCTTCTTCAGCCCCACAGCCTGTCCGCGCTGGATGATGGTTCCTTCCGGCGTGGCTCCCATGACCGGCTTGATGTTCAGGGTGGAGGCCACCAGCGCCTTCACGCCGGAAAGCCTTCCGTTCTTTCTCAGCGTCTCCAGATTGTTCAGGACGAAGTAGGTATTCATCTCATCCCGGAAGGCTTCCAGCTTCTGCACGATTTCCTCAAAGGCAAGCCCCTGCTCCTCCAGCTGCATGGCCTTCAGCGCGATCTGTGTCTCCCCGCAGGAAGCCGATCTGGAATCCACCACATGGATCTTCTTCGCATCCCTGCCGTATTTTTCCTCGAACAGATTCTTCCCGAGCAGGGCGCTGTTATGGCTGCCGCTCAGGTTTGCGGAAAGGGTGACCACATAGACATGCTCCGCCTCTCCCTCATAGCTGGTCCGGTAGCGCTCCGGAGAAGGGCAGGAGGACCTGGGACAGATCGGGCACTCCGCCACCTTTCTCAAAAATTCCTTCTGATCAAATTTCTCATCGTCCAGGATCCGCCAGTCTCCCACCTCAAGCCCCAGGGGAACCCGTTCAAAGCGGCTGTCCTCCTGAAGCTCCTTCGGCAGTTCACAGCAGCTGTCCACAACGATCTTATAGCTCATATTATGATATCCTCCGATTTTCATCACTTGAGTATGTGGTTTTCATTACCACATATAATAACACCGATATTCATATCTTGTAAAGATAGTTTCCGAAAGAAATCCGTTACTACTCAGCCAGGTCTGCGCATTCCCCGCGCAGACCGTACGAAAACAGACCGGCTGGAAGCATCCGGCCTGGCGCGAAGCGCTTGGAATGGCCGGATGCTGTTACATATCAGCTCTGCCAAAGGCTGAGCTGTAACAGAAATCCAACGGCTGCCTGAACTGCAGCTGGCCATTCCGCCAAAAATCGTGTACAATAAACCAGGAATCCTTTCCGTCCGCCGGCCCTTCCGGCGGACGAAAAGAGATCCGCATCAAAGATAAGGAGAGCATTCATGATCGCACTTCAGATAAAAGATGTGAAGCATTTTATGGGCCGGCTTCTCGGTACGGATCTTCTGGACTCCTTCCTGCTGGAGGAAGCCGTCGTTTCCACTTATAATACCTTCACCATAGACGGCCGGATAAACCGGGACTTTTTTTCCAGAGAAGAATGGGAGGATCCTTCTGTCCGCCCCTATGATTTCTCCTCCTGGAAATCCATGCGTCCCATCCTGTTCGGACTGATCCGCGGAAAAAAGACGCCCGTCAGCTTCCGTTTTGTCCTGCATCTCATGCCGCAGTACGTTTCCGGCATTCTGAAGCCCTCGGAGACCTCCGTCACGGCGGATCAGGTGAAGGCCCTCGTCCTCACCTGCCGGTATGAAAACGGCTCGCTGACCCTGGTGACCGGAACGTCCTTTCACACCTTTCTTCCGGACAAAAGCGCGGATGTGCTCTGGGACCGGATGATGAAGGTCTTTCTGGACAAAAAGGAAGTGGATTACGAACCGCTTTAACCTCTGCCGGCGTTCCGGCAGCCTGTATATTTTTTCCGTCATCCTGCCATACTGACTCTGTACCTGTTGATATGGAAGCTGCCGCGGCTGCGGCGGAAATGGAGCTGGATATGGATTATCTGAACGCATTCTGGGTCGGAGGGCTGATCTGTGCCCTGGTCCAGATCCTGATGGAAAAGACAAAGCTGATGCCGGGCCGGATCATGGTCCTTCTGGTCTGTACCGGGGCCGTGCTGGGAGCGCTCGGCATCTACGAGCCCTTTCTGAAATTCGCGGGTGCGGGCGCCTCCGTGCCCCTTCTGGGTTTTGGAAACAATCTGTTTCAGGGCGTGAAGGAGGCGGTGGATGAGACAGGTCCTCTGGGGCTGTTTTCCGGAGGCTTCCGCGCAGGCGCTTCCGGCTGCGCTGCCGCCCTCATCTTCGGCTATCTCGCCTCTCTGGTCTTCAATCCCAAGATGAAAAAATAGGGAAACGGCCAAAGCCGTTCCCCTCATCCGGCGGATGCCTCCGCCAGGACGGCCCCGCCGTCCTGCGCACAGTTATAAAGGATGCCGTCATAGTATTCCAGCAGGAGCCGGACTACGCGGCTGTAGCTTTTCATGCCGTCGGAAACGCCGTTGATGACCAGAGTGGTCTCGGTGAACTGGCTGGAGGCCGCCTTCACGACCGCTGTTTCCACCACCGCCTTTTCCTCCACCTTCTCCCATGCCTCGCTGGTAAGGAAGATGTCATCGTCCCGAACGCTTCCGGCTACGCCGGGGCAGTCGAATTCCTGCTTTCCCGAAGCCTTTCTGTATTCGCTTTCCACATAGCTCAGCACGCTCAGATAACCGCTGTAGCGGTAAAAGGGATCCTCCGAACGGATGCAGGCGAGAAAGCCGATGAAGTTCGCGTCGTCCTCATAGATGAAGCCCTTCAGATGCGCCAGCTCATGGCAGAGCGTGGCGGGCACATTGGCAATGTACATGCTGGTACTGTAATTCGCCTCCATGGAGAACGGGAAATAATACCCCATCATGTACTGCTGGCTCAGAAAGTCGGAGGCTGCGATCTCCTTTGCCTGCGGGTAATAGCCGGCAAGCAGTCCATACTCCTCTCCCAGCCCCTGCATTGCCGCAATGGCTTCCCGCTTCATGTCTCCCCGATAGACCAGAAGACCGTCCTCATCCCGCTCCAGCTCTTCCGTCAGAGCGTTCAGCTCTTTTACGATATGGTTTCTCACCTGGATCAGCTCCCGGTCCGTATAAGTCCGCTGCGCCCGGTCCGCCATATAGGTTTCGTCAAATTCGGACGCATGATACAAGATAAAGCAGTTCCAGGTCATGATCATGAAAACGCCCAGAAACGTCCATGCCCAGGCGCGGCAGAAAAAAGAAATGAGCCGCTTCCCTCTTCCCCCGCGCACGAAGATGCGCGCAGGCACCATCAGAACGGCTGCCGCCGTAAACAGCACGGCCAGAACGATCATCCCCTCTCCCACGGAGAAGGGAAAGATCGACATCAGCCTCCCGTAGACGTTGACGGAAAGCGGAAAGAGATGCGCCACATGCCAGTCACAGAAAGCCTGGCTGTTCCACGCCGCCACATTGACCGCTGCCGTCAGAAGAAGTAAAGCTGCCCATATTTTTTTTCTCATGTGATCCCCCGATTCCGAATGCTCTTAACCCCTGCAGATTTCCTCCTGTTACCTTCTGATTCTAATATACCCCTCGGGGGAAGGGAAAACAACCGAATCACAGAAATGCTAAAAAGTGTTCACAGCGCATTTACATTTCCGACACACTTACCGCATCCGGACCTGCTCCAGCCTGACGGCGAGCTCCTCCACGATGTCCCGGATGCTCTTTTTGCCGCATTCCAGCGTCAGATCCGCATATTTTTCATAAAGGGGGATCCGCTCCTCATACAGCTCCCGCAGGGTCTGGCCTTCCCTCAGGGCCACTCCCCTCTTTTTCAGATCGCCCAGCCTGCTTTCGATCTCTGAAAAGGAAAGCTTCAAATAGACCACATGTCCCGTCCGCTTCAGATGCTCCATCGCCTGCGCACCGTATATGACGCTCCCGCCCGTGGCGATGACGCTTCCGTCCGACGGAAGGCCTGCATTGACCTCGTTTTCAATGGCAAGAAAGCCCTCCAGTCCTTCTTCGGAAATGATCTCATGGAGCAGCCTGCCCGTTTTTTCCTGAATGACCAGATCGGAATCCAGGAAGCGTCGGCCCATACGCTTGGCCAGTACCACGCCCACCGTGCTCTTTCCCGCACCCGGCATTCCGATCAGGACAATGTTTGGTTTCCCGCTCATGTTCAGTCTTCCAGAAGGGCGGTGACTTCCACTTCGCACAGCACATCCTTGGGAAGCGCCTTTACCGCCACACAGCTTCTTGCGGGCTTCTCGGTGAAATACTTCTCATACACGCCGTTAAAAGCTGCAAAATCGGCCATATCCGCCAGAAAGCACGTGGTCTTTACCACCTTCGCATAATCCGTCCCCGCCGCCTTCAGGATGGCGCCCACATTCTTCATTACCTGCTCGGCCTGAGCCTCGATCCCTTCCGCTTCCACCTGGCCGCTTGCCGGATCGATCGGGATCTGTCCCGAAGCAAAAAGAAAACCTCCCGCCGCGATCGCCTGAGAATAGGGGCCGATGGCCGCCGGAGCCTGATCTGTCGAAATCTTTTTTAACATCTGTCATTCCTCCTGTGTATTTCTGAAAAAATATGTACCCTGTCCATCTTACCATTGTTTCGGTCCCGGGGCAAGGCCGCTTCCGGATCATCTTCCGCTTCTTTACCAGGGGATCGGCTTTCCCTCATTGTTCATAAAAAGCGGGCTTTCGCTTTCGCTGCCGATCCGGTCAAACAGCCGTACCAGACGGCACGCCGCGTCGTAAGGATCCAGATCCGCGTTCTTTCCTCCCATATCCGTCCGCATCCAGCCCGGCTCGATGGCGGCCAGCCGGATCTTTCGCGCGCCGAGGTAATTGTCCAGAAGCTTCGTGGCCATGTTCAGCGCCGCCTTTGACATGCAGTAGTCGAACTCCTTCTGTCTGTGTGCCGTACCGATGCTGCCGCTGTCTGAGGAGATATTGACGATCATCCCCTGCCCATCTTCGGGGATCAGCGGAAGGAAGGCCTTGATCACCCGCAGAGGGCCCACCGCGTTCACATTATAGACCGCCGCGCATTCATCCAGGTCGGCGTTTTCCAGCACCTCATAGGAGGTTGCCGCATGGATCCCGGCGTTGTTGATGAGAAGATCGATCCGCTCCGTTATCCTTCTCGCCTCCTGTGCCGCTCTCTGCACAGAACAGGTATCCGATACATCCATCCGGAGCACATGCAGCCGGTCCGGCCAGGCCCGCTTCAGTTCCTCCAGGCTGTCCGTTCTGCGCACTCCGGCCAGCACATGCCGCCCTTCCTCCAGATACCTTCTGACAAAATTTTTCCCCAGTCCGCGGGAAGCTCCCGCGATCATGACATACTTTTCTTTCCTTTCCATCCGGTCCTCCCTCCCGTGCCGGAGCGATCTCAATCAGACAGCCCGCATTCCGGACGGCTGCGATACGCTCCGGACTCTCCTTTTCAGCCTTCCTCAAAAGCGACCGTCACATAGAAGCCTCTTTCATTCTCCACGATGGCGGTCACGTCACCCTCTCTGGCAAGCAGCCGTTCCCGGAAGGGATAATTGGCTGACATGGCAAGAGACGGGTCGATGGTGTAATAATAGTTGCTGGGAAGCAGCCCCTCCGTCACCGTCACATGGTCGCCTTCCTTCAGAAGGCCGGGCCGCTCCATCTTAAACTCCATGGTCCGCATTTCCTTTCTCCTTTCCCTGCGCCCTTCTCAGGCGGCAGGGCCGCGCACAGACGCTCATTCGGGCCGGACAGGCCGACCCTTTCCGTCCGGCTTCTATTGTAGTCCGTCCGCCATGCTTTCGCAAGCGATATTTCTGCCGCATCCTCCATCCACCGTCCCCGCTGTTGCTGTTCCCTGGCAAGCCAGCGAACAGCAACTCCCCGCTGCCCCATCCGTGAAGCCGCGCTGTCCGCTCTTTTGCCGCCGTGCGGCTATTTGCCCTCCTCCGGCGTCCGCATGCTTTCCAGCACGATGCAGTGGCTGATCCCCGGAACGGCCTGCCCTTCATTGAAGCTGGTCCTGGAAAGCAGGGCTCCCGTGGGGGCGAACAGGACACGCTTCCAGACTCCTTCCTCCAGCATCTTCAGGATGTAGGCGGAAAGCACCACGGCGGAGCAGCCGCAGCCGGAGCCGCCGGCATGGGTATCCTGCTCCCTGGAGTCATAGATCTCAATGCCGCAGTCCATGTGATTTCCGGAAATGTCGATCCCCTCCCTTTCCAGAAGATCCAGCAGCACGGTCTGCCCCACCGAGCCCAGATCTCCCGTGATGATCTTGTCATAATCCTCCGGGCGCCTTCCGAAATCCTTCAGATGCTGACGGATGGTATCCGCCGCGGCAGGCGCCATGCAGGCTCCCATATTCATGCTGTCCTTCAGGCCGAAATCCACGATCTTTCCCGGGGTCAGTCCGGTGATCGCGGCCCTGGCCCGATGCCTTCCGGCATTCTCGCAGGAGGACAGCAAAAAGGCGCCGCTCCCCGTCACAGTCCAGGTGGCGGACAGGGGGCGCTGATTTCCGTAGCCCAGCGGAAAGCGGAATTCCTTTTCCGCGCTGGCAAAATGGCTGGAGGTCACGCAGGCGGCCCTCTCCGCAAAGCCTCCTGCGATGATGAGGGAAGCGAGCGTCAGAGACAGGGCACAGGTGGAACAGGCCCCGTACAGGCCGAACAGCGGCCTGTGAAAGACTTCCATGCCGAAGCTGGAGGCGATCTCCTGCCCCAGCAGATCTCCCGCGAACAGGAAGCGCACGTCCTCCTGCTTCCATTCCGCCTTCTTCAGAGCACAGGACAGGGCTTCCTGCTGCAGACAGCTTTCCGCATCCTCCCAGCTTTTGCAGCCGAACAGATCATCCTCTCCCACCACGTCAAACAGATTTCCCAAGGGGCCCTCCCCTTCCTTTTTCCCCACCACGGACGCGCTCTCCGTCAGATACACCGGTTTGGCCGGCATCACGCTTTGTTTTCCCAGAATCGGACTTCTTTCTTCTGTCTTCATATTTCCTCCATGCCGAAGCGTTCTCACGCTGAGTCCGCGGAGAGAAATCACGTCTGTGATCTCTCCTCTGCGGTCACCGCAGTTTTGTGCTTCGGCTCAAACCTGCCGATTGAAAAATAAGCGATCCGGCTTATTTTTCAATCCCTCACTCTTATCTCCACGCCAAGGCGTCTGCGCCAGGGCCGCAAACAGCTTCCGCTGCATACACATATCCCTTCCCAGTATCCGCTTTTCCCGGAAAAAATATGCGTTTTCTGTTTTTGATGCCGTTTTCTTTCCTCTGTGCTAAAATAATGTCATGCTGCGCAGGGCACGTTTTTTCCTGCGCGAAAAAGCATCACAAAAAGACAGCTGTCTGTCAAAAGGAGCGCGGCAGACAGTTTGTCTGCTCAGACAATCATGACGCAGTCCCTGTCACGGCAGGGCAGCGCTTTTCGGCGCTCCGGAATGGAGATTTTTATGGATTTCAATCAGACCATGCTTCAGTATTTTGAATGGTATCTGCCTCAGGACGCCGGGCACTGGAGACGGGCTGCGGCGGACGCGCCCCGTCTGAAGGAGGCCGGCATTTCCCAGGTCTGGCTGCCGCCCGCCTACAAAGGAGCCCAGGGAAAAGCGGATGTGGGTTACGGCGTTTATGATCTTTATGACCTGGGAGAATTCAATCAAAAAGGAAGCGTCCCCACCAAATACGGCACAAAGGACGAATATCTTACGGCCATCCGGGCCTTTCAGGAGGCCGGCATTGCCGTGTTTGCAGACATCGTCCTCAATCACAAAATGGGCGCAGACGGCTGCGAAACGGTACTCGCCGCAGGCTGCGACGAGAAGAGCCGCAACGAGGAGGAGGGGCCCGTTCAGGAGATCTCGGCCTGGACCAGCTTCCGCTTTCCCGGAAGGGGCGACAAATATTCCGGCTTTCAGTGGAATCATACGCATTTTACCGGAGTGGACTGGGACGACCGGAGAAAAAGGCATGAGATCTTCCAGTTTTCCGGCAAGGAATGGGATGACGAGGTGGATACGGAAAATGGAAACTATGATTATCTGATGGGAGCCGATCTGGATATGAACAATCCGGAGGTGGTGGCAGAGCTGGACCGGTGGGGCGAATGGTATCTGAATATGACAGGAGTGGACGGCTTCCGGCTGGATGCGGTCAAGCATATCCGGTTTCCCTTTTTCACGCACTGGCTCATGCAGCTTCGGAAAAAAACAGGAAAGAGCCTTCCCTCCGTGGGGGAATACTGGAGTCCCAACGTGCGCTCCCTGGTCCGTTACCTTGACGAATCTGGCCTGGTCATGCGGCTGTTCGACGTGCCGCTGCACTTCCACTTCGTTCAGGCTTCCTCCAGCAACGGCTGTTTTGACATGAGCCGGATCTTTGAGGGCACCCTGACTGCCATGCGCCCCGACCGGGCGGTGACCTTTGTGGACAATCACGATACCCAGCCGGGGCAGGCACTTTCCTCCTGGGTGCAGGGATGGTTTAAGCCCATCGCCTATGCGCTGATCCTTCTGCGCCGGGACGGCATCCCCTGCGTCTTTTACGGAGATTATTACGGCATTCCCCACGACAGCATCGGGCCGGTAGGGCCGCAGCTTGACGTTCTTCTGCGCCTTCGCAGGGACACAGCATATGGGGAGCAGATCGATTATTTTGACGATTACAACATCGTAGGCTGGACCCGTCTGGGAGACGACGCCCATCCCGGTTCCGGCTGCGCCGTCATCGTGACCGACGGTCCCGGCGGCAGCAAGACCATGTGCATGGGAGCCCGTTTTGCCGGCCGTACCTTCCGGGACGCGCTGGGAAACATGCGCCAGACCGTAATGCTGGATGAGTGCGGGAGCGCGGCCTTCCCTGTGGGCGGCGGCTCCGTTTCCGTCTGGGTACCGGACAGCCTTCCGGAAACGTAACGAAACCGGGGGCCGGGACAGAAGCCCATCCGGGCGTCTCTGCTCCGGCCCCTTTCTCTTATCCTTCTTCTTCCGGGATCAGGGATTCGATCGATCCGTCCCTCACCTCCACGTCCACTCTCCTGTCTCTGTAATAAAAATTTCTGTCGTGTTCTCCGATCCTGCGGATCACCCGGCACGGATTGCCGTAAGCCACCACATCCGCCGGAATGTCCTTCGTCACGATGCTCCCCGCTCCGATGACCGTGTTGTCCCCCACAGATACACCGGGCAGCAGGACGCAGCCGCCGCCGATCCACACATTCCTTCCGATATGGACCTCCATATTGAACTGTGCCTGTACGTTCCGCAGGGCCGGATCGATCGGATGCCCCGCCGTAGCGATGGTCACATTGGGGCCGATCATGGTATTATCCCCCACATAAATATGGGTATCGTCCACCATGGTCAGATTATAGTTCGCATACACATTTTTCCCGAAATGCACATGTTTTCCCCCGAAGTTGGCATGCAGAGGCGGCTCGATATAACAGCCCTCCCCGATCTCGGCGAACATCTCCTGCAGCTTTGCAAACCGTTTGTCCATATCCTTCGGCTGGATCTGATTGTACTCCCACAGCTTCTGCATGCAGACCACCTGCTCCGCCATGATCTCCTCATCTCCGGGCGGATAAATCCTGCCCTCCATCATTCTCTTTCTGGCTTCCCTGGAATCCATACTATGTACCTCCCTTTTCCTGTTCCTGTGCCGCTTCTTTTATCCGGCTGCCGCGGCCGGCGGGCAGACAGTGCAGCGCCTCTCTGCCCGTCCTTTTTTCAAAATACCTCTTCTTTCTTTCGCTGTCAAATCCGGACGCAGGAAGCGCTTCCCCCTGCCCGGCTGCCGCGGCGCAGAGACGGTGCATTCCGTCTAAAATATCCCCGCTGTCTTCCCCAGCCAGTAGATCACGCCAAGCGCCCAGGAAGTCACGATCCCAAACAGAATCACCGGTCCGGCGATGGTGAAGATCTTGCAGCCGACGCCGAACACCTGTCCCTCTTTTTTGAATTCGATGGCAGGAGCCGCCACAGAGTTGGCAAAGCCCGTGATCGGCACCAGAGCTCCCGCTCCGCCCCACTTCACAATGGAAGGGTAGAGGTTGAAGCCGGTCAGGATGACGCTGAAAAGGATCAGAAGGACCGCCGACCAGCTCCCCGACGCTTCCCGGTCAAGTCCCAGAGCGGCGCAGGCATTGAGGATGCCCTGACCGATAACGCAGATCGCGCCTCCTGTCACGAACGCCTTTCCCATCTGCAGCAACAGGTTATGGGTCGGCGTGACCCTGCTGACATACTGTTGATATTCCTTTTTCTGTTTTTCGTCCATATCCGCTCCGTTTCCGGCGGGCTTCTCCGCGTTCTCCCGCCCGTTTATGGACATAGTATGTGAAGGAGTCCGGCGGTTTATGCACTCGCCGGAGCAGAGAAGAAAAATGCCGTCCTTACATCAGATAAAGGAAAACCGCCGCAGGCATGGTGATGATACAGACCAGCGTGGAAAGCACGTTGATGACGCCCGCATATTCCGAATCGCAGCCGTACACCTGGGACATCTGGATCACCGACGAGGCGGGCGGCGTGATGGCGGCGAGCAGGGTGATGAGGAAAATGGTCTGCACATCGGCCGTGCTCCCTGCGGCAGCCGTTTTCAAAAGGCCGAGAAGCACCAGAAGCACGGCCGGGAAACACAGCATGCGGAAGAAAACGATCAGATACGCCCTGGGATTTTTAAAGATCTGCTCCGGACGCATGCCGGCGATCAGCATGCCGGCAATGAACATGCTGGCAGGCGCCACCATGGCTCCCACGGAATGGAGGGTGTCCGAAACCACCTCCGGAAGGCGCAGACCTGTCAGGAACAGAAAAATGCCGGCAAAAACGGCAAGCAGGTTGATGTTCGTGAGGATCTTCCGAAGATCCGTGCCCTTTTGGCCGGAGAGGAGCATCTTTCCATGGGTCCACAGCAGCAGGAGCTGTACGCCCACATAGGCGGTGGAATACACCACC
The DNA here is from genome assembly GCA_019119815.1 of Candidatus Eisenbergiella intestinipullorum. Lineage (GTDB taxonomy): Bacteria > Bacillota > Clostridia > Lachnospirales > Lachnospiraceae > Eisenbergiella > Eisenbergiella intestinipullorum. The sequence goes on along the minus strand of DWWH01000062.1, from coordinate 48,878 downwards.
CATTCCGGGCCGAGCACGGCGGTGATGATCGGGATGATCAGATTGCTGGAGTTGGAATAGATCACCGATGCCTTTTCCACCGGCGTAAAGTGCAGCACCTTCCCCAAAAGGCCCGTGCCAAGAAGAAGGACCCCATGGCAGAATACCGCTCCCGCAAGCGCCAGAAGAAGCCCTTTCAGGATGCTGCCGTCAAGCTCCACCTGAAAGGAATCTAGGATCGCACAGGGAAGGGCCAGATAGAGCAGCAGCACGGAGATCACCCGGCTGTCGCCCGCCTTAAGCAGTCCTGCCTTCACCAGAGCAAATCCCATAAGGAGCATCAGGAACATGGATAAGATCTGCCAGAAAAGAAGAATACTGATTTCCATTTCTACCTCGTTTCTTTCTCTTGCTTTCCCCGGCGCACGCAGACTATAATGAGCTGGAGGCGGCCGGCCGGAAGCAACAGCTTTTCTTCTGTGCCGCCGGAAAACATACCTGTAAGGAGGATACGATGAACCGGGTCATCATGAGCATTTTTGCCGCCGCAGCCGTACTGGGCGGTCTGGACTGTATTGCCGGAAACAAAAAAGGATATGGGGAACGCTTTGAAGAGGCCTTCCGGCTGCTGGGCCCCACCGCCCTTTCCATGGCGGGCATGATCTGCATTTCCCCGTCCCTTTCCCTGCTTCTGGAAAAGCTGCTCGCTGTGCTCCTCCGCTTTCTCGGGACGGACCCGGCGCTGGCGGGCGGCCTTTTTGCCATCGACATGGGAGGCTATCAGCTCGCCATGCAGCTTGCCGACGTGCCGGAATGGGGCGGATATTTCGGCATCATCGTCGGGGCCGTGTTCGGCTGCACTCTCACCTTCACGCTGCCTGTCGGCATCGGCGTCATAGAAGAGGGAGACAGCGGCTATTTTCTCAAGGGCATCATCCTCGGACTGATCACCATGCCCGTAGGCTTTCTGGCAGGCGGGCTCCTCTTCGGCTTTTCTCCCCTGCTGCTGGTCCGCAGGCTGGCCGTCCTGCTCGTCTGCGCCCTGCTTCTGGTTCTCGGACTGTGGAAACGGCCCGGACGGGTCCTCTCCTGCTTCCGTCTGTTCGTGCGCGCGCTGAAGGTTCTCATCACCCTGGGACTCACGGCCGGGGCGGTCCTGTATCTTCTGGATCTGGAAAGCCCCTTCTTCACGCCGGTCATGGATGCCATGCAGACCGTTTCCTCCATCTGCGTGGTCATGCTGGGAAGCCTGCCCGCAGCCCTGTTTCTGCAGCGGCTTCTGCGCGTTCCCCTGCAGAAGGCCGGACGGCTGCTCAGGCTGGATGAAACGGCAGTGACCGCCATTCTCATCGGGACCGTCAGCGTTCTTCCCGCCCTCACCATGCTGAAGGATACGAATCCCCGAGGCCGGGTGGCCGTATCCGCCTATCTGGTGAGCGCCGCCTCCCTGATGGGCGCACATATCGCCTTCACCATGGGCGTTTCTCCCGATCTGACCGGTCCCCTGATCGCCGCCAAGCTGACCGGTGCGTTTGCCGCTCTGGCCGCTGCTCTGTGGACAGACCGCGCCCGGCAGGATTGAAGCTTCCCGACGGGACAGGCGGCATTTCCGTTCCGGCCGCCGTTCCGCCTTTGTACGGTCTGCGCGGCCACGGCCGGATCACAGCCGTCGGCTTTACAGCTTCGGGCAGAATTCCTGCGTGTACTCCATCACGGGAGCTCCGTCCTGCGTAAAGGACAAAGGCAGGATCACATATCTGGAGTCATCATAATCCTTCCCGTTCCAGCGGTCCGATACATAATAATAAACGGTGTCCTCTCCCTCTCCCACCGGCAGGATGAAGGCGGGCTGCGTGCGGTAGGTCACCTCATCTGCGATGTCCGTCAGCGTGCTCCAGCGCCCCTCCATGCTGTCGGAGACGGCATAACGGCACTGGTTGGGCGCCCATCCCGTACAATAGGAAGAGAACATGTAATACTTTCCGTTTCGCTCCATCACCGCAGGAGCTTCCCGGTATTCTCCCTGCCACAGCTTATGTACCAGACAGTCCACGTTCAGATAATCCTCCGTCAGGCGGTACATGTGCAGGTCCGCATTGTCACGGGAGGCGGAGATAAAATATGCCGTCCCGTCCCTGTCCTGAAACAGCGTGCAGTCCCGGGACATATATCCGAAGGGATTAAAGCATCCCAGGTAGGTAAAGACCCCGTCCGGCCTATCGCAGACCGCCACGCCACAGGCCGCATCATGATAATCCTTTCCGTTTTCCACATGCATCCACATGACAAACTGCTTCGTCTTTTCACAGTAAAGCACCTTCGGACGCTCCACATTGATCTTTCCGCCCTCCGCCGTCTTCAGCTTCCGGTCCGTCCGCACACGGTGATCTGCCGTCGGTGAATCCGTGGTCAGCGCATGGCCGCAGAAGGTCCAGTTTATGAGGTCTTCGGACCGGTATATGCTCACATACCGGTTTCCCGTTCTGTTTTCTCCGTACCAGTACCACTGCCCCTCCCAAAAGAGCATGTGCCCGCCGTGTGCATGGATCACATTTCCGTCGGTATCATACCAGATCTCTCCGTTGATCAGTCGGTTGTTCTTTCCCATGTTTTTCTCTCCTTCTTATCTTTTCTCCGCTTCCACAATACGGTAAGGGACGAGGACCTTTTTGGGGGCCTCCTTTTTTTCCATCGCCTCCGCCAGCAGCCTGACTCCTGTTTCCCCGATCGTCTTCTCATCCTGTCTGACATGGGTAAACGTTCTGCCAGGCATGACGTCGCCCGGGCTGTCAAAGCAGACTACCGGGTATCTGTCCTGAAGCTTCTTTACGCACAGGCAGCGGTATATCATCTCTGCGATCCCGTATTCCACCGCAAAAAAGGAATCGATCTGTGGATGCCGCTCCAGGAAATCCATGATATGTTCCGCATCCCGCTCCCGGTTTTCCTCGGACCTGCTGCCCGGAAGGGTCGCGCACAGATCCGTGATCCAGAGAGATTCATCCGCGATCATTCCCCGGTCATGGCAGGCCCTGCGCAGTCCGTTCTGCCGTTCTTCGATCGTAGAGGTATCCCTTGAAAAATGTGTCGCCAGACAGATGGAGTGAAAGCCTCTGTCCAGAAGCCAGTCCGCCAGCTCCTTTGCCGCCGCTTCATTATCCGTTCCCACAAAGGGAACCGGAATCCCCTTCAGCTGCCTGTCCAGCGTCACGACCGGGAAATGCTCCACGACCAGCCGCAGGACCCGGGAGTTATAGTTCTCATCGTGCACGCACATGATGAGGATCCCGTCCGCTCCGGCAGAAAGCAGCTCATCAAGCGCCCTGACCTCTTCCTCCATGTTCCCGTTCGTACACCGCAGCAGCATGAGAAAGCCCTGTCTCCTGCATTCCAGCTCCAGATTCACCAGAAGCTCACAGCCGAAGCTGGGGCCGAATCCGTCCATGATGACGCCAACCAGCTTTTTCGCCCTTCCTGCCCGACTGTCCTTTTCCCATTCGCCCCGCCTCTCTTTTCCGGCAACAAAGGAACCCTTTCCCGCCATCCGGATGATCTTCCCTTCCTCTGCCAGCATTTCCAGGGCTTTCTTGCTGGTGATCCGGCTGACCCGGTATTTTTCCGACAGCTCCTTCTCCGAAGGGATCCGGTCTCCCGGCCCATAGCTTCCGTCCTCGATCCCGCCGAGGATCTCCCTGTATATCATCTCGTAAAGCGGCTGCTGCTTCATCCCGTCCTCCTGTGTTCTGCAAATGACATATCATTACAGCCATTGTATACCGGAGGCCGCATTCTTTCAATCCCCCTGTGGATCCTCTCCTTCCTTATGTACCGGTCAGAGGATGACCGTCACCGACCGGACAGCTGCTGCAGATCCTCACAAATGCGTCAAACGCTCTGGAATGATACTTATTTTTATGGTAGACGATGCTGAAATCCCTGTCAAAATCCACCCGCTCCACAGCGACTGCGCGCACTTCCCTTCGCTTTATCTCTTCCTCCACCAGGTAATAGGGGAGCACGGAAACGCCCATGTTCTCCTTTACCGCCCCGATGAGCGCACGTGTGCTGACGCTTTCCCAGAGCGGCTCGATCTCCAGCCCTGCTTCCGCCATGCGGATGTCGAACAGCTCTCTGACCGCGCTCCCTTTTTCCCGCAGCAGCACATCCTCGGCCGCCAGAACCTCCGGCACGATGCTCTTATAAGATGCATAAGGATGCTCCGGTGAACAGATCATGACCAGCCGGTCCTTCCGGTAAGGAAGCTGTACCAGAAACGGGCTGTGCACCCGCCCTTCCACCAGCCCCAGGTCGATGCCGTTCTCCAGAAGAAGGCCTTCTATGGTGTCCGTATTCTCCACCGTCACCCGCACGCGCACCTGCGGAAATTCCCGCTGAAAGGAGCGGATATAGCCCGGGAGAAAATAATTGCCGATGGTGACGCTGCTTCCCACCCGGAGCGTGCCCGATGTTCCGAGGCTCTTCATGGCATCCTCCGTCTCCTCAAACAGGCTCACCAGATGTCTGGCGTACTGGTACAGTTCCTGTCCCGCCTGCGTCACATACAGACGCTTCGCCATCCGTTCAAACACCCGGACCCCATAGTGCTCCTCCAATTCCTTTACGGCCACGCTCACCGACGGCTGAGCGATCAGCAGCTCCTCTGCGGCGGCCGTCGTGCTTCCCGTTTCATAAACTGCCAGAAAAATCTTCAAATGCCGAAGCGTCATGCGGTTTCCCCCTTTGTATATATAAATAGCTATTAACTTTATTATATTATAGTATTTTACAAATAAGTCAGCAAGGGGTATGGTGAAAGCATAAAAAAAAGAAAGGCATGGGAGCTTCAAATGGAAAAAAGGAAAAAATATCTCACCCTGTTCCTCTCCACTCTGACGATCAGCAGCTTTACCTTCGGAGGCGGCTACGTCATCATCTCGCTCTTAAAGAAAAAATTTACCGACGAGCTTCACTGGATCGAGGAAAAGGAAATGCTGAACCTGGCCGCCATCGCCCAGTCGGCGCCCGGTGCGGTCGCCGTCAATGCGGCGATCCTGGTGGGCTACCGGACAGCGGGGATCATCGGGACCCTGATCGCGGTCCTGGGGACCATCATCCCTCCCTTCGTGATCATCTCCCTGATCTCCCTGTGCTACACGGCCTTCCGGGAAAATCTCATCGTGGCGGCCGTTCTGAAAGGCATGCAGTCCGGGATCGCCGCAGTCATCGCGGATGTGACCGTCAACCTGTGCGGCAGCGTCTACAAAGAGAGCGGCATCCTGTCCGTTCTCGTCATGGCGGCGGCCTTCTGCGCTTCCTGGTTCTTTGACGTCAATGTTCTGTGGATCATCCTCGCCTGCGCCATTTATGGGATTCTTCGTACCTTTTTCACTCTTTCCGCCGGCAAAAAGGAGGGCAACGCCAAATGAATTTTCTGGATCTGTTTCTCAGCTTTTTTCAAATCGGGCTTCTCAGCTTCGGAGGAGGCATGGCCGCCATCCCGCTGATTCAGGAGCAGGTAGTGGCCGGTCACGGCTGGCTGAGCATGACGGAATTCACCGATCTGATCACCATTGCCGAAATGACTCCCGGACCGATCACCATCAACTCTTCCACCTTTGTGGGCATGCGCACCGCAGGCATTCCCGGAGCCATCGTTGCCACAGTCGGCTGCGTGTTGCCCTCCTGCCTGATCGTCCTCACGCTGGCCTGGCTCTATTTCAGGTATGGAAATCTCGCCTACATACAGGGCACCCTGTCCGGCCTGCGTCCGGCCATCGTGGCGCTCATCGCCTCTGCCGGGCTGTCGATCCTGTGTCTTGCCGTATGGGATCAGGAGAGCATTTCCCTGAAGCCCGGAGGAACCAACCTGATCGCCGTCCTGCTCTTTCTTCTGTCCTTCTTTATCCTGCGCAGAGGAAAGACCAATCCCATCTTCGTCATGCTGGGATGCGGGATCGCGGGAGGCATTCTGTATACACTGACAGGAAGCGCCCTTTAAAGCGCTTTCTGATAAGGGAGCGCCGAAACAGCGCTCCGGAAACGGAGGTTATCATGATTCTTCAGATCAGACCCGCACTCGGCGGTTTTCATCTTTCCTGTTCTTCTCCGGCAGGCAGAGGTTTGCAGAAGGAGCTTCCGGAGGGCAGCAGCGCCAGAGCTTCCGGCCTGCCGCACGGCCGTTCCTCTTCCCGTTTTGCCGCAGCGGCAGAAGAAAGGATCAGCATCCTTCAGAAAAAGCTTATCGGCCCGGCAAAGCTGATCCGAAGCGGCGGAGGGACCATCGGGGAGACAGATCTGCTCCGAACCGAAAGCGGGATCTGCTACCGGGCCGATCTTAAGGATGACATCTGTGCGACGGCTCAGCTGACCTGCCGCTCCTGCAGCGGTGCGGTTTCCCTCATCCGCCCGCCGCAGGGAGTTCACCTGGATATTCAGACCCCCTATGGGGAATGGACGGCGGACAGGCAGAAGGATCAGAGCGTCCTGTTTGTCCGGGCGTCCACCGTCATCGGCAAGATCTCTCCCTTCTTTTCCGTCCGGCCGCAGATCTTCGCCTGTTCGGAGGAATATCCGGCTTTTTTCTGGGCCGCCATGTATGTGTTCGCCAGCTATATGATGCACGAAGGGGACGTGGACATCATCTGAGACTTCCTCTGCCCGGGGACATCCGGCGCATCCCGCCCTCCCTCAGGAAACAAAAAATTTCCCGAAAAAATAGTACAGGCTTCCTGCCAGCTTCCCCAGCGACACGGAAAGCACGGCGAGTCCCAGGCCATGGCGAAAGGAGATCCTCCTGGCAAAAATGGGGATGGAATCCAGCATCTCTGCAATCGCCAGGGCCAGACATCCCACAAAGATCCCGGCAAAGAGTCCGAAAAGAGCCGGCATGCAGACCGTAAACACCTCCCACAGTCCCGCCGCCTGTTCCGCCAGAAAGCCATACAGCCTCCGGACGGCTCCGGCCGCGCAGTCGGATACGCTCAAGAAATTTCCCAGAAGCGTCCCGAACACCACCATTTCCTCATACAAAAAGATCCTCTGTCCGGTATGGGTCTTTCCGGCAAAGCGGGGGACCAGGCCAACGGACAGCAGGACAGTGAACACGCCGCCCGCCACCAGAAGACCGCTGCTGACCCCCGCAACAGCAAGACCCGCCTGTAAAAGAAGCCCATGCAGGACGTTTTCAGGAAGCATCGATCATCTCCCCCTCTCTGTCCGCCGTTTCCACCAATGCATTGTTCACCTGATCCTCGTAAATGCGCATTTCCACCTCAATCGGCGTGGGATCCCTGGTGATTCTCCTCCCGCCGATGTGATTAAAGAACAGAATGATCCCGGCCGCCAGCCCTATGGAATAAGAAATCTCCAGAATGGTAATCCCGTCCGAGGGCCGGCCCGTTGTCATCTCATATATCCTGGCGAACACGTCCCCGATGCCGATGTCGTTATGGAAGGCCATGATGGTAAAGGCGGGCCCGAAAAAGCAGATCAGGCAGACAAAAGCGGTCTTCATCCACAGCCAGACTCCCTTTTTTTGTTCCGCCTTCACGCGCTCCACGACCACCTCCGTCTCCCCCAGGTTCTGGATCTCCAAAGAAGGCCAGAGCTTCTTAAGCTCCTCCACGATCTTCATCACGCTGACGATGCAGCGCCCCTGTTTCTCCTTCCGGAAGCTGCAGATGCGCAGGGTCTTCGCCCTGACCAGGATCTCTCTGTCGGCACAGACCAGCTTTCCCAGATCGCTCAGACGGATGTCCTCCTTCTGCGTCTCCACATTTCGTTCCAGCTTCAGATACAGCGTTTCTCCGGCTGCCATTTTCGCTCCTTTCCGGCCGCGGCCCTTTCTCACAGTATGAGAAAAACAGGCGGATTTTATGCAGGAGGAGCCTGACTCAAATCCCGGCCGGAGCCTTCAGCACAGAACCTTGTGCCGCATGCCAAGGAGGATCTTCTTTTCCAGGCGGCTGACCTGGACCTGACTGATTCCCAGATTCTTTGCGACCTCGCTCTGGGTCATATCCTCGAAATAGCGCATCCGGATCAGCTTCCGGTCCGTTTCCGGAAGCTCCTCCAGAAGCTGGACCAGCAGCATATGGTTCAGCAGCCTGTCCTTTTCCTCATCCTCCCAGCCGTCGGACGCCCCATCAGCGGCTACCCGGTCCAGAAGCCGGATTTCGTTTCCGTCCGACTGTCCCACGGGCCTGTAGATGGATTCCACCTCCACCCCGGCCTCCATGGCGAGCACCACCTCCTGTCTCTCCAGCCCGGTTTCTTCTGCGATCTCTTCCAGCACCGGCTCTCTTCCCAGACTGTGCGCCAGCTTCTGTGCCGCCTGCTTCACCTTCCAGCCGTTTTCCTTCAGGGTCCGGCTCACCCGGATCAATCCGTCGTCCCTCAAAAACCGCTTGATCTCCCCGGTGATCATGGGAACCGCATAGGTGGAGAACTGTACCTCATAGGACAGGTCGAATTTGTCGATCGCCTTGATCAGGCCGATCGAACCGATCTGAAACAGATCCTCCATATCATATCCCCGTCCGGCAAACCGCCTTACGATATGATGCACCAGTCCCAGATTTTTCTCTATCAGTACTTCTCTGGCCTTGCGGTCACCCTTCTGCGCCCGCGCAATCAGCACTGATATTTCCTTCACGCCGTCCTCCCCTCATTCCTCTTCTTCCGCCCAGGTCAGCGTTCCCAGCTTCTTTTCCATCCTCACCAGGGTTCCCTGCCCCACTGTGGATTCCACCTCCAGATCGTCCATGAACGCTTCCATGAAAGCAAAGCCCATGCCCGACCGGTCCTTATCCGGGCAGGTGGAAAACAGCGGCTCCATGGCCTTTTCCACGTCCGGGATCCCGATCCCGTGATCTTCGATCTCAATATGTAGGACATCTCCGCTGATGCTGCAGCGCAGCTCCACCTTCTGCGGTCTGTCCTCCGGCCAGTCCGGATAGGCGTGAATCACCGCATTGGTGACCGCCTCCGAAACGGCCGTCTTGATGTCCGCCACCTCCTCCAGCGTGGGATCCAGGGGCGTGACAAAAGCCGCTGCCGCCACCCGCGCAAATCCCTCGTTTTCTGACACCGCGTCAAATTCCATTTTCATTTCATTCTTCATCTCTACCTCGGCTTTCCGCCGCGTCAGCGGCATTTTAAATCTGTTGAGCTGCGTCGCATCTTCATTCCGCTATGATCTCCACGATCTTCCTCATGCCGGACATCTCCAGCATCCTGCGGATCTGACTGTCCGGATGGGCGGCATAGACCTTCCCGCCAAAGCAGGAGATCAGCCGGTAGCGGCCGATCAGGATGCCGATCCCCGAGCTGTCCATGAATCGGGTATCCTCAAAGTCGAACAGCACGTTTTCCACCTGCTCCTCCAGGATATGGCGGTCCGCAATCCTGCTGAGCTCCTGCGCATGATGGTGATCCACCTCCTCCGGCATCCGGATGCACAGGCAGTTGTCGATCACTCTGAAATCCTCTTCCAATACCTTCACAATTTCTCCTTTCTCTTTCTTTCCCGGACCAATGCGCCTTACCGATCGGATAGGGGAAGAACCTTCCCTTATCCGATCTCCACGATACCCGGACAGCTCACAGCAAAGCTGTTCGCTATCCGCTGCCCGGCAAATGGCTGCGCATGCAAGCACGGCAGCCGCTTGCCGGATGTATCGCACAAAAAAAGAGAACCCGCCTTCTCTGATTCAAGGCAAAGTTCTCTTTTGTCCATTCCGGTTGAAAGTCCGCCTGATTAAATTTTCAGCCTTCCAGCTCGCTGAGGGCGTTCTGCGCCCTCCGTGCGTTCTCCGTATTCGGGAACAGCTCAGTCACCTGGTCATAAATCTGCCTGGCGTTCCGGCTGTCTCCGTTTCTTCGGTATGCGTCGCCCAGAAGCAGCAGGGCATCGCTGTTGGTCTCATCATAGCTGAAGGCACGCTCCAGCTCTGTGATGGCGGTATCATAGTCTCCGTCCCGGTAGGCCGTATTTCCGTTTTCCATACAGGCCTGGCTGATCTCGGGACCGGTCAGCTCCAGAAGCTTATCATACAGGTTCCGGTACGCTGCGGAAATGGTGTCGGAATTCATGCTCTCCTCGCTGACCGCTTCCAGTGCTCCCGCTATCCCTTCAATATCCTCCGGCGTGTTCAGATAGATATAGGCCGCGTTCAGAAGATCCTCTACGGTCTGCAGGGTCCCGTCCGTTCCGGCATAGGCGTCCAGCTCCTCCACAAGATCCTTATTCTGTGCTTCCAGCTGTTCCACCTGCGCCTGCAGTTCGGAAAGCTCCGCATTCCGCTTTTCCAGCTGTTCTCCCACCGCACGGCTTTCTTCGTTGAGCTGCGTCCGCAGGCTCTGCATCCTTGCGGGCATGACGAGGGTGAGTGCCACGGCAAGGCCGACAGCTGCTCCCACCAGCAGGTAGATCAGAAAGGCGAAGCTCTTCTTCGGCTCCTGTACATTGACCGGCTGGATAATCGTCTCATTCCCGCTCTGGTACTTGATCACATCCTCCGATTTCCGGTTCCGGTGCGCTCCCTTCGCATCATCCTCCACCAGCGCCGCGTTGACCTCCTGCAGGTACCGGAGCGTGGTGGTATTGCGCACATCGATCCTGCTGCATTTGTTCAGCTCCCGCTTCGCCTTTTCCCAGTCCTCCGACTGGATATACAGAAGAGCCAGAAGCTGATGTGCGCGCAGGAAGCGGGGATTGATGGACAGCACCTTTTTCAGCTGGATCACCGCCAGATCCAGGCTTCCCTGCTGGCAGTAGACCAGCGCCTGATTGTACTTCTTGATGGCCTGGTTCAGACCCTCCAGCTGGCTGGGATTGTTCTGGACCGCTTCGATATAATCATCGGCGATGTTCTTCTCCGCCTTCAGATTCTTGCTCAGGACCCACTCGCTGAGAGCGTTCACGGTCTCTCCCATTTCAAAATAGACCAGACCGAGAAGATTCCTGGCATCGATATTAAATTTGTTCAGCTTCAGACACTCCGTCAGACTTCTGACCGCTCCGGACAGGTCCCGTACATGCGCCTTTTCCAGGCCGTCGTTGTAATACATATTGGAAAGGCCGATGATCTTCTTATAATATCTCACATCGGCACCGCAGCCGGTACAGAAATCATTTTCCGTCAGAAGCGCTCCGCAGTTATAACAGTTCATTCTTCGGTCCCCCGGTCTTCTTCCGCTCTCTGCGGCCTTCTGTCCTTCTCAATCTCCACGAGGAGATCGGTGATGTCCGTTAAACCGTGCTTATAGATCGCTTCCTCCACCTCATCCACTTCAAGGCTGGGATGAAATTTCTTCAGTTCCGCTTCAAAATCCAGCATTCTCTATATCCTCCAGAAAACTCCGGTCAGTCATCCTTTTACCGCTCATTCCTTTCGCAGGCCAGAAGCTGTCCCGCCAGATACAGGGAACCGGCGGCGTATACCATATCCTGCGGGCCCTTCTGCCCGATCAGAAAACGAAACGCCTCCTCCGGGCTGTCATACAGCCCTGCCCTTCCCTTCCACACCGCGTTCAGCTGTTCCTTTGTCAGCGATCTGCCGCTCTCCATCGGCGCGGTCAGGATCTGTGCAAAAAGCCCGCTCTCCAGGATCTGCTCCGCCATCCTGCCGCTTCGCTTGTCCGAAACGGCGGAAAAAAGAAGGCTTCTCCTTCCCGTACAGCCGTCGCGCGAAACGCTTTCCAGGAAGGCGGCCACGCCGTCCTCATTGTGCGCTCCGTCGATCACCACGCCCGGAAGCACTTCCTCCATCCGTCCGGACCAACTGGCCGCCGAAAGCCCTTCCTCGATCGTCTCCCGGCTGAGGGAAACACCCGCCGTTTCCCCGGCTTCTTCCCTCAGCCTTCCGGCTATCACCTCGAGCGCCCGGACCGCCAGCGCGGCATTCTGACGCTGGTATACGGCGGACGTATGCAGGCAGACCCTAATATATTCATAATACCCAGAGCGCATGGAAAAATCAATCCTTTTATTCTGAAATTGAAAGAAACCGACTTCCCGTTCCGACACGGGAATGGCCTCTGCGCCCGTTTTTTTCGCTTTTTCGACGATCACGCGGCTGACGGAAGGGATCTCGTCCCAGAAGACCACCGGCACCTGCGGCTTGATGATCCCCGCTTTTTCCCCGGCGATCTTCTCCTTTGTCTCTCCCAGATACTCCATGTGGTCCAGGCCGATGCGGGTGATGACGCAGACCACGGGCTTTTTGATCACGTTGGTGGCATCCAGCCTGCCGCCCATCCCGGCTTCCAGAACGATGGCCTGGGCTCCCTGCCCGGAAAACCAGAGCATCCCCATGAAAAACAGCAGTTCAAAAAAGGTGGGATGATACCCCGTCTTTTCTGTTTCCTTCCGAAAGGCTTCCAGCCGCTCCAACACCTGCTCCAGGCAGGAAACAAACGCCTCCCGGGAGATCATCTCTCCATTCAGGCGGAACCGTTCCCGGATGTCCACCAGATGGGGAGAGGAAAACAGCCCGACGGAAAGTCCGGCCCGCCCCAGCACGGAAGCGATATAGGCACAGACCGACCCCTTCCCGTTGGTGCCCGCCACATGTACCAGCTTCGCTTCCTCCCCCGGCCTTCCCAGGAATTCAAAAAAATGCTCCGTGTCCTCCGGCGCATTTTTTTTCGTAAATCTGGGAACGTCAAGAATATAGTTTACGGCTTCTTCATAGCTGAAACGCATGTTTACCTCCAGTCCCGGCTCCGGACGGCGGAATGAGCCTGCAGCCAGAACTCTCCTGCCGCCTTCGCGCCGCAGAAGACGGAGGCCTCCGCGGGGAAGCCTCCGTCCCTTTCTTGTATGCCTTTTTATGGCCTTATTTTCTCAAAACCGCAAGGCGCTCGCGTACCTGTTCCATCATCTGCGTATACTTTTCCAGCTTGCCCTTTTCCTCGGCGATCTTGCTTTCCGGCGCTTTGGAAAGGAACTTTTCATTGCTCAGCATGCCGTTTACCCGTGCCAGCTCGCCGACAAGGCGCTTCTCCTCTTTCTCCAGGCGGGCGATTTCCTGCGCGATGTCCACCAGCTCCGCGAAGGGAATATAGAGCGTGGCTCCCGCGATCACCACGGATACCGCGTCGTCCGCGATTCCCGTCTTATCCTTCTGGATGGTGACGTCGGAGGCCCCGGACAGGGAGGCGAAGAACAGCTTTCCTTCCGTAAAGGCGGATGCGATCCTCTCATCCGTGCTCACCACGAACACATGGGCCTTTTTGCTGGGCGGAACGTTCATGGAGCTTCTTAAGTTGCGGATGCCGCGCACCGCCTCCTTGAGAATCGAAATTTCCTCCTCTTCCTTCGGGAAGTTCCACTCCTGCCTGTACTGCGGCCAGGAAGAAATCATGATGGATTCCTCCTCATCCTGCAGGGTGCAGAAGATTTCCTCGGTCACGAAGGGCATGTAGGGATGCAGCAGCTTCAGGGCGTTTAAGAGCACGTTCTTTAACGTCCACAGCGCCGCGTTCTGGCTGTCCGCGTCGTCCATATCGTGCAGCCTGGGCTTCACCATCTCGATGTACCAGTCGCAGAACTCGTCCCAGATAAAGTCGTAGACCTTCTGAACAGCGATGCCCAGCTCAAAATTCTCCATGTTGTCGGTGACTTCCTTCACCACGTGATTGAGGCGGGAAAGAATCCATCTGTCCACGGGCTGCAGATGCTCTGCCGCGTTTTCCCGAATCGTTTTTCCTTCCATGTTCATCTGGATGAAACGGGAAGCGTTCCAGACCTTGTTGGCGAAATTTCGGCTGGCCTCCACTCTCTCATAATAGAAACGCATGTCGTTTCCGGGCGCGTTTCCGGTGATCAGCGTCAGACGCAGGGCGTCCGCGCCGTATTTGTCGATCACCTCCAGCGGATCGATGCCGTTTCCGAGGGATTTGGACATCTTCCTTCCCTGGGAATCCCGCACCAGGCCGTGGAACAGCACGGTGGAGAAAGGCTTCTTTCCCATCTGCTCATAGCCGGAGAAAATCATGCGGATGACCCAGAAGAAAATGATGTCATAGCCCGTCACCAGCACATCCGTAGGATAAAAGTAATCCAGATCCTCCGTTTTGTCCGGCCAGCCCAGCGTGGAGAAGGGCCAGAGGGCGGAAGAAAACCAGGTATCCAGGGTATCCTCATCCTGCGTGAAATGGGTGCAGCCGCACTTCGGGCATACCTTCGGCATTTCCTTTGCCACTACCACCTCGCCGCATTCGTCGCAGTAATAGGCGGGAATCCGGTGGCCCCACCAGAGCTGTCTGGAAATACACCAGTCGCGGATGTTATCCGTCCAGTTGAAATAAATCTTGTTCATGCGCTCCGGAATCAGGCGGATGTCGCCGTTCTTCACGCCTTCCACGGCAGGCTTGATCAGCTCGTCCATCTTCACGAACCACTGCTTTTTGATCAGCGGCTCCACCGTGGTCTTGCAGCGGTCATGGGTTCCCACGTTATGGGTATAATCCTCGATGCGGACCAGAAGCCCCATCTCATCCAGTTCCTTCACGATGGCGGCTCTGGCTTCATAACGGTCCATTCCGGCGAATTTTCCGCCGTTTTCATTGATGGTGGCATCGTCGTTCATGATGTTGATCTCGGGCAGGTTATGCCGTTTTCCCACCTCAAAGTCGTTGGGGTCATGGGCGGGGGTGATCTTCACCACGCCGGTTCCGAACTCCATATCCACATAGGAATCCGCGATGATGGGAATCAGCCTGTCCACGAAAGGCAGGAACACCTTTCTCCCCACCAGGCCCTTATAGCGCTCATCCTCCGGATTCACGGCGACCGCCGTATCTCCCAGCATGGTCTCCGGACGGGTGGTGGCGAACTCCAGGAACTCCGTTTTGCTTGGCTGTCCGTTTTCATCCGCCAGCGGATATTTGATGTGCCAGAAATGGCCTGCCTGCTCCTCGTACACCACCTCCGCGTCGGAAATGGAGGTATTGCAGACCGGGCACCAGTTGACGATCCTGCTTCCCTTATAGATCCAGCCCTTTTCGTGCATCTTGCAGAACACTTCCGTCACGGCCTTATTGCAGCCCTCGTCCATGGTGAAGCGCTCTCTGTCCCAGTCGCAGGAGGAGCCCAGTTTTTTTAACTGGCTGGTGATCCTTCCGCCGTACTCCTTCTTCCACGCCCAGGCGCGCTCCAGGAATTTTTCCCGTCCCAGATCGTGCTTGTCGATGCCTTCCTTTTTCAGCGTCTCGATGATCTTGACCTCGGTGGCGATGCTGGCATGGTCCGTTCCCGGCTGCCAGAGAGCGTTGTAGCCCTGCATCCTCTTAAAGCGGATCAGGATGTCCTGCATGGTGTTGTCCAGCGCATGCCCCATGTGAAGCTGCCCCGTGATGTTCGGCGGGGGCATCACGATGGTAAAGGGCTTTCTGCTCCTGTCCACTTCCGCGTGAAAATATTTTTTGTCCAGCCACTTCTGATACAGTCTTTCCTCAATGCCGTGAGGATCGTAGGTCTTTGCCAGTTCTCTGCTCATGTTTACCTCCATTAGAAAACGCCCTTTACCCGATCAGGGCAAAGGGCGCGTTTGCGCGGTACCACCTTTGTTCGCCGGACTCTTACGAAAATCCGGCCTCGTTGCAACTTCTGTAAAAGTCTCATCCTTTAACGGGGATGAAGCGTGAAAGCTTACTGAAAGCGTTCTCCCTCCGGCCCGTACCGTCCGGCATCCGCTCCGTTCTGCCTTCCGACTCCAAAGCTACCTTCCGCACATCCTGCTCCCGGACAGCCTTCCAGCCTACGGGCCGTCCTCTCTGGTGAAGAGATCTGCGTACTCCTCTTCTTCCTCATCTTTTCCTTCCATACCGAAGCGTTGCTGAGGCACGCGCACCGAATCTCCGGTTCGGCGTCTACAGCTTCCCGCCGCGGGATATGTTCTACTATAGTAAAGACCGACGTTTTTGTCAAGGCCGAAACTTTGCCTTTTGCGGACCGGCTTCAGGCCGGCGCCGGCATTCTCCGCACTGTTCGGCGAACGGACGGCACGGGCCGGCGCAGCAGACGCTGAGCCTTTCCTCAATCTCATCGATGACCTGACGGGAAAGGAATGTACGGGAAGCGCGGACCATGCCGTACATGGTATAGGAAAGCTGCTTTAACCGGATGATCTTCCTGCTCTCATCGGACAGGCCGGCATTTTCCAGTTCACAGCCATTCCCGAACACCGCCAGGGAATACAGCGGCAGCCATTTCATGTCGGAAAGGACCTCCTTCATGGCGTCGATACAGGCTTGCGTCTGCAGAAGGGGATTGTAGAAATAATTGCGGCAGGAGGTATATCTTCCCCCATCCAGCATCTGAACCCAGTATTCCTCCCGGGGATCCCCAAAGATCCAGCCCGTATAGTCCTTGGTTTCCAGCACATACACGCCGGTCTCATGGATCAGGACCACATCTGCCAGGACCGGGCCGTCCCCGGAAAGATACCGCCAGCCGGACAGGATCTTCCCGTATCCGCTCACATCCCTGAGAATGGCCGCCGCCTGGGCGGCACATTTTTTCTCTCCGCCGTAGGCCACATCATAATAGGAGCTGTGGGAAAGCTTTCTCCTGTCCACCCTGCTTCTCAAATATCCATGATACAGATATACAGCCGCCAAGATCAGTACTACCCAGGAAAACATTTTTCCTCCATTCCGGGACACCGCGTCCCGTCTCTGCCAAGCATCAGCCCGCCATAAGAAGCGCGTTCGTCACATAAGCCGCTATCCGCGCCGCTCCCTCTCTGTTCGGATGGACTCCGTCGCTGGTGTAGCGGCCCAGCTCATTGCTTCCTATTCCGCAGGCATGTACATCGATGACCGGTATTCCATGTGCCGCAGCCACCTGCCTGATCCTGCTGTTATAGTCTTCCACCGTATTGCCGTTTGCATTCACCCTGGTTCCCTCCCAGGAATTCGCCTCGATCAGCGTCATGCAGTAGATCCGGGAAGTGGGATAAACCGCCTGGAGCTTCTGCAGCATCAGCTCATAGCCCTCCGTAAAATCCCAGATATAGTGATCGTTCCGGTAGGTGGCCGTTCCGGAAAAGCTTCCAAGGCCGATGGAACGGAAAAAGTCATTGACTCCCAGGAATACCAGGATCACGTCCGGAACTGTCCCGGTATTTCCCATCAGATCCACGATCCGGCGGCTGCTGCAGCCCGCACTGGAATCCTCTGCGCGGGAATCTCCGCACACCGTACTGGCAGAATAGGAACCGTTCACCAGAAGACGCATGCCGGTATTCTGAATCACCTGCATCCACCAGGTTTGACCCACATCCTGAACGTTGTTTCCCGCATCCGGATAAAAGCAGGCATAGCCCGCCGGGATCCAGCCCTGATAAGTGGAAATGCTGTCCCCCAGGATGGAGACCGTTTTTCCCGCAAGCGGGGTGAATGGCACAGCCCCCTCTACCGCCGGCGCTCCTGCGGCGGCCTGTGGAGCCTGGACCGCCTCCTGAGCCGCGAGGGCGGCCTGCTGCTGGGCGGCGGCCTGGGCTGCCGACTCTGCCGGCTGTCCGGCAAGCACCTGCTGGTATTCGGTCAGCCAGGCGGCCTGCGCCATCTGTTCCTGTCCATCGGCCGTCTGACTGCCTTCCTCTGCCTGCCGGGCTTCAAGCGCCTGCTGATAGGCGGCGAGCTGGGCTGCATACTCCTGCTTCGCCTGCTCCCAGGCGGCCAGGTGGGCCGCCGTCAGAGCATCCGCCTGCTCCTGCAGCGCCTCTGCCTGCCCCGTCGTTTTGGTCTGTTCCCCCTCCTGAAGCTGCGCTTCCGTCCGGATCTGCGCTCCCGCCGTATTCTGCGGTTCCTGCGCACGGACTGTCCGGCCGCCGGCGGGCTGGAGCAGAAGAACGGCTGCAAGCAGCAAAAGAAACCATCTTTTCCTTCCAAAGCTTCTTTTATGATTCATATTCTAATCATCCTCATCCAGTTTTCGTTTTTCTTATGTCGCCGCGCATCTTTCCCCCCATCTGGTCCGCAGCCGGACCCAAACAGCAAGCCCTTCAGTTTTTCATATACTGTTCCAGAAGCAGCCTTCCCACAGGCCCGTTGCTGCCAAGGATGCTTCCCTTCTTCCGGAAATCCGGACTGTTTCCCTCAAAATCCGTGACCGTTCCTCCGGCCTCCTCCACCAGGATGCGCCCGGCCGCAAAATCCCACGGCTTCAGGCTCCTTTCAAAAAAGGCATCCGTTCTCCCGCAGGCCACATAAGCGAGGTCGATGGCCGCCGAGCCCAGTCTGCGGACGTCCTGGCAGTCCAGGAAGATCCGCCGGAACAGATCAAAATTCCATTCTGCATATTCATGCTCATACGGCGCAGTCCCTATGGAGATCAGACATTCTTCCATGCTCCTGGCTTTGCTGACATGGATCGGCGTTCCGTTCAGGAAGGCTCCGCCTCCCGCCTGCGCATAAAACAGTTCCTGCGTATACGGCTGATAGACGACGCCGCAGACCGGACTTCCTCCCTCGTACAGCGCCAGCGAAACTGCGCTCTGACGAAAATCATGGATCAGGTTCGTCGTTCCGTCCACAGGATCCAGGATCCAGACCGCCTTTGTAAAGTCGATCCCGCTGTTATCCTTCTCCTCTCCCATGAACTGTACTCCGGGCCATTCCTGCATGAGCCTGGTCCGGATGTGCTCCTGCACATGAAAATCCACCTCGGTCACATAGTCCGATACGCCCTTAACCTTGATACAGGCTGCTTCCGCACGGTTCTGGAAAAGTGCTCCGCCTTCCTTTACGATCTCAAAAAGCTTCTTCCTGTCGATCTGCATACTCTTCCTCCATTATTTTCTGAAGCGTCTTATCCTGACTCCGCCGGTACCGGTTCTTTCTCTTCTCTGAGAAAATCACATCCGGCGTGCAAAAAATTTCAGGCAAATCCATGATACTGTACGCGGGTCCGGAAGTCAATGCGCGTTTCCGAAGCCGATACGCGGATGAGCGGCGCACGCCTGAACGGCAGCAGACCGTTTGAAAAGGAAAAAAGAGGTCTGCACCCTATTGAGTTTCTGCCTCTCTTCTCTTATAATAGAGGCGTTCACCCCGGAAGCCGTTTCCGGGGTCCTGTACTGTTTGAAAAAAGATTTGAAAATGGAAAGGCGGGTTACCCATGAAAATCGGACAAATGAGGGACAAAAAGAAGATGGATATTAATCAGATCACAGAAGGAGTCATCTGGAAGCAGCTTCTGTTTTTTTTCTTTCCCATCCTGTTCGGCACCTTTTTTCAGCAGCTTTATAATACCACGGACGCCATTGTGGTGGGAAACTTTGTCGGAAAGCAGGCGCTCGCCGCAGTAGGCGGTCCCGCCTCCACCCTGATCAACCTTCTGGTGGGCTTCTTCACCGGCCTCTCTTCCGGCGCTACCGTGGTCATTTCCCAGTTTTACGGTGCGAAGCACAAGGACGACGTGCGCAAGGCGGTACATACCTCCATTGCCCTGTCCATTGCAGGAGGCGCCGTTATCATGGTGCTCGGCATCGCTTTTGCCGGCATAGCGCTCCGGGCCATGAACACTCCGGAGGACATCATGGGACTGTCCCTGACCTATATGAGGATTTATTTTCTGGGCGTGATCCCGTCCCTGATCTACAACATGGGTTCCGGTATCCTGCGTGCGATCGGCGATTCCAGACGTCCCCTTTATTATCTGATCGCTTCCACCCTGACCAATATCCTTCTGGACCTGTTTTTCGTTCTGGCCCTGCGGATGGGCGTGGCCGGCGTTGCCATAGCCACCTCCCTCTCCCAGGTCGCCAGCGCCGCCATGGTCCTGTATGCGCTGATGAAAACCGATGACATGTATAAGCTGTACCCCCGCGAAATCCGTTTCTCCCCCAGCATCCTGTCCGCCATCATCCGGATCGGCCTGCCTGCAGGGCTGCAGTCCACCATGTATTCCATCTCCAATCTGATCATCCAGGCCAGCATCAATTCCTTCGGAACGGATACCATCGCCGCCTGGACGGCCTACAGCAAGGTGGACGGCATGTTCTGGATGATCATGAGCGCCTACGGCGTCTCCATCACCACCTTTGCCGGACAGAATTTCGGCGCGGGGAAATACGACCGCATCCATAAGAGCGTACGGGTCTGCATGGGAATGTCCGCCTTCACCAGCGTGCTCCTGAGCGCCATCGTTCTGGCGGGAGGCCGTATCTTCCTGGGACTGTTTACGGATGATCCGGGCGTTGTGGACATCGGCATGTCCATCATCCATGTGATCGCCCCCACCTATATCACCTATATCTGCATCGAGATCCTGGGAGGAACCGCCAGGGGCTGTGGAGATTCCATCATCCCCATGCTGCTGACCTGCTTCGGCGTCTGCGTGCTGCGTGTGGTCTGGATCCTGGGCATCGTTCCCATTCACCGGGATCTGGCCACCGTGGCCTTCAGCTACCCGCTGACCTGGGCCGTCACCTCTGTCATGTTCATTATCTACTATCTGCGCGGCAACTGGCTGAAGCGCAATATGCCCCGGAATCTGAATGTCTGAATAACCATTCTGACGTTCTTATCCCACATTTTCCATTTATTTCTGGACACTTTTCACAAAAAGCGGTACTATAAAATCAGAAAGGAAGCAAACGCGGAAATCGATCTTTTCCACCGAAAGGAGGTATCGGCATGGCGAATACCATCATCACCATCAGCAGAGAATTCGGAAGCGGGGGACATGAGATCGGCAAGCGGGCTGCCGGGCGGCTGGGCATAGAATGCTATGACAGCCGCCTCATCCGCATGGCCTCCGAAAAAAGCTGCATCAGTGAGAAGTATCTGAAGGACGTGGATGAAAAGCGGGCCAATCCCTGGCTCTACACCGTTCCCAGTGATTATGCGGATGAAATGACCGGCTTCGGTCTGCCGCTAAATGACATGCTCTTTGAGGTACAGTCCCAGATCATCCGCCAGCTTGCGCGCCGGGAATCCTGCATCATTATCGGCCGCTGTGCGGATTCCGTCCTGGCTGACTATCCCGGCGTCACCTCCGTCTTCATCCGCGCCGAATGGAAGGACCGTGTGGCGCGCATCATGGAGCGTCAGAACCTGAAGGAAAAGGAGGCGGAGTCCCTGATCCGGAAAATGGACAAACAGAGGAGCCTTTATTACAACTTCTTTTCCGACAAAAAATGGGGACGCCCGGAAAGCTTCGACGTAATGATCAACAGCTCCCGCGTGGGCCTGGAGGGCTGCGTGAATCTGATCTGCTCTTTCTTTGAAAAAAAGTAAAAGTAGAAAAGCCTGAAAGAACGGACAAAAAACGGACGGCAGTTACCACTCCGCCCGTTTTTTGTCCGTTTACCCTTCTTCGGCTTGTGATCCCTTTTTCTGCCGCCTATAATGTCTCTGAAAAATATAAGCGCCGGTGTACACCTGCATCAGGAACAGCCGCACCGCGCATTTCAGGAACAAAGGAGCGGAACATGAGAAAAGCCATCGTCATTGTGGAAGCCATCTCTACCGGCCTGTTTTATGAACAGGACATTCTGGACCGGGGGTATCTTCCTCTCGTCATCTATCCATACATCCAGGGCAGCCAGGAGGAAAAGCGCGCCTATGAAAACGTTCGTGAGGCCTGCCGGAAGCAGCTCTCAGAGCAGACCGTCCTGATCGCTGATGACGGAAATCCGGATCATCTGCTCGCCGCACTTTCTCCCTATGAGATCGTCTGCGTCCTCGCCGGAAGTGAAATGGGCGTGGTGCTGGCGGACTGGCTGGCGCAGAAGCTGCGGCTTCCCGGGAATCCGCCTTCTTCCAGTCTGCTGCATCTGGACAAGGATCTCATGCAGCAGGCCCTTCAGGCGCACCATCTGCGCAGCATCCGCGGAAAGGTGGTCCGCACCCTGCAGGAGGTCCGGGACTGGTGGGAGGAGCTTAGTGTCTCTCACGTCGTTCTCAAGCATGTAGCCGGTGCCGGGACCGCGGGACTGCATTTCTGCAGTTCTCTGGAAGAGGCTCTCCGGGCGGCCGCAGAAGAATTTTCCCGGACGGACTATTTCGGCAGACAGGCAGACGGCCTCATCATGCAGGAAAGGGTGGAAGGAACGGAATATATCGTCAACACCGTAAGCTGCGGAGGCGTCCACCGGGTCACCGACATCTGGGTCTATGACAAGGTGCGCAGAGCCCAAAGCGGGAACGCCTATAATTACGCCCGGATCCTGCGCCGTCTGGAAGCCGGACATGCGCAGATGGTAGAATACGCCTTTCAGGTCCTGGACGCGCTGGATTTTTGCTACGGCCCAAGCCACGGGGAATACATGCTTACGGAAACCGGCCCCGTGCTCATTGAGGTGGGTGCAAGACCCATGGGAGGCCATTTCCCCAGGCCCCTGCTCCACCGTCTTCTCGGCCATCATCTGACCGACGTTTCCCTGGATTCCTACCTGGACCCGGAAGCTTTTGAGCGTGAAAGAAAAAAGCCTTATCGGACCAGGGGGTTTCTCATGAACAAATTTTTCATCACGCCCCGGGGCGGAGATGTGAATTCCTATCCCATTCTCACCATCCTGCGCAGCCTGAAGACCTTTGCAGGAAGCAGCCTGCTTTCCGCCTTCACCGCTCTTCACCTCCCCACCACGGTGGACCTGGACAGTGCTCCGGGGAACATCCTGCTCTACAGCGAGGATGAAGATGCGGTATGGCAGGATTACCGGATCCTGCGTACCATTGAAAAGCAGTGCTTTTCCGCCCTGTTTGAGATTGCTTCCCCTCCAGAGGAGTATCCGTCCGTCCCTCCCCGCGTGCCCTCTCTGAAAGGCCTGAAAGGAAGAGTCCGCATCCTCGCGGATGAAAAGCTAAAGATCCAGGACAGCCGCGAAGGAACAGGTCTTCCGGCTGCTGCAGAGGTTCCTGCCCCAGCGGATACTCCGGCTGCTGCAGGTATGCCGGCTGAGGAAGGCCCTCCCGGCGCACGGTGGACGGAATGCCTTACCCCGGATGAGATGGATGCTGCCAAAAAGCCCGCCGATGCCGGCATCTTTCTGATGCGGAATGGATATAGTCTGGAGGAGCGTGTCAGCCTCCTTTATGCGCTGGTCCGCTCCATCCGTCCCGGCGGGACTATCCTGATCCCGGAGGAGATCTATCGTCCCATCTCCATCGGGCGTACCGGCCTGGAGCTTCTCCTGGAAGCTTTCGGCGTCACACTGGAGGTACCCGTATATGGCACGGACAGGAGTATCTTCGGGACAGTTGAAGAAAGGGAAAAAAACGATGCATGAAGAAATGAGGCGAAGCGGAAATCTGCTTCAGAAAAAATTCCGACAATATCTGCTTCCTATGATCCTGGCAAGCCTTGCCAGCTCTCTGAGCGAATTTCTGGACGGCATCGTGGTCAGCAATCTCCTCGGCAGCGACGCGCTGGCCCTGATCAATCTGGGGATGCCCGTAATCCTGATCTACGCTGTCATTTACAGTCTGATCGGGATCGGAGGAAGCTCTCAGTACGCTGTCCTTCTGGGAGAAGGCCGCCGTGCGGATGCAAAGCGGGTCTTTTCCGTCTCCCAGTATGCCATGACCGGAATAAGCCTTGTGCTCCTTTTTTTCGGCCTCCTTTTTTCCGGTCCCCTTTCCGGAGTCCTTACAGATGACGCTTCCCTGCGCCTCCCTCTGGAAGGATTCCTGCGGGCTCAGTTTCTTTCCGCTCCCATCATGATCATTTCCATCGGCCTTTCCTATTTTGTAACCAACGAAGGGCATCCCAATGTGGCGACTGTGGTATTTGCCGTAGCGAACTGCCTCAATATCGTGATGGATTATGTCTACATCCTCTTTTTTCACATGGGCGTCGAGGGGACGGCCTATGCTACTGCCACAGGCTATGCCGTCGGGCTGCTTATCGAGCTTTTCGTCATCCGCTTTTCCGGCACCGGCCTCCGGCTTACTGCAGTCGGGACAGAAGATGTCAAAAAGCTGCCCGGCTTCTGTCTGCGGGGGATCGGAAGCGCCTTCAATCAGTTCGGCTTCGTTTTCCGCTACGTGGTCATCAACGCGCTTGTCCAGGCGCTTGCAGGAAGCCTGGGACTTGTGGTCTTTTCTCTGTGCATGCAGACCTTCAGCTTCATCTCCCTCTTCGTTGCGGGTGTGGTGCAGACGATGATCCCCATAGTGGCCGTGCTGTGTGGGGAGCAGGATCAGGCCGGGATCCGTTTCATCATCCGCCAGTCCAACCGTTTTTTGTTTCTTTTTACAGTACTGGCCCTCGTGCTCTTCGAGGTATTTCCCGGTCTGATCCTTCTGGCCTATGGGATCACTGACGCAGAGGAGGCCGCCGAGGCTTTGTGGGCTATCCGGATCTTTTCCCTCGGTTATCTTCTCCGGAACCTGGAGATCTCCATCATGATGTATCTGCAGACTATCGGAGAAAAAAAGGAACCTGTTCTCATCAGCTTTCTGGACGCCATCGTTCTGGGCGGGGTCTGTCTGATCCTGGGCGGGCTGTTCGGCATCCGCGGAATCTGGGCTGCTTTTCCTCTCAATTCCGTGCTGGTCATGGTCATTATCCTGCTGTGCTCTCACAGGAGAGCTCAGCAGCAGGGCGGACGTTCCTTCGTCCTTTATCCGCTTCCGCCGCAGGAAGTCTCTCCTTTTTTTGATGTGACCATTTCGGGAAACGTCCGGGACGCTGTCAGGGCCTCCGGCAAGATCATCGAATTTGCCGGCGCTCATGGCATTCCGGAAAAAACAGCCTCCCTCATTGGCCTGGCAGTGGAAGAAATGGCCGTCCACACCATAAAAAAGCAGGAGGAATGGAGGGAAACCGGAGAGATCGACATCCAGGCTTCCATCCGGGAAGATACCGTGCTGATCCATTTCCGCAGCAGCGGCCGTCCCTTCTCTCCCGCCCCCTTTCAGGAAAAGCTGGCTGATCCTGCGGACCCTGTCCGGGTGCTCACAGAGATCGCTGACAGGGTAGAATACGACCGTATTCTCGGCATGAACAGCACCAGAATACGGCTCCGGATCTGACCCTGTTACAAGTTCACTCGTCCGCCAGAACCAGGCAGATGTCGCGCTTGCACGAACAGATGACTGATTCTGATCGGACGAAGGGAGCGCCAGTCTAATGAGCAAGAAATCGCCAAGGCGATTTCTCGTAGCAACGAAGCGCGGCTTTGCGAATGACGCAGAGTGAACCGTAACCTGACCCTCGAAAAAGACAGGCGCCGAGGGATTTCCATCTTGACAGCCGGAAATTCCTCAGCGTATAATGATGCACATCGGCGGATATGGCGGAATTGGCAGACGCGCTGGATTTAGGTTCCAGTGGGAGACCGTGCAGGTTCAAGTCCTGTTATCCGCATGACCGAAAAAATCCCGTATCTACGCGAGATGGCGTATTTACGGGATTTTTCATCTTTCGCGCCATGGTACAGAAAGCTCTGTACGCCCGGCCGGACAATCTGAAATTCACAGAAAATACTCGTTTTCCTGTCTTTGTGCCAGCTTTTGCGTAAACATCTGCGCAAAGCTCCGATAGTCCTCCGTGTCCATATGTTTGGCTCCCGCCGGGCAGATGCGGATGCAGCGGAAACAGGAAATACATTTTTGTGCATCCACCTGAAAATCCGGGCCGATGGCTCCTGCCGGGCAGTTTTTCCGACAAAGCCCGCAGCCTGTGCAGGCCTCGGAGGTGAGCGGCGCGAACTGCCCCCTCTCCAGGGGCTGCTTCTGATAAGGCCGGCTTCCGGGGATCGGAACGGACAGACCGTTTCCGGCGGCAGCCTTCCGGATGAACGCCGCGTCCGCCTCCAGATCGGCCGCGTCCGGCCTTCCCACCTGAATCTCCCCATAGGTATGCCGTCCCACCAGCGCGGCCGCGCCCTTCACAACGAAGCCCCGCGCCTCACAGAGATCCTGCAGCTCCACCAGTGCGTCGTCATAGTGCCGGTTCCCATAGGTAACCACCAGCACACAGGGCGTTTGATCTCCCCGGATGCCGGACAGCCTCCTCACTGCCAGGGCCGGAAGCCTTCCGCCGTAAACGGGCATGCCGATGATCACGAGATCCTCTCCGGAAAACTGCAGCTGCGCAGGAGCCTCTCCGTCTTTTCCCTGCGGGACCGTCAGATCCACCGCCTGAAATTCCGCGTCCAGCGTCCGCGCCATGGCTTCCACGCTCTTTTTCGTATTTCCTGTAGGGGAAAAATAAACTGCCGTTGTTTTCATGCTTTTCTTTTGTCTCCTTTATCTTTTCTGAAAATTCTCCGGATCAGGATCAGATTCGCCGCCAGGGTAAAAAGGACCATGTTCCTGCCAGAGGCAGCTCTACAGACTTCTCGCCGCCTCCGCCACCCAGCGGAGCCGTTCCCGGTCGATCCCGGCGTCCACCGTACAGTCTCCGCCCAGCATCAGGCCGGTCTTTCCATAGTTCAGGATCAGCTTTCTGGTGTAGTCCTGCAGCTCTTCCTTTGTGCCGTGATACAGGATTCCCTGCCGGATCTTTCCGTCCCAGTGGGTCTCGAATCCGCCCAGCACCGTTTTTCCGCCAAAGAAAAAGCGGCCCTCCTCCAGGCTCATTCCTTCCACGAACACGGCCCAGTTCATCACCTTTGCCGGATAATCCCGCCACAGATCCAGGCGGTTTCTCGCCCCTGCCCAGCCGCACATGTGCAGGATATTGTTTTCCGAAAACCGGTTGGCATGCTCCAGCACATACAGGTCGGAAGGGCGTACCGTTTTCCGGTATTCCTCCGGCTGAAAACGGTCGTATTCCCCGCTCTGCACACAGTAATAGATCCCGTCGCAGCCTGCTTCCGTAATGAGAAGTTCGGAAAGCAGCGCATTGGTCTGTGCGATAGCGTCAAGTGCCCGCATGACGGCATTCCTGTCCTGTCTGACATGCGACATGATCACAGAATCCGTAAGGCCCAGCGCCTCCGCTCCGAATCGCAGCGAGGAAAAGGGAGCGAATACATTATAGAACACGCAGCGTTCCTTTCCGATCTCCCGGACGATGGCCGCCGCCCGTTCCACCTGTTCCCGGAGGAAGGGATGGTCCGCAGGAAGCGGCTCCACCCGGTTCCAGTCCTTCGCATCCTGGATCTCCGGAAGCGGCCAGGGAAAATAGCTGTCGCACATGATCTTCACAAAATCCAGATCCGTCTCCCTGTAGTAGTTCAGGTGGGCCTGTATGCAGGCTTTTCCCGCAGCTTCCTCTCCGTCAAAATGAAACCAGAAGCCTACCGGCACATGGTCCACCTCTTTTTTGTTCATCGCGTTCAGTACCCTTGTCCGTTTGTCCATGACAACCTCCTTCTTCTGCCGCCGGAACAGCGGCATTCCTTTTTTTGATCCTGGCGGCTCATGCCGCCTTTTTGAAGATATAAAATCTCCGTTTCCCCACGTTTCCCTTTTCCGGGATCGTAAGTCCCTCTGCCCGCAGTTTCTGCCCCTCCCGCGCGGTCAGCGCTCCATAGGGCACATCCGGCCTCACGGCAGCCTTCCGCTCTTCTGCGTCCCGTCTGCTTCTTTCGTCTCTTTCCCCGCTTCCAGTCCGCAGACCGTCAGAACTCCATCCCTCACCCGGAATTTGATGTCATATCCGGCAAAGGTTACGCCGTAGATCCGTTCCGGATCGCTGCTGTAGCCGGGCCTCGGATCCTGAGACAGCACCGCTTCTGCAGCCTTTCTCTTTTCCTCCGGATACTGTGAAAGCAGCTCTTCCGGAAATTCCACCCGAAGTGCATGCTTCCTGGTTTCCTTTGTATAGCCCTCCGTAGCCTCCGGGCGGCAGTCCGTAAGCGGGATATAAGGCTTGATGTCAAGGATCGGCGTATTATCCATCAGATCCGCGCCCAGCACAGTCAGGACCGGTCCCTCCTTCCCCGTCAGCTCCACACGCTTCAGCCTCACACAGGAAAGACCGATGCCGTTCGGACGAAAGGGAGACCGGGTGGCAAATACCCCCATCCGCGTATTTCCTCCCAGCCGCGGCGGACGCACCGTAACGGACCAGCTTGCCCTTTCATTCTCCGAAAACTGCCACAGGATCCAGATATGGCTGAACTGCTCCAGCCCCCGGACCGCATCCGGATGCCGGAATTCGGGTTCAAACACGATTTTTCCCTCCAGCTCCTCCACCAGGCCGCTTTGCCTGGGAATCCCGAACTTTTCCGGAAAATCCGTGCGAATATGCGCGATCGCCTTTACCTGATCCATCTTTCCTGCTTTTCCTTTCCTGGCCGGGCTGCTTCCCGCCGGACCATCTTCTTTCTTCCCTTTCACAATACAACAAAAAAAGGCGTTTGAAAAGATTTTGTTACCCTTCAGCCTTCAGCAAAGCTGTAACGGCATTACTGCTCAGTCCGGTGCCGGTCACTTGCTGACCGGCACGTAAGAAAAGCGTTACGGCCCGAACCCGGCCATTCCAAGCGCTTCACACCAGGCCGGATGCTTCCGGCCGGTCTGTTTTCGTACGGTCTGCGCAGGAAATGCGCAGACCTGGCTGAGTAGTAACAAGATTTTCTATATTTTTCAATTATATGATTTATAACCCGTACACAATCTGGTATAATAACTCCCATGCGGGTTTTTCCTGCCCGCTTGGTTTTACACTCAAAAAAACCAGCCACAGGCTGGGAAAAACATAAGAAAGGAATGAGGTGTAACTGTATGAAACCATTTTTCAGCCAGTTGCCGGCTGATACGGCCAGAGAGCTTCAGGTGGACGTATCAAACGGTCTGACAAAGGAAGAGGCCGAAAAACGTATTGAAAAATACGGACACAACCGTCTGGAGGGAGGAAAGGAAAAATCCCTGATCCAGATGATTCTGGAGCAGCTTAAGGATTTCCTGGTGATCATCCTGATGATCGCCGCCGTGATCTCCATTTTCCTGGGAGAGGCGCTGGAGGGCGCAATCATCCTGGCGATCGTCATCCTGAACACCTTCCTGGGCGTATACCAGGAAAACAAGGCCAGCAACGCGCTGAAGGCGTTAAAGGAAATGGCCAGCCCGCATGCGAAGGTGCTGCGCGGCGGACAGATCGTTGAGGTTCCCTCCTCCGATGTGGTGCCCGGCGACGTGGCCATCCTGGAGGCGGGCGACTATGTTCCCGCCGACCTGCGGCTGATCGAGTCCGTCAACCTGAAGATCGACGAGGCCGCTCTCACGGGCGAATCCGTTCCTGTGGAAAAGGACGCTTCCGCCGTTCTGGCCGAGGATGCCAGCCTGGGTGACCGCGTCAACTGCGGCTACATGGGCACGGTCATCACCTACGGGCGCGGACGCGGCATCATCACCGAGACCGGCATGCAGACCCAGATGGGAAATATCGCGGGCATGCTCAACGATACGCCGGACGAGTCCACCCCGCTTCAGAAGAAGCTGGACAGCCTGGGAAAGGTGCTGGGCATCGTATGTCTGGCCATCTGCGTAGTCATTTTCCTGCTGGGCCTGCTGCACGGCATGGAGCTGTTTGATATTTTCATGACTTCCGTTTCCCTGGCCGTCGCCGCCATTCCGGAGGGCCTGACCGTGGTTGTTACGGTGGTTCTCGCCATGGGTATGCAGAAGATGGTCAAGTGCAACGCCATCATCAAGCGATTAAGCGCGGTGGAAACCCTGGGCAGCACCACGGTCATCTGCTCGGACAAGACCGGAACCCTGACCCAGAACAAGATGACCATCCAGAAGCTCTACGACGCTTCCGGCCATTACAACGTGAGCGGCACAGGCTACAGCCCGGAGGGCGAGATCACCGATGAGGCGGGCAATGCCCCTGCATCCTTCCCGGACCGTCTGATCGAGGGGGCGCTTTTATGCAACGACGCCACCTACGATCCCGCCAGCCAGACCATCGTGGGCGATCCCACCGAGGCCGCCATGGTGGTGCTTGCCTACAAGCACGGCATGAAAAAAGCGGAATGGGAAAGCAAATATCCCCGCGTGCAGGAAATCCCCTTCGACTCGGACAGAAAGCTCATGTCCACCTTCCATAAGATCGGGGATTCCATCACCATGTACACCAAGGGCGCGCCGGATGAGCTGCTGCGCCGCTGTACGAGAATCGAAGAAAACGGAATCGTCAATCCGCTTACGGACGCGAAACGGGAAGAAATTCTCGACGTCAATCAGGAGATGGCCCAGTCCGCGCTTCGTGTGATCGGCGTGGCCTACCGCACCATGAAGGAGGCCGATCCTTCTCCGGAATCGGAAAATGACCTGATCTTCGTCGGCCTGGTGGGCATGATCGATCCGCCCAGAGAAGAGGCAAAGGCCGCCATCGACGTCTGCAAGACCGCAGGCATCCAGGTGAAGATGATCACCGGCGACCACAAGATCACCGCGAGCGCCATCGGCGCGCAGCTGGGCATCCAGACCGACCGCACGGTGGAAGGCCGCGAAATCAGCGAAATGAACGACGAGCAGCTGCGCGAATGCGTGAAAACCACCAACGTGTTCGCCCGTGTCTCCCCGGAGCATAAGGTCCGCCTGGTGGACGCGGTCCGCGCCAACGGCAATATCGCGGCCATGACCGGAGACGGCGTCAACGACGCGCCTTCCCTGAAGCATGCCGACATCGGCGTTGCCATGGGAATCACCGGAACCGACGTTTCCAAGGAAGCGGCAGACATGATCCTGACCGACGACAATTTTGCCAGCATCGTGCGCGCCGTCGCGGAGGGCCGTACCATTTACGCCAACATCCGTAAGGTCGTCGGCTTCCTGCTCTCCTGCAACATCGGCGAGATCCTGGTCATTTTCCTGGCCATGCTCACCAACCTGCCCACGCCGCTGGTTGCCATCCAGCTCCTTTCCATCAACCTGATCACGGACGCCTTCCCGGCCTTCGCTCTGGGTATGGAAAAGGAAGAGCCCGGCACCATGAACCGGAAGCCCCGCGATCCTTCCGAACCCATTGTGGATAAGAAGATGACCGTGGCCGTTCTGATTCAGAGTATCGCGCTGGCGCTGGGAACCCTGGGCTCCTTCGTATACGGACTGTATATGCATGATTCCCTGGACGTTGCGAGAACCGCCTGCTTCCTCACCCTGGTTCTGGGCGAGCTGCTGCGCGCATACTCCGCGCGTTCCGAATCCACCTCCGTCTTTAAGATGAAGGTCTTTGAAAACAGTTATCTGAACAAGTGCGTGCTGGTATCCATGCTGTTCATGATCGCCAGCATCTACGTGCCCTTCCTGAACCCGGTATTCAGCACCGTGGCGCTCTCCTTCGACGAGATCATCATGGCGCTGCTGCTCGCCTTCCTTCCCATGCTGGGCGGCGAGGCTGCGAAGCTGATTACGAAGAGGATGTAAGGCATTCGGGAATCAGCCGTCGGCTGAATTCCGTTTTCAGATAAAACCCAAAATCCTATCAAATAATCCCGCCGCACTGGCAGCTCATCTGCCGGTGCGGCGGGATTGTTTTCCTTTTTTCGTTCCTTTTATCATGCCTTTCTTTTTTATAATCTCTCTCTTTTACAGGGGCTTACGTCCTGCGGCGGAATTCCGGTTGTGAATTCCCATTTTCTACGGCATCCGTACCAGATTGGCGTAGACGCTGTTCTCCGGAGCGGAGTCCGGAATCACCTCTGCGTGCACCGTCCTGCGGTAAAAGCCCTCCGCATCGCTCACCCATCCGATAATAGCATATCCATAGCCGACAGAGCGCATCGCGTCCAGCGTCTTTAAGAGCAGATATTTTCCGATCTGCCTTCCTCTCTCGCTCTCCAGCACGCCGATGGGCCCGAAAAAGCCCTTTGCCGACACATCATAGCAGGCGAATCCCAACACTCTGCCCTGATCTGTTGCAATAAAACACTGGGAAGGCATCTGCAGGATGGCGCACTCCGCTTCCGCAGTCCAGCTTTCGCTGAAATTCTCCCGCACAAACCGCAGGATAATTTCCTTGTCTCCGGCAAAGGCCCGTTTGATCTTCAGGCTCTTATCCTCCGGAGAATGGTATTCGATGTTTTTCAGATTTACGATCATATCATGTCCGTCCATTTTTTCCTCCATGCCGAAGCGTTCTACGCTGAGGCCGCGAGGAGAAATCACGCATGTGATTTCTCCTCTGCGATCACATCAGTTTTGTGCTTCGGCGCAAAACTGCCGATTGAAAAATAAGCCATCAGGCTTATTTTTCAATCTTCCCTCCTTACCGAAGCGCCTCTGACTCCGGCCCGTTTTCTGTCATGATTTTAGCACAGAATCCCCATGTTTACAATTTCATAAATCCCGACAGAATTCAGGCGCATATGTTCCCGGGACTGCCTGAATTCTACCTGTGGTATGTTCACTGGCAAGCCAGCGAACAGCAGCCTGCCTGTTGCCCTGCCGCAGGTCTCCGGGCATCCAGGATGTCTCTCTGGAACCCCCTCCTGTAATCGGGTATAATGAGTGCGTGGCGCGCAAACCGGCTTTCCGGTGCAGATTCATGGAAAGGAGAACACGATGGCTTACAGACCGCTTCCCATCGGCATTGATGATTTCAAGGAATTAATTTCTTCCGAATACTATTATGTGGATAAAACAGATTTTGTCAAAGAACTTCTGGAAAAAGGGGGGGAAGGTAAACCTTTTCACCCGGCCGCGCCGTTTCGGGAAATCGCTGAATCTGAGCATGCTCCGGTATTTTTTTGAAAATGCAGGAACAGAGGAGAAAAACGCGGACCGGCGCAGGCTTTTTTGCGGCCTTCAGATCATGAAGGCAGGCGATGCCTTCCTCTCGCAGATGAACCGTTATCCGGTGATACAGCTTTCCCTGAAATCTGCGAAACAGCCTGACTGGGAACTGGCCTACGGCGCACTGAAGGCCGCTCTTGAAGAGGAATATCAGAGGCATATGGAAATTCTGCCCGAAATTCCGATCGAGGCCGACAGGCTCCGTTTCCAGCGTCTGGCAGAACGCCGCGGAACGGATCAGGACTACTATACCGCTCTTTTCTTCCTTTCCAGAATGCTCCACCGGCATTACGGACAGCCCGCCGTGATTCTGATCGATGAATATGACGTTCCTCTGGAAAATGCTTATTTTGCCGGATTTTATCCGGAAATGACCGCTTTTATCCGTTCTCTGTTTGAATCCGCCCTGAAATCCAATCCTTCTCTGCACTTTGCGGTGATTACCGGCTGCCTGCGTATTACAAAGGAGTCCATCGGACTGATTAACCTGAAGGTGAATTCCATCCTCAGTGAAAATTATGGAGAATATTTCGGTTTTACCCCTGCGGAGGTGGAACGGATGGCTGCGGATTATGAACGAAGCGCAGCCCTTCCTGTCATCCGTGACTGGTATGACGGGTATCTGTTCGGAAACAAAGAGGTGTATAATCCCTGGAGCGTTTTGAACCATATGGACGCGCTGGCCGCCAACCCGCAGGCTTTGCCCGCCCCTTACCGGTCCAATACCAGCAGCAATCAGATCGTCCGGGAACTCATCGAACAGGCGGATCTGAACGTCCGGGAGAAAATTGAGCTTCTGATCACCGGCTCCACCATCGAAAAACCGGTTCATGAAGAAATCACTTACGAGGACATTCACGAAAGCCAGGATAATCTGTGGAATTTTCTGCTTTTCACCGGTTATCTGAAGCAGGTCTCCCGCCGTCTTGACTGGGATACCCAGTATTGCAGCCTCGCCATTCCCAATAAGGAGGTGCTGGCCTACGGGATCTGTTTCTATAAAAAAGACTGTGAAGTGAAGCAGCTTTTCTGACGGGCCTTTTTTCCGCTTCCTTCCCGCGAGGGAGGGGCTGCATTATCTCACGCTGGGGCATCCCTTACCACCCTTTCGGAAGGGGAATCCCAGCGCCTGAAGCTGGCGAGAGAGCTTCTGAAGGCTCCCGCCGGGCAAAGCCTGTACCTGCTGGACGAACCCACCAGAGGACTGCATCCGAAGGATGTGGAACATTTTCTCATCCTGCTGGACCGGCTGGTGGACGCCGGAAACACGAGGAAGCGGAGAGGCTCCTTTTTATTTCTGAGGAAAGCGTCAATCTGCTACCGTAAGCTGCTCGATGGACTTTCCCTGTTTCCACTGCTGAAAATAGATTTTGCCGCACAGATCATATTTTTCAAAAACAGATTTTGCCGCCTGCTCATCTCCGTACACCTTCCAGCAACCTGAGCATTTGTGGTTGCAGGCCCTGTTCAGGATAAATCCCTGGACATCCTCCGGCGGATAGCTTAAAAAAAGGCCGATCTCATGGGGAAATTCCTCTGCAGATCGGAGACGCCGGATCAGATGAATCACACAGGCATTGAGATTTTCCGGCAGGTAGCCATATCGCAGCAGCAATTTTCTGGCATGCCGGTCCTCCAGATCATTCTTCAGCGCATTGGGGCGGTAAACATAAATCAAAACCCGGCCCCTCCAGACTCTCAGCGGCACAACGCGGATTCCTCTGGGAACCAGTTTCCTGTTTAAACCGGATAAATCTCTTATCAGTTCCTTCCTGTCGGCGCAGGCACAGGAAAAAAGATTACCGGTCTTGATTCCTGCAAGTGTCGGGGCACAATGGCGAATAACCAGCTCTTCTGACATGGGTACCTTCCTTTCACAAATCGTAAAGCACAGACGTTTCCCGGCGCATATTAGTCACAACTAACATGTATCTAAAAAAATAAAACCGTTCCAGACAGGATCACGGTCCGTTCTCTGCTGCAGGAAGCGTTTCCCTTTTGAACTGCAAAGACTCCGCACACCGCGTCATTTACATGCGCTTCGCACATTCCACACATCATCCCGCTGATTTGAACCGTACATTTCCGCATGGTTTCCTCCCATTTTCTTTCCTTCCATTTTATTTCGATATGCCTTTTTGTAGTTAGTTTGAACTAACTCATGTTTATTGTACCCTTTCCTTACCTGCCTGTCAAGCAAATACCTTTCATTTATGAAAAGGCAGGTTACTATTCAGCCTGCGCATTCACTGCGCAAACCGTACAAAAACAGACCGGCCAGAAGCATCCGGCCTGGCGCAAAGCGCCTGGAATGGCCGGATGCCGTTACAGCTCTACCGAAGGCTGAGCTGTAACAAGGGCAGGAAAGGGTTCGTTCCGGTTCGCCGGCCTGCCATTGAACAGGAACAAGGGGTTCAGCCGCACCACTTCTCTCCTCAGTTCACCCGCACCGCGACCTTAATCACATGATCCCGTTTCTTTTCAAACAGATCATAGGCCTCCATGATGTGATCCAGGGTGGTCCGGTGAGTGATCAGGCAGCGGGCGTCCAGCTTTCCCTGCGCGATCAGCTCCATGATTGTTCCACAGTCCGCGGCATCCACACCGCCTGTTTTGAAAATCAGGTTCTTTCCGTACATGTCGGGAAGGGGCAGGATCTGCGGCTCCTCATACATGGCGATGATGGCGGCCACCGCGTTGGGTCTTGCGATCTTCCAGGCCATCTGGAAGGTGTCCTTTCCGCCCGCGGCTTCCAGGACGGCATCCGCCCCGCGCCCCTGCGTCAGGCGGCGGACCTCCTTCTCCACGTTGTCCCGCAGAGGATTAAGGGTCACATCCGCCAGGTTCTGCCTCGCGGCCAGCTCCAGCCGGCTGTCGTCCACGTCGATGGCGATGATGCGCGCGGGCCGGTACAGCCTGGCGCACATCATGCAGCAAAGGCCCGTGGGGCCCGCACCGATCACGGCAGCCGTGTCTCCCGGCCGGATTTCCGCCAGGGACGCGCCCCAGTAGCCGGTGGAGAGCAGGTCTCCCGTAAAGAGCACCGCCTCGTCCGATACTCCATCCGGAATCCGGGTCAGGCCGTTGTCCGCGAAGGGCACGCGCACATATTCCGCCTGTCCGCCGTCGATGCGGCAGCCCATCGCCCAGCCGCCCTGAGGATCGGTGCAGTTATTCACATATCCTCTTTTGCAGAAAAAGCATTCTCCACAGAAGGTTTCCACATTGACCGCCACCCGGTCTCCGGGGGAAAACCGTTTCACCGCCTCTCCAACCTGTTCCACCACGCCGACAAATTCATGGCCCAGAATGACGCCCGGAACCGCCTTCGGCACCGCTCCATGCTTGATATGAATGTCGCTGGAGCAGATGGTGGTCAGCGTCACCCGGATGATGGCATCTCCCGCTTCCTGAAGCTTCGGAACCGGCCTTTCTTCCAGCGCCAGTTTTCCGTTTCCCTCATATACCACTGCTTTCATGTCTGTTTTTTGCATCTCCTTCCGCTCTTTTTTACGGATTTCCGTCCGTTTTTCCCGTTTTCTGAGGCTCCGGGCCGTTTCCGGACGGGACGACCAGCCGCTTTGCCATGAAAATATCCGGCTTTCCGGGGCCGTTCACATCCGGCAGGACACCCACGATCTGATAGCCGCATTTCTGATAAAAGGAAAAGGGATGGCCGCCTCTGTTTTGGATCCCCTTGATTTTATCCATCGTGTTTTCAAAAAGATCTCCCTCCGAAAGGCTGGTCAGGCCGTCCTCATCATCCGTTCCCAGGTACATGACCTGCGCTCCGGCCTGCGCCGCCTCTCTTTCAATCCGGGCGGTCAGCAGGCTTCCCAGCCCCAGCCCGCGCGCCTCTTTTTCCACTGCCAGGGGATGCAGCTCCCAGCCGCAGGGATATTCCGGATGCGCGCCCACAAAGCCCGCCACTTCTTCATTCCGCAGAGCAACGATCAGAATTCCATTTTTCAGAATCTCCTGAATCGTTTTTTTCGCCTCCTCCTTCGTGTTCCAGGCGTGGGCGAAGCTTTCCATCAGGATGCGCCCGCAGGCGCCGCGCTCTTTTTTATCCGCCTCCGTCAGGCGCCGAAGCTTAAGGCTCTCCCGCTTTTCCATCACAAAATTGGTCATCCGCACGCCGTGACGCTCCACCTGCTGTTCCTTTTTTACCACATATCCCCTCTTCTCAAAAAAGGGACGGGCGGTGATGGAGGCGTGGGTGGTAAAGGTCAGTTCTGCCCGCTCTTCTACCGGCCGCCGCGCATTTTTGTCCGCTTCCTGCCGGAAGGCGGCGCGCTTGCGCCTGTCCCGCTCCAGCCGGCTGCAGATGGCGGAGGCAACTCCTTTTTTCTGAAAGTCCTTATGCACATACAGCCGGTCCAGATAGCCGGTCTCGTCCATGTCCCCAAAGCCCGCAATGCTCTCCCCTTCCACCGCCACCAGGGTATCGTGTTCCAGGAACGAGGCGTTCCACTTTTCCAGATCGACCTGTCCGTCCGCCCAGGCGTCCAGCTGCTCCTTTGTATAATCCGCCGCGTTGACCGTGTGGACCGTGTCGTAAAAAAGCCGGGCCATTTCTTCGCAGTCCCGGGGGCGGTATTTTCTCAGTTCCATTTGTTCTCCATCTCCTTCCCGTTTTCCCTCCTTTTCCATAAAAGCAGACAGCCTCCTCCGCTTCTCCTGAAACGGTCGTGCTGTCTGCTTTCTGTTTCAGATATTCTGTTTTCTCATTTCCGCTTTTCGGATTCAGATCTCATTTCCCGGGAACTTCGGGATCCTGTCGAACCCGGCCTGCAGGTCCGCATCAGTGGGAATATAGTCGGTCATCTGGCCGTTGTTGTACTTTTCATAGGCCACCATATCGAAATAGCCGGTTCCGGTCAGGCCGAAGAGGATCGTCTTTTCCTCGCCGGTTTCCTTACATTTGAGAGCCTCGTCGATGGCGACGCGGATCGCGTGACTGCTTTCCGGAGCGGGCAGGATGCCTTCCACCCTGGCGAACTCCTCTGCCGCCGCGAATACGGAGGTCTGCTCCACGCTGCGGGCGCTCATGTAACCGTCATGATACAGCTGGGAAAGGATGGAGCTCATGCCGTGGTAGCGCAGGCCGCCCGCATGGTTGGGCGAAGGGATGAATTCGCTGCCCAGCGTGTACATCTTCGCAAGCGGGCATACATGGCCGGTGTCGCAGAAGTCGTACACATATTTTCCGCGGGTCAGGCTGGGACAGGAGGCCGGCTCCACCGCGATGATGTCGTAGTTTCTCTCTCCTCTGAGCATCTCGCCCACGAACGGGGAAATCAGTCCGCCCAGGTTGGAGCCGCCGCCCGCGCAGCCGATGATCATGTCGGGAACGATGCCGTACTTATCCATGGCGGTTTTGGTCTCCAGTCCGATTACAGTCTGGTGCAGGAGTACCTGAGAGAGCACGCTTCCCAGCACGTAACGGTATCCCTCCTGGCTGGTTGCCGCTTCCACCGCCTCGGAAATGGCACAGCCCAGGCTTCCGCCGGTTCCGGGATGCTCTGCGAGGATTTTTCTGCCAACCTCAGTCGTATCCGACGGAGAAGGGGTTACTTTGGCGCCATAAGTGCGCATCACTTCACGGCGGAAGGGCTTCTGTTCATAGGAAACCTTTACCATATATACCTGGCAGTCCAGTCCGAAATAGGAGCAGGCCATGGACAGCGCGGTTCCCCACTGTCCGGCTCCGGTTTCCGTGGTCACGCCCTTTAAGCCCTGCTTCTTCGCGTAATAGGCCTGCGCGATGGCGGAATTGAGCTTGTGGCTTCCGCTGGTGTTGTTTCCTTCAAATTTATAGTAAATCTTCGCCGGTGTCTGCAGCTTTTCCTCCAGGCAGTAGGCCCGCA
Organism: Candidatus Eisenbergiella intestinipullorum; assembly: GCA_019119815.1. GTDB lineage: Bacteria > Bacillota > Clostridia > Lachnospirales > Lachnospiraceae > Eisenbergiella > Eisenbergiella intestinipullorum. Next base: position 10,374 of record DWWH01000062.1, on the reverse strand, counting down.
CCAGCGGGGAAGGACGGTACATTTTATAAAATTTCAGAATTTCCTCCGGAATGTCAATAAAAGCGTTCGTATCGTCCAGCTCCTGCTTCACCAGTTCGTCGCAGAATACGCCGCGCAGCTCTTCAAAGGTCATGGGCTTTAAGGTGCCCGGATTCAGAAGCGGGGCGGGCTTGTTCTTCATATCCGCCCGCACGTTGTACCACTGCTTCGGCAGTTCGTTCTCCTCCAGATAGATTTTGTAGGGAATTTCTTTGTTTGCTGCCATAACTTTTCCTCTTCCTTTCTGCCGTCGTCAAGGCGGCATTTTAATCATGTGCCTCTTCCTGTGACTGAGACCTTATCAACAAAAAAACGTCCCAAACCCTGTTGTTCAGGATTTGAGACGGTAATAAGCTTTCGCCATTATCGCGGTACCACTCAAATTGACGTAATGTCCACTCTTGTCATACTCTGCGTATGCATGCACCATTATGCACGCCGGGCTGATAACGGGTCCGGTCACCCGCCGACGCCTACTTGATTCGGGCCGGCCTCAAAAGTCCATTCGGCAAAAGCTCCTATGCCGCATTCCCACCATCCGCGGCTCTCTGGGATATTTACTGATGCTTACTACTCTTTCTCACAGGTTTGTGGTTTTCTGTTAGTAATAACATATAGCAAAACCGGCTGTCTGTCAACCTGCATTTGTAAATTTTTTCGCTGCCGTTCAGCCGGGTTACTGTTCGCCGGCTTGCCAGCAAGCAGCCGGGTCTGCGCATTTTCTGCGCGGACCGTACGAAAACGTATCGGAAGAAAGCATTTTTTCTTCTGCCGGAAGCCTCGGGAAGCGTGGCCGGCCCGCCGTTTCCAGCCGCCCGCGGCGGGCAGTTTCACAGCACATATTCCCGTCCCGCTTCTCCGGGCAGACAGGTATCGCCAAAGGCCCCGCGCATCCGGGCAATCGCTTCGATGCCGGTGCAGTGCAGCGGGATGATGCGCGTCAGCCCAAAACGGCGCAGTCCGTCAATGGAAGCGGCCAGACGTTCTTCGCTGCAGCCGCGCAGATGCATTCCCGCAAGAAGGAACCGGAACCGCTCGCCCGGGAAAGCCTCCCTCACCCGCTCCAGGCAGTTCAGAATCCCCAGGTGGGCGCAGCCGGCGAACACGGCAAGCCCCTCCGGCGTGCGGACCACCAGAAGCTGCTCATCCTCCATGTAATCCGGCTCCAGCCTTTCCTGTCTGCGCACGAAAAAATGGTCCGGCAGGGGCTCCTGCGGCACCACCGCCCGGATTTTTCCGATAACCCAGATTCCCGGAAAGATCTCTTCCTTTTCTCCGGTCAGGTGCAGAAGCCCGTTTTCCCGCAGCCTCCGCACGAAACTGTCCCGTTTTTCCTCCTGTTCCCGCGTCCCGCTCTCCCGCCAGGGGATGCCGATCTCCCGTAGGCTGCCCCGCTCAGGGCTTCCGGTCAGCTTTTCTTCAAAGGCCGCCTCCCTCACAAAAACAGGCGGAAGCGCGTCCGCCGGAAAGGCCGGCAGGCCGCCGGTGTGGTCGTAATGGCCGTGGCTTAACACGATGCCGTCCAGACCGTTCAGCTCTGCCTTCAGCTTCCGGGCATTGTGCAGATACACATCGCTCTGGCCCGTATCGAACAGAATTCTTCTGCCCTCCGCCTCGACCAGGACCGACAGCCCGTGCTCGGCCAGAAGCCCTCTTTGATTCACCGTATTTTCCGTCAGAATGACAATCCTCATTCCTGCACCTCCCTCTTCTTCCCGCCGGTTTTCCCATCCGGGAAGGCTGCTTCCCGGATGGGCTCTCCATTCTGTATGTCGTTTTCGCTTTCAGCATACCTCCGCGCCGTCCCCCTGTCAACTTACAGCTGTCAGGGAGGAGGCCGTTTTCTGTTCCGGTGTGGCTGTTCCGGCAGCGGCGGACGCCTGCCGACCTTTCAGCAGACAGGAAGCGTTATTCTAAAATTTGCATTAAAAAAGGGTTCCGCTTATTGACTGTCCCCCGGAAAACCTTTACACTTTGATTGATAAGAATCGTTGATTTGTTCACGTCAGAAAGACAGCTTCGTGTTTTTTCAGAACGTCTCAGAATTTACGGAAAATAATTGGACAGAGCGCCGCTTTTGTCCAGAAGGAGGATTCCGCAGCCAGGGCTTTTGACGGGAAATGGCGTTCATCCTGCTGTGGAAATGATTTTATGGATCTTAATAAACAGAAAAATTTTCTCATCCGTTTCGCATTCTGGCTCATTATCGCCGCCATTATTTTTATCTGTCTGAAGTACGCGCTTCCCTTTTTTGCCCCGTTTGTGTTCGCCTTTATCGCAGCGTTTCTGCTGAACTGGCCGATCCGCTGGGCGGAAAGGAAGCTGAAGCTTCCAAGGGCGCTTCCTGCCATTCTGTTCACGGCGCTTTTTTTCGCGGCCGCAGGCGCGCTGATCACCCTGCTGGGCTTCCGTCTGTTTTCCACCACAAAGCAGGTGATTACCGCCCTTCCTTCCTTTTACAGCACCACCCTGCTGCCTCTGCTGCAGGATCTGTTTTCCCGGCTTGAGGTGACGTTGTCGGCGCTGGACCCTTCTGCCGTTTCCATCCTGGAGGACATCTCACAGGACGTGATCCGCTCGCTCGGAAGTCTGGTTTCCAATATTTCCATCACCGCCATCAGCGCCGTTTCCTCCCTCGCCGCCTCCGTTCCCGGCACGTTCTTGAATCTGGTCATCACCATCATCGTGACCTTTTTCATGACCATCGATTATCCGAAGATCACGGAATTTCTTCTGCGGCAGCTTCCGGAGGGCGGCCGCAGGGCCGTTTCCGAGATCCGGGCATATGTCTGCGGCACGCTGATCAAATGCATCCTTTCCTACGCGCTGATCCTGTTCATCACCTTCAGCGAGATTTCCATCGGCCTGACGCTGCTGCGGGTGCCGAATGCCCTGCTGATCGCGGCCTGCATCGCCATTTTTGATATTCTTCCCGTGCTCGGCACCGGAGGCATCATGATTCCCTGGGCGATCCTTTCTCTGGTCACGGGCGATCTCTTCCGCGGCATCGGGCTGCTGGTTCTGTATCTGGTCATCACGGTGATCCGCAACATCATCGAGCCCAAGATCGTGGGCCATCAGGTGGGCCTGCATCCGGTGGTGACGCTGGCAAGCATGCTGGCGGGGCTCCAGCTGTTCGGCATCATCGGGCTGTTCGGTTTCCCGATCACGCTGTCGCTTCTGAAAAATCTGAACGACAGAGGAGTGATTCATATTTTCAAATAAAAAAAGAGGTGCGCATGGACGTTCATCCATACACACCGTCTGTACCGGACCGCTTCATGCGGTCCGTTTCTTTTTCTCCGTTCTTCTTGCAATCGTAAGTCCGATGAGCAGAAGCACCGGAAAGATAACGGCCGTGAGGATTCCCGTCTGCAGGTTGTCCCCGGCCCGTCCGGCAGCCCAGCCCACCAGTCCGGGACCGCTCATGCATCCCAGATCACCGGCAAGGGCAAACCAGGCGAACATGGTCGTTCCGCCTTTAATTCTCTTCGCGGCAAGGCTGAAGGTTCCGGGCCAGAGCACGCCTACGGAAAATCCGCACAGGCCGCAGCCGATCAGGCCAAGAGCCGGAACCGGGGAAAGGGAAATCAGCAGGTAGGCGATCAGGCAGAGAATTCCGCTGGCGGTCATATATCTGGTGATCTCCACCCGGTCGCTGCATTTCGCGTAAATCACCCTTCCCGTTCCCATCAATACGGCAAAGGACAGCGGACCGGCCAGATCTCCCACCGTTTTGGTCACGCCAAGCCCTTTCTCCGCAAAAGTGGAGGCCCACTGGCTCACCGCCTGCTCGCAGGCTCCCGCGCAGAGCATCAGAAGGACCATCAGCCAGAACAGACCGTTTTTCAAAAGGCCGCTTCCTCTGCTCTCCTCCCCGGACGCCTCCAGAAATGGAACCGGCACCAGGCAGAAATAAAGCAGGTTCAGTATCGGCACCAGCGCCCACAGACAGGCCATGATCTGCCAGTGCTCCACTCCCGCAAAGGCAAAAAACAGGGTGGAAACCACCACCACTCCCGCATGCCCCCAGCAGTAAAAGGAATGCAGAAGGCTCATGGCCGCTTCCTTACGCTTCGTAGGGCAGGCCTCTACAATGGGGCTGATAAGCACCTCCAGCAGCCCGCCGCCTATGGCATAGATCATAACGGCGGAAAGAAGGCCGGCAAAGGGATTGGCCAGCAGCTCCGGCAGAAAAGCGAACAGAAGCAGGCCGGCCGCGGAAAACAGATGTGCCAGAACCGCGCTCGCCTTATATCCGATCCGGTCAATGAACAGAGGGGACAGAAGATCCACCGCCAGCTGTACGCCGAAATTGACGGAAATGATCACGGAAATCTGATTCATGCTGATCCCGTACTGCGCGCCCAGCGTCACAAATAAAAGCGGGGCGAAATTGTTGACAATGGCCTGCACCACATATCCGGCAAAGCAGGCATAAACGGTATGCTGATAATTGTTTCGTATCGCTTTGAACATGACGATTTCTCCTTTATATGGCAAATCTGCCTTATTATATCACTTCTTTTTTCGTTTTAAAACAGTAAAACAGCTGCCTGCCATCATAAGCAGATACAGAAAGAACAGCCACCCCGGAAAAAGGGCCGCCCCCATTTCCTGGGCGATCACGCCGAACAGAGCCGGAGCCAGAAGAATGCCCACATAGGAGGCTGCCATCTGCACTCCCATCACCGATTGGGAAAGCTCCTTTCCGAAGATACGCGGAGTCAGATGCAGCATGTTCGGAAAGACCGGGCCGTTTCCAAGGCCAACCAGAAAAAGTCCCAGTCCGGGCAGAGCCAGCCCCGGCAGGCAGAGAAGAAGGAGCGCCGCAAGGACAACGGCCTGTCCCATCAGCACCAGCCTCCGGCTTCCCAGCCGGAAGGAGAGAATGCCGGAAAGGAAACGTCCGGCGGCGATCCCCACATAATACAGGGTAATCATCCCGGCTCCCGCATCCGCTTCCAGCCCTTTTGATGTGACCAGAAAGGTGCTTCCCCAGTTGCCGCAGGTATATTCCAGCCCGCAGGAGCCTACGAACACCAGGCAGGCCATACGCACCCTGGAATCCTTCAGCAGCCTGAAAAAGCCCACCGCCTCCGCCGCCTCTTCTTCCTGTCCGGAAGCCGCGGATACCTTCTTCCAGAACGGAAGCGTCAGGATGGTAAGGAGGGCAATTCCCGCCTGCAGCCGGAACGCCGTCCGGTAACCGCTCCGCCAGCTGCCTTCCGACAGGGCCAGAGACATCAGCAGAGGGCTCAGAGAAACTCCGATTCCGTAAAAGCAGTGCAGGAAATTCATATGGGACGCCCGGTAGTGCAGCGCAACATAATTGTTCAGCGCGGTATCAATGGCTCCGGCGCCCAGCCCCAGCGGTACCGCAAACAGACACAGCAGAAGCAGGTTTCCGGAGCACGAAAAGCCAAACAGCGCCGCAGCGGTCAGAGAGGTGGAAAAAGCGGTAATCCTTCCGGTTCCAAAACGGCGGATCAGCTCTGCCGACAGCAGGCTGGACAGGATAGTTCCGCCGGAAATCAGCATGGTGATCAGGCTTCCGCGGGAAACCGGGATCCCGAACTCCGTATAGATGGCAGGCCAGGCAGCCCCGAACAGCGAATCCGGAACGCCCAGCCCGATAAAGGCAATATAAATGATCAGCAAAAGCAATGTGGCCATAGCCTGTTATCCTCCGTTTCCTTCGTGCTTTTCCGTGTTTCCAGCTTCCTGTTATATCAGACCGCCCCCGTTGATTCCATCAGAAAAGAGGCCTATAATATAATAATAACGCCCAAATCGGAGAGGAAAGGGAGAAAGATATGAAGGATATGAAGGGTCATGAGATCTCCGCGGAAAAAACCGGTTTTTTCCATGAGGTGGAGCAGGAGGCCGTACAGCATGGCGCGCCTTCTTTCCCCTGCGCAGCATATCTGGACCGGTATCAGAGCGCGGAGGATTCCTGTCCATGGCACTGGCACGAGGAACTGGAGGCTGCCTGGGTCACCCGCGGAACCGTCGCGGTTTTTATCCGCGCCCGGCCCGTTTTTCTCCATCCGGGAGAAGGGATCTTTTTCAACAGACGGGTGCCTCATGCCTACTGCGGCACGGACGGGGAACTGTCTCTGATGCCCAATCTCCTTGTCAGGCCTTCCCTGATCTATGGTTCCCAGGACAGCGTTTACTGGGAAAGCTATCTGAAGCCGCTCCTTCTGGCTCCGGCTTTTTCCCATGTGCTCCTGACTCCGGAGACTCCCTGGCAGGCTTCCTTCCTTACGCTGTTCCGGAAGGCCTTTTCCCTGCTGTCCGAACAGCCCTTCGGATATGAATTCCATGTCCGTTCCGCGCTTTCGGAGGCTCTCCTGCTTCTTTTTCAGAATATGCCGAAAGCGACTGACATCAAAGACGGAAACAGACTTCATCAGGCCGACGCGGACCGCATCCGACATATGCTTTCCTATGTCCAGGAGCATTTTACCGAACCGCTTTCGCTGCAGCAGATCGCTGACAGCGCCTTTCTGAGCCGCCGGGAATGCCTGCGCTGCTTTCAGCGCACCATCGGGATCTCTCCGGTCCAGTATATCATTGACCTGCGGATCCGAAAGGCAAGACAGCTGCTTCTGGAAACCTCCCTGCCGCTTCTGGAGATCTGTACGGAATGCGGATTTCAGGATCAGAGCTATTTCATTAAAACCTTTCGGGAACGGACCGGCCTGTCTCCGGCCAGATACCGCAGGCTTTCCGGCAGAAGCGGTCAGGAATGAAGGCTTTTCAGGAATGAAGGCTTTTTTTCATCCACACATGAGGACAGCCCTCGTCAAAATCCGTTTCTCCATATGCGGCATAGCCCTGCTTTTCATAAAAGGGCTGCGCCTGTCTCTGCGCATGCAGGACGGCCGCCCTGCCTCCGCGTCTTTCGATTTCCTTCTCGGCTTCCGAAAGCAGGACGGCGCCGATTCCCTTTCCCCGGTATGGCTTTCTGACCGCAAGTCTCCCGATCAGCCAGCCATCCTCCACCCGGTCCTGATAGAAACGGCAGACCGCCGCCGGAGAGCCTCCGCAGTACAAAACCAGATGGGCGGCAATCCCGTCGATTTCATCAAATTCCTCCTGAAACCCCTGCTCCTGCATAAAAACCTCTTCTCTGATCCGAATGGCTTCTTCAGGCAGGCTATCATAAATAATGACTTTTTCCTGCATATTCCACTCCTTCTTCTCCTGTCATTCCGTATGGTCCGGCATGCCCCTCATCCCCGCAGCCGGTATCCTGCAAAAGTATAGCACATCCCCCTGTCCGGTGCCACATCCGACAATAGTTTCTCCCATACGTTTGTCCGTTCCGCCTTCGGCATCCCTGTGGGGATGTTTTCACTCCTGTTCACTGGCAAGCCAGCGAACAGGAACACCTTTCCCGCCTTTGTCCCGGATGTTCCGTACTTTCCTGTTGAATCCTTCCTGCTTCCGTCCTATAATTTTTTCAGTATCCTGCCTGCGAAGGAACGGGCCAGAAACAGAAGCTCTTTCAGGAGCTTTCAGGAATCCGGGGAGGGAAGGGAAAGGACGGCTCTGCCGGTTTTCTTTCCCGAACATGATAAATGCGGCAGCCGGCCGCGGAAAAGGGGAAATATGAGAAGTCAGGAATTAAGAAAACAGGCGCCGGAGCTGGATCCGCTCCGGCTGGGAACGGGATGGAAAACGGAGGATCTGGCAAAGCCGCAGATTCTCATCGAAAGCTCCTTCGGGGACAGCCATCCGGGCAGCGTCCATCTTCTGGAGCTGGCGGAAAAGGCCAAAGAAGGGGCAGCACAGGAAGGGGGATACGGGGCAAGATATTTCTGCACGGACATCTGCGACGGGGAGGCGCAGGGCCATGACGGGATGAATTATTCCCTGCCTTCCCGGGACATGATGGCGAACATGATCGAGATTCACGCCTGCGCCACGCCCTTCGACGGGGCGGTTTATCTCGCGGGCTGCGATAAAAGCATGCCGGCGCATCTGATGGCGGCGGGGCGGATCAATATTCCCTGCGTCGTCCTGCCGGGGGGCGTCATGAACGCGGGGCCGGACCTGCTGACCCTGGAGCAGATCGGCGCATACAGCGCCATGTATGAGCGCGGTGAGATCAGTGAGGAACAGTTTCATTTTTATCAGACCCACGCCTGCCCCTCCTGCGGCTCCTGTTCCTTCATGGGGACCGCCTCCACCATGCAGATCATGGCGGAAGCGCTGGGACTGGCCCTTCCCGGAACGGCCCTCCTGCCCGCCGCGGAAAACGTCCTGCGAAAAGCCGCCGTCGCAGCGGGCAGACAGGCGGTCCGGCTGGCACGGATGGGGCTTCGGCCATCCGATATTGTCACAAAGCAGTCCTTTGAAAATGCGGTGATGGTACACGCGGCGATCTCCGGCTCCACCAACTCGCTCCTGCACCTTCCCGCCATCGCGCATGAATTCGGCATCCGGCTGGACGCGGACAGCTTTGACCGGCTTCACCGGGGCGCGCACTATCTGCTCAACATCCGTCCCGCCGGGAAGTGGCCCGCTCAGTTCTTCTCCTATGCGGGCGGCGTTCCGGCGGTGATGGAGGAAATCCGCAGCATGCTGCATCTGGATGTGATGACCGTAACGGGAAAGACCCTGGGAGAAAATCTGGAGGAGCTGAAAAAGAACGGTTTCTATGAAGAGCGGCAGAAACGCCTTGCCGGTTACAGCCTGAAAAAAGAGGATGTGATCCGGCCCTTCGACCATCCCTTCGGCACAAACGGAAGCGTGGCGGTGCTGAAGGGCAACTTGGCCCCGGACGGCGCGGTGGTCAAGCACACAGTGGTACCGAAGGAAATGTTTTCCGCCGTGCTCACCGCCCGGCCCTTCGACTGTGAGGAGGACGCTCTGAACGCGGTGCTCACCCACAGGATCCGGCCCGGCGATGCGGTCATCATCCGGTACGAGGGACCGAAGGGAAGCGGCATGCCGGAAATGTTTTATACCACAGAGGCCATCGCTTCCGATCCGCTCCTTGCTTCCACCATCGCCCTGCTGACGGACGGGCGCTTCTCCGGCGCGTCCAAAGGCCCCGCGGTGGGACATATTTCCCCGGAAGCGGCGGAAGGAGGTCCCATCGCTCTGGTGGAAGAAGGGGATCTGATCGAGCTGGATATTGAAAAACGTGTTCTCCGTCTCATCGGCGTGAAAGGGCAGCGGATGGAAAAAGCGCAGATTGAAGAGGTTCTGCGGCAGCGGAAAGCGGCCTGGACGCCGCCGGAGAGCCGGTATGAAAAAGGGGTGCTGAAGCAGTTCGCCTCCCTGGCAGTATCGCCGATGAAGGGAGGGTATATGGATGGCTGAATCTCCTTCTTCCGATCGGATTTTTCATTACAGTCCGCTCCGTATCCTGCGGATCTCCTCCTTATGTCCCGCGTCGTCAAAGGGCGTCTCCAGATAAAAGGGCAGGTTTTTCAGCGCCGGGTGGCGCAGCACGTTTACAAGCGCCTCCCAGCCGATCAGGCCTTCTCCGATGGCCGCATGCCTGTCCTTATGCGAACCGAATGGCATCTGGCTGTCGTTTAGATGCACCGCCCGCAGCAGAGGAAGGCCCAGGATGCGGTCGAACTCCTCCAGCACGCCGTCCAGGTCGTTTACGATGTCATATCCGGCGGCGAATACGTGGCAGGTATCCAGGCAGATGCCGATCCGTTCCGGATGCTTCACGCCGTCCCGTATGGCCTTAAGCTGCTCGAACCGGTCTCCGATCTCCGTCCCTTTGCCGCTCATGGTTTCCAGAAGCACCGTGATATTTTCCTCTCCCGTGATGGCCTGATCCAGCCCGGCAATGATATTTTCAATCCCCTTTTCCACCCCGATGCCGGTGTGGCTTCCCGGATGAAAAACCAGATTTTCAATGCCCAGCGCGTCCATCCGCGCCACGTCCTCCCGGATCACCGTGCAGGCGAACTCATAGACCTTCTCCGTATCGCTTGCCAGATTCATGGTATAGGGCGCATGAGCCAGAATGGGGCCGAAGCCATGCTCCCGCCGGATGCGCTGGAAGCCCGCGACCTCCTTTTCCTCCGGCGTCCTGAAATTGGAGCCTCTGGGATTGCGGCTGAAAATCTGCATGGTATCCGCTTCCATCTTCACCACGTTCTCCGCCGTTTTTTCCAACCCCTGTGCGATTGACATGTGGGTTCCTATGATAATGTTCTGTTTCATGTTTACCTCCATGCCGAAGCGTTCTACGCTGAGGCCGCGAGGAGAAATCACGCATGTGATTTCTCCTCTGCGATCACAGCAGTTTTGTGCTTCGGCGCAAAACTGCCGATTGAAAAATAAGCCATCAGGCTT
>DWWH01000061.1 GCA_019119815.1 Candidatus Eisenbergiella intestinipullorum | reverse complement strand
TGCCTTACCGCTTGGCGATAGCCCAAAAAGGTGGATACAGGGATTCGAACCCTGGGCCTCCAGAGCCACAATCTGGCGCGCTAACCAACTGCGCTATACCCACCATACGGCTGCGGCAGTTCCCTTGCCGCAATGTGCCCGAAGGGATTCGAACCCCCGACCCACGGCTTAGAAGGCCGTTGCTCTATCCAGCTGAGCTACGGACACACAATAAAGGGAAACACCAAACAATAATGCAGCAGGGCTTATGACTAATGCCCGGACCGCCTGTTCCTTACGGAATGGCCTGTCTGTGCGGGAAATCCGATGCCTGAACAGCTCCGGCTTACCGCAAGCGGGTGATGGGAATCGAACCCACGTATCCAGCTTGGAAGGCTGGTGTTCTACCATTGAACTACACCCGCAGGAAAAAGGAAATCGGGGTGACAGGATTCGAACCTGCGACCTCCTGGTCCCAAACCAGGCGCTCTAGCCAAGCTGAGCCACACCCCGTTTTCTGCTCACCCTTAGCCGTGACGCAGGAATTATTATATAATACGGCTGCCGCGTTGTCAACTTTTTTTCTAAAAATATTTACAGAAAATTCAAATGATAGTGCGCCTCTCCGTTTTTGTCCAGTTCCATCAGGATATAGGAGGGCCTTCTCCCCTCCTGACGGGGGAAGGACAGACTTCCGGGATTGACGGCAGTCAGCGTTTTTCCGATCTCGATCACCGGCCTGTGCGTATGCCCGAACATCACGATGTCCACCCCGCGCAGGATGGCCTCCTCTTTCAAGATCGTATCTCCCATGGAAACATAGTAATTGTGTCCATGCGTGAGCCAGACCCGGTATTTTCCGATGTTGAATTCCCGCTCTCTGGGAAGGCTGGAAAAAAAATCGTTGTTTCCGGCAATGATCTGCGCCGGGCAGCCCGCCTTTTCCAGGAAAACAGCCTCGTTTTCCTCCAGATCGCCGCAGTGAATCAGCATGTCAATGGGCTTGATGCGCTCTATCACTTTCAGGAAATTCTCATCTCTTCTGTGGGTATCGCTGATAATCAGGATTCTCATCTGTCTCCCCTGTCCTTCCTTGGCGGATTCCCGCACGGGCCGTCCGGGCCGCCGCGGGAAAACAAAAAGCGAACGCATATCCATAGGCCTACAGGAGCTCCTTCAGGCGCTCTTTGCACAGGCGCAGAGCCTTCCCTCTGTGGCTGATCCGGTTCTTCGTCTCACTGGGAAGCTCCGCTGTGGAACAGCCGTATTCATCCACATAAAAAATGGGATCATATCCAAAGCCGTTGCTCCCTCTTTCCTCCCAGCCGATATAGCCCTCGATGGTTCCCCGGCACACGAATTCCCGTTCTTTTTCCCCTGCTCCGTTTTCTTCCTCCGGAAGCACAGCGGCGATGGCGCAGACAAAGCGGGCGGTCCGCTGCTCCTTCGGAACACCGGAAAGCCTTTCGATCAGGTTCGCATTCTTGATCCGGTAGGAGGTGTCCTCTCCCATATAACGGGCGGAGTAGATCCCCGGCTCCTGATTCAGATAATCGATCTCAAGTCCGGAATCGTCTGCCAATACGATGTCCTGCGGTCCGGCGCAGGCGGCGACAGCCCTCGCCTTAATCAGGGCGTTTTCCTCAAAGCTGCTCCCGTCTTCCACAATATCCGGATCCAACCCTGCTTCCTTCATGGAAAGCACCGGGATTTCCAGATCCTCCAGGATCATGCGGACCTCCTTCATCTTTCCCTCGTTTCCTGTCGCAAATAGGATTCTCCTGCTCATCTTTTCCTCCCTGCCGGACTGTTTCCTGCTGCCGGAAACAGCCGGCCTTCAGCCTTTCTCCGTTCTTCCCGCAGCGCCGCCTTCGCCCGTACGGGATCTTTTCGGTGGCTTCGGCCCCGCATACTGATAAAACCGGGTTTTCATCATGCCGTTGTAGATCTTGCGGTTCTTATCTGCCTTCCGGCCGATGTCCTGCTGGGCGTTTTCATATGCGGTGATCAGGTACATGGACCAGCTGTCCAGCGCCGCGAAACGTTCTCCCAGCTCCCGGTACAGGGCAGGAAGCGCCGTCTTCTCCTCCAGACGTTCCCCATAAGGCGGATTGGTGATGATAAAACCGTACTTTTTCGGATGACTCAGCTGGGACAGGGGACGCCTCTGGAAGTGGATCTTTCCCTCCACCCCCGCCAGCTTCGCGTTTTCCCTGGCGATCATGACCATTTTGTCGTCGATGTCATAGCCCTGGATGTCGGTATCAGCGCTCATGTCGATCAGCTCCGCGGCCTCGTCCACCGCGTCGTACCAGCAGCGCTTTTCCACCACGTGCTGCCAGGAAGAAGCGGTAAAATTCCGGTTCATGCCGGGCGCCATATTGACCGCCATCATGGCGGCCTCAATGGGGATCGTTCCGCTGCCGCAGAAGGGGTCCACCAGGATCCGGTCCCCCCTCCATGGGGTGAGCATGATCAGCGCCGCGGCCAGATTCTCCGCGATGGGCGCCTTCGCCGTCAGCTTCCGGTAGCCTCTTTTGTGCAGGGATTCCCCCGTGGTATCAAGGCCCACGGTCACCTCATCGTTTTTCAGAAAAACACGCAGCGGAAAGCTCTCGCCGCTCTCCTCAAACCAGTTCGTATGATAGGTCTTTTTTAAGCGCTCCACCATTGCCTTTTTCATGATGGACTGGATGTCGGAGGGACTGAACAGTCTGCTCTTCACGCTGGCAGCCTTGGCCACCCAGAATCTTCCGTCCTTCGGTATGTATTCCTCCCAGGGCAGATCCAGGGTTCCCTGGAACAGCTCCTCAAAGGTTTCCGCATGAAAGGCTCCAACCTGGATCAGAATCCGCTCCGCGCTGCGCAGAAACACATTTGCGCGGCTTACCGCCTCTTCATCCCCGAAAAAGGTAAGCCGCCCGTCTTCCACCTTTATGACATCATAGCCGAGATCCGTGATCTCTCTTTTTAATACGGCCTCCAGCCCGAAATGGCAGGGGGCGATCAGTTCATATTTTTTCATACCCTTATCTTACGTGGTTTTTACTTCCGCGTCAATAACTACCGAAAATTTCGCTGTCCGGCGGCTGCCGGGCAGTTCCTGTTACTGGCAAGCCAGCGAACAGGAACCCGGCCCGTCATTCCAGATCGCCTTCGGCGATGGACGGGCCGGATTCAGGCCGGAACGCTTTTCTTACGTGCCGGGCACACAGAAACGCCGTCCCATGCGGGGCGGCGCTTTCCTCTGTCCGGGCCAAAGGCCTCAGTAGCTGTTCTTATGGCAGTCGGAAGAGCTGTTTTTGCTCTTGTTCTGACTGCTGTTTTCCGTTTTGTTCTTCTGGCTCTGTCTGTCGCAGCTCTGGCTGTTATTCTGACTGTTGTTCTGGCTGCCCTGACTCTTGTTCTGGCTGTAATCGTTCTTTGACATACGTTCAATCCTCCTGTTTCTTTTCCGCGGCAGCGGCCGGACGGATGTCCGCCGGCCCGGCCTTCCCGGGAACGGATCCTGCGTCCGTCCTCCGGAGGCCCTCGTCCCGGTTACAGGAGTAGTATGTGGGCTTTTCTCTTTTTTATTCGCCTGACCGCTATTTTTTCCCGATCAGCTTGACGATGTAGACCACCAGGATCACAGGAATCACATAGGGCAGGAGCATCCATACCAGAGAGCTCACCGCACTGATGACCACGAACAGGATCAGAAGGATGATGACGAGAAGAAGCCAGCCGGGAATACGGAATACTCTGTGCTCCCGTCCGCCCTCCTGTGTTCGGGGATCCCCGGAAAAGCTTCCGCGAAAAGCACGGTCCGCGCCCGGCCGGCTCTGACCGTTCCAGGCCGCGCTCTGCCCTGCCGCGCTCCGGCCCTGTCCATCGCCGGCCCTTCTGTATGCGCTTCCGGAGGCGTATTCCGTCCTCGTATTGGATGTCCGGTACTGCGTCTCGTTCGCCTCATGCGCACGGGCATCTCCCGCCCGTTCCGCCGCGTCGATCAGCGTCCGCGCCAGGATCCGGGGATCACCCAGTTCGTTCAGCACGTCCGCCTCGCTTCTTCCCCGGGCCGTCTGGCTCGAAAAATAACTGCTGTAAAATTGGATATTGTCCTCCACCGCCGCTGCCGACATGTTTCCGTTCAGCGCGCGCCGCAGGCTTTCCAGAAATTCCGCTCTCGTCATCGGTATGCTCCTTGGTCCTTTCTAACGGTATCATACCCCAGAGCACGCCCTATTACAAGAAAAGGCTTTATGAAAAATTGATAAAAAAAGCATAAACAGGCGACGCCTCCGCACTCAGCCGTTTTCAGCCGCCTGGCTGTAGTCCATCCGCACCTCGATGTCCTTTTCATAATTGCCGAAGGAGCGTCCGAACAGGGTCATTCCGCCCACATGCTCAGAGTCGCTGTCCACGGAAAAACGCAGACGCAACCCCTTGTGCACATCCGGGGAAAGCTCCTCCGGCGTCACGTCGGAAAGCTTCCTTCCGTCGATGAAGGTTCCCTCTTTGCTCACCGTCAGCATTTTCAGAAAGCCGTACTGATTCAGGCTGTCATGCCACCATTCCGGATTGAGGCGCCCCCGCCGGTTTCCGAAGTCCCCGGGCGAGGTCCATTTTCCCAGAAGAACGCCGTTTATGGAGAAGCTGATGTCGGAGGGCCAGACTTCGTTCACCCCAGGCGCTTCGCTGGAGATCTCCGCAGACACGGTGATGCAGTCGATCCTGCTGCCCGGCGGGATGAAGCAGGGCACCGTATATTCCACATAGCCCCGCCCGATCCAAAGGATGTCCGCCCCGAAGCGGTCGGGATGGGAAAAATAGCGCACGTCATCCAGCTCTCCGATCAGGGCGTCCTTCGACGCCATGCCGCAGGTGGGCCAGACCTCGCACTCCGAGAACTGCCCCACCTTCAGAGAGACCTGCCAGGTATTTTTTTTTCTGCTTTTCGGCTGAAGCTCGATGAGAATCTTCTCCGGCGCCACACAGCAGCGCTTTACATTGCCGTGCCCGGCTCCCTCCGTACTCACTCTCAGGATGCCGCATTCCTCCAGCTTCTTCACATGGCCCGTCAGCGCTCCGGCGGTGATGTTCAGCTTTCCCGCCAGCTCGTTCATGCTCATGTCCGGTTCCTCCAGAAGCGCCTGAACGATCGCAATGCGGACATCCGAGCCCAGCGCCTTAAACAGCGCCGCCCCTTCTTCCGGTGATTTGATATGGATCATTCCTTCCTCCGATCATAATGCTCTGGCAGCGTTGTCATGCCGTAAGGCTTCCTTCCGTCCGCCTGTTTGGGTTTACCAGTTGTCATAGGGGCAGCGGTTTGCGGCGATGGCCGCCCGAAGCTCCACGAAACAGCCGCAAGCCCGGCACATGCCGGAAAGCAGCAGGCTGCATTCCCGGCAGCGGTTGAGCCTGCTCTGATAAAGGGGCTCAGGAGCGCGGATCTCTTCCTCCAGTCCTTCGATATAAGCGTACAGATTCTGATAATCCGCGCTTTCGCTCATTTCATACAGGAGGCAGCGGCGGCAGGCTCTTACGCGCTCCGGGCCTTCTCCGGAGCGCGCGGCAGATGGCCTGCCGGCTTCCTGCCTCTTTTTTTCCTGTTCTTCCATTCTTTTTTTCAAACCGCTCAAGCAATGCGCAGCAGCAGCACGCTGCAGGCAGGAACGGAAAGCTTCACGCCCTTCTCCGTGATCGTATATGCCGTGAACGCCTCTTCCTTTACCTTTTCCGGATCATCAAACGTATTGTAAGCGTTCATGCTCTGGGTAACGATGGAAGCGCTCACCTTCTGAGGAGAAAGAGCGGCGAATTCCAGCTCCACCTCCTGCGCTTCGGAAACGGAAAGGTTGGCCAGCGTCACGTTCACCGTGCCGTCCTCCGATACGGATACGGATTCCTGCAGAGCGGGCACCTGGTACTCTCCTTCTCCGGTCCGGACATTTCCGTCCAGGAAGCTGTCCAGAAGCTGCGCGCCCTGGTGGCACTTATACATGTGGAACACATGGTAGGTGGGCGTCTTTACCATCTTCGGCCCCTCGGTCAGGATCACGGACTGCAGAACGTTTACCATCTGGGCGATGCAGGCCATCTTCACCCGGTCACAGTGCTTGTTGAAAATGTTCAGGGTCACACCCGCTACCAGAGCGTCGCGCATGGTGTTCTGCTGATAGAGGAAGCCGGGATTGGTGCCGGGCTCCACATCGAACCAGTCGCCCCATTCATCCACGATCATGCCGATCTTTTTCTCCGGATCGTACTGATCCATGATCGCACCATGCCTGGTCACCAGCTCGTCCATGTACAGAGCCTTCACCAGGGTCTTGTACCAGTCGGTCTCGGTAAAGACGGTGGCACTTCCCTTTTTGTCCCAGCCGTCGGGATGCACATAGTAATGAAGAGAGAGGCCGTCCATGAATCTGGCCGGATCGGGAGAGCAGGTCTTTAATACCTCCTCCGTCCACTCATAATCCGCCACGTTCGCGCCGCAGCAGATCTTGGAAACGTGCGCGTCCTTGTTGTACTGTCTCACATAGGTCTGGTATCTTCTGTAAAGATCGGCATAGTACTGAGGTCTCATATTGCCGCCGCAGCCCCAGTTCTCATTTCCCACGCCGAAGTAGTCCAGCTTCCAGGGCGCCTCATGGCCGTTTTCCTTTCTCAGATCCGCCATGGGAGAAACGCCGTCAAAGGTGATATACTCCACCCATTCGGACATTTCCTGCACGGTCCCGCTTCCCACGTTGCCGTTCACATAAGCCTTGCAGCCCAGCTGACGGCACAGCTCAAAAAACTCGTGGGTTCCGAAGCTGTTGTCTTCCACCACGCCGCCCCAGTGGGTATTGATCATCTTCTTTCTGTTTTCCTTCGGGCCGATGCCGTCCATCCAGTGATATTCGTCCGCGAAGCAGCCGCCCGGCCAGCGCAGAACCGGGATCTGCATTTCCCGCAGCGCCTCCACCACGTCCTTTCTCATGCCGTTTTCATTGGGGATGTCGGAGTTTTCTCCCACATACAGGCCCTCATAGATACATCTTCCCAGATGCTCGCTGAAGTGACCGTAGATTTCGGGATTGATCCTTCCTTTTCTGTTTTTTTCGTTGATGTAGAGCTTTGCCATTTTCTCTCTTCCTTTCCGGCCGCTTTCTGCGCGGCCCTTACCTGTATTCCTTTATCCGGAGCTGACCGGACATTTTCACCTTTCAGCGATACCGGAAAACGGGCCTTCCGTCTTCCTCCCATTCCAGCTTCATCAGCATGGCATGGCGGTTGGGATTGTACAGAGGATCTCCCTCGATCACCGCCTCCTGTCTGGCATGGTAAACGCAGATGTCGTTTCCTTCCTCGTCCACGGTGAAGGAATTGTGTCCCGGTCCGTAGATCCCCAGAGACGGATCACTTTTCAGCACGGGATAACGTTCCTTTTTCCAGGAGGCGGGATCCAGCAGATCCGCGTTCTCGTCCGCAGTCAGCATTCCCATGCAGTAGCAGGCCCCCGTCCCGCTGGCGGAATAGGTGAGGAAGATCCTGCCGTTGCGCTTGATGACGGCCGGGCCCTCGTTCACCCAGAAATCCACCCTCTCCCAGTCATAGTCCGGCGTGGTCAGAAGCACCTGCACCGTAGCGAGCTTACAGGGGGATTCCATTCTGGCGATGTACAGGTTGGAAATCATTTTCCCGACGCCCACCTTTTCCGCCCAGACATAGTAATGCTCCCCGTGGTTTTCAAATACCGTGGCGTCCAGGGAAAAGGAACGGAAGGAAAACTCGTCCTCCTCCGCGCAGCCCATCTTTCCCTTTTCCGTCCAGGTGCCCGTCACCGGATCCGCATCCGCGCATTCCAGCACGTAGGGCCGGATGGCCCATTTGTCCTCCGCGTCTCCCGCCGCGAAGTAAATGTACCATTTTCCTTCCAGAAAATGCAGCTCCGGCGCCCAGATGTGATTGCCCATATGGCCGCTTTCATGCTTTTTCCAGATCGTCGTCTCTTCCGCGTCCGCAAGCCCCGTCAGGGTCTGTGATCGGCGCAGGATGATCCGGTCATAGGCGGGCACCGACGCCGTAAAATAATAGGTTCTGTCCGTATGCCGGTATACATACGGATCCGCCCTCTGAAGGATCCAGGGGGTATTGCAGAAATCTTCCTTGCTGCTGTTCATCTCGTTTTCTCCCTTCGTTTCATTCCGGATTTTCTCACCAGTAGCCCTGATGGGTCCAGTCAAAGGCCTTCATTCTCTCATACTCTTCCATGGTGATGGTCAGGATGGTCCCGTGCTTGAAGCCGTACGGGAAGCGGAACGCCTCATCCGAGCGCACGAAACGGCCGCTTTTCAGGCTGTCCGCCACGAATGGCACATAGCCCTGTCCCGCTCCGGGCACGCCGTAATAGTCCAGGAACAGGCACCATCTCCCGTCTTCCAGCCGCACCGCGGTGGGCGCTTCGTATAACCCGCTCTCCACGTCCTTCATGCTTTCGTCAAAAGTCTCCATGCGCTCGTAGGGCCCATCCGCATGCTCTGCGGTCAGAAGGATGATCTTCGCCGGATTCTTTTCGCTTTTTACAAACATATAGTAGCGCCCGTCCTCCTCATATGCGGCCGAATCGATCACGCCGCAGTCTTCCTTACGGTAAAGGACTGCCGGAGCGCTGAAGGAATGGAAATCCTTCGTTCTGGCATAGTAGATGGCCTTGTCCCCATAATCATTGCTTTTATGAGAAGAGGACCAGTGGAGCAGATAATCGTCCTTTTCCCGGTCGTACAGGATGTCGGGAGCCCACAGGCAGCCGAAGTCCTCGTCCCCCAGCTTCACCAGCCTCTGCTCGCTCCAGTCGGTCAGATTCTCCGACTCCCAGACGGAAAGGCATTTGCTTCCGTTCCTGCCGATCTCCTCCCAGGAATGGTGGTACTTGCCGCGCATCCCGTAGGACAGACTCAGATCCGTGGCGAAAATATAGAATTTTCCGTCCCTCCTGCTCCTTGTAATGGTAAAGTCCCGCACGCCTCTGTCGCCGTAATAGGCCCAGAGCACCGGCCGTCCGCCGTTCACCGTTTCCCAGTGGAAGCCGTCCCGGCTGAGCCCGAAATAGACCTGCTCCCCGTCCGGAGTGGTCTTTTCCCTGAAATGTACGAATAAATATGCCTGCATTTTTCCTCTTTTCCTGCCGCCATAAGGCGGCATTTGTTCATAAAAGAACGGCGAATGCCGTTCTTTGGCACGAACATCGTTCGTGCCGGCCTCCTTTTCCTGCCGCCGCAGGGCGGCATTCATTCACAAAAGAACGGCGGATGCCGTTCTTTGGCACGAACACAGTTCGTGCCGGCCTCCTTTTCCTGCCGCCGCAGGGCGGCATTCTCCGGCCCGCATCCGGGCCTTTGTTTTGATTTTTTTAAAATATTTTATATTTTTCTAAATTATATAATAAAATCAACCTCCCGGCAACTCCTTTTCTCATCATTTTCATAAAAAATGTACGCCCTGCTGCGGTCTTCGCAGCAAATGCACAGACCCGGCTGAACAGCGGCCAAAAAAATTCAGTTTTTCTTATTTTTTCTCAGCATTTTTTCCTTTCCATCCGCTTTCTCGGTGTAAGCACCGAATCGCTCCTGTTCCGATACGCGTTCTCGGACCAGAACGGTGCCGCCCGGAAGCCGGCAAAAAGGAAAGGGACCATTCCGGAGCGGCTGCTGCAGTCCTTTCTCCTCCGTATACCGTATGATAAAATAGAGACATGTACAGGCGATCGAAACAACCGGATGCCGGAACGCGATTCCGGCCGGAGTTCTCAGACCCGGAGCCCTGGAGAATGACAAGATGAAAGAAGAACTTTACGCTATGGACCATCCGAATATTTCTGTCATAGAAGAATGCCACCGGACCTGCTGTCCGGAGCTGACGGGCTGGTGCCGCCGCATGGCCGGCGATCCGGTCCTGGCGGAAGATCTGGTCCAGGAGGCTTTTCTTCGTTCCCTACTGCATCTTCCTCTCCTTGAGAGCCTGACCGAAAAACAGAGCAGAGCCTGGTTCTACCGGACGGTGAAAAATCTGTTCCTGGACCGGAAGCGCCATGAGCGGTATGAAACGGTCGCAGAAACGCTTCCTCAGGCTGTCCGGGACGCAGAAGAATACGACATGACCGACTGAGAACAGCTTCTCAACAGCCTGCCGGGACAGGAAGGCGTTCTGTTCGTCATGCGGTATCCGGAAGGTTATACCTCAAAGGAGCTCGGTGCCTTTTTCGATCTGCTGCCGGGCACTGTCCGCTCCAGACTGTCTGATACAAGGAAACATTTAAGAGCCGCTCTGAAGCGGCAGAAAGGATAAGGATATGCTGGAAGATCTGCTTGGGAAAAAATGTTTGTTTTGAACTGTGATGTCTGCGATGCGAGAAAGGTGAAGGAAGAAGCGCTTTCCGGTTATGAAAAGATCATCATCAACGCGGATACGATCCTGGTCAACGATCATGCCAGAGAGGTGCTCAGCTGTCTCCCCCTCATCTGCAATGCCAATGGAACACTGGAGCCGGAGGGAGACGTGAACCTCATTTCTCATAACGGCTCCTATGAGATCAACGGCTCCACCGCCATGCCGGAGAACACGGTCCTGTGCATCAACGGAAGCCTTACGATCAGACCGGGGGCAAAGGAAGCGCTCTCTTCCCTCTATTCCGTTTCCGTCAACGGCTCCGTGCTCTGTCCCGTTTCTCTTTCTGCGTACCTGAGCCGTTTTCATGTCAACGGCTCTACGGAATGCTATCCGGACGACTGCATCGTTCTGGATGCCGAATTCACGCCGGACGCCTGGTTTGCCCCGCGCGCCAGACAGGAGAGGCATTATTTTGTGGCCTCCCGTCTCCGGCTCACGGAAAGCGGGCTCGACGTATCCGCCCTTGCACAGAAAAAAGTCCGTTTCATCACTCCTTCCGCCCTGGTCCCGGAAGGAAAGCCGGCCGACGCGGTCCTGCTTTTTGATGAAACGGTGAAGCTGACCGTGGACGACGCTCTGCTTGACGCCTCTCCCGACGGTGTTTCCATCCGGAACTGCGGGCTGCTGCGCATTCACAATAGTGTATCCGCCGAGCGCATCCTGGAGCTGATAAGCACCGACTGCTGCGGCTGCATTCTGTGCAGCCCGCAGCAGAAGGGCGCCGTGGAGCTGGTAAGCCGGAACGCAGGCTTCATCGGCAATAGGAAGGAAGAAGCCCGGGAGAACGGCGGGGATGGCTTCCCCGGCCTGCTGAAGCAGCTGATCGGCACAAAGGTGACGAACGCGGATCTGTATGTCCTGTGAAGGATCCCGCCGTTTACCGGCTTTCCGGTGTGCGGACGCTCTCCGCCTGCCTCACATACTCCCGCGCCAGGCTGCGGATCTGATCCAGCCCGCCTTCTTCCACCAGGCTGCAGCTGACCAGACCGCCTTCTTCCACCAGGCTGCGGCTGACCAGACCGCCTTCTTCCACCAAGCTGCGGCTGACCAGACCGCCTCCCGCCCCGGCGTCCCATGCCTCCTGCTTTGCCGTGGATGCGGTCAGCTCCAACGCCTTTTTTCAGAAGACCTCTTCCTTTACGGAAACCTGCTCCAGCCGGCAGGCGGAGCCATTCTCCATCTCCGGCCAGGTTTCCAGGAAGACGGGCGTATCCGGATGCAGGGCCAGGATCTCCACTTCAAGAAGCTTCGGGAAACCGAAATATCCCAGGCTCAGGGGAACCTCCTGTCCGGTATAGAAATGATCGTTGATCTTCCTGCCGCCGGCATAAATGTTCATGCGGTCTCCTGCATACCGGAAGATCAGAAAGGCGTCCCGGCCGTCTGCGCGCGTTCCGTTTTCCCCGGGGTAGTGAATCTGTACCTCATAGACCTTCTTTTCCTGCTCTTCTTTTTTCAGGCGCCATTCTGCGCGCACCGGCTCCAGCCTCTCATGGCGTTCATAGACCGTAAAGACTCCTTCCCTTCCGCATTTCCGGAAGCCGGGAAGCTGCTTTTCGACAGGCTCCGGGTAGCAGAGAAGCCTGGTATCCGCTCCTCCCACCGCCGTCACTGTTCCATTTTCTTCCCAGACAAAATCATCGGAAAGGATCAGATAGTCCTGATCCAGCCTCACGCGGGCTGCCCGAAGGGCTTCCTGCCTGCTCAGATGCAGGATCTGCGCCTGTTCTTCCGTCTCCCAGCAGAACTGAGGATCCCGATCCCCATAGAACACATACACGTCCCCCTGCGCCGTTTTCAGCCTGCAGAGAGGCGCAGCGAGGGCAGAGTGCAGCACCGCGCGGCCCAGGGGCATGCGGTAGGGGAAAAATCCGTAATCTCCGTCCGCGATGTCAATGGGCGGGAAGGTCACTTCCTGCTCACAGATCCCCTTCAGCGTCACATTCTGATGGGCGGCCATGGGATAGCGTCTCTGATAATTGTTGTAAAACAGATAGCCATGCGTCTCGTCATGACGGCAGGAGACACGCAGGGTCGCAAGGTCGTCCGGCCTCACATGATCCGGAACGAGCTGCGCATCCAGCTCCGCCAGGTCCTCTCCGAAATCGTTCAGGAAATAAGCCAGCAGCCGCAGCTCCCGATAGCTGTCCGAGATCGTTCCGTACTGCCGGATGGGCGCGTTGAAATCGTAGCTGATCTCCGGAAGGTCGTTCAGATACCCGGTGGCCCGGCTCTCCTGCAGCGTCGAAAGCTTTCCCTCCGGATTGCTTCCCCCGTGATACATATAGTACCCCAGCATGGCGACTCCGCTTCCCAGCTTTGCCAGGGACATGGCTCCCAGATCCCTTCCCTTCGCCACCGGCCTGCGGTGGGAGGTTACCTGAAGTCCCCCGCCCAGCTCCGCGGTCAGGAAGGGGAAATCCTCTTCCCGGAACGTAAGCGCGTCCGCCACATGGTGGTCGCAGGCGATGAGCGCATCATTCCGGATATGGCTGAACACGTAGTTGGCGTTCGGCGCAAGCTCTTCCGTGCTCTGATCCCAGGGCGCCTCGCAGTAGCCTCCCATGACCGGCAGAAGATCCCCGATGCACGCGCCGCCCCAGCCCGTGGCCGTGTACAGCGGCGCATGAAAGCCGATGCTCTTCGCCATCTCCGTCAGCCTGCGGATATGCGCTTCTCCCGCTTCTCCCCGCAGTCCGCCCACATGTCCGTACTCGTTTTCGATCTGGATCCCGATGACGGGGCCTCCATCCTCCTGCATCATTCCCTTGACCTGAGAAAAGACCTCTTTCCAGAAGCGTTCCACATATCCCAGATAGACCTCATCATTGCTTCTGAGGGCCACGCCTTCTTCTCCCTTTCTCATGAGCCAGTCCGGGAAGCCTCCGTTTCTTACCTCCCCGTGCACCCAGGGCCCCAGCCTCATAAAGACTTCCATTCCGGCTTCGCCGCACAGACGTACAAATTTTCCCACATCCCTGCAGCCGGTGAAATCAAATTTTCCTTCTTCCTCCTCATGGTGGATCCAGATGACGTAGCAGGAAACGATATTGACGCCGCCTGCCTTCATCTTAAGGATCTCCTCCTTCCACAGCTTTTCGTTATACCGGCTGTAGTGGAATTCTCCCATCACGGGAAACCAGGGCTTCCCATCCCTGATCAGATATTTTCTGTTATATCCATATTTCATTTTTCAGCTTTCCCTCCTGCTTTTTATCCGCAGGCCCGCCTTCCGGGACGGGCCTGTTCCTTCCGGCACAGTCCCGCGGCCGGACCGGAAAGGCCCCTGTCAGGCCGCCTCGATGCCCCCAGACACAGCGCAGGCCGCTACATCTGTGATGTAACGGCCTGCCGCTTTTTCCTGCCGCCTTCTTTTCGCCGACTTATTCTCCGACGTATGCCGCAGCCTGGCTCTCCATCTCAGCCAGCACATCACGGATCCCCGCGCTTTCCAGAGCGGAGCGGAGCGCTTCGATGGATGCGTCCACATCATCCACCAGTCCGTTGACCAGAGGCGTATAATAATTGCCAAGCGCCGCTTCCACCGCAGCGAACTGCGTGCTCACCTTTGTGGAATCAAAATTGAAACCGTCATAAGGATGCGCTGCCTTAATGTTGTTGTTCCATTCTTCCAGCATAGCGTCATAGGTATCGTCCAGAGCCGTTCTGTTCTCAATATATTCCGTTCTCTGGATCTCGGCATTGTTCCAGCCCCAGTTGCAGTTGTTGGATACGCCGTAGTTCGTTTCATCGATGACCTTGTACTGATCGTCTCCGACCGCCTCCCAGTGCTTTCCTTCGATTCCCAGCATGGCCAGGTCGTATACCTCGGGATTGGTGTAGAACTCATTTAAGACCATCATCGCGCGTTCCTTATGCTGGCTGTTGATATTGATGGCAACACCGTTGTTGATATAAGGATTTACTTTTTTGGGCATATCCTTGACCGGATCTATCAGCGTTACATTCCAGTCCGGATGTTCTTCGTTCGCCTGCTTTCCATAGGTCAGGCAGCTTCCCATGTTCCAGATCATCCCTGCGGTCCTTCCCGTCAGCAGGCCGGTCTGTCTTTCATCATTGGAATTGAGCACATCGCTGGACCAGCAGCCCGCGTCCGCAAGCTCCTTTGCCTGATGGCAGTAGTCCGTAAATCCGTCCCAGTCAAGCAGATAATAGAAGTCCAGATCCTCCGGATCCTGCGCATGATAAAGGACCAGCTCACCGGCGTTGGGAGCGCCGCCCGTGGTGGAAAGGCCCTGCGCCTGGAAATACTGATACCAGGGGCCGCCCTGACCGGCATACATTCCGTTCTCCGCACAGGCCAGATAGAATTCCTTCAGCTCATCCCAGTTCGTGATCTCATCAATCCCGTACTGTTCCATCAGATCGCCGCGGACCGCAAGAACGTCCTGGCCGAATTCGTTGGAATAGTTCGGAACCATGTAGATCTGTCCGTCGATCCTCGCCTGATCCCAGGCAACCTCGGGCACCACCTCCCAGATGTCGGGAGCGTAGGTCTGGATAAATTCTTCCGTAAGCGGATAGAAGCCTCCCAGAGCCACCGTCTGCTCATAATGGCACCAGCTCGACGCCGTAAAGATCAGGTCAAACTGTTCGCCGGAGGAGAACAGCAGGGAATACTTGGTGTCATGCTCCCCCCAGGAAAGGAAGTCCACGCTGATGGAGCAGTTGAGCTTTTCTTCCAGGATTTCATTGATCTTTCCATATACCTCGTCAAAATCGGGCGTTCTTTCTCCGATCAGATACATCTTCAGATCCACATGCTCAGAAGTGTCTACCGTGCCGGCGCTTTCCGTCCCTGCTTCTGCTCCGGCAGCCGCCTCCGTTCCTGCCGCTTCCGTATTCGCAGCCGAATCCGAACCTGCTTTTCCGGAAGAACCGCAGCCGGACAGCATTCCGATCGCCATCGCCGCACTGAGCAGCAGCGCCGTCAGCTTCTTCATTCTTTTTTTCATAAAGCCCTCCTTAGATAAAATGATTGGTGTATATTTGCCGCTTTCACGGAAATATTCTGAAAAAATCAGCCCTTTACGGCGCCGATCGTAATTCCCTGTACAAAGTACTTCTGTACGATGGGGAAGGCCAGGATGATCGGCCCCGTCACCACGATCGTCAGCGCCATCTTCAGCGTCTGGGTAGGCAGCGACAGCGAACTTACTACGGCGCTGCTCACCGCATTGCTGGAGATCAGCTTTTTATAGGATTCAATGTTGTTCACCTGCTGATACAGGAAATACTGCAGGGGATAGCGTTCTTCCGATTTGATGTACAGCATGGCGTTGTACCAGTCGTTCCAGTATGCCAAAGCAATGAACAGTCCCACCGTTGCCAGCGCGGGCTTGATCAGCGGAAGCACCACCTGGAACAATGTCCGCACCTCTCCGCAGCCGTCGATCTTCGCCGCGTCGATCAGCGAATCCGGAATCGCGGATATGTAGCTTTTCATAACGAGCAGGTTATAAACCGAAAAGATCAGAGGAAGCAGCAGCGCAAGATAGCTGTCCTGCAGGTTCAGCGTCTGAGTATACAGAATGTAAGTGGGCACCAGCCCGCCGCTGAACAGAGTCGTGAAATAGAAGAAAAAGGAAAATCCGTTCCTCCACTCAAAATCCTTTCTCGACAGCACATAAGCCGTCATGGTCTGCACCAGCAGACCGATCACCGTTCCCACCGCAGTCAGGCAGATGGTGGTCGCATAGGCCCTGATCACGACCATGGGCTCCTTAAAGACCGTTTTGTACGCCTCCAGTGAAAAATCCTGCGGCAGGATGGAAAACCCGTTGGCTGTGATCGCTTCTTCCGAGGAAAACGATCCCGCGAGGACCATCAGAAACGGAATCAGGCACAGCAGCGCGAGCAGACCGGTAAAGCAATATGCGATCACATGCAGCGTGATAACATCTTTTCCCTGTTTTACCTTTCCCAAATGATTTGTCTTTGCCATTTTTTCTCCCTTCCTCAGAACAGCGCATAATCTTTGTCATACAGGCTGACCAGCTTGTTCACGATCGTTACGGTTATGAAGCAGAGCACGGACTGGAACAGACCGATCGCCGCCGACATTCCGAAGTCATTGCTGGAAATCAGGGCTCTCATGGCCAGCGTGTCGATAACGTCCGTATAATTGTACAGAAGCCCGTTGTTTCCGACCAGGTTATAGAACAGATCAAAGTTGCCCTTGAAGATTCCGCCCACGCTCATCAGAAGCAGGATCACCATGGTCGGCATGATCATCGGGATCGTCACCTTGAAGATACGCTGGAACACATTCGCTCCGTCGATCGCCGCCGCCTCATAAACGGAGGTATCGATTCCCATGATCGCCGCCAGGTACATGACCGAGCCATACCCCACGCCCTTCCAGACATTGAAAAAGATCAGGATAAACGGCCAGTACTGCGGGGTCGTATAAAAGGAAATCTTTTTGCCGCCGAACATGGTGATCAGCCGGTTGATAAATCCGTAATCCGAGCTGAAAATATTAAACGCCATAACGCCTACGATAACCCACGAGATGAAATAAGGCAGAAACATCATGGACTGACTGACCTTCCGGAATTTTTTCCCCTTGATCTCCGTCAGGAATACCGCCACCGCGACCTGGACGAACGTGCCGATCAGGATAAAGGCCAGATTATATAAAACGGTATTTCTGGTGACCATTCCGGCCTGCCCGGATTTGAAAAAGAAGGCGAAATTGTCCAGCCCGTTCCAGGGACTTCCCCAGATGCCGCCCGCATAGTTGTACTTCTTGAAGGCCATCACAACGCCGGTCATGGGATAGTACGCAAAGATCAGCGTATAGATCACGGCTGGCGCGAGCATCAAAAGATACACCCGGTATTTGTGCAGCTTCTTCAGAAACCCGTTTTTCCTTTTTGTTTGCATGGTATCTCCCCTTTCCTGTTGCGCGTCTTGCGCACTTTGTATTTTTCCGATTGCCCTTTTGCTGTAAATAATTATATATTTGCTTCATTATGAAGTCAATTTGCATAATAGCAAATTTATTTTTGTGGATTAAGTGCGTTTTTAATAAATTTTTTATTTTTCTTGCACATTTGTTGCGCAAATATTGCGCAATATCTTTCTCTCTTCTCCGGTCAGACTGGCGGGTCCGCCGGATTACGCAAAAAGGAATCGTAAGAAGCCTGCGGCAGGCTTCTTACGATTCCCGAAAATTTTTCCGCATCTATATTTTTCCGCATCTCGATCCGGGTAAGCTCTTTTCCTTCCCAAAGGGGACCTTACTTCCGGACCGGGCTTTGGAAGAAGGAAAGCCTCCGCACCTTTGCGAACATGGGGGAAGCGGTGATCGAAATCCCCACTGTCACCGTTCCCGCCTCCAGCTTCACCGCTTCCGTCCGAAAGCCGGTGAATTCATGCTCCGTAGGATGGACCATAAGCTCCGTCCCTCCCGTTTCCGCCTGCACGAACAGGCTCACATGGACACCCGTCGTATCTGTCCCCTGTATTTCCGCCTGAAAGCAGTAAGATCCGGGTTCCGTGACCGGGACCTGCTGGCTGAGCCTGAAGGTGAAATTTTTCGTTCCTTCCACGCAAAGAGTTCTGATCGTCTGCTCCTGTCCCTCTTCCGGGTCTGACAGAGCAGAGGTACAGCCGTCGCTTCCTTCCGTTTTCCAGGAATCCATCCCTTCCTCCCAGCCGGGATTCCGCAAAAGGTTCCTTCCCTCCGGCAAAATGTCCTCCGTTTTCTTTCCGGCCTGCGCATACAGCGGTTCATACCGCTCCTTCCACCGGAGCGGATCATAATCTTCTCTTTCAAATTCAAATGCCCGGATCCCTTCCAAAGCCTGTCCGGTTTCATCCAACAGCCCCATGTTTTTCCCCCATGCTCCAACCCCGTTTACCGGCAAGCAAAGCGGCTCCCAGTAAAACACGCCAAGGCCCATTTTATCCGGCACCGAAGCGACAATGCCGTTGATCAGCTCCAGCACCTTTCTCTGTCCCTGCGGGCTTGCCGGAAAGCCCGCCAGCTTTTCCTGCGCCTCATCAATGAAGCCATCTGCGCATGTTCTCCATGCATAAGCACTCTCCACGACCATGATCGGCTTTCCATATTCCTTCGCCAGCCGTTCCATCGTGCTTTTCAGATCCGCATAGGTTCCATGCCAGAACGGATAATAGGACAGCCCGATCAGATCAAAATCCATCAGTCCGCTGGCAAAGGCATTGGAAAACCATTCCTTCAGGTAAAAATATCTTCCTCCCTGATCCAGATGGATCATGATCTGCATTTCCTCAGGACCCGCCACGCTCCTGGCTCCGCGGATACCGGCGTTGACCAGCCGCACCATTCCCGCGCAGTCGGGCAGCTCTCCGTCCGGAAAGAGCAGTCCGCTTCTGATCTCATTTCCGATCTGGACAATATCGGGAAGCACCCCTTTCTTTTTCATCGTCCGGAGCGTATCTGCCGTATACCGGAAGACCGCCTCTTCCAGCTGCCCGGGCCCCAGATTTTCCCATGCTTTCGGCTTTCGCTGCTGGCCGGGATCGGCCCAGAAATCCGAATAATGGAAATCCAGCATAAACTGCATCCCATACTCCCGGATCTTCTCCGCCATGGAAATCGTATGGGAAAGATCGCAGTATCCCCCGGATTCCGGAACATTCTCCGGCGTATGCCACAGTCTCAGCCGAATGGCATTGACCCCATGTTTTTGCAGAAGCTCAAACGGATCCTTCGGCAGGCCGTCAAGATCCTTCACCTGCATCCCGGCATCCAGGCACTGCGGCAGAAAGGAAATATCGGCTCCTTTGTAAAAATCAGGTTTTCTGTTCATGTGATCCTCCCTTTTTCCATGCTCGTTTTCCGTGCTCGTTTTTCTGCCCTTTTTCTCCTACCTGCTGGTAGAAGTCCGGATCAGTATTTCATAATCGATCATCGTTTTTTTCTGATATTCCTTTTTCTGAAGGAACTGGATCATCTGCTTTCCGATCATATTTCCCACCATCCTCGCAGATACGTCCACCGCGGTCACGGTCGGGACAAAGCTGTTCAGCGTCGAGCTGTTATACAGCGATGCTATCGCAATATCTCTGGGGATCCGATACCCTTCTGCCAGAAACTGGGAGATCAGTCCTACGGTAAGGATGTCATCCCCGCAGATCACACATTCCACCTTTTTCGACATGATATTATCTATAATGGAATTCAGAAGCTCCTTCCGGAATTTTCCCATATAGATCTCCTGATGATCCTTCTGCAGGCCGTTTTTCATGATCGCTTTATAAAATCCGTCATACCGGCTTCGGTTCACATGATGTGACATATCGTCCAGAAGCAGCGCAAAACGCCGGTAGCCCTTCCCGATCAGAAGGGTGGTCAGCATTTCGGCCGCCCCCTCATTGTCCGTGTCCACCTGGATCACATTGTCAAAATCACATAATCCCGTCAAGCCGGTCGGAAAATTCTGTTCTGTCAGATAGCGCAGCGCCCTGTCGTCCTCCAGGCTTCTGGTCAGGATGATCCCGTCCACCTTTCTCTGTTCCACGAATTTCCGGATCCCGGAAATATTCTGTCCGGTCCCGGTTGTGATCAGGACATTATAATCCAGCAGGGCGGCAGCCTCATAAATTCCAAGCAGGCATTCAAAAAAATACTGGTTTCCGCTCACAAAAATATCATCCGGAAAAGAAACCCCCAGATTTCTTGTCTCTTCCCTGCTTTCCGTTTCCGGGATCCGTTCGCCTTCATGTTCCCTCACATAGGTCAGGATCCTCTGGCGCGTTACTTCCCCGATCCTCCCTTTTCCCGACAAGGCGCGGGATACGGTACTCTGGGAAACGCCCAGCTCTTTTGCCATCTCATGCAATGTCATTTTCCCCAGTTCCTCCCCTGTCCGTTCCGTTTTCCTGTGCCGTCCGGCCGCACAACGGTATTCTTCCGCATTTCATTGCGCAACTTTTGCGTTATATTGTATTCATTATAAAAATATCTCTTTTCTTCGTCAATATACCGGTATTCCAAACTGATTCCTTACAAAATATGCTTTTTTCACAAACATTGTCTCCCATTTGCGCAACAAACGTTGCGCATTCTCTTGCGCAGCAGCATAAAAAACCGGCCATCCCCAGGGAGCCGACCTTTGTTGGGGAATAGCCGGTTCGAGTCGTTTCTGTTTTCAGCCCGGGAAGGTTCTTCTCCTACCTCCCGTCGGCCATACATTCCTTCTCATACACCCTGCACATCATATGCGAAGGCTCGATGAAAACCGCTTCCTTCAGGAATTTTGCAGCCTTTTCCTTTTTGCCCAGTCCGATGTTTCCAAGGGCCATCAGGTAATAGCAGTGGGCGCGGTTTCGGAGCGTATAGTCGTCGTCGAAGATCAGGAACTCCGGCAGGGATACGGCGAAGTATTCGATCTTCACCTGATCCTCCAGATGCCTCTCTCCGTAATCGATCAGACGGTAGAAGCGGGCTCTGGCCTCTCTCACATGCCCCAGCTTCAGCCAGGCAAGGCCCTGATACAGGATCATGTCCGCGGGCTGGTCATTGTAGTACATGGCTCCCGCAGGCTCATCCGTGCCGGTGGTGGCGCGCTCAAAGCATTCCTTCGCTTCCTCCGTTCTGCCCTGTCCCTCCAGCGCAAGGCCCAGGTGATAATAAACGTGGTTGTCCTTGGTTCCTTCCAGCTTGCCTTCTCCCAGATTCTCCGGGTAAACGAGGGCTCTGCGCAGAAGCTCCTCCGCCTTCTCAAACCGTTCTTCCTTCAGCGCCTTCTTCGCCATTTCCAGAAGAGCCAGCGTGTACTGCGTGGTGATCTTTCCTTCTCCGCCCTCCCAGGGATGGAAATGGTGTCCCATGATGCATTCATACGCCTTTTCATGGTCTCCGCAGAGGTTCACCAGCGTGATGTATTCGATATACAGATCGTCGCGGCTCTCGATCAGCTCCCGGTGCGCCTCGTAATTTTCCAGCCGCTGCTCAAAGGTCCGGCCCAGCTTCTTGTAAAGCTGATCCAGCTCCAGGAAAATGCGGACATCGGAAGGGTTCAGAGCGAACGCCTTTTCCATCTCCTCTCTGGCACTTTCCGGATCATGGCACTTGTTGTAGTACGCCAGAGAAAGATTTCTGTGCACGGTGGCAAAATCCGGATCCGTCCGTTCCGAAAGCTCCCAGAGCTTCACGGATTCCTCCCACTGCAGCTTGTCATAGAACAGGCAGCCCAGATAGTAGGGAGCCTTTGCCGTACATCCGTGATCGATGGCAAACAAAAGCGCCCCGATGTCCTCCGGCTTGTTGGGGAAGCAGTAATCCGGCGCGGTCTCTTCCGCCTTCCGGAGAAGTCCGCTTACCTCCTCTCCCAGCCTGCTTCTGTAATACGCTTCGTAATAGTACAGCATGGGCTGCTCCTTCGTGCAGGCATTCAGCAGGCCGACAGCCTCTTTATAGCCGCCGAACTCCGCGTAATCTCTGGCAGTCATCAGGTAGTTGTCCGCGAAATCACGCATTTTTTCATTCAGGGCAATACGAAGCTTTGACGCAGTACGAAGTTCCTGCACGTTTTCGAAATCCGTGTTTCCGAAATCCCCATTTCCGGAAGCGCCTTCCGCTCCGGCAGTCTCCGCCAGCAGGATCTGCTCGTTCGCGGACAGGAAGTCGAAGGGATCCAGCACCAGATTCTCCCGAATCCAGGCGGCGGCCTCCTGCGTCCTTCCAAGCTTTCTCAAAAGATATGCCTTCAGGCCTCTCGCCTTGATGTTGTGCGCATTCTTCACCAGAGAGCGCTCGATGTGGGACAGGGCCCTTTGCAGTCTCATCTGAGCGGTTCCGGGAGCCGGAGCATGCGTCCCGCCCCCTGCCGGCGCGTGCAGCCCGGCTCCCGCCGCCTTCGCGTCGATGGCCGCCAGATAATAGAAGGACATCTCCTGCTGCTCGTTGCTCCAGGTCGCTTTATAGAAAGCGTCATAAGCCTCCTCATCCCGGCCCAGATACAGAAGATCCAGACCCAGCAGATAATAGGTCTCGCTGTTGTAGGGATTGGGATTTCTGAAGGTCAGCCGCTCCAGCGCCCTGCGGAAATAAGGCTCCGCCTTCTCAAAACAACCCCTTCTCATCAACAGCGCGCCGTAGGCGTTATTGATGCGGATGTCGCCCGGATCTCTCTTCAGCCCTTCCAGGTAGTAGGGATCGGGCAGATAGGTGGCATGCCGGTACTGCTCGATGTGAAGGCCGGTCAGATACAGCTCCTCATTGGTCTGAATGGCCTCCGGATCCTTCGCCGCCTTCGCGGGATCAGGAAGCTTCGGGATCTCTGCCGGCTCCGGCGCATATTCCACCAGGCAGGAGCCATCCGCCGCATAAACCGCCACATGCAGATCCTGTTCCCTCACGCAGCCGGGCGTCAGTCCCTCCTCCCCGGCAGCAAGTCCCGGCACCGGTATCTTCTTTTCATAAATATCCACGGGAGACAGCTTCACCGTTTCGTCAAACACCGCTTTTCCATTTACGGAGAGCACCACACGGGCATTCTCCCGCAGGCTGGTGGCATAAACGATCACATGGGCCTCGCCGTCCGCCGCGGACAGATGCACCGCCGCCTCGGAGGTCGCATTTTTCACCTGTCCCACCGCCTTATAGGGCATGAAATACTGGGTGAAGGTCTTTTCCTCAAAGGGCTTCAGCCAGGTGAAATCCGGCTGATTGTCCGTAAACACGCCCGTCATCAGCTCCACGTAAGGGCCGTCCGCATCCGTCAGGTTGCGGTCCCATGCCTTTCCGAAGTCCCCGCAGCCCCAGGTCCACTGCTTCTTGCCGGGAGAAATGTGGTGATCCGCCACATGCAGGATTCCCGCTTCTTTTCCATAATCGTAGCCGCCCACAAAATCATATTTGGACTTCTCCGCCATATAGGAGGTGGGCACGGGAATATTTTTATAGCGGGAAATGTCCACGCCCTCGCTGTAGTCCTTTTTATAATAAACGCCGGTGGCGATGGGGAACCGGGATACGTCCCTCTTGCCGTGATCCATCACCGCATGCACGTCGGGCGGGAAGATGGACTGGGTGTTGTCGTTGACCGGAACCGCCGGGTTCGCCCACCACAGGAAGGTCTGCGGCATGCTGGTGCGGTTGTAGAGCTGGCCGATGATCTCGATGTAGGCCTTTCCGGGATACAGGCTGATCTTCGCGATCCCTTTGGTGCCGTACATCTGGTCCACGTCATGCAGCAGTACGGACACGCTGCCGTCCTCATTCTCCAGGGTCACATAATCCACCGGAAGGAAGGTGGTGGGCCTGTGATGCTGCGGCCAGTTAAACTCGATGCCGCCGGAGATCCAGGGACCGGTCAGACCCACCAGCGCCGGCTTGATCACATGATTATAGTAGACAAAATCATAGTCGTTCGTCTTGTCATAGGCTCTCTGGATCCTGCCGCCCAGCTCCGGCAGCACCATCACCTTCAGGTACTCGTTTTCCAGCCAGACCGCCGTATACTCCTTATCCGTCTTTGTCTCGCTGATCTTCTCCACTGTGGGATAGGGATACACCTTGCCGCTGCTTCCCTGATACACACGCTTGTCCAGAAAAATGGGATTCTTTTCCGCCTCTCCGATTTCGTAGGTGGGAATCGTGATCTGCTCCACCCACACCTTTGCTCCGTTCATGGCTTCCTCCATTCTTTTTGAAATCTCATTTCAGGAACACCCTTTTCTCTTTGAGCGCAGGCCGTCCATACCTGTCCGTCCCGCAGGCCGCATCAGCGGCGCCGCCCGGAAAACGGAGTTCCTTTTCCATAAAATGGATTCTACCCCGTCCCCTTCCCAAAAGCATTCCTGTGTTTTGCTGTCTGATTGATATTTTTTGCTATTGTATTTTTCTTTCCTCACGGGTATTATGAAAGCGTAGACCCTGTGTTTTTCCTGTAAGGATTCTTGTCAGATATATGTTTCGGAGGTGTGCCTTATGAAATCCTGCGAAGATCTTGTCGCTCCTGCATCGGATTATTTCGTCTATTCACCCAGCCGCATGGCGCAGGAAATGTTCCTGTACCCGCTGCAATGCGGCCTGTTTTCCTATCTGCCGGGTTATTCCCTCACCAGAGAATCCTTCGACAGCTTTCTGCTGATGTATATTCAGAAGGGAGAAATGGAGCTGACCTTTGAGGGCCGCAGCTTTCATGCCTCGGCCGGACAGTTCATCCTGATCGACTGCTACAAAAGACATGCCTATTCCACGCAGACCGGATGGGAATGTCTGTGGTGCCATTTTGACGGTGTCACGGCAAGAGCCCATTATAGAAACATTGTTTCCAGACTGGGATATGTATTCTCCCTCACCGATCCCCATCCCGTTCTGCGCCGGCTGACCGACATCCTGAAGGTTTTTTACAGCGGCAGCGTAGTGCGCGAACCGCTGCTGTCCCGCTATCTGACGGACATCCTCACGGAATTTCTGCTCTTTTCTCCGGAAGGCGGCGGCCCCCGCGGCTGCGCGGATATGGCGGAACGGACCATCACCTTCATCAACGAGCATTTCGCCCAGGACATTTCCATCCCCCGGCTTGCCGGGCAGGCGGGCCTGAGCCAGTACCATTTCATCCGCACCTTCAAAAAGGAAACCGGCTTCACCCCGCATGAATATCTGGTCAATACCCGTCTCGCCACCGCCAGATACCTTCTGAAAAATACCCGCCTTCCCGTGAAGGACATCTGCTTCAACACCGGCTTTTCCAGCGAAAGCGTGTTCTGCAGCGCCTTTAAGAAGCACCATGGTATGACTCCGGCCCAATACAGGGCGCTGGAACGCCGGGGCGAGGGCGGGGATGATCCCGTCTGATACGGACTTTTTTTAACTGGGAATCCCTATCAATCTTGCCGCTTCCCTTTTATTCCGCTTGTCTTAAAGTGCTAAATTCTTTTTCCGGAGTAATTTTTGATGATGAAAAGCCGGAGGCCGGCGTGATCTCGCGTAAGTCACACCGGCCTCTATTTGATTCTGCCTGTTTCCTGACAGCTCCCCGTAAGGTTTGCTTATGAAAGAGACATATATACTGTTACCGCATTAATAGAATGGCATTTAAAATGACATGAAATTTTATTTTGGGTAATCTCGACTTCTTTCCTCCGAATTTCTACATTAATTTTATCCAGTGTATTTCTTGCCCGGATGTCTTTGTTCCAGATCGTATGTATCACTGCTTTTTCCGCGTTTATATCCCATTCCTGTATACTGATGTCTACATCCAGATCCTCTTCGCGGCTTAAATTGGTTACAAAGATCGTAATCCCGTTCTTTCCTCTGGTGGCCACCACATCCAATAGCGGAATATCGCGCAGTTTATATTTATTTCTTCCCCATTTCGGCCATCTGAAATCTACAGGCATTTTTACCTGAACGGCAGGAACATCACTGATATTCTCAATCAACTGGTCTCCCATCACTTCTGAATACAACTTCATCAGATAAAACTCAGGCTGGAGGAGGAGCCGATCGCCCTCCGGCCGGATCGGGCCATTTCCTCCTACCACAAATGTATAATTTGCCCGCTCCACATATTTTGAATCTTTGATAAATGAATTCAGAATCAGTGATGACCATAAAGCCATTTCCAGTGTAAATTCACTTCCATCCCGTACCCCCATCGGATTCCATTCATCCCATACAATTTTTGCATGATATTCTGAATCATCTGCTGCAGCTTCCATTGCACTTCGCATCAGCATGGTTCTTTCATGGAAAAACTCTCCCATTGATATTCTCGTTTCATAATCCGAATCCGAAAAAGCGCTTTCATTTCCGATCGGGTAATAGTGGGCTGACATATAGTCCATATAGTCCCCACCATTTTGAGCATAGGGTACCGCTCTGACACTCAATTTCGACGCCACCTTATAATTCCAGTCCGGATCTGTTTCCAGCCCGACAGCCGTCAATAAGATCGTCGGATCAGCCCGTCTCATTGCAAAAGCATAGTGAATTGCCTGTTTTGCATATTCCTCAGCTTCCATCATACCAAACTGCCACTGTGCATAGCTTTCATTCCCCAAGCACCAGTTTTTCACCCGAAACGGCTCTTCATACCCATCCCTTCTTCTCAGATTTGCGTAAAAGGTGTCTTCCGTTCCGTTGCAATATTCAACCCAGTTCATGGCTTCTTCCGGGGTCCCGCTTCCCATATTAACACCGATGATCGGTTCCGCGCCCACCTTACGGCACAATTTGATAAACTCCGCAGTTCCATGGCGGTTATCTTCCAAGGCATCCCAGGCAAAATTCAGCTTTTTCGGTCTCTTGTCGGAAGGACCAATCCCATCCATCCAATGATAGGCAGAACTAAAATTTCCGGCCCAACGAATCTGCGTTACACCCATCTCCCTCATTTTTTCAAGAATGTCGGTCCGAAATCCGTCTTCATCAGCGAATTCACTTTCCGGATCATAGATTCCTCCTGGAATATTTCCTGGATACTGCTCCACAAAATGTCCGAGCAGCCCTCTGTTTATTCTATTCTGAACATGTCCAGGATATACTTTTATCGTTATCATATACACCTCCATTTTCTATATCCGTTCTCTCTACTGAACAGATGACATTGCAGCTTCAATATCGTTCTGCATTGCATTTAAACCATCTTTGACTTCCATTTCCCCCTTATACACAGACTGGGTATAAGTATCAATGATGGACGTCCCCTGGGAGCCCAGATACGGAAGGCAAATATCTCCCCATACCGTTTTCTCACAGGCCAGGCTTTCAGCCAATGCCTCATAAAATCCACTGTCTTCTCCAGCTTCCACTACACGCTGCATATTGATCTCTCTGGCAGGCGCAACGCCATTATCCACTCTGGTAAGCTCTCCATCCTCGGAAGTACAGAATTCAATAAACTTCCATGCCAGCTCCTGCTTTTCTGACAAAGCATTGATTCCAAGGCTCCATCCGGAAAGTACCGGAGAGTTTCCCGCCGTAACCATACATCCAATTTTCCCTTCCATTTCTCCAGTATTCAGAGACGGATAGGCACTGCTCCAGTTTTCGCAGATAAAAGCTTCTCCTGACGTCATAAGTGTATTTACTTCATCAAACCCCAGTTCATTCCAGTTATCCGGCTGATAGGAAAGCATGGATTTTCCCCACTCCATCGCCTTTTCTCCGGCTTCACTGTTAAACTCCACATTCCAGTCTTCTCCGAACATCTCTCCTCCATAATACCCAAGCCTTCCCATCCATGACCAAAGAAGCGCATT
Source organism: Candidatus Eisenbergiella intestinipullorum (assembly GCA_019119815.1). Taxonomy (GTDB): domain Bacteria; phylum Bacillota; class Clostridia; order Lachnospirales; family Lachnospiraceae; genus Eisenbergiella; species Eisenbergiella intestinipullorum. Next base: position 31,620 of record DWWH01000061.1, on the reverse strand, counting down.
TGTAATCCCCTGCTCAATATAGCCATAAGCCGTCGGAGAATCCGGATTCTGACTTCGAGTAAAAAATGCAGCAATCTCTGCCAGTTCTTCCGGAGTGGAAGGTACCGTAAGCTCTTTTCCCGTCGCCTCCAGATACTGAGCCTGTACCTCCGGAGATTCCAGCAGATCCTTCCTATAAAAATCCATCATTTCACAAATCTGATACGGAACAGCGTACACACCGTTTTCATCACTTGTCCTTCCGATCAAAGCTTCAGAAAAACCGTTCCAGTTATAGCTTTCTGCTCCGTACTGCTCCGATAGTGCAGTCAAGTTTGCCAGCTGTCCCAAGCTATTATAAGTTTCCATATACGCGCTCACAAAGCAGCACACATCCATGTCCTCATCTCCGGAAAAAGCCAGAGATATTTTGGTATTTAATTCATCAAAGCTGTATACATATAGATTTACCTTTGCGCCGGAAAGCTGCTCAAAAGCATCTATAGATTCCTGCAAAGGCTCTGAAAACTCTCCTGTACAGCAGAATACAGTAATTTCCTGTCCCTTATACTGTCCCTGAAGTGCGTCATCCAGATTCAAATTCAGGTCAATTCCGTATGCCTGTGCATTTACAGCATCGTTGTCCCCTGATATAACCTGCGTTTCACTTTCTTCTGCGGCAGATGTCTCCACTGCAGAGGATTCTTCTTGCTTCTCTTCATCTCCTTTCCGGTTTCCACATCCTGCCAGCATCGTTACAGCCAGAATCCCTGACATCAACATTGCTACCATCTTTTTTTTCATACCCTTTCCTCCTTTAATTTGTTTTTATTTTTACCCTTTTACTGCCCCGTTTACAAATCCCTTCACCAAATAATTCTGTGCAAAAACCGTAATGATAACGGTTGGTATAATACATACCATTCCCGCTGCTGCCATTCTGGCAAATGGTGTTTCCAGCGTATTTCCTGCCCAATACTTGATTCCCACCGCCATAGTTCTATTTTCTGTCTTATTGATCAGAACCATCGCAAGTGCCAGTTCATTCCAGGCGAAGAAAAATGTCTGAAGTACAACCACAACAATACTGTTTGAAATTAAGGGCAAAGCAATATTTTTAAAAAGCTGTAATTCGTTCGCTCCGTCCATCACAGCCGCTTCATAAATACTTTCCGGTATTCCTCCATAAAACCCCAGACACAGCCATATCGCCAGAGGAAGAGAAAGCGCCACATAGCACATGGTCAGTGCAGGCAGAGAATTGATCCATCCGAGTTTCCGAAAAATCAAATACAATGGAATAGTCAGAACCATCACAGGAATCATCCGAAGCATCAAAATCGAGTTTGACAGCCTTTTGCTGTTCTTTCCTGCCATTCTCTGTAAACCGAAAGCACAGGTTGTCGAAAGGACAACTACAAGCACAGTCGTCATAATGGAAACCAGAAAGCTGTTTTTGAAAAACTGCACTGCTCCGCTGGTACTGAATACTTCTCTAAAATTGCTCATCGTCCATACAGTCGGCAACAATGGCGGCGTTGTTGTAAAAATATCCTCTCTTTCTTTAAACGACATGGTAAATGTCCAGAATAAAGGAAAGGCAAAGATAACAGCAAGCAGGATAACGATAACTCTATAGATATGATTTCCAATCTTTTTCTTTACCATATTTTCCTCCTAATCCACAGGTGCAGCTTTTCCGGTAATTTTAATGAACAGAAAAGTAACCAAGACAATCAGCAAAAACAGGATAAATGATGCAGCAGATGCCTCTCCCACCTTTAAATATTTAAAGCCTGTTTCATAAATATAAAATGCAATCGTTTCCGTAGACTTTTGAGGTCCCCCTTCTGTCAATGCAAAGGAAATATCAAACATACGAAGCGCATCCATCAACCGGATAGAAAACACCAAAACAACAAAACCGGATATATACGGAAGTGTTATCCTGAAAAAAATCTGATCCTTTCTTGCTCCTTCTATCTGGGCCGCTTCTGTCAGCTCATTAGGAACTGTTGTCAAAGCCGCAAGCAGAATGATCATAATGTAAGGCGTCGCCCACCAGAACTCTACTACAAGGATTGCCAGTCTGGCCCAGAAGGTATCTCCAAAAAAGCTGATCGTAGAAGCTCCCAGCCTATTTAAAGTAGAATTAATCAATCCATAATTAGGAGCAAAAATAATATACCAGATATTTGAAACGACCAGTGGACACAACATCATCGGAAGGATAAAAACCGTTTTGGCCAGGCGTCCTGATATTCCCTTCAATTTCGGAGAATTCAGAAGCAAGGCTAATGCCATTGCCAGTACCACTGTTCCGGATACGGATATGAGTACAAAAATCGCTGTCCAGAGCATGGACTGTCTGAAATCACCGCTTGATAAAACAGTAATATAATTTTTCAAGCCCACAAACCTTCTTGCAGATGCCGGCATCGCAAGATTGTAATTCAGCAGGCTAATATAAAAGCCATAAATAATCGGCACCACGATGAAAACAGTCAAAACGATTGCTGACGGCAGGATAAACAAGACTGCTGCTCTCTCTCTTTTTCTGTCTTTTTTCTTTTTCATACCTTCCTCCTTTCTGGTTACACGTGTACGCACTTTTCCAAAAACCATGGCCGTAGTTTTCACCCGGCCTATGATTCCAGAACCACCAGCTTCGGCAGTATTGCTCCTCTCTGCCTGCTATTTTTACAAAGAATTTCCCCGGACAAGTTCAAAGGGTATATTTACTTTCTCTCCCCTGTCTTTTTTTCGCTCGATCAGATCTATTAATTCACTGATTGCTCTTTTTCCGATTTCTTCCTTATGATTTTCAACTGTCCAGAGTCTGACCGGAAGGATTTTCATCAGTTCATCATTGTCAAATCCCATCAAGCCATAATCAATTCCTGCTGTTAAATGCTCTTGATATGCTGCCATCATGATCCGTGCTGCATAAAAATCGCCAGAACATAAAAAAGCAACCCGTTTTCCATCCTGCTCTGCTTCTCTGATGACCCCCAGTGCTTTTTCTATATAATTCCCATTTCCCAGCACCTCATACCTTTTTCCGGATGCCTTCGCCACTTCTGCAAATCCCCGATACCGTTCCTGATGACCGGCAAATTCCTTCTTCGGATCATCGAAATCAGGGAAAACGAAATACAGAATATCATATTCTCTGCGAATCATCTGTTCTGTCGCCCTTTTTGCCGCCTCATACTCATCATTTCCAACAAAAGGGAGATCTCCCAGAGGGGCTCCGCCAACAACCAGAACCGGAAAATCCAGATTTTTTAAAAATTCGTACTCCTCTTCGGAACAAACAGAAGGGTGGATCACCATTCCGTCAATCTTATATCCCAACAGATGCTTAATAATCTCCCGTTCCAGTTCTTTGTCATTATCATGCAGCGTAATATTCAGCACATATCCCCGTTCTCTTGCCACAGGTTCCATTGCATCTATCACATTGGAAAAGAACATGTTTTTCAGATCACAGAGAGCGATCCCTACCGTCATGGATTTCCCCTTCACCAGACTTCTTGCCAGCAAATCCGGCTGATACCCCAATTCCCTTGCGACCCGAAGCACCTCCTGTCTTGTCTTTTCTGAAATTCTTCCCTGATTATAAAGCGCCCTTGTAACAGTCGTTCTTGATACATTACAAATTCTGGCAATGTCTTTTGTTGTTGCTGCCACTTCATCAACCACCTTTGCGTACACGTGTAACTTATGTTTGGATTATATAATATGCTTGTCATTTTTGTCAACAAGCAGAAATAAATACGTGAATTTGCATAAAATCATTCCACTTCTTTTATACATTTCTGCGTTTTATACATCTCATCGGTCTAAAAAGCTGATATTTTCAGACCACTCATACTTTACAAAAAATAACTGTTTCTATACCCTTATAAAAATGGTATCATAAAAGAAATTACCACAAAGATGTTATCTGAATCTGCCTGAAAGCAGATGAAAGCATACAGACAGGAGTTTAGTTATGTCTATTCCCATGTACAAAAAAATCCAACAGGATCTTTTTCATCTGATCGTTTCCGGACAATTGCGTGAAGGCGACAAAGTTCCATCCGAATCAGAACTTATGGCACATTATTACGTAAGTGCTATTACTGCCAAAAACGCTCTGAATGCACTCGCAGATCAGGGTCTGATCACCCGCGTTCGGGGGAAGGGATCCTTTGTGAATTCCAGCCCTTACTCTGTCTCCAGAGCAGAAAGTCTTACCCTCCCCCTATCAATCGGTGCTATTTTCCCCAGCCTTTCTTCGCCTATCGACCAAAATTATATTATGATCCTGAATGAACTGTGTCAAAAAAACAACCATCATCTCTATACATGCTGTTCACTGGAAAACTGTCGGCAGGAACAGGAGCTTCTGGAACAATTCATAAAAAACGGTATTCAGGGTACCATCGTTTTTCCTGTTGTTAATGAAAGGACCAATCCTTTGCTCTCCCGCCTTACGAGCCGGGCTAACCACGGCAAGCCCTATCCCCTGGTCTTTATCGATCGTTATCTTGAAAATATAAAATGTTCCCATGTTGTCGCTGATAATGAACAGGGAGCCCGGCTGGCCGCTGAATACCTTCTAAATACAGTGGACGGGCAGGCCGCCATTCTTCATTTTCCCTTGGTCAACAGCGCTGTCAACGAACGTTATCAAAGCTTTCGCTCCGCCTTCCTTAAGGCAGGGTCTTCATTTACTGTCCAAAATGACTGTTTGATCAACGATCTTCATCTGCTTAATCAGACAAGTGAAAATCGAATCGAATACATCATGAATACTATTCTGACCTATTTGAACCGGCATTCTCATTTGCGGGGAATTTTCTGTACCAATGCTGAAATCGCCCAGATTGCTTACTATGCAGTTATTGAGACAGGCAGAATGCCGGGTGTGGATTTTGAAATCGTCAGCTTCGATCCTCCTTATCTGCCCGGCGTTCATTTTATCCAGCAAGATTCCCGCGCCATGGTTCAGAATGCCCTGAACCTGCTTCTTGCCCAGATCCGAGGAGATTTTTCAGTCATCCACACCCGTATTCCCACTTCATTTATTTATATGGATATTCATCCCACACAGGCTCACAGTCTGCGCTATCTCATTAAAGGGCCGAATCAGCCTTTTTAAAAAGAATGGTCGGATCAAAACCATAGCGCCCTGTATAACGCCCATAGATCGTCATACCTCCTTCTTTGCAGCCAAAGGAAAGCGTATGTCTTCCCTTCGTCAGAACTGCTTGAGGAATTGCCACTTCAAATCTTTCACCATATCCCAGCCGTCCGGTATTACGATAACTATACGGTTTCCCGCCCTGAATACCATTGGAGAACAAAGCCCTTTCATCCGATGGATCATCTTGTGGCGTAATCGTTTTGAAACAAATATCATCCCAGAAAATTTCTATCTGTGTCCCGAACTTCTTTTCATCCGTCACCTGGACGGCATTCTTCCCTTCTCTCGCTCCAGCTTCCAGCACCAGTACAGCGGATTTAAGATCCTCCTCAAGTTCCAGTTCATAATTTAGTTTACCTTTTCCGTATATGCAAACAGTACATATTCCATCTCTTTCCTCAATGATCTGGACATAGTCACCTGACGCCTGACGGAAAGAACAGGGCGCTATCGAAATTTCTTCTTTCCGGTTCTCCGTATCTGCATCTTCAATAAACAGCTGGATATAATTTCTGCAAAGGATCTCATCTCCATCCTCCACATAAAAGAAAATATAAGCTCCTCTTATTCTTTCAGGCACAGTGAAGGCAAATGCTTCCTGTTTCTCCACAGTAAATATATTCTGATGAATTGGCCGAATCTGCGTATCCATATTTTCCACATAACGGCCCAGAAGATCGATTCCTGTAACAGTAATATGAAGTACCGGATTCTTCCACACCTTCCATGAGAAATGGGAGGTATACAGCTCAATCTCTATCCTTTCTCCCGGACGGACATATTCAATCCGGTTGCAATCCGGCACCACCATATCCATATTGTTCACCATATCATATCCCAAAGGCTTCATACAGTGATCCACATAACCATAATCTCGTTCATAACGTTCTGCAGTTAATGGCCCTGAATCCTCCATCTCATGGGAAGCCACATTCATACGCAGATACCCTGCAATCTTTTGGAACATACGCAGCTGCATGTCAATCCCGTTAATGTGCAGAAATTCACTGATCAGAATAGGCTTTCCAGTCTGTACCGCTTCTCCCGTGCAGAAAGGTCCGTGCGCATGATTGATATAATTGTAAATCGATCCCGGATAGCAGTCCTGCATCAGCTGCTCCCAGCGTTTCTTAGCCTCCTGATGATCTGCAGGATAGTAATGAAAGTCATTAATCTCTCCGGCCTCTGTTTTCCCAAATCCTGAATTATCACAGACCAGTACATGCGGCCATCTTTTTTTTGCCTGAAAAGCCATATCCCGAAGGAAGCAGTATCTGAGTTCATTTTCCCACGGCGTGCTCACATGTCGGCCTTCCACCCCCCAGGATTCATTGATCGTGGAGACAATCACTATACTCGGATGGTTGTGAAGACGCCTCAGCATACCATCAAGCTCTCTCCGGTAAGCTGCCTGCCACCGGGGATCTTCCGGCGTTGCATAAAAATTTCCCGGATGTTCCGTCCATACCAGCAGCCCCCTTTTATCACACTCCGCATACCACAGCGGCTCGTTCTCTTTGATATGCATGCGTGACAGATTGTATCCATATGCTAATGTCCGGTCAATATCATAACGAATCGATCCACGCTTTCCTTCCTCACCTTCCTCTCCCAGACTTCGGTAAGTATAAATGCCAAACGCATTATATCCCTGATCCAGTACACCGATCACATAAAATGGTTTGTCATTCAGATAGATATACTGATACTGTTCCAGGGGATCCGAAGTGTCTTCAGGCCCATGTCCGGGTAACCACCTGGTTTCCACTTTGCGCAGCCCGACATAGCTCCGTACCTGATCCGATACTCTGTCCTTTATTATCAGCTCCGCTTCTGCTTCATACAGCCGGCCATGTCTATATTCCCAAAGCACCGGGTCCTCGATCAGAATCTTGCCTTTCCCCCTACCTTCCCGCAGAAAAATTTCAGTCTGATAGATCCGTCCATTCTCCGGTGCCGTTAATGTCAGGTATACCACGCCATCCGATCCAACCTTTGCCTTTGCCTCCGCTTCCACATTTACAACTGCCCGCGAACATGTTCCGTTTTCAAACTTCAGCTCCGGCGTCAGGAGCAGGCTGGTCATATACTCTTCTGAGCGAGGTTCTATCCATACACTCTGCCAAATTCCTGGTGCACTGGAAAACCAGAAGATTTGTTTTCCCATATTATGAGAATAAATGTCGTGAGGGAACCAGACTTTCACTGCCAGAGTATGGATTGAATCAGGCTCCAGGATCCCCAGGTCAAATTCCAGATCACTGTATTCATCCTCACGCATCCCCATATAGCGGCCATCCAGCCATACATAAGTAACATTCGAGCTTGCACCGATATGCAGAATGACATGTTCCCCTTTGGGGAAACTGTCAGGCACACGGAATTCTCTCCGATACCAGGCACGTTCGCCTGTAATATGGTAATTATTAAACTGGGTATTCATTTCATGCAGATTTTTTCCGCATGCAAGATGCTCTTCCCCAAATCCCATCAGAGAGGCCCAGGAAAACGGCACCCGGATATGGCGATCATACTGCGGTGACTGCCTTTCATACCAATGTTCCTTTACCCCTCTATCTTCCGGATCGAACTGAAACTGCCAGGTTCCGTTGAGAGAAAGCCAACCATGTTCACTGCGGTTAAACAACGGATTATTATATTCCTTCCGGGGCATATTTTCTACAGTCTGTTTCCGCATGATCACGCAGAACTCATTCTTTTCTCCGGGTACACAGAAAATATCTTTTCTCGAAAAAACATAGTCCTCCGCCGCCGCAATGAGTACATGATTTCCACGCGGCACCCGTTCCAGTTCAAATGTTCCATCCTGATCGCACAGTGTAAAAAATTCATCAGATCCTGCCAGATGTATGCCCGCGCCAGCCAACGGTTTTCCCTCTTCATCCAGAATCTGTCCAGTCACCCGGCAGGTCGGCGCCACGCCTTCCATCATGGCCCAATCCAGATACGCATAGCAAGGTTCAAATCTTTCCTTCCAGGACAATGCCTTTACCATCATTCGGGCATCTCCTTCGATTTCCGGTATCTCCGCTTCCAGCAGTCTTTTATCGTCCAGTCTGGCAGTATAATGTCTGCCGTTTCGTTCCAGAGTCAGCCGCACCGGCAGACTTTTATTCCATGGCGCTTTGGATACTACCAGCCATTTAGGCTGCCCTGCGCTCATAAAAGATTCTCCATTCTGACTTCCGGAATGGACGCGCAGTTCAATCCATTCTTCCGTAGCAGCCAGAAGCACATATTTTTCAAAAGAGCCGTCGCCCGCATAAAAACCCACAGCACATCCTGTGCATTCTTCGTCCCAGCCTGTAAATTCGGCCGCTACACAACTCTCTTCCTGCAGCCATGGCCGGCTCAGAAGACAGTTCCCTTCATTCCACATATCATGCTCCGGAAGAGCAATGCAGGAATCCCCAACCAAATGCGGCACTTCCAGGCATGGTGTGGTCATATTGCAAAATTGCCATAAAGATGGATCCAACTGTTTATTGCTGAAATGATCCTGCAGCATACGTTTCACCTCAATTCATATCTCACTTTTTCTACAAGAATCCTTGCTCCAAAGGATCCGACTCCCGAACGCCCATAAGGAAGCGGATCGGCCTCTACAATGGAAACAATCCTGACTCCATCTACCCAAACCGTAATCCGACCCTCCCGTATTTCCATCCGGATATGATATTCCTTCCAGGGTATTATCGGACAACGTTGGCGCCACAGCTCTTTTTTCCCAAAATCCATCCTCCAGATAAACATTTCATTGCCGTCAAAACCCGCGAAATATCCTCTGTGCCCTACCTGTATCTGAGCCGGATAGCTGGAATCTTCACTCACTCTGAGAAAAAGACCTGCCGGACAGTTATGATCCAGTTCATAAAACAAAAGGTCTGCTTCTATAAAGCCGTCTGCATGGAACCGTTCTCCGAACCGGGATAAAACCTGTCCGCGGCGGTCCATCTGCATTCCCTCCTTGCGGTCTATGCTGATGTCCCCTTCAATCTGATCCGCTTTATGGCAGAGCTCCAGACCGGCATATTCTCCGTTTTCCGGCTCCAACGCCGGAAACAGATCAACGCTGTACCAAAGAAGCTCACCCCGCTCTACCGTCGCGCTGCATTCCTGTATTCCGCGTGAAAGCCAGATCCTTCCGGCTTCTTTTCTTCTCATGCATTCCATTCTGCCATATTCTGATTGAAAGGTCCCCCCCTGGAATTCCCATGTAATGCTGGCATTTCCAAATGCCTGGATCAGAGCCTGAACATGGTATTCCCCTTCCTGTTCCACATTCAACCGAAAACGTATTTTCTCTCCTGCCCGCAGCAGCAGATACTTCTGTCCATCTATCCCTGTATAAACTTCTCCGTTTGTTCCTGGCATAGAAAGAAGCGCATATACCGTCCCGGGAATATGATTGTAATGCAGACGGTCTCCAGACTGTCCTACCTGCCCGTGAAATGCACAGAAAGACGTATTCATGGCATGAACTGTCCCGATCGCTCCTCTTGCATCCACCGGTCCGGTTATCCCCTGCAGCATCATATCAACCAGGAAACGCGTTTCTTCCGGTGCAGCTTCTATCCGCAGCGTATGCATGACATCCATCCGAAAGCCCTCAAACAATGCCTTATCCAGCAGGCATTCCTGTATCTCTCCTCTGTGCATCCGGACGGTAAACTTTCCGTTCATACAGGATATTCCAATATATTCCTCTTCTCCCCGGAAAGCAAACAGCACTTCTCCTTCTTTTCCCGGAACCAGAGTGACTTCTGCCGTTCCATTTCTCCCCATTTCCTTTTCAGAGAGAATTCTTTCCCCCTCAAACCGAAACCGGACAGCATCCTCCTTTCTATCACACCATCCATAAAAGTCCGCTCTTTCCGGTGCCGGACATTCTCCCTGGGAAGGTCCGCTCACTACCATTTCATCTCCGGGAAAGAGCAGCCGGTCCATTCGAGAGTTACGCCCATTCCGTTCTCCCTTTCGACTTACAGGATAACTATGATAAAAAATCCAGTAACTGTCCAGATCCGGGCCTATCACACTGGACGAATGCCCAAGGCTTCCCGTTTCATAATCGGTATTTACCAGCAAAGTCTTATTGCGTGGCATCTTCCATGGACCCATCGGCCCATCTTCGCTCACCGCATAATCAATCCGGTACCCTCTGGAAAGCAGATGATTTCCTGTCATCGTCATATAGTAGCGGCCACCACGTTTCAGCACTCCGGGCCCCTCTGTCCAATGTCCCATTGACGTCCCGTACAGCTCTATCCCCTCATGAATTTTACCGTTTCTTTCCATTTTATGCGCATAGATAGATGGATTCCCCGCACGGAAAAAGTAGAGAGTCCCATCGTCATCTGCAAACATGGAGCCGTCAATCGTAAATCCCAGATTATCCGTAAGACGTACAAACGGTCCTACCGGACTGCCTGACGTATACAGATAATGTCCCTCTCCCTTCGGGGATGTGATCAGATAAAAAGTTCCGTTAAAGTAAAAGATTTCCGGCGCATAGGCATAGCTTAAAGCAGGATCATCCGACACTTTCCCCACACAGTGCCATTCTATCAGGTCTTCCGACTCCCATGCGATGATCCCCTCTTTACCTGCCGACGGATACAGATAGAATTTTCCATTAAATCTGTAAACGAACGGATCTCCCACACCTGCCCATTCCGTTTTGGTTCCGCTTTCTCCCTGTTTGGGCAGACAGATCGGATTTTTGTACTGTCTCATCATACAGTCCCTCCCTATTTGTCATAGTATCGTGCACAGCCTTTCCTCTATTATTTTAAAAAAGGGCTGCGCATACACGCAGCCCAAAGATCACTCACAGATCGTCCTTGATGCTGTCAATCACATTCGTCATCTCTTCCGCAATCTGATTGACGGCTTCTTCAGCCGTAATCTCTCCTGCCAGTGCCGACTGGATTGCTACCTCTTCAATATCTCCTACCTGGGCCGACACGTAAGGAACATCCGTATCCGCCAACTGGGAAGCCACAGCCAGATTAGCTTTCAGCGCATCATATACAGGATTTCCAAGCTCCAAGAAAATATCGCGTTCATAATTGGAAGCCCGGCAGGGATCCATCTCAATAGGTGCTTTAATATATTCGCCGTCTTTAGATGTTACCAGCTCACAGAATTTGAATGCCATTTCCTGTTCAGGGCTGCTTGCCGCGATGGACATTGCCCAACCTCCCAAACACGGGCTTCCTCCCGGAACAAGCCCATATCCGATTTTTCCTTTTACAGGAGAATCCTCCGCTTCACAGTTCATATACAGCCCTGGCCATTGCTCCATCATCGCCGCATTTCCCTGCGCGAAGTAGGTATTGCCAGTGTCCCAGTCAAAAGTAATGCTCTCTTCCGGAGCACATTCCACAAGATCCAGCATGAACTGAAGTGCTTCTACACCGCTTCCATCCGTAAAGCCCGGCGTATAATCATCATTAAGCTCTTTTCCCCCAAAATAGCCCAAATGATTAAACCATGTAAAGCGGCTGGAACCTTTGGACAGAACACCTGAATATCCATACTCAACAGGGGAATCCGGATTCATGGACTTTGTAAAAAACTGCGCCACTTCCAGCATCTCTTCCGGAGTTTCCGGTACAGTCAGGTCACGTCCATATTTTTCCTTAAATGCCGCCTGCTGTTCGGGATCTTCAAATAAATCCTTACGGTAGAAAAATACCATGGAATCCGGCTTGAACGGAAATGCTACCTGCATTCCTTCATATCTGGAATAAGTATCGTACATACCGGTCAGAAAATCTTCTTCATCATAACTCGGGCTGGCAATGGTTTCCAACATTTCTGTCACATCCGTAAGCAAGCCCGCATGTGCAAATGAATGAATATATGCAATGGGCATACAGACAATGTCAAACTGATTGCTGCTCAGTCCCATTTGTCCCTTTTCAAACAACTGATCCGGGAAAGACTGAATTTCCACTTCCCCTCCCGTCATTTCTTTAAACAAAGACGCAAATATCTTAAATACTTTTTCGTAATTCGCACCTGAGCACGCTACTACAATCTTTTTTCCTTCATACATGCCTGGCTGCAGAGTTCCATCCAGATCCAGATTATCCAGCATGGGATAATCTGCAACCTTTGCCTCAGAAGAAGACGCCTCCTCTTCAGAAGACGTACCCGGCTCAGTTGATGCATCTGCCACCGTTTCCGTCGTTTCAGCAGGCACATCCGCTGTACTGCCTCCCTGTTCTGTAGAGGCTGAACTACCACATGCCACCATTCCGCCCAGCATTGTCAATGCAAGAGCAACTGCCAGAATCTTTTTTTTCATAAAAACCCTCCTTTGTTGTATACAGCAGCTCTGTCACTCCCGGGATCTATCGACAGAGCCTCCATCCACTTTTTATTCTAAAAGCAAAGAAACCTTACCCTTTCACCGCTCCTGCCGTAAAACCTTTTACGATATATTTCTGCATCGTCAAAGAAAGAATAATGGCCGGTACCATTGACAGCGTTCCTGCCGCCGCAATGGACCCAAACGGTGTATCCCTGTCTCTTTGAATCATGCTGTTGATTGCGATTGGCAAAGTCTTTGATGTATCCTTAAAACTTAATGTCAAAGCAAGGCCAAATTCATTCCACGCTCCAATAAAGCACAGGATTGCAACCACAGATATACTTGGAAGAACCAGCGGCAGCGCGATTGTCCAGTACATTCGGTAACTGGAACATCCATCTATACTTGCCGACTCATAAATTTCTCTCGGAACTTCTTCATAAAACCCAAGGAACAGCCAGACCGACATGGGCAACGAAAATGTACAGTACGCCACAACCAATCCCAGTCTATTATCCAGCAAGCCAATATTCAGATAGATAATATAAAGCGGAATCGTATAGAGCAGACCGGGTATCATACGGATAATATAAATTCCCAGTGATACTGCTTTATTCCCTCTGAACGAAAAACGAGTCAAGCCAAACCCCGCCATTGAAGCAACTACCACGCAGAGAAGGGTCGTAAGGACAGCGATCACAGCGCTGTTAAAAAGGTAGGTAGGAAATTGAGAATTTTTAAAAATTTCCAGATAATTTTGCATGGTCACGCGCGTCGGTACATACTGAGGCACCGTCGTCAATATATCCTCCTTATATTTGACGGACATGGTTACACACCAGTAAATCGGGAAAATAAAGAAGAAGCTGCAGATACACAGGCCTGCAAAAATTCCCGCCTGTACTAAATTTTTCCTTTTCAAACGTCTGCCTCTCATATTCTCCTCCTTTCAGTCATTTCGCTTTCGCATGAGCATCATGGTAACCACAGCTACAATAGAAACGACAACAAAGAAAATAAATGCCCCGGCAGAGCCTTCGCCCACATTGTTATAACGAAACGCTGTTTTATAAATCGTTGTTCCTATGGTTTCCGTAGATGCTCCCGGTGCTCCGTTAGTCAACTGCATCACCGCATCAAAAGCTCTGAGTGCATCACTGATCCGAATGGAAACCACCAGAGCGACAAAATTACGGATCGTAGGGAGGGTGATACTGAAAAATATCCGGGTACCTGATGCTCCGTCCACTCTCGCCGCTTCTATCATTTCACTGGAAACCGTTTTCAGTGCCGCTTGAAATACCAGAACGCAGAAAGGAGTTGCCATCCATATTTCCACAATAATGATAGCTATCTTTGCATAAAACGTCTCTCCCAGCCAATTAACCTGAGGCAGCCCCAGTAAGGCAAATGTGTTGTTGACCACGCCATAGACAGGGTAAAACATCAACTTCCAGACTGTTGCTGATACTACTGCCGCAACCATCATGGGAATGATCAGCAATGTTTTAAACGGCGCCGCGAAATGATTGGCCAGTTCACTGTTCAACATGGAAGCGATCAGCAAGCCCAAAACAGTTTCTATCACCACCACTACCAGGGCAAAGATCAGGGTCCATTGGATCGAATCGATAAAATTGTCGTTTGTCAGCATTGCAATATAATTATCCAATCCCACAAAGTGCCTTGTACTGGGCGGCATTGCCAGATTGTATGATTGAAAACTCAGATAAAACGAGTACCCAATGGGAATAATGGAAATTGCGATTAGCATCACTATAGCAGGCGCCAAAAAAAACACCGGTGCAAATCTTTCCGATAACGGTTTCTGATTCTTTTTACTTTTCTTTCTAACCGCACTGCTCATGTTCCTCTATTTCCCCTTTCTTTTGTATTAATTAGTTTGACGAAACTGATTATAGCATTTTGCTTTTATCAAATATATACTAAATATGGTATAAAACGCAGTACTTTATATGCGTTTTTATTTCAATTATATTGATACCGGAGTTTTTATTTGTATATATTCAACATTTTTATCTGCGTATACTGATTTTCCATGTTTATTTTTCTTTTTTTATCATTTATACTGTAGGTGTTGATTTTATACTTTCTGATTTTGTAATTGCAGTTTTGCGCCGGCGCATACAACTGCTGTGATCGCAGAGGAAAAATCTCCTGCATGATTTCTCCTTGCAGTTTCAACACGGAAATGCTTCGGCATGGAGGCGAAGGTAGAAATGAAAAATCAGGGAAAAAATGGAGGTACTATGTCATTCAAAACCATTTATACCGGAAATATGTCCAGCATCATCCAGATAAATGCTTCGTTCTTTTTACGTCTGGGCAATCTTCCGGTTCGCGATCAGTGCAATACCGGCATTCTGATTTCAGAAGACGGGATCATCCTGGTAGATTTTCCGGAGCAGCACCCTTCGGATGAAATCATTTCCGAGGTTGAATCCCTTTTTCAGAAAAAAGTTACTCATATCTTTTTTACCCATGCGCATGGAGATCACCGCAATGGTCTTTCCGGTCTTAGACGGTCGGATATTCTTCTGCTCGCCTCCGGAGAAGGGGCCAGGGAAATAAGAAAATGCTATCCCGATCTTTCCAATCCTTTCCGGACATTTTGCAGTGGGGATTCCGTTACGGTCGGCGGTATTTCTTTTCATGTTGTCATCCCCAAAAGACTTCCTGCTCACTCCCCCTGGGATATGCTGATCTTCTGTGATACGTATGATATTCTTTTTACAGGCGATTTTTTAAATCCCCCGGACACGCTTTACTTTCATTCCAGCAATTATAAAAACTGGGCTGAAGCACTTGCGGAGAACTGGGCTTCTTTTGATGGGAAGCTCCTCATACCGGGACACGGCATGCCATGGACAGTACAGGAAGCGAGACGATCTTTTTCCTATATCTCCGAACTGGGCGCCCTGTTTGAAGCGCTTCAAAAAAAGGGGATCAACGGAGACTCTGTTGCCGGAAAAGAAGATTTGCTCCGGCTGTTTCCGGAAGAAAGGGAACGGATCTGCTCTCTGGAACGCGCGGCTTCCGGTCAGCATCTGCTGCGCCAGCTACGGGAGATCACCCGGTCCGCAGAGGAAAACATCCGCGCAGAATGACCGGGCTCCCTGCTCAAAAAAATCCCTCCAGGCGAAAGGCTCCTGTTCCAGGAACGTCTGCTTCTTTCGTCTGAAGGGATTTTTCCTTTTTCTGTCATTCGGGCCGGGTACTTTTTACAGATATTTCTTCAGTGCTTCTGCCTTGTCCAGCTTTTCCCAGGGCAGATCCAGATCATGACGGCCGAAATGGCCGTAAGCGGCGGTCTGCCTGTAGATCGGGCGGCGCAGGTCGAGCATGCGGATGATGCCGGCAGGGCGGAGATCAAAATTCTCCCGGATAATATCCACCAGCTTTTCATCGGAAACCTTTCCGGTGCCGTATGTATCCACCATGATGGAAGTGGGACGGGCCACGCCGATGGCGTAGGAAAGCTGGATCTCACACTTATCCGCCAGCCCCGCGGCAACAATGTTCTTCGCCGCGTAGCGGGCCGCATAGGCTGCGGAGCGGTCCACCTTGGTGCAGTCCTTACCGGAAAAGGCTCCGCCGCCGTGACGGGCATATCCCCCGTAGGTATCCACGATGATCTTGCGGCCGGTCAGTCCGCTGTCGCCATGGGGACCGCCGATGACGAAGCGGCCGGTGGGATTGATGAAATATTTGGTATTCTCGTCCAGAAGCTCTGCCGGAAGGACCGGATCAAATACATATTTTTTGATGTCTGCGTGGATCTGTTCCTGAGTCACGTCCGGATCATGCTGGGTGGAGAGCACCACCGCCTCCAGGCGCACGGGTCTGTCGTTCTCATCGTATTCCACCGTAACCTGACTCTTTCCATCGGGACGAAGGTAAGGCAGCGTGCCGTCCTTGCGCACCTTTGCGAGCTGTCTGGTGAGCTTGTGGGCCAGGCAGATGGGATAGGGCATATACTCTTCCGTCTCGTTGGTGGCATAGCCGAACATCATGCCCTGATCCCCGGCTCCGATGGCATCCAGCTCATCCTCGCTCATGCTGTGCTCCGCGCCCCTGCCGGCAGCTTCCTCCTGCTTTGCCTCCAGCGCCTTGTCCACGCCCATGGCAATATCGGAGGACTGTTCGTCCAGGACCACCATCACGCCGCAGGTATTGGCGTCAAAGCCATAATCGGATTTCGTATAGCCGATCTCACGCACCGTATCACGGACGATCTTCTGGATGTCCACATAGGCGTTCGTGGTGATCTCCCCCATCACCATCACCAGTCCGGTTGTGGTGCAGGTTTCGCAGGCCACACGGCTCATGGGATCCTTTTCCATCAGCGCGTCCAGCACCGCATCGGAAATGGCGTC
This sequence comes from Candidatus Eisenbergiella intestinipullorum, assembly GCA_019119815.1. Taxonomy (GTDB): domain Bacteria; phylum Bacillota; class Clostridia; order Lachnospirales; family Lachnospiraceae; genus Eisenbergiella; species Eisenbergiella intestinipullorum. The sequence goes on along the minus strand of DWWH01000061.1, from coordinate 14,708 downwards.
ACACATCTTATCGGGATGTCCTTCTGTGACTGACTCGGAAGTAAACAGATGTTTTTCCATATTTTCCTCCTAAAAAAAATTCGGCCCCGCAAAAAGCGGACCCGATAAAAATGATAATCAAATCCTCTTATTGTTCGATTACTCGCTCAGGTTGGCACCTTCCTTGTCAGGGGTTGCCGTGGCTTCACAGGTCCTATGTACCTCCACCACTCTGAATAAGAGATAGATACAATATTGAATTTTCTTATCTGCCAACAACTACGTTCTTTAGCCTACACCAAAGAAAGCCTTCTGTCAATAGGCAGATGCCGGTCGTTCTGACGGCCGCTGTCCTCTGCCCTGACATCGGATACCCTGTCCCGGCAGCAAAACAGGCCTGCTGCCGTTCCTCCGTGCCCGAGGCTCAGCTTACCTTAAAACGGAATTTTTTCACATCGCGTTCGCTGTCCACCTTTTCGATCTGTGCCCCCAGCCCGCGAAGCTTTTCCGGAAAGTTTTCATAACCTCTCTCGATATAGCGGATGTCATCCACTGTAGACACGCCATCTGCCGCCAGAGCCGCGATCACCAGGGCCGCGCCCGCACGCAGATCCGGAGCCGTGATGCCCGCTCCCGTATAACGGGCCACGCCGTCAATGATGGCGGTGTTTCCCTCCACCTTGATGTTCGCGCCCATACGGGTCAGCTCGTCCACATATTTAAAACGGTTTTCAAAAATGCTTTCCGTTACGATGCTGGTTCCCTGGGAAAGGCCCAGCGTCACCGTGATCTGCGGCTGCATGTCCGTAGGAAAGCCCGGATAAGGAAGGGTCTTCACATGGGTGTGGCTTAACGGTCTGGAAGCGACCACTCTCACCGCGTCGTCAGACTCCTCCACATCGCAGCCGATCTCCATGAGCTTGGCGCTGATGGACTCCAGATGCTTCGGGATCACGTTCTTCACCGTTACATCCCCTCTGGTGGCAGCTGCCGCAAACATGAAGGTGCCGGCCTCGATCTGATCCGGGATAATGGTGTATTCCGTCTTATGGAGCTTCTTCACGCCGCGGATGCGGATCACGTCCGTTCCTGCGCCCTTGATGTTCGCTCCCATGCTGTTGAGAAAATTGGCGAGATCCACCACATGAGGCTCCTTCGCAGCGTTCTCGATGATCGTCAGGCCGTCTGCCAGAGCCGCCGCCATCATGACGTTGATGGTGGCTCCCACGCTGACCACATCCATATACAGGTGGCAGCCCTTCAGCGTCTCCGCCTCCGTGATGATCAGGCCGTGCTCGATGCGCACATCGGCGCCCAGCGCCTTGAAGCCCTTGATGTGCTGATCGATGGGACGGCTCCCGATGTTGCAGCCGCCGGGCAGAGCCACCTCCGCCTTTTTGTACTTTCCGAGAAGCGCTCCGAGCAGATAGTAGGAAGCGCGGATCTTCTTGATGTAATCATCCTCGATCACCAGATCATGGATCTGCCCTCCGTTGATCTGCACCGTATGCCTGTCCACCCGGTTTACCAGAACCCCGATGCTCTGCATCGCCTGCAGAAGAATGTTGGTATCCCGCACGTCAGGCATATTTTCTATCAAAACCGTCTCGTCCGTCATTACCGAAGCCGCAAGGATCGCAAGCGCCGCATTCTTCGCGCCGCCGATCTCCACCTCACCCACCAGCGGATTTCCGCCGCAAACCACATATTGTTCCATCTTCGACCTCTCAGGGGATGCAGACGCACCCCTCTATGCAAACACTGGCGCAGGCGATGCATGATCCACAAAAGCTCCGCGAACGCCGCCATAACCGCTTATCCATACCGCCCTTTTTCTGACCGGACGGCTTCCCTAAAAACTATTATAAACTGTTCTTTTTTCTTTATGCGAAATCTGTTTAGTAAAATCTGACATACAAATTTTGAAATATTATACCATGTATACAAAAATTATGCCAGCTTTAAATCCAAAAGCGATTATAGCACATTTTTCTCGTTTGTAAACAGTTTTCATCCCCTCCTCGTTCTCATTTGTTACAGCTCAGCCTTCGGCAGGGCTGTAACGGCATCCGGCCATTCCAAGCGCTTCGCGCCAGGCCGGATGCTTCCAGCCGGTCTGTTTTCGTACGGTCTGCGCAGGGAATGCGCAGACCTGGCTGAGTAGTAACTCTCATTTCCCCCTGATCCGGTCTATTCCAGATAATCCACCGCATTGACAGCCGAACCGTTGATGCGGATCTCAAAATGCAGATGCGGTCCGGTGCTCCGTCCCGTATTGCCGCTGAGAGCGATCCGCTCTCCCTGATCCACCTGCTCTCCCACGCTCACCAGAACCTTGCTCAGGTGGGCGTAGCGGGTCTCCCTGCCGCCCTCATGCTGAATGTAGACCACATAGCCATATCCGCTGGCCCAGCCGGCCCTTGTCACGGTGCCGCCGCAGGAGGCCACCACGGCCGTTCCCACCGGCGTAGCCCAGTCCGTCCCCTGATGATTGGTGGAAGCGCCTGCCGTAGGAGCGCTCCGCCTGCCGTAGCTGGAAGTCAGGACCCCGCCGGAAATGGGCTTGATGAAGGTGGGAGGCACTCTGGTCCCCCGTCGGATGATCTTCGGGACAGCTTCAAAATCCACCTCCTCCAGCACGATCTCCTCAGAAATCTCCTGATCATTGCGGAAGGTCTTGACCGCAGCCACCTTCCGGTGGCCTTCAGATGGCTCCTGCACCGTCTCCTCCTGATTGGTATACCATTCGTCCACATCCACATATTCCACCGGAGCGTTATAATTTTCTTCCTCATATACCAGCTCCCTGCGGATGATGGAAAGCTCCGGCTCGGGAACCGTGATGATGAGATCCTCTCCCGCCCGGATCGTGGAATTTTCATCCTCCAGGGAGGGATTGATGGCGATCAGATCCTCCATGGGAAGGGAATGGGCGAGAGCGATCTCAGAAAGCGTGTCCCCGGGCTGAACCTCATAGATCTCTTCCTTTTCCTTCTCATTCTTTACCTGCTCCACCGCCTCCGAAAGGGGCGTGAGCTCTTCCTGCGGAACATAAGCCTCCGCCACCTCCACGGTATCCGAAAACTCCAGGTCCACCAGACCGTAATCCAGCTCCTCAAAGCTCTGCGCCTGCGCAGGACGGACCTGTGCGAGCGTCTCCGCAAAGAAAGCTTCCAGCCCCGCCTTTCCTTCCGCTTCCTCCTCTTCCGGCTCCTGTGCAGGGCGGACGAAGGCGGTGAGTACGTTCAGCTCCCTTCCCGGATCCACACTGAGCCCGGCCGTATACCGCCCCTGTGTGTCATATTCCTCCAGGCAGGCATTCAGCAGGGCGAGCACCTCGTCGCTGGTGCGCAGATTGACCGTATATTCGTTGATCTTCACCGTATAAGCCTGCTGCAGGGTATCAGAAACGCTGTTTTCCAGCACGCTCCGCATGTTCTCCCGGATGGTCTGCGGCCCGTCCACACGTCCGAACAGCTCGGTGCGCCCGTTCAGAGTAAGCTCCGCCTCCAGAAATACCATCTCCCCGCTTTCTGCCGCGATCTCCTTCCTTGCCTGGGTCAGCAGTGCCTCCGCCTGATCAGGCTGTTCCGTCAGACCCACATATTCTCCGTTCAGGCAGATCTCGCATACGTTGTTCTCTTCCGGCTCAAACGCCGGAAAAGAGGGCACAAAAAGGACAGCGGCTGCAGCGATGCAGAACGCCGTCATCAGAAACCGTGCCCGTATTCCCCTGTAATACTTCGTTATCCTTTCCATGAAATCCGCTCCATGAAGCCTCCCTTTCGCGTCTCAGCGCCTGCGTACCGCTTTTTTCTTCGCCACGCTGAAGCCAAAGCTTCCGGTTTCTTTTCCCAGAGAAAAATATTTGCCATGGGAATAGCATACCGGCCTGGCCCATTCCAGATGGAAGCCTCCTTTTTCATCCAGATAGGCTTCATCCACGCTCACGGAAACCACCCGCGCCACAAACATGATGTGGCTTCCGAGAGCCAGCTCCTTCTCCACGCGGCATTCCAGGTTCACCGGGCATTCCCCGATCAGAGGAGCCTTCACCTGCTTCGCCGGAACGGGGGTCAGCCCGGCTTCCTTCCATTTATCCACATCCCTGCCGCTTTTTACCCCGCACAGATCCGCGGCCCGCACCAGCGCCTCCGTGGTCAGGTTCACCACGAATTCCCCGGTCTGTTGGATCATATGGCAGGAATATCTCTCCGGCCGCACGGAGATGGAGAGCATGGGCGGATTGGTGCAGACCGTTCCCGTCCACGCCACCGTCAGGATATTCGTATTTCCCTCCCGGTCCGCGCAGCTTACCATCACGGCGGGAAGCGGGTAAAGCATGTTCCCGGGCTTCCACTCCTGTTTTTTCATGCCGCGCTCTCCGGCACGGCCGGCCTGTCTTTTTTCTTCTCTTCTCATATTCCAAGTATTCCCAATATCTGCAGGATAAACAGCGCCACATTCGCCAGGGCCGCCGCAAGCGTCAGGATCAGAAGGATCCTCGTCCCCTTTTCTGCGGCCTTCAGCTCCTGCGTCTGTTTCTTTACCTCTTCCACCACCACAGCCTGTACGTTCCGGTATACCTTCACATTTTCCCTGTGGTTGAAATCATCCGCCTGCTTCTGCATTTCCTGCAGGCTTTCCGTCTGTGCGGCCAGCATCTGACCGATCTCGTCCACCCGCTTTGCGGCTTCCAGGTTCCTGTCGTTGACCTCCTGGATCTTGGAAAGCCCCTCCTGAGTCAGACGCCGGATCAGCTCCGCGCTTTTATCCGCCATTTCTTCCATCTGGCCCAGGGCCGTGCCGGACAGCGCTTCCATCCGCTCCTGCGCTTTTTGAGACACCTGAATCAGGTTTTCCTCTCCAGCCGCCGAAAATTTCCGCAAGCCCTGGGAGCACTCCTGCCCCAACTTCTGGATCCCCTGCAGGCTTTCCTCCGCGAGCTTCTGCATGCCCGCCGCACTTTCCTCCGTCAGGGACTGGATCCCTGATGCGCTTTTATCCGTATAACGCTGGATCACATCCAGTGTCTCCACGTTCTTCATATTGGCCTTCCGCATTTCCTGCAGATAGCCATCATATTCCACGAGCTGGTTGCGCAGGCGCTTCGCCTCCTGTGCATCCCAGGAGCCGCGCAGGCTTCCCGCACCCTGACCGTTATAATTTTCCATATCCCAAATCCTCCCGCGTGGTTTTCATGCCTGTTTTCCTGCTCCCTGCCCGTCCGGAAACAGCCGGCGTCTCCCCGCGGACCGCCGCAGGAAGGCCTTTCTTTCGACTTTTTTCATTCTAGCATTATTCCCGCTTTTTTACAACCGTCCTTTCCCTTTTGCATTTGTAGATTTTGCACTATTTTATTTCTCTTCCTTTTCATTTTTTATTAACATTAACCATGAATTCACATTGAGTTCATACTTTGTTCATATTTCACTGTTATACTAATCTCATCCGTTAAGGAAATGCTGATCTTCTAAACAGGCGGACAAAGATAAATTTTTTCATAATAGCCCCGGTGCGAAAGCGTCGGGGCACTCCTCATTTCTGTGCCTTTTTACCAAAAAAATTTCGTCAGCGAACGGGCTCTGCGATCCGCAGCCGGCCGGATGTCGTTTTTCCCCGGATGCGCCGTATGCCGCAGCATGAAAACTGCCGCACCCGCAGCTTTCCCCGCTGCAGTGCGGCAGTTTTTTCGTCCTGTCTCTTCAGCCCCCGATACCGGCCGGTTCCTCCGGCTTTTCCCCTCCAAGGCTCTGGATCTCCTCGTTCAGCGCCAGCATCCTGGCATCCAGCTGGGAAACCATCTTTGCGCATTCCACCAGTTCCCTGCGGATATGCTCCGGCGCCTTTCCTTCAAATTTATAATTGATCTTGTGCTCCAGGCTGGCCCAGAAGTCCATGGCCACCGTACGGATCTGGATCTCCACCTTTACATCCACGATGCGGTCGGAAAGGAAGACAGGGACCGTAACGAGCATATGGTAGCTCTTATAGCCGCTCTCCTTTGGATGCCGCATATAATCCTTGACGGAAATGACCCGGATGTCATTCTGGCTGCGGAGCATGTCCGCGATCCGGTAAATATCTGAGGTAAACGAGCAGATCACGCGGATCCCCGCGATGTCATTGACATACTTGACCATATTTTCAATGGTCGATTCATAACCATAGCGTTTCAGCTTCTTTACAATGCTTTCGGAGGTCTTGATCCTCGACTTAATGTGCTCGATCGGATTATAGCGGTGAACATGCTGAAATTCATCGTTCAGGATCTCCAGCTTGGTGTTGATCTGCTTCAGCGCCGCGTGATATACCAGCATGGCTTCCTGCCAGCTGTCCACCTGATCTTCTCTGTCAACTGCAAATTCCATATCTTTCTCTCCAGTCCGTTCATTCGTAAATATTATAACACATTTTCTTTTTTAATGAGAATATTTCATAAAAAATTTATATATTCCCTTCCTTTTTTGGCTATTTTTATATCCTGCTTTCTCCATTTCCGCGCAAAAACACGATCCCGGCAGTCTCCTTGTCTCCCTGTTTCCCTTCTGCTATAATGACAGACATACGAAGCCGGTCTTTTTCAAAAAAGCCGTATTTCAGGACCGGCACACATTCCAAAGATCAAAAAAAGTGAGGGCTATCATGTTCCGTTTATGGGCAAAAATTTTCAAGGACAACCGTCTGCTCCGGGATACCGTTATCTGTGACCCCGCACAGGACACCAGGACACATAAGGTCTTCCGGGCGCTGGATGAGGTCTGCATCCAGTTCGATCTGGGGAAACCGATCTGGCTGGATGCCAATATCAAGGATTTCCACCGGCACAGCAAAACACGCTTCCGTCAGGACAGCTTCGTGGAGCAGATCGATTTTGATTATCTGGAAATCCAGGTCATCGAAGAAGACTGAAAATCTCTCGATCTTCGTTTATGTTTCTTCCGTATAATATCTGTTGACACCGGAAACAATCTGTTGTAGTATCATAACATGTAGGAAGTAGTTTTCAAAACTACATGTTGCGTATATAACAATTTATGAACAGATTTCATATACTTTCAGTCAACAGACAGCGCATCCTGTCCGTACCGGAAGGAGGTCTGCGCTGCATGCGGCAGCAGAAGGAGGAAGCTATGAGCGTTACGATCAGAGAGCCCGGAAGCGCGATCACTCATTTTATCGGCATGATGATGGCCATTCTGGCCTCCACGCCGCTTCTCATCAAGGCAGTCCTGTCCGGACAGCCTGTCGTCTTTTTTGCCATGGTGGTATTCATTGCCAGCATGATCCTGTTATACGGAGCCAGTGCGACTTATCATTCCATCAATGTGGGGGGCCGTATCCTGCGGATTTTCCGCAAGCTGGATCATATGATGATCTTCGTCCTGATCGCCGGTTCCTATACGCCGGTCTGTCTGGTCACGCTGGGCGGAAGGCTGGGCTATACCCTGCTTGCGGTGGTATGGGGAGTTGCGATCCTCGGCATGGCGGTAAAAGCCTTCTGGATCACCTGTCCGAAATGGTTTTCTTCCGTCATCTACATCGCCATGGGCTGGATCTGTCTGGGCGTTTTCGGCCAGCTCTGGAACACGCTCCCCCGTCCCGCCTTTCTGTGGCTTCTTGCCGGAGGGCTGATCTACACGGCGGGCGGCGTGATCTATGCGCTGAAGCTCCCCATCTTCAACGCCAGACATAAGTATTTCGGCTCCCATGAGATCTTCCATCTCTTCGTCATGGCCGGAAGCATCTGCCATTTCATTTTCATGTTCTGTTATGTGGCGTAACGGCGGCCGCGCTTCCCTTTCCGGCCGGTTCCTGAGAACAGAACCTGCCGATTTTCGGCAGGCTCGAGAACATAAGACCAGAAACCATCAAAAAAATTCTGTGCCGCACAGGGCTCAAAGCCTGAATGTGCGGCACGATTTTCCTCGATTTTTTTACTTTTTCAGCAGAGAGGCGGCTTTCGTATACTCCTCCACGGAAGAACCGACCCCTTCACAGGCCGTCTGCAGATCCGCATGGAATATTTTCATCACCGCTTCCACACTTTTTACCAGACGTTTCGCGTCTCCCATACGGCTTCCTTCTTTTCGCCTTCCTTTCTTCCTTCTCTTCTTCCCTTTCTCAGAGCTTCCTGCTCAATCGCTTCACCCAGATTCCACATATCCTCCAGCTCCTTTCTGATCCTTTTTTCCATTCTGATTCCATAAAGCCGGGAAAATATTTTTGCCTTTTCTTCCGTATCCATGGATGGCGACAACAGGACATTCAGAAAATGATGCAGGCTTCCCGGTTCTCCGGGACCATTCTTCGCGTTGAGACAGATGAGGATCACAGAAAGCTTATCATAGCTTTTCTCTTTTTCCGGAACAATCCCGATTCTGTCATTTTTACTGATTTTATATTCTACCATCGCGTTTCCGATATAGTCCGGTACGTCCATGCACACCCAGATGCTGTATACCTTTCTCAGTCTCTGATAGTTGGAATGGCTGAAACACCTTCCATACTGTTCTGTAAATTTCCAGAGCTTCGTAAAATAGGGTATCCTGCTTCATTTTCCTCCTTTCGGCAGAAAGAGGTCAAAAACAGAATCCGTTTTTTTGCCGTTCCTGCCCGTATTTGATGTGATCATGAATGTCTGGCAGAAACTGCCAAAAAGAATGTGCGAACGCACAAATCATAAAGAATGATGCAGGGACCATCTGAAAAAATCCCTGTCTGAATGTAATCTGATTATAGAGTGCGGCAGGCGTTCTGTCAAGAGGGCCGGGACGCCTGATCACACGTTGGAATGCTTTCTGGAAATCATGAAAAGGGAAATGAAAAGAAAGACGAAAAGAAGAGCCGGCAGCGATGAACTGTCAGCTCCTTTTCATTACAGATGAACGCAGCTTTATAAGGGCTATTTTACTTCTTCCAGCTCTCTGACCCGCCGGCTTCTTCCGGCGAGCACGCTGGCGAGAAAGCCCAGCGTGCCGGTGCATAAAAACATCACGGCCATGCCGCTTCCATTCCCGCTTCCCACCATTCCTTCCAGCCATGCTGCGGCGGGAGCGCCCGACTGCATAAATGGCTCAAACACATAATCCGCCAGGAAACCGCCCAGCAGGATCCCCACAGGAATGGTTCCGAACTGTATCGCATTCCTTACGCCAAACACGCTGCCCTGCAGTTTGAGCGGCACATTTTCATACAAAAGCACTCTCTGGCCCGCCGTAATGAAGGGAATGGGGAGGCTGGCTGCCACGGCGGCCACGCACCACCAGAAGCCGTTTCTTCCCAGTCCCATCAGAAGATCTCCGAACAGGAAGGAAAGAGCTGCGGCTCCGTAAATTTCCATCCGGGGACTGATCCTCCAGCGGCGGCAGGATACCAGAATACCGCCCAGAATGCCGCCGGCTCCCAGAACCGCGTTGACCAGCCCAAGCGTCTTTTCATCTCCGCAGCTTCTTGCCAAGATCATCGGGGAGAGAATATTCTCATAGGTCAGCCGGGAAAAAAAATTCAGAAGGGCCATAGTGAGCATGATGTACAGAAGGCCCTTTCTTTCACGCAGAAAGCGAAATCCCTCCAGCATATCCGTAAGGGCCCCCTGCGGGCCCCGTTTCTTTTCCGCCGGCTCTTTCCCCGTGCTTTCCACCGTTGTACCTGCCGCCTTTTCATCTTTCGATGCTTCCGGCAGATGAATAAACAGAAGCAGGACAGTGAAATTCACCAGAAAGGAAAACAGATCCAGTGCGATCACGTTTTCCAGCCCGCCCAAGACGAAAAAGAAGGAAGCGAAAACCGGAGCGATCACCGTCACCAGGTTTGAAGAAAAGGAATCCATTCCGCTGGCCTGGCTCAGTTTTTCTTTCGGCACCATCATACAAACCACAACGGACTGCGCCGGAGACTGAAAGGCATTCATCAGCCCGATTCCTGTATTGATCAGATAGATATGCCACATCTGAAGTGAGCCCTGCATACACAGAAGCAGCACCATACAGGAACAGAGCGCCGCCAGTGAGTCGGAAGCCAGCATGATTTTCTTCTTTGATCTTCTGTCCACAAAGTCCCCGGCAAAAATACTCACCGCAATATAAGGCAGATAATGACAAAAAGACATCATTGACACCGCCATGGCAGAACCGGTCTGCGTGTAGGACCACAGGATCAGCGCATAGCCCGTCATGGCGCTTCCAAGCTGAGAGACAGAACCGCTAAGCCAGAAAAGAATATATTTTTTAAAATTGTGATTCACAGGATTTTCCTCCTTTTACAGATCAGGGTAAACTCGTTTCTCCATAAAAGTACAGGGTCCTGTGCGGGCAGTATTTTAAGAAAATACAGGCTTTCACCTCATTTTCCGTAAGAACCTCTGTACAGGCCTGCCCGGTCACCGGATCCTGTACAGAGACAGTTGTTCATGTTGATGATTTTATTCTGCATATTCGTGCATCTTTCTTAATTTTATCATTAAAAAAACAGCCGGAACCCGCAAAATCGGTTCCGGCTGTTTTACATCCTCTGAGATCAGTCGTCGTATCCGTTGGGATTCTGAGACTGCCATCTCCAGGAGTCCGCGCACATTTCCTTAATGCCGTACTCAGCCTTCCAGCCCAGCTCTCTTTCCGCCTTGCTGGCGTCGGAATAGCAGGTGGCGATGTCGCCGGGGCGGCGCTCCTTGATCACATAAGGGATCTTCACGCCCGTGGCTTCCTCGAAGTTCTTCACGATGTCCAGCACGCTGTAGCCCTTTCCGGTTCCCAGATTGTAGATGGAAAGCCCGGACTTGTCCTCGATCTTCTTCAGAGCCTTCACATGGCCCTTCGCCAGATCGACCACATGGATATAATCTCTCACGCCGGTTCCGTCCGGAGTGTCATAATCGTTTCCGAATACGTTGAGCTGTTTCAGCTTGCCAACGGCAACCTGGGTGATGTAGGGCATCAGGTTGTTGGGAATGCCGTTGGGATTCTCACCGATCAGGCCGCTCTTGTGAGCGCCGATGGGATTGAAGTAACGCAGAAGCACCACATTCCATTCCGGATCCGCCTTCTGGATGTCGGAGAGGATCTGCTCCAGCATGGACTTGGTCCAGCCGTAGGGATTGGTGCACTGTCCCTTCGGGCACTCTTCCGTGATGGGGATAATCGCCGGATCGCCGTAAACGGTGGCGGAGGAAGAAAAGATGATGTTCTTCACGCCGTGCTTACGCATCACATCCACCAGGGTCAGGGTTCCCGCGATGTTGTTCTCATAATATTCCCAGGGCTTGGCAACGGATTCTCCGACCGCCTTCAGTCCCGCGAAATGGATACAGGAATCGATCTTTTCCTTCTCAAAAATGGCGTTCAGCGCTTCTCTGTCAAGGATGTCAGCCTTGTAAAAAGGAACCTTCTTTCCCGTGATCGTTTCCACGCGCTGCAGGGATTTTTCGCTGGAATTGCAGAGGTTGTCCACAACCACCACATCATAGCCCGCATTCTGCAGCTCTACTACTGTATGGCTGCCGATATATCCGGCCCCGCCTGTCACTAAAATTGCCATCGTTTCCTCCTGTTCTGCCGCCGCAGGCGGCATTTTATTCACAGAAGAACGGCTATGCCGTTCTTTGGCACGAACCACCGGTTCGTGCCGGCCTCCTGTTCCGCCGCCGCAGGCGGCATTCCTGTGCTCCGTTTTTTTCTGCTTCCTTACTTTTCTTCCCACAGATATTCCGGATAAACGCCTTCCGCCTTCAGACGGGCAATGGACTGCATTACGAAAGGCTTATCCTCCTTGTAGGTTACGCCGAACCACTTATCTTTGGAAGAAAGCACCTCAACGGTAGCCTTATCCTGCTTCAGCAGCTTATCCACCTCGATGGGAAGGAAGCATTCCGACTTCAGCGGATTCTTCTCCACTTCATTTTTAAAGAAGCTGTTCACCGCGCTCTCCAGCTCGCTTAAGATGCTCGCGGAAAAGCCCCACATGTTCATGGATACCAGAGTGTCCAGCGCCAGAGGCGTCCAGGTCGCTCCGTCGTCCTCCGTATAGGCCGCTCCATCCGCGGTCTTGACGATCTTGGTGCGCTCCGCGATCTCCTTCAGGTAGCCGTTCTCATCGGTCACGCATACGCCGCGGGCCACGGAACCGTTTTCTGTCAGCGTATTGCCGAGTTCATAGCCAACCATCGCGTAACGGTATTTTTCATCGTCCTGATGAGTGGTCAGGAAGTTGTACAGCGTGGTATACGCGCTTCTTCCATAATAATCATCCGCGTTGATGACCGCGAACGGTCCCTTTACCACATCCTTGCAGCAGAGAATCGCGTGCGCCGTTCCCCAGGGCTTCACTCTGCCTTCCGGGATCTGAAAGCCTTCCGGAACCTTGTCGAGTTCCTGGAAAACATATTCGACTTCCATGTGCTTACTCACTCTGTCTCCCACGCACTCACGGAAATCCTTCTCGTTTTCCTTCTTGATGATGAAAACGACCTTCTCAAAGCCCGCTCTGTGCGCATCGTACATGGAAAAGTCGATGATCTTGTGGCCCTGTTCGTCCACCGGATCGATCTGCTTGAGTCCGCCGTAGCGGCTTCCCATTCCCGCTGCCAGAATTACAAGTACCGGTTTGTCCATTTTTCTTCCCCTTCTGCGTGTTTTTCACGCGATGCCAGGGTCGTGAAGCCAACATCCTTAAAAATGTCAAATTGTTCGTAAAGTCCGCAGGCCTGCTTCACTTTACCCTTATATTTTATCTGGAAACCCGCGCATTCCGCAACTGCCATTTGTTACATAGAGCTGTCGAAATGTTAAGTCAGGTTTTCCTTTCGTTTTGGTCGCGGCCAGAGGCAGCCTTCGGAATGCCCCGCCGCGTTTTCTTTGTCTTCATCTTACCACAAACAATCCCCAGTGGCAATTTTCCAATCAATGCTTTTTTTGTCACTTTTGTCCGGCAGACCGAAACGGCCCGGACTTTCTGCCAAAATCCGAACCGTTTCCGCCGTTTATCTGATGCCGGCTGCGCTTACCGGTTTACGCCTTTTCCTGCCGGCCTCCCTTCATGCCTTCCGGAATACCTCCGGGCCGCGGCCGCAGACCGGACATTTGAAATTCTCCGGGAGCGTCTCTCCCTCGTAAACATAGCCGCAGATACCGCAGACCCATTTCCCGGTGCTGCCGGCCGCTTCATCCTTCACGGTATTTTCTTCTTCCGCTGCCGTGCGGGAAACGGATTGTTCTTCTGCGTTCTGCGCTTCCGGCTGCCAGGTGGGCGCATTTTTCGGGGCTTTCCCCTTGATCACACGATGATAATAAGAATAGGTCATCGGGGTCTGGGCGGCGTCCAGGATCTCCGCTTCCTCCGCCTGCCCCAAAAAGATGGTATGCGTGGGCGTTTCCAGGCTTCCGATCAGGCGGCAGACCACATAGCCGCAAGAGGAGGCGATTACCGGAAGCCCGGCCGCCGTCTTTATGGGCACATTCTGAAATTTATCCGTGTCCCTGCTGCTGTGAAAGCCAAACGTGCCGATCAGCGCGGGATCCGCATTTTCTCCCAGGATGGAAAAGGAAAAGCGTCCTGTCCGTTCGATACAGTCATGCGTATAATTATCGTGATTGACGCTCACCGCAAAAGTGGCAGGCTCTGCCGTGATCTGCATGATGCTGTTGGTCACGCAGCCCACGGGCCGTTCCCCGTCCAGGGTTGTTGTGATGTAAACGCCGTAATTAAGCTGAAAAAAAGTCTGCATGTTCATTCCCGTTATCTCCCTTCTTTTTTCAGGTCATGGCCGCTCCGTCCACGGACAGAATTTCACCGGTAACATAGGATGCCAGATCACTGGCCAGAAAGAGGAAGGCATTCGCAATGTCCTCCGGCTCTCCCACACGGCCCAGGGGAATGGTCCGGATGAGCGGCTCGATCAGCTCCTCCGGCAGCGCCGCAACCATATCCGTACGGATGACTCCCGGCGCTACCGCATTGACACGGATGTGGTCCCGTCCCAGCTCTCTGGCCAGAGACTTCGTCAGACCGTTCACTCCGAATTTGGACGCCGGATAGCCCACGCCCGCAGCCTGTCCGTAGATGCTCACCATGGAACTGGTATTCAGGATCACACCGCCTCCCTGCTCCTTCATCAGGACCGCAGCCGCTTTCGCGCAGCGGAATACCGCATTCAGATTCAGATCCATGATCTTCTCAAAGTCCTCTTCTTTATAATCATACAGGCTCTCTCTGGCAGAAATGCCAGCATTGTTCACCAGGATGTCCACTCTGCCAAACTGCTCTTTTACCCGGCCCATGGCGTTCTCCACCTCCTGCAGGCTGCCGAGGTCCGGAGCCATTCCGATCACCTTCCACGCAGGATCCTCTGCCCGCAGCTTTTCCAGCGCCTGATCCACCGTTTTCTGCCTGGATCCCCAGAGCGCCACCGAAGCTCCGTTCTCCAGGAACTTCTTCACCACCGCAAAACCAATCCCCCTTGTCCCTCCTGTTACGACTGCAGTTTTCCCTTTCAGCATAAGTAGCCTCCTTTCAATAATTATAATAATCATTATTATTATTGATTTAATAATAACATATTTTACCGCTTTGTCAATACAGAACAGAATCCATGCTGCCGTTCTGGTTACAGCTCAGCCTTCGGTAGAGCTGTAACGGCATCCGGCCATTCCAAGCGCTTCGCGCCAGGCCGGATGCTTCCAGCCGGTCTGTTTTCGTACGGTCTGCGCAGTAAATGCGCAGACCTGGCTGAGTAG
>DWWH01000060.1 GCA_019119815.1 Candidatus Eisenbergiella intestinipullorum | reverse complement strand
TTCGTGATCTCAGCGAAATCGGAGCCAGTCATGTTTCTTCTGGAAGGTGTATATGGGTTGTAAGTCTTAATTCCCATGATGTTTTCTCCTTTTCTCTATCATTTATTGTCGTGCTTGATCTGCACTTAATTTGGAAACCGGAACCGTTAAACCGTCCCGTGTGTTTCCTGTTTATGAAAATGTCCGGCGCACCGCGCCCGATACATCTTCATAACTTCTCTGTCATCCTGTAGATTACAGGCCGGCGAAGATCTCGATCTCCTTGCTGTCCTCAGTCAGAGCAACGATCGCCTTCTTGGTTTTCGCAGTCTTTCCGACTACCATGCCGCGTCTTCTGTTCTTGCCTTCGCAGTTCATCGTATTTACGCTCTTGACCTTGGTTCCCTCGAACATCTTTTCCACAGCTTCCTTGATCTGATTCTTGGTCGCTTCGGGATGAACAAGGAATGTATATTTCTTATCTCCCATACCTGCCATGCTCTTTTCAGTGATGACGGGTTTGAGGATGACATCATAATATTTAATATCAGCCATTATGCGTACACCTCCTCGATGGTCTTAACGGCATCCTTCGTCAGGACAACCGTGCCGGCCTTCATCACATCATACACGTTCAGCGTGCTGGTCAGCGTCGTGTCGATCGTGGGAAGGTTTCTGGCGCTCAGTACCACATTTGCATCGTTCTCGTTGATAACCACAAGACCCTTTTCCACCTTCAGGTTATCCATCACCTGCTTGAAGCTCTTGGTCTTGATTCCGTCAAATTTCAGCTCGTCAACAACGATGAGCTTGTTCGCCTGCACTCTGCTGGTCAGCGCGGACTTCAGAGCGGCTCTCTTTTCCTTCTTATTCAGCTTGAAGGAATAGTCTCTCGGAACAGGAGCGAAAACCATTCCGCCGCCGGTCCACTGGGGAGCTCTGGTTGAACCCTGTCTCGCGTGGCCGGTTCCCTTCTGTCTCCAGGGCTTTCTTCCGCCGCCGGATACCTCGGAACGGGTCTTGGCCTTCTGCGTTCCCTGACGCTTGTTGGCAAGCTGCTGAACAACCGCCATATGAACCAGGTGTTCGTTTACTTCTACGCCGAATACCGCATCGCTTAACTCGATGGTTCCGACTTCATTGCCTTCCATATTGTAAACAACTACGTTAGCCATTGTTGTTAGTTCCTCCTTTCTTCCCTAATTTAAGCATCCATTCTGGTGGTCTCTTTGATGGTTACCAGTGCTTTCTTAGGGCCGGGCACCGCACCTTTTACCAGAAGCAGATTCTGTTCAGCGTCAACTCTTACCACTTCCAGATTCTGCACGGTAACTCTTACGCAGCCCATGTGTCCAGGCATTCCCTTCCCCTTAAACACGCGGCTCGGAGAGGAGCATGCTCCGTTGGAACCCTGATGACGATGGAATTTGGAGCCGTGAGCCATGGGTCCTCTGTGCTGTCCATGTCTCTTGATGGCGCCCTGGAATCCCTTACCTTTGGAGATCGCGGTCGCGTCAACCTTGTCGCCTGCAGCGAAGATGTCCGCCTTGATCTCCTGCGCCAGCGCATACTCGGATGCGTTGTCGAACTTGAACTCTCTTACATATCTCTTGCAGGAAACGCCAGCCTTATCGAAATGGCCTTTCAGCGCCTTGTTCACGCCGTGTCTGTGAATGACCTCTTTCTTTCCGCCCTTGTCTCTGTTGACGATTCTTTCCTTCTTGTCAACGAAGCCGACCTGTACAGCGCTGTAGCCGTCGTTCTCAACGGTCTTGATCTGCGTTACCACGCAGGGGCCTGCCTGAAGAACGGTAACCGGAACCAGCATGCCGTCTTCCGTGAAAATCTGGGTCATTCCGACCTTCGTAGCCAAAATTGCCTTGTTCATGAATGTTTACCTCCTTGTGTTCTACATAGCGGAACAACTCGCCTTCCCGGGCAGCCAGCGGGAAGAATGCCTCTGCATTCTTCCGCAAACCGCTCCGCGGTTTGCTGTTCATACGTCTTTGTAGAGGTTTTATTTGTTCTTCATCTTGATGTCGATGTAAACGCCGGCGGGCATTTCCAGCCTCTGCAGCGCATCAACCGTCTTGTTGGTGGGAGCGATGATGTCGATCAGTCTCTTGTGGGTTCTCTGCTCGAACTGTTCTCTGGAGTCTTTGTACTTGTGTACCGCTCTCAGGATGGTAACCACTTCCTTCTTGGTGGGAAGCGGCACGGGCCCGCTCACCTGTGCTCCGTTCTTCTTTACTGTTTCGATGATTTTTTTGGCAGATGCATCAACAAGCTGATGGTCATAAGCTTTTAATGTAATTCTCATCACCTGATTTGCCATAAAAAAAGTCGCCTCCTTTTCGCACTTTTCTTTGTAAGTACGACAAGCGGTGACTGTACACTCTCCCGTGTGTGTCCTGTATTTGAACGCTTTCCCGCGCTCTGCGACCTTCCGGGCTCATCAGACCCGATTTCGGACTTTTTCACAGCGGTTGTTTCTGTATATCTACAGACCTTATTGTTTGTACAGTGACTTGTCGTCAGGTTTTCCGGCCGGGCAACGTTCCGGCCTCTTGACATTCGCTCCACGGAAAAACCTGCCTTGCGGCAGCAACCTCACGCTTCACAGCTATCATGTCACAGCATTACGTATTATACCGGGTGTTTCCGGAAAATGCAAGGGGATTTTTCAAAAATGTTACGAAAGTTGAGCCATGCGGGAATATTTGTGAAAACTGCGCCCGGGAGCTTGCTCACGGAGCACAGTTTTTGCAAATATTCACATAGGGCGAAGCCCGACAGCGAGATGAAGCGCAGCGGAATCGAGCTGCGCATGGCGGCCCCCGCGTGGACGACTGTCTGATGCAGCTGCGTGCAAGCTTGCTTGCGAAGCAGTTTTTCGGCAAATATTCCCATAGGGCGAAGCCCGACAGCGAGATGAAGCGCCAGCGACATCGAGCTGTGCATGGCGGCCCCCGCGTGGACGCAAATGCAACCGCTTTTTACCCTTTCTTCCATTCAGGGCTTTCTCGCAAGCTGCAGATCAATGGTATCATATATCGCAATGGTCCCGCCATAGCGGTTTATCGCCTCTTCTATCTCAGCGAAAAATTCCGTCCTTATTTTTTCTTCCATCGCAATGTGGTCCGAATAAGTTCCCAGCAGTTCGATATATTCCCCGGCTGAAAACGTTCTTGTCCTGTGAAACAACGCGTACCTAATATCTGTAAAGCCATATTTTTCCGCAGTCTCAGCCCTCCGGGCAGCCTCGTCTTCCCCTCATTCCGGTTCCGTTTTCATCTGCCTGCCATAATAAGGACAATAATACCTGGCGTACAGCCTGTCAATTTCCGCAGAGAGGCCGGGATTTCCCTTATCACGGTATGGATGATTGGCGAATCTCGCAAAGGCTCCGCCGGGCTTCAGCATTTCATAGACCTTTGAATACCCGATCTCTTCCGGAATCCAGTGAAACGCGGACGCGGAATAAACCAGATCACTCTCCGCATTCCGCCGCTGTCAGACCGCAGCCGGTTTCCAGAACCGGCAATGTCGCCTGTCCTCCTCCGATCCCCACCTCAACGGCCTGAGATGACGGATCGATGGGCCTGTATGTAAAAAGCATCCGGTAAAGCTCGTCCGGATACCCGGGGCGCCATTTTTCATATGCGGCTGCAACTGTATCGAACGTCCATTCCAACCCTTTGATTACCGGCATCCTGTTTCTCCTTCTATCAGCTCTTTATAATAAGGAAACAGCCCGCGCGTACGCCTTCCCCTTTTCACCGCCTCATCTCATCCCTTCCGGATTTCCATCCCGCATCTGCTCCACCTTTCATTCTGATAAGAAAAAGCGCCTTCTTCCACACTTTTTTCAGAAAATCCGGCCTTTTCGTAACAGCGGCGGGCACTTTCATTCTCTTGAAATACATTCAGGCGCACCACCTGGGCTCCCGTTATCTCAAAAGCATACCGCAGAGCCAGCTTCAGCATCCTCTGCCCATAACCTCTGCCGCGTTTTTCGGGATCGATGATGATAAATTTAAAAAATCCCACATCGTTTTCCGTATTGACCGAATAGCAGAAAAAACCGACCGGTTCCCCGTCGTCCTCGGTTGCCACAAATGCGCAGTCCTCCCACTCCCTGGCGTTCCTTTCCAGCGCATTGTGCAGCCCCTCTTTCGTCACGGGATAAGGGAACAGATTCGCGCACCAGAGAGCATGGGCCCTCGCACCGCCGCTCCACTGTTCCAGATATTCATAATCCCTGCTTTCCAGATACGGCCGTATTCTCATATTCCGTTCCTCCCGCTGTCAGCCAATCCGGCACCGTTCAAAATAGAGCGGCAGATGAAAATTCGGCGTCGGATTCTCGATCAGATGGAAGCTGCCGTAATGCTCGTTTTCCGGCGTTTCGGAGATCTTGTAAAAATTGCAGTACAGCTCCGTATTTTCATCCAGCGCCTTCACGCCGCATTCCTTCTTCAGGTACGCTTCCGGGATCAGAAGGGACAGGCTCCAGCGTTCCTTTTCGACCTCTGTCCGCACGCCGCATACCGGCAGATATTCCTCCGGCATGGGGCTTCTGCCCTTTCTTCCCTTTCCATAGGCAGCATGCAGCGCTCCGTTGGAATTGGCCTCGAAATTCAGATACATCACATCATTGCCAAGGCGTTCTCCTTCCTCCGGAAACGCCAGGAAAACCTCCATCGCGCTGTCGTTGCAGACCGGATCCATATAATTCGTATAGGTTGTCAGAGGATTTTCTTCTTCGCAGGTCATACGGACAAAGAATCCCTCCCCCGGTATGTATCCCATTTTTCCGGAAACCGCCGGCCTTCTTTGGCTGTTCCACATGTAATGGGTGATGTGGAATGGTTCACAGGAATCAATTTCCTGTCTGGAATGAATTTTTCTGATCTGATACATCTTTTCCTCCATGCCGAAGCGTACGCTGAGGCACGCGCGCCGAACCTCCAGTTCGGCGCTGCGATAACGGGATTTGCGACGCTTCGGCGCAAATCCCTGATTGAAAAATAAGCCATCGGGCTTATTTTTCAATCTTTCCCCTTTCCCGGGACGCCGGCGCATCTGCCGAGCCCCTTTTTCTGTTGTGGTTATTATACAAAGTCCGGCCCGTCCAGGCAAGCCAAATCGTCTGCCCGCTGTATTTTATCAGGCAGGGGATTGACAGCACCTCTATCCGGGAAATAGTATAAAATTAAAGATCAGCCGCCATTTTGCAGAGAAAGGAGCATACACATGGAAATTCAATATCTGGAAAACAGTCTGAGCCCACAGGATTTTATCCGGCTGCGTATCGCGGTCGGACGGACTGCCACACCTCCGCTTTTGGCAGAAGCTGCCCTGCGGACAGGGCTCTATCATATAAGCGCCTGCTGCGATGGAAAAACCGTCGGAATGGGGCGGCTTGTGGGAGACGGAGCCATGTACTGGTATATTCAGGATATGGCGGTGCTTCCGGAATATCAGGGACGCGGGATCGGGAAAAACATTGTGGAAAGACTGCTTCAGCATGTTTACCAGAACACCCTGGACGGCTCTTTCACCACAGTCGGCCTCATGGCCGCCCAGGGAAAAGAAGGCTTCTATGAGAAGCTGGGATTCAAAGCCATCCCGGATGACAACAGCGGCGCAGGTATGGTGCGCTATATCGAAAAAAAGTGAGGGCTTCATCCAGACATCCCTGATGCCGACAGGCGGTTGCAAACCCGGCTCAGACCGTGTATAGTGATAGGAAGGCAGAAAGCCCATGCGGGCTTTTCCGCATTTCATCAGAAAATAACAGGAGAAAGAAAGCGATTATGTGGACAGCCAATAACTGGAAGGATTATGAAGTGATCGATACGGGCAGCGGAGAAAAGCTGGAGCGCTGGGGAAAGTATCTGCTGGTGCGGCCGGATCCGCAGGTGATATGGGAATCAGACCGGAAACATCCCGGCTGGGCGAAGCCGAACGGCCATTACCACAGAAGCAGCCGCGGCGGCGGAGAATGGGAATTTTTTGACCTGCCGCAGGAATGGAGCATCCGCTATCGGAATCTCACCTTCCGGCTCAAGCCCTTCAGCTTCAAGCATACGGGCCTGTTCCCGGAGCAGGCCGTGAACTGGGACTGGTTTTCGGAAATCATCACCGGCGCGGGACGGCCGCTGAAGGTACTCAACCTGTTCGCCTATACGGGCGGCGCCACCTTAAGCGCTGCCGCTGCCGGAGCCAGCGTCACCCATGTGGACGCATCAAAGGGAATGGTGACCTGGGCGAAGGAAAACGCTGCGGCCTCCGGGCTGGGAGACGCTCCTATCCGCTGGCTGGTGGATGACTGCGTCAAATTCGTGGAACGGGAGATCCGGCGCGGGAACACCTACGACGGCATCATCATGGACCCTCCCTCCTACGGGAGAGGGCCGAAGGGTGAGATCTGGAAGATCGAGGAAAGCATTTTCCCCTTCGTTCGGCTGTGTACCCGGCTGCTTTCCAAAGACGCCCGCTTCTTTCTCATCAATTCCTATACCACAGGACTGCAGCCCGCCGTTCTGTCTTATATGATGAATCTGTGCATCACGCCGTCCTTCGGCGGACGGGTGGAAGCCGGGGAGATCGGGCTTCCCGTCACGCGGACCGGGCTGGTTCTTCCCTGCGGTGCTTCCGGCAGGTGGACGCGCTGAAGCGTCAGAAAAGCAATCCGGCCGGCCCTGTCTGGGGGTGTTTGCCGCAGACCTCAGACAGAAAACAGCCGTTTCATCAGCTCCCCATAGGCAGGGAACAGACTCGCCAGCACATTATCCTCCCGATAATTCATGGGCGGATCCGCGGGGAAAACTACCGCCATCCGGTACAGATAGAAGCAGACCATGAGAACCACGATCCCTGTCGCTGCGGGCAGCGCACCGGCGGCCCTTTCCCCCCGGATATAGCGCTGCCAGGCTGCATAAACTGCCAGAAAGATCCAGAGAAAGAGGAAGGGCTGGTACAAAAACGCCTCCCCGAACCGTCCCGTCAGGGCCAGGAAAAGCGCTCTGGTGGTCCCGCAACCAGGACAGGGCAACCCCGTTACGGCCGCAAAAGGACAGACCGTTCCAAGCAGGAGGGTGGCGGCCGCCGCATAGAGCAGGAATATGGCCGCCGCCGGAGCACAATGCTTCATGTCGTGCCACAGGCGCTTCAGCGCCGCCTGCAAAAGCTTTTTCCCATCTTCTAATCGCTGCATACGATCTCCTTGATGAAAAAGTCTCTGCCGCTGACCAGGTGCATATTCCGGCTGCCACAGTCCGGGCAGACGCCGCCCGTCACCGTGGCATGAAACACGCTTCCGCAGTCCCGGCATTCCGCGTTGGCAGGAAGGATCTCAATCTCCAGCTCCGCATCCGCCAGAAGGGTATCTTCCACTGCCGCGGGATAGACCTTCTGCATGTATTCCGGGATCACGGAGGAAATCTCCCCGATCTGAAGCACCAGCTTCTCAATCTTCCCCACCTGATTTTCCGCCGCATAGTTTTCCACAGTTTTTACGATCCCCATCAAAATTCCAAGCTCGTGCAAGCTGCCGCTTCCTTTCCTGCGCTCTCCCGCGCATCACTCAAACTCCACATACTCCGAATATTCCTCCCAGATATTGCAGATCCAGGTTTTTCCTTGATTGAAGACGATCTCTTTGCCCCCCGCGTCATAGAATTTGGGGGGCACCCCGTTTCCCTCCATCCGGGACCAGGAAGCCGGGATCACGTTGACCTCCCGATCTCCTCCTTCCTGCACTCTCCGCAACATATCCGGCTGTTTCAGGATCATTATATAACAACGGGAAGGCGCCTGTCCATTCCGGAGAGCTCTTCTGTTCTTCCCTTGTTACTACTCAGCCAGGTCTGCGCATTCCCTGCGCGGACCGTACGAAAACAGACCGGCTGGAAGCATCCGGCCTAGCGCGAAGCGCTTGGAATGGCCGGATGCCGTTACAGCTCGGCCGAAGGCTGAGCTGTAACCTTCCCTTTACAGGGTCATTGTCTGCCCGGCAGGCTGCCGGCACAGTCTGCTGGCTCACAGAGCCTCAAAATCATATCGGTAGGGCACAGGCGCTTCCTTTCCGGTCAGCTCTTTCTGAAGCTTCTTCCACAGGCCGCCCAGGTTGGTCTCCCCCTCTCTCACATCGTCCGGCACCAGACCGCCGTCTTCTTCCAGAAGGGCAAGAGCCCGCTCTGCATCCCCCGTTTCAGACAGGGACAGGCATTCATAAAAACGCAGCCTTCCATCTGCGCGCATGGTTTCCGAAAGCTGCGGGTACAGCGCAAGGATCTCCTCCCAGGCGCTGCAGCGGGCAAGAAGGCGGAAGCCCTCCTTCAGATAGGAAAGATCCTCCCTCCTCATGCGGATGCCCTCCGCCATGGCCTGTGCCGCTTCAGACCGCTTCTCTTCTGCCAGGCAGACTGCCGCCAGTCCGTGAAGAGCCCAGGGATTCTTTTTTAGGGCCAGAGAAGCTTCCAGCTCCCGGCGCGCTTCCTGATTGTCTCCATCCCGGAAAGCAAACAGGCCCAGATGATAGTGAGCATACCAGTTTTTCCGGTTTTCCCCTGTTATGGTTTCCTGCAGCTTTTCCTTCCAGACCGCGCCGCAGAGAAATACATCCGGACGCTGTGTGATCTCGGGCTCATGCAAACGGCCGGTCTTCAGGAAGGAAAGCCAGCGCTTCTGCTCTTCATCCGGCTCTCCATAATCCAGATGGGGAGAAACCGGATCCTCTCCGAGAAAAGCTCTTACCTGATTCTCCATCGCTCCGAATCCGCTCCCCTGCCAGATGCTCTGCGCCTTTTGCTTCGCCAGGGATTTCGTCTGCCTGAGCACCTCATTCATCGACAGGTAAACAGCACTTCTGCCGATCTGTTCCGTCAGGCTGTCGCGGGCCGCCTCAAAAGGAAGCGAAAGCTGCTTTTCCTCCAGCTGCAGCGCCCCGTAACGTTCCAGCCACTCCCAGGCCGTGTGAGGCGCCATCGGAATGCAGCCGTACTGAGTCTTTCCCAAACCGGCCTGAATCTCAACATAGCGGCCGTTTCCGTCTGAAAGGAATTCCTGCCAGTGGTCTGCCGCAGGCCTGCTCCCCCAGGAGAACAGCTTCCTGGAACGCAGCCGGTCTGTTGACAGATGCAGAAGCCCGTAGCCGGAGGCATCCGCATGTGCGATATATTTTGGCGCGCCGTCGGGAATGTCGAAGAAATAGTCCACGGAGGCCGGAATATTTTCATAATGAGAAATATCCGTCCCGTCCACCATGGGGATCGGAACCTTATATACGCCCCAGTTGCGGAAGGTAAACGCTTCGGAGGCCGGAACCAGGATCCGCCCTCCCTTTTCTTCCGGCACGGCGATATTGCTCCACCAGTACATGGGCGTTACCGTTTCCCCAAAATTGACGATGCGCATTCTGGCATTCAGGAAGCGGTCGTTTTCTCCCAGCCAGAAATCCATCTGCCAGGTCACCTGTCGGATCCTTTCATATTCATACATCCTCAGTACCGGCGTCCCGTCCGGCATCTTAAGCCTCGCCGCAAAAAGCGGAGCCGTGGTAAACGGGGAATGTCCGATCACACCCACGTTCCATTCCACGCCGCCCGCAAACCAGGCGTTTCTCACCGCAAGGTTGGAAAACCGCAGCACTTCATTGGTATACAGGAGGTTCCTGTCCTCCCGTTTATCCCAAAGACTCCACAGCCGTCCGCCATACTCCGGCAGAAAAACCGCTCTCAGATAATCATTTTCCAGAATCGCGGCCTTTTCATTTTCTTCCCGGAGATCTCTGCCGTAGCAGGAAAACTGCCGGTACGGCCAGGACCCCGCCAGCCTGCCGTAGCCTTCGTAGATCTCATCCTCCTCCCCGAGGAAAAATTTCATCCTGTTCTGAAGGATCTGCCCATCTGAAAGATCCGGTACAGACGCCTCTTCTCCGAGCTGCGCCTTCCTGATCTTCTGTTCTGTAAAGGTAAGCTGAGGCTTCATTTTTATTCTCCTTTCCCTTTTCCGGACCGCCCCTTTCCCGGGATCGCTCCTCTCCGCCCGCCGTCTTTTTTTCATTGTAGAACGCGGGTCCGGAAAAAGCATTGCGGAAATTTGAGAAAGCATTTCAAAAAATTGCGGTTTTCCCCTTGCATTTTTTATCCTGTCTTTTATTATACAGATAAAAGCCGGACGTTCAGAGACGCACAAAAAAGCATGGAGAACATCTCCGCGGGGCCGCTTCCGGCCGGAAAGGAAACTGAAATGCAGCCAAAAGTTCCGGGCATCTCCCCGGTTTCCGAATATCATACCCACACTCCGGGAAGACTTGCCGGAAAACTGTATTTTTATCCCCTCTGCTCGGGGTATTACAAATACGGTCCCGGCTACTTCATCACCCGGCCCAGCTACGACAGCTTTCTTATCATGTATCTCACAAAGGGGAGCTGTGAGGTTGAAGCAGAAGGACAGCATTTTGAAGCGAAGGCCGGCCAGATCGTCCTTCTGGACTGCTACCGTCCTCACCGGTACGGAAGCCGGGAATCCTGGGAGGCTTCCTGGCTGCATTTTGACGGCCCCATGGCCCGTGCCTATGATCAGGAGATCTCCGCCAGAAACGGCCGCATCTTTACGCCCCCGGCAGAAGCGCCGGGAGCTCTGGATGAGATCCGGAGCGTTCTGCGTCCCTCCTCTTCTCCCGGCGAAGCTGACCTGTCCGCACAGATCACCCGGCTTCTGGATCTGCTGCTTCAGGATAGCCATTGTCCACAGCGCGAACCGGAAAAAGATGTCGTTGCGGACAGCATCTCCCTCATTAACGCTCATTTCCGGGAGCCGATTTCTCTGGAACAGCTCGCCGCGAGGGCCGGAATGAGTCCCTGCCATTTTCTGCGCCTTTTTTCCCGGACTGCAGGGCTTACCCCGCACCAATATCTGATCTCCACCCGGCTCTGCGCAGCCCGCTTCCTGCTGCAGTCCTCCTCCCTTTCCGTCAAGCGCATCGCTCTGGACTGCGGTTTTTCCAGCGAAGCTGCCTTCTGCACCACTTTCCGGAAATGGGAGGGAAAAACGCCCTCTCAGTACCGGGCGACTGTCCGGACCTCCTCAGAGCTCCGTTTCTCACAGGCCTGCGCCTCCGCGGCAGATACCTGACCGCTTTACAGTCTTTTCCGTCCGAAGGTGATCAGCGCGCCCTGCAGGCGGGTGAAACGGACGCTGTCCCCATTCTCCTCAAAAAAGCGTGCGATCCATTCCTCCTGCTCCAGAAATCCATCCGCTTCCCGCCGGTCCATTCCCCGGCTCATCAGCGACCGGATGCGATCCTCCCTACCGCCTTCTTTTTCTTTCCTGTCCTGCCCTCAAATGGTCAGCGGGTTCGCCTGGCAGGCGAATCCGGAAGCATTCGCAGGCGCAGGGCGGAACGGCGTCCCGGACGGCTCAGGCGGTCGGAAAGTACATCCCGGTTGCGGGCAACGCTGAGAAGAAGTCCGATCAGCACACTGTAAGTAAGGGCCGCCGCTTTTCCGCCGGTCAGAAACGGAAGGGTTACCGTGGTAACGGGAAGACATCCGAAATTCACCGCCGCTCCGATCACAGTCTGCACACCAAGGACCAGTGTACATCCCATACCGATCATCAGTCCAAGCTGGTTTTTCTGTTTCATGGAAACCAGAAAAGCATGGATCACAAACGCCGCAATGGCAAAAACCGTCAGAAAGCCTGCCAGGCTCCCGTACAGCGCCACCAGGCTGAGCAGACTCCCGTTTTCACCCGGAATGGTCTGTGCCAGGAGTTCTCCTGCATTCCCTGCCCCTCCGATCCAGTCCGTCCGGCGAAGTACCTCTGCGACTTGCCGGTAATAGTAGCCCGCTCCGCTTCCATATGCTTCCGGATCGAAAAAGGCAAGAATGCGCAGTTTCTGATAATCTGCCATCCAGAAGCCGTATCCGAGAGCAAAGACCGCAAGAGGCAGACAGACACCTGCCGCCAGAAGGGCGGCGGCAGCCTGCCTTCTGTTCTCCAGAAACCAGTTTCTGAGCACCGCCAGAAGGAGCATCCCGCCGCAGATCAAAAACAGTTGAAGGGCTGTGGACAGGGACGGGATGCCGCGCCAGGCGATCCACACCGGCAGAAGCAGAAAAATCACGCTTTTGGCAAGTCCCGCCCATCCCGTTTTCCGGTACTGATACAGGACGCCCGCATAAAGCGGCACAAACAGATACATGGGAAGGATCGCTCCCCGGTGCATTCCGTTTACCGTGACAGAAAGCTGAGTCAGATAAACATACATACCGCCGGCAAAAAACAGATACAAAAGCTTCGCATACTTCCCGATCAGGCTGTAATCCAGGAAACAGATCCCTGCCATCATACAAAAGCCGAGTCCCGTAAATACGCACTGCTCCGTCAGGGAAACGCCGCCCTCCGAAAACCCTCCGACAGCCTGCTGCACGGCCAGTCCTCCCAGGCTGAGACAGACAGCCAGCGCGAGCATGCCCCAGTCCATACGCGGTCTGTGGATCCGGTCCAGCTCCACCCCTAACGCCACCGGATCTCCCATCTGCTCCACCGCTGCCGCAAGCGCTTCCTCCGGCGGCATCCCATCCGCTTCATACGCCTGCGCCTGGTCAAAAATATGATCTTCCACCTCCCGAACCACATCCTCCCTGGCCCTTCTGCAGCGGATCTGCTCCGACAGGAGCCTGGTAAATTCCTCTCTGTTTTTCATCTTTACCTCCATGCCGAAGCGTTCTACGCTGAGGCCGCGAGGAGAAATCACGCATGTGATTTCTCCTCTGCGATCACAGCAGTTTTGTGCTTCGGCGCAAAACTGCCGATTGAAAAATAAGCCATCAGGCTT
>DWWH01000059.1 GCA_019119815.1 Candidatus Eisenbergiella intestinipullorum | reverse complement strand
AAGCCTGATGGCTTATTTTTCAATCGGCAGTTTTGCGCCGAAGCACAAAACTGCTGTGATCGCAGAGGAGAAATCACATGCGTGATTTCTCCTCGCGGCCTCAGCGTAGAACGCTTCGGCATGGAGGTAAATATGATATATTGTCTGGACAACGGCGTCCTTTCCGTTCAGGTGAGCTCTCTGGGCGGAGAGCTGCAGTCGGTAAAAAGGGATGGAAAGGAATATCTGTGGCAGGGGGATCCGGCTTACTGGGAAGGAAAGGCGCCGAATCTGTTTCCTTATATCGCAAGGCTGACGAGGGGAACCTGTACGGTCCACGGAAAGGAATATCATCTGCCGATCCACGGCTTTCTGCCGGAGGCGCAGCTGGAAGCGGAAGTCCGGGAAAGGGAACGTCTGATCCTGCGTCTGGACGCGGATGAAAAGACCCTTGCCTGTTATCCCTTCCTTTTTACACTCCGTATTTTTTATGAGCTGAAGGAGGATACCCTTCAGGTCACCTATGAGGTAAAAAACTGTGGAAATGAGGAGATGTATTTCGGCATCGGCGGACATCCCGGCTTTCAGGTGCCTCTGGAGGAGGGGCTTTCCTTCGAGGATTATTTTCTGGAATTTGAAACCGGCGGGGAAGAACCTGCGGAAAGCCCGGTTCGCATCGGCTTTTCTCCGGCCTGCTTCCTGAACGGAAAGGATGAGCCTTATCCTTTGCAGGACGGCTGCCGGATCCCGCTGCACCATGAGCTGTTCGACGATGATGCGGTCGTGCTTTCCCATACGCCGAAGACGGTGGTCCTTCGTTCGGAAAAGGGAAGCCGCAGCGTGCGCATGTATTTTCCTTCGATGCCCTATATCGGCTTCTGGCATGCGGTAGGAAAGCCTGCGCCTTATGTGTGCATGGAACCCTGGTCCTCTCTGCCGTCCAGACAGGATGTGGTGGAGGAGCTTTCCGAACAGCCGGGGCTGGTGCATCTGGAGGCCGGCAGGGTTTACCGCGGCTTCTGGAGCATACAGCTTTCGGGCGGAAACGGGTAAAGGGACAATAAGACAAAAGGACAGTGCAGTCCGGCAGAAGGCCGGAAAGAAAGAGGAGGGATATTATGGCGGCGGCACAGATTTTAGCCGTGATCCTGTTTGCGGTGATGTTTCTTTTGATCGTGAGTGAGAAGATCGAGCGGCATCTGGTTTCTCTTGGATGCGGGCTTCTGATGCTGGTGCTGGTATTCGGCATCTGTATGAAAAGCCCGGCGGCGATCATCGACACGCTCAGCCTGCAGAGCTTTTTTTCTCCGGATTTCTGGTACCAGGCGGGAGAGGCGGGAGAATCCTCTTCCGGCATCAACTGGTCCACGATCCTGTTCATCGCGGGCATGATGCTGATGGTGGAAGGAATGGGAAAGGCGGGATTTTTCCGCTGGCTCTGCCTGGAGCTCGCCAGGCTGGTGAGATACCGGACAGTACCTCTGTTTATCGTATTTATGGTCATGAGCAGCATTCTCGCCATGTTCATCGACAGCATCACCGTGATCCTGTTTCTGGCCGCGGCCACGGTGGAGCTGGCACGACTGCTGAGGTTCAATCCGGTGCCAATGATTATCTCGGAGATCTTCTGCGCGAACCTGGGAGGCTCGGCTACCATGTGCGGAGATCCGCCCAATATCATCATCGGGACATCCCTGGGATATTCCTTCGCGGATTTCATCACGAACACGGGCGTGATCGCGGGGCTCGCTCTGATCCTGGTGATCGTTTACTTCTTTTTCTGCTTTCGCAGGGAGCTGGAAAAAAGCGCGGCGGACAGAGGGGAGATTTCCTTCCCCGATCCGAAGGACGCGATTGAGAACCGGAGAGATTTTGCCATCAGCAGCGCGATCTTTGCGGCGGCCGTCATCCTGCTGGTCACGCATGCCCAGACCGGCCTGACCGTGGCGGCGATCGGCGTCTTTATCGGAGCGGTGACGCTGGCGGCGGCGGGAAAGGAAGCGGCAGAGCTGCTGAAAAAGGTGGATTATAAAACGCTGCTTTTTTTCATCGGCCTGTTTATCGTGGTGGGCGGTCTGGAGCAGACGGGCATCCTGGAGCTCATTGCGGCCTTTATCGCACAGGTGAGCGGGGACAATGCGAGGATCATGGTGGCGATCGTGCTCTGGATCTCGGCAGTTGCCAGCGCCTTTGTGGACAACATTCCCTTCGCGGCGACCATGATCCCGGTGATCCGTTCGCTCTCCGCTGCTCAGGGTGTGGATCTGTCCGTGCTCGCCTGGGCGCTGTCCATGGGGACTGACATCGGCGGAAGCGCCACGCCCATCGGAGCTTCCGCCAACGTGGTCGGGATCTCCGTTGCGGCAAAGGAGGGACATCTGATCGGCTGGGGGAAATACTGCAGATATGCGGCGCCTGCTACCGCGCTGGTCGTGCTGTTTTCCATGCTTGCCATTTACGTCAGATATTTTTAAGAAAGGGGGATACGCATGCAGAAGCGGCTGATTCTTACGGTGAGCCGTGAATTCGGCAGCGGCGGTCATGTGATCGCAGAGGCACTGGCGCGCCGGTTCGAGCTGGATCTTTATGACAACAACCTGTTAGAGCACATCGCAGAGGAAAAAAATGTGGGAGGAGATGTGCTGAAAAGGTACGATGAGCGCCCGAAGAACCGCCTGTTTTCCAGGACGGTGCGGGGATATTCCAATTCCATTCAGGAAAACGTGGCCAACATGCAGTTTGACTATCTGAAAAAGCTGGCCCGGGATGGAAAGTCCTTCGTGGTGGTCGGGCGCTGTTCGGAAACGATCCTGAAGGGATATGAGGGGCTGGTCTCCATCTTCGTTCTGGGAGACCGGGAGGTGAAACGGGAGCGCATCATGCGCCTCTACCGCCTTTCCGCTGAGGAAGCGGAGCATATGATGGCGAGAAAGGACTGGGAGCGCAAATCCTATCACAATTATTACTGCAAGGGCAAATGGGGAGATTCCAGAAATTATGATCTTTCCATCAACAGCAGCAGACTGGGCATCGACAGGACGGTGGATCTGCTGGAGGCCTATGTGAGAGCGCGCATGGAGGATCCCGCCTTACGCCGTTAGCGCTTTTGTCGAAGCATGAATATACTGAAAGAAAAAAGGGAAAAAATCATGCTTCAGGCAATTCTGTTCTGTCTGGCCCTGTGCACGGACGCATTTGTGGCCAGCATCGGGTATGGAGCGGACAATGTCCGCATCGAAGGAAAGAAAATGGCGCTCATGAACGCCATCAGCACGGCCTGCCTGGGCGCCGCGCTCTGCTTCGGTACGCTGATCCGCTCCCTGATCCCGGAAACGGCGGTCCGCCTGACCGCTTTCATCAGTCTGTTTTTTCTCGGCATTCTCCGTCTTTCTGATTCTCTGATCAAAAATTATATCAACCGCCGCTGCGGCGTGCGCAGGGACATCCGCTTTTCCTTTTCCCGGCTCCGTTTCATTTTAAGCATCTACGGAAATCCGGCAGAGGCGGACGAGGACAGAAACCGGATCCTTTCGATGAAGGAGGCGGTTTTTTTCGGCTTTGCCATGTCCATTGACAGCCTGGCAGCCGGAGCCTTCGGCGCTTTCCTGCAGCTGCCCGCCGTATTTACCCTCCTGTGCTCCTTTCTGCTGGGCATGGCAGCGCAGATCTGCGGCCAGCATCTGGGAAGGCGGCTCAGAAAGCGTTCCCGGCAGGACCTTTCCTGGGCGGGCGGCCTGATTTTTCTGCTCCTGGCCTTCGGACGGCTTCTGGGATGAGACCCGGGGTCGTCTTCCGGCCTGTTGGGAACCGTGGCCGGAAGAGCGGAAATCGGGCGTTACTACTCAGCCAGGTCTGCGTATTCCCTGCGCAGACCGTACGAAAACAGACCGGCCGGAAGCATCCGGCCTGGCGCGAAGCGCCTGGAATGGCCGGATGCCGTTACAGCGCTGCCGAAGGCTGAGCTGTAACAATCGGGCGGGAAAAAGCGCATTTATGGTTGAAGCATTTCAGAAAGTGTAATATACTGTGAATATGTGCGAAAAAAGGTGGACGCAGAAGAATGGCCGGCGTTCACGATTGCTTCACATTTTTCAGGTATAATGCCTGTTAGAAATGCAAGGAGGAGAACTTACATGTCTAAGGAAAAGCAGACAGAGGAAAAGAGCGACAAGGTCGTAACCCGCTACGACCGGAGAATGGAAAAGAGAAAAAAAGAGGAGGAAAAGGAACGCAGGTCTTGGAGGCGTTTTCAGATAATCAGCATTGTGATCCTGGCTGCCATTGTGGTGTCCATCGTGTTTTCCATCGGCACGTCATTCTACGACAGATATACCGTGCTGAATCAGACCTACTTCCGGGTGGGAGACCATGATGTGACCAGGCTGGAGTACAACTATTATTATAACAATTCCTATAATAATTACCTCAGCATGTACGGTTCTTATGCCTCCCTGATGGGACTGGATACGACGATGCCGCTGGATGAGCAGACCTATCCCGGCAATGAGAACATGACCTGGAAGGATTATTTTGACCAGGCGGCCGTGACTCAGATCCAGCAGGTCAAGGCCATGGTGGACGAAGCGAAGGAAAGCGGCTTTTCCTATGATGACGGAGAGGATCTGGCAGCTTATGAGTCGGAAATCGCAGCTCAGGCGGAATCTGCCTCTGTCACCGAAGGCGATTACTATACCATGATGTACGGCGACTATGCGACGAAGAGCAGAGTGGAGCCCATCGTAGAGGAGAACCTTCTGGCCACCGCCTATTACAACCATCTGGTGGAGGAGAATCAGCCTGCGGATGAGGACATCACGGCTTATTATGAGGAAAATAAGAATACCTACGATACGGTAACCTACAGAAGCTTCTATTTTGAGGTGGAAACGGACTCCGAAGAAGATACGGCGGAGACAGAAAGCGCGGCAGAGGAAACCACGGCTGCGGAGACGGAGAGCGCGGCGGAGGAGACTACGGCTGCGGAGACGGAGAGCGCAGCAGAGGAAACCACGGCTGCGGAGACGGAGACCGCGGCAGAAGAAGAATCCGGTATGACGGAGGAAGAGATCGCTGCGGCCATGGACGAGCTGAAGGTTCGGGCCGATGAGATGGCAGCGCGTCTGGAAGCGGGTGAAGACTTTGAGGATCTGTGCGTAGAGTATGCGAACGAAGACCAGAAGGAAAGCTACGGCGGGGAAGAGGACGGCAGCCTGACCGAGGAGGGCAGCTACTACGGCGCGCCCACGGCCATTGCCGACTGGCTGTTCGATGAGTCCAGACAGGAGGGCGAGATCGCCGTTCTGGAGTCGGAGAGCCTGAACAGATACTATGTGGTACAGTTCCTTTCCAGACAGAATGATGAAGAAGCGACCAGAGAGTCCATTGGAAATCTGCTCGCAGGCGAGAAGGTGAACGAGCACGTGACGGAGATCGCCGGAACGTACACAGTGACGGATGTGGCGGGTGAGCTTCATTATCTGACCGTTCCGGAAGAGACCGAGACGGCAGAGGAAGAGACCACGGCTGTGGAGACGGAAAGCGTGACGGAGGAAACCACGGCTGCGGAAACAGTGGACGCTGCAGAATAAAAAAAGAGTGATTTAAAAAAGAGAACGGATAAAAAGAGGCTTCCGCCTTTGCTGAAAGGTTCAGCGGGCGGAAGCCTTTTTGTGTCCGCAGACGGTGATCCTACCGGCTCGGAAGGAATCAGACCCTGCGCACGGCGTTATCCTGAAAACGGAAATAATCCGGACGGTGCCGGGACTGGGTAAATTCAAACATGATCCCATTGCTGTCGAAGGTGTGGCTGGTCACCACGGCGAGACAGTTATAATCGTTCAGGTTCAGCTCCAGATATTTTTCATCAATTTCCGTGACCTTTTCCACAGTCATCACCCTTCTGCTGTTGACGATCGTTACATGCAGCGTTTTTTCCAGATATTCATAAATAGAACCTTCTGCGATTTCCTTCGTCAGACCGGGCATAATACTTTTCAGAAAATAGTTATGGTTGAGGATCAGGGCCTTGCCGTTCAGGTAATGCACGCGCTGGATGTAGAAAAGCGCCGTCCCCGGTTCAAAACCGGTATTGCGGGCGATCTTGCGGTCTGCCACAAGCTCAGTGAAAAGGACGACCCGTGTAAAACCTTTCTGATGATTACGCAGGGAGGATTCCCGGAAGGATTCGATGCTGCCGATGGTGAAGGAGGACTGAGGGACCGGACGATAGATGTTGCGCACGCCCTTTCCCTGGACGGTCTGCACATAACCGTCCGTGACCAGTCCGGCGACAGCCCGGCGGATGGTATTGCGGGAACAGCCGTAGATGTCCACCAGCCGGTTTTCTGATGGAAGCAGCTCCTGGAATTCATAGTATTCGGATTCGATCTTGTTTTTCAGATCCCGATAGATCACGTCATATTTTGCTGCGGGCATACATTTTCCTCGTCTGACCTGTTTAAACAAGATGACAACACGCCTGCGGGCGGCCACGCGGATCACGGATCTGCGCCGGAAAGAGACGGAAAGTGCCTGCTGCCGCAGACGGCAGGGGGAGGAAGGACCGGAAAATGTGCCCGGGAGCATGTTTTCCGGCCGGGATCTGTGCCGAAGCGTCACGGATCCACAGAATACGGAACCCGCAGAGGGAGCCGCATTCCTGCGCGGATGCCGGACCTGAGATCCGGTGCGCATTCCTCAGCACAGTAAACTGAGCTTTGCAACGCTTCGGAATGGAGGAGAAGATGGGAAAGTATGAACAGGACGTACAGGCTCTGCTCCGTCTGATCGGCGGAAAAGAGAATATCCGTGCGGTCTCCCACTGCATGACCAGAATGCGGTTCGTGCTGGCGGATGAGAAAAAGGCGGATACGGACGGGATCGGAAAGCTGCCCTCCGTGAAGGGGACCTTCACTCAGGCCGGGCAGTATCAGGTCATCATCGGAAACGATGTATCAACCTTCTACAATGAATTTACCGCTTACGCCGGCATCGAGGGCGTGAGCAAGGACGCGGCAAAGCAGGCCGCGAAAACGAACCAGAACGTGGTTCAGCGGATCATGAGCAACCTGGGAGAGATTTTCGCTCCTCTCATTCCGGCCCTGATCTGCGGCGGTCTGATTCTGGGCTTCCGCAACATCATCGGTGAAATCAACTTTTTCAACAACGGTACCCAGAGCCTGGCGGATATTTCCCAGTTCTGGGCGGGCACCTATGATTTCCTGTGGCTGATCGGCGAAGCGGTGTTCCATCTGCTTCCGGTAGGCATCGTCTGGTCCATCACCAAAAAGATGGGAACCACGCAGATTCTGGGTATCGTGCTCGGACTGACGCTGGTATCCTCCCAGCTTTTGAACGGCTTTTCCGTGGCGTCCACTCCGGCGGATCAGATTCCGGTCTGGGATTTCGGCTTTGCGAAGGTGCAGATGATCGGCTATCAGGGACAGGTGATCGCGGCCATCATGGCGGGCTTCGTGCTGGTATATCTGGAAAAATTCTTCCGTAAGATCTGCCCGCAGGTCGTCAGCATGATCGTGGTTCCCTTCTGCTCCCTGCTCCCGGCGGTGATCATCGCGCACACTATTGTCGGCCCCATCGGCTGGAAGATCGGCAACTTCATCGCGGACGTGGTATACAGCGGCCTGACCTCCAGCTTCGGCGTCCTGTTCGCAGGCGTGTTCGGACTGCTGTACGCGCCCATCGTCATGACCGGACTGCACCATATGACCAATGCCATTGATTCCCAGCTCGTCAGCCTGTATGGAGGAACGAACCTCTGGCCCATGATCGCGCTGAGCAACATCGCGCAGGGCTCCGCGGTACTCGCTATGTCCATCCTGCAGAAGAAAAACGACAGAGCGAAGCAGATCAACATCCCCGCCTGCATTTCCTGCTATCTGGGCGTGACCGAGCCTGCTCTGTTCGGCGTGAATCTGAAATACGTGTTCCCGCTGGTATGCGGCATGATCGGCTCCGCCATCGCGGCCATGGTATCCGTGGGCTTCGGCGTACAGGCGGTGAGCATCGGCGTGGGCGGTATCCCCGGAATCCTTTCCATCTATTCTCAGTACTGGGGAATCTTCCTGGTGTGCATGCTGATCGCCATTGTGGTTCCCTTCGCGCTCACCTTCCTGGTGGGCAGCAGAAAGCTTTCCGCAGCCGACCGTTACGGCGAGGCGGGCGAAAGCGGAGCGGCTTCTGAGGACGCTGCGGTTTCAGAAAGCACGGCGGCATCTGAGACGGACTCTGCCAATGACGCCGCTGGCGATGAGGCTTCCGCCAGCACTGACTCCGACGATTCGGCCGAAGATGTGAATCACGGAAAGGCTTCCGCTGACTCTGCCGGCGGAGCCGCCGCCGGAACCCTGAAATCCCCTCTGGACGGACGCATCATCCCCATCGAAGAGATCCCGGATGAGGTCTTTTCTCAGAAGATCATGGGAGACGGCGTGGGCATCGAACCCACAGGCAATACGGTGTGCGCTCCGGCTGACGCCACGGTGGGCGTAGTGATGGCGGACAGCAAACATGCCTGCGGCCTGGTTATGGACAATGGAATGGAAATCCTGATCCATGTGGGCATCGATACCGTGGATATGAACGGAGACGGGTTCGAGCTGTTCGTGAAGGAAGGGGACCGGGTAAAGACAGGCGATCCGCTGATCTCCTTCACTCCTGAAAAAATCAGGGCGGCCGGTCATCCCATGACCACAGCCTTCCTCATCACGGATAACGGCAGCGCGGCAGATGTCCGCTTCCTGCCGAATCAGGATGCAAAAGCCGGGCAGACCGTGATCGCGGAATATGCCTGACCGGCGGCCTGTTCAGAAAAAAAGGCGGATGAAGATTGAAAAATAAGCCCGATGGCTTATTTTTCAATCGGCAGTTTTGCACCGAAGCACAAAACTGCTGGGATCGCAGAGGCCTCAGCGTACGCTTCGGCATGGAGGTAAATATGGAAGATTTCAGAAAAAGTGTGGTATATCAGATCTACCCCAAGTCCTTTTATGACACCAACGGGGACGGGCTGGGCGATCTGAACGGTGTTACGGAGAAACTGGACTATATTAAGGAGCTGGGAGCGGATTATATCTGGATGACCCCCTTCTTCGTCTCCCCGCAGAAGGACAACGGGTACGATGTGGAAGATTATTACAACATCGATCCCCGTTACGGTACCATGGAGGATTTTGACAGGCTTTCTGCCGAAGCCCAGAAGCGCGGCATCAGACTGATGCTGGATATGGTGTTCAACCACACCTCCAGCCGCCACGAGTGGTTCCGGAAGGCCCTGGCCGGGGACGAAAGATATAAGAACTACTATATTTTCAGAAAGGGAAAGGAAAACGGAGAGCCGCCCACCAACTGGGAAAGCAAGTTCGGGGGCAGCGCCTGGGAATACGTCCCTCAGTTTGACGAATACTATCTGCATCTGTTCGATGTTTCCCAGCCTGATCTGAACTGGGACAACCCGGAGGTAAGGGAGCAGGTGGAGGCGGTGGTCCGCTTCTGGATGAAAAAGGGCGTAAAGGGCTTCCGCTTCGATGTGGTGAACCTGATCAGCAAGGGAAGCTTTGAGGATGATGCCGAGGGCGACGGCCGCCGTTTCTACACCGACGGGCCCAACATCCACAAATATCTGCAGGAGCTGAATGAAAAAACCTTCGGAGCGGACAGAGGCATCATTACGGTGGGTGAAATGTCCAGCACTTCCATGGAGAACTGCTTCCGTTACGCTTCCGAGGACGGGAAGGAGCTGTCCATGGTGTTCAGCTTCCACCATCTGAAGGTGGATTTCGCCGGAAATGAGAAATGGGTTCTGGTTCCCTTTGATTTTCAGAAGCTGAAAAAGATCCTTTTTGACTGGCAGTCCGGCATGGCGGAACATCACGCCTGGAACGCGGTGTTCTGGTGCAACCATGACCAGCCCAGAGTGGTATCCCGTTTCGGTGATGAAGGAAAATACTGGAAGCAGTCCGCCAAGATGCTGGGGACCGCGATCCACTGTCTGCGCGGAACGCCCTATGTGTATCAGGGCGAGGAGCTGGGGATGACCAATACGGACTTCACGGATATTTCCCAGTACAGGGATGTGGAAAGCATCAATTATTATCGCATCCTGCAGGAAAGGGGACTGCGCCCGGAGGACGCCCTGCGCATCATTCAGATCCATTCCCGCGACAACGGCCGCACTCCCATGCAGTGGAATGCAGGGGAGAACGCGGGCTTTACCACGGCGCAGCCCTGGATCGGAGTCAATGTAAACCATACGGCCGTAAATGCGGAAGCAGAACTTGCGGATGAAGATTCCATTTTCCGCCATTACCAGAAGCTGATCCGCCTGCGTAAGGAACTGGATGTGATCGCTTACGGAGATTTCGCACCCGTGGACCAGAAGAATCCGCAGGTCCTTGCCTACAGGAGGAGCTATGAAGGACATACCCTGCTGGTAGTGAACAACTTCTACGGCCGTCCGGTGAAGTGGACCTGTCCGGAGGATGTGAACGGCTTTTCCTGCGTGCTTTCCAACTATCCGGACAGCAGGACGGAGAAGGAAATGGAACTGAGACCCTTTGAATCCATGGTACTGTACCGGTAGTGTTACAGTTCAGGCCAGTGCCGGTCACTTGCTGACCGGCACGTAAGAAAAGCGTTATGGCCCGAACCCGGCCCGTCCATTGCCGCAGGCGATCCGGAATGACGGGCCGGAATCCCCTTTACAATTCCTCCGGTATCTGCGATATTATAAGAAAAAAGGAACAGGGAGGAAGATCATGAAAAATATTCTGGCGATCGGAAACAGCTTTTCGGAGGACGCTACAAAATATCTGCACCAGATGGCGAAGGCTGCGGGGATCGAAACGAAAGTGGTGAACCTGTACATCGGCGGCTGTCCGCTGGAGCGGCACTGGAGGAATATCGAGACAGGAGAGGCGGCCTATCAGTATCAGTTAAACGGAAGGCCGACGGAGAGGCAGATCTCGATACCGGAGGCTCTGCAGGAGGAAAAGTGGGATTATATCGTGACCCAGCAGGCCAGCCATGACAGCGGATGGATGGACACATATGAGCCGTTTCTGGGCCTGCTTGTGGACTATCTGAAGGAACGGGCGCCGCAGGCGGAGATCCTGCTGCAGGAGACCTGGGCTTATGAGATTGACAGCCCTCATGCCAATTTCATGCGTTATCACAGGGACCAGAAGGAGATGTATGAGCGGTTGAAAAAATGCTATTCTGCCATGGCGGAAAAATACGGCCTGCGTCTGATCCCATCGGGTGATGTCATCCAGAAGGCGCGGCAGCAGGAACCGTTCCGGGTGGAGGAGGGAGGCCTTTCGTTGTGCAGGGATGGCTTCCACATGAGCATCCCCTGCGGCAGATACCTGCTGGCCTGCGTCTGGACGAAGACTCTGTTTTCCGTTCGCCTTCCTGAAGATCCCCGCGTTTTGGAGAACGGGGAGGAGGAAGCCAAAGAAGCAGCGGAAAAAGAAGCTCTGCTTCGGAGGATCCGTCAGATCGTGGAAGAAGAAATGAAATGAACGGCATATATACTCCCCATCCGGACGAATATAAGGAAAAGGCTTCTCATGGAGACATCCTGATGCCCGTCCGCCGGTATCGCTGCGTAGCGCCCTATTCCTATGGGGGACTGGCCCTTCACTGGCACGAGGAAATGGAAGCAGCATGGATCGAAGAAGGAACGGTCCGGTATGACATCAATTTTGAGTCCTATCCCGTACAAAAAGACGACATCCTGCTGATCTCGCCGCACGCCTTTCATTCCGCTCATGCGTTCGCAGGAACGGGAATGATTTCGGACAGCCTGGTCTTTCATCTGGACCTGCTGGGCGGGCAGGTGCCGGATGCCTGCACCATCCGTTATATCGCTCCCATTCAGACGGGAAAATCCCGCTTCGTGCCCGTTGTGCATCCGGGTCAGCCCGGCCATGAGCCGCTGCTGGCATGTCTGAAGGAGCTGCTTTCCGGAGTGGAGGACGCCAATGATTCGGAACGTCTGGCGCCGAGCCCGCTGAAAAGGAAGGAAGAGAACAACGACGGACAGGAGCTGTACCGCAAGGAGCTTCTGTTCCGTTTTTTCCGGCTGGCCTACCAGTACGGCTATGTGACCGGGAATGAGAATACGGCTGCCGGAAGGGAACATACGGAAAAGCTGAAGGAGGTCCTGACCCATATCCAGGCGCATTATACAGAAAACCTCACCATTGACGAGCTGGCCGGGCTCTGCCACTTCAGCCGCGCTCATTTCATGAGCTTTTTTCGCCGTTATACAGGAATGACCTGTGTGGAATACATCAACCGCTGTCGCCTGCTGCATGCGGCGCAGCTTCTTACTGAAACCGACCTGCCCGTCATGGAGACGGCGATGGAGAACGGTTTTCATAATATTTCCTATTTCAATAAAAGATTTCGGGGACAGTTCGGCGTCACTCCTAAAGAATACCGGGCGGCGGCATGGCGCCTCAGATCCAGCCTCCGTCCATAGTGATGATCTGGCCGGTCATGTATTCCGGAGCTTCCAGGATCTGGCAGGCCAGGAAGGCCGCCTCCTCCGGCGTTCCAAAGCGTCCGGCCGGGATTTCATCCATGAGAGCACGGCGCTCCTCTTCAGAAAAGCAGCGGTTCATGTCCGTATCGATCACCCCGCAGGAAAGGGCGTTCACCTGGATATGGCTGGGAGCCAGTTCCTTCGCCAGCGCTTTCGTCAGGCTGTTTACAGCCCCTTTGGAAGCGGAATAGGCAGCCTCCATGGAAGCGCCTGCGGCACCCCAGACCGAGGAAATGTTGAGGATGCGTCCGCTTTTCCTGGAAACCATCAGCGGAATGGCCTGCCGGCAGGTGAGAAAGCAGCTTCGCAGATTGGTGGAGATCACCCGGTCCCATTCTTCCGGCGTCATGTCCTGCAGAAGCCCGATATGGGAAATCCCGGCATTGTTGACCAGCACGTCCAGGCTGCGGATGGGAAGAAGGGAAAACAAACGTTCCACATCTTCTGCACAGCCCATGTCTCCCTGAAAGGGCAGACAGCGGATCCGGTATGCTTCGCTGAGCTTTTGCGCATATTCCGTCAGAAGATCCATGGAATGCAGACAGGTCAGGTACAGGTCGAAGCCCTGCGATGCCAGCCTGCCTGCGATGGCCTTTCCGATCCCTCTGGACGCTCCGGTTACCAGCGCTTTTTTTGACATTTCTATTTCCTCCTTCTGAAACGCGGTGAAAAAAGAGCGGCTGAGGCTCCTTTTTTGCCGCGGAGTGAACAGCAGCATTACTATAGCACAGGAGGAGGGAAAAGAAAAGGCGGGCTTGCAACGCTTCCTTCCACCCATTATAATAGAGGAAATCGGATGCCGCCTGAGGCGGCAGGAAGGAGGCAAGGATGTACGATCTGATCATTATCGGCTCCGGCCCGGCCGGGCTGAGCGCCGCCGTATATGGAAGAAGAGCGGGCTTTTCCACACTGGTAATAGAAAAAAATCCCATGAGCGGAGGTCAGGTGCTCAACACCTATGAGGTGGATAATTATCTGGGACTTCCCGGTATCAACGGCTTTGATATGGGCATGAAATTCCGGGAGCATGCGGAGAAGATGCAGGCGGAATTCGTAGAAGCGGATGTGACGGGGATCCGGGACGGGGGAGACCACAAAACAGTCCTCACCGCAGAGGGCTCTTATGAGGGCAGGGCGGTGATCATCGCTTCCGGAGCCGTTCACAGCCATCTGGGCGTGCCGGGAGAGGAGGAGCTGTCCGGCATGGGCGTTTCCTACTGCGCGACCTGCGACGGCGCATTCTTCCGCGGAAAGACGGTGGCTGTGGTAGGAGGCGGAGACGTTGCGGTGGAGGATGCCATTTTTCTCGCCCGTTTCTGTGAAAAGGTATATCTGATCCACAGGCGCGACAGTCTGCGGGCTGCCCGTTCCCTTCAGCAGAGCATGTTCGCGCTTCCCAACGTGGAGGTGATCTGGAACAGCGTTGTGGAACGCATCGAAGGCGGGGAAACGGTGGAACGTCTGGCGCTGCGTTCCAGGCAGACAGGAGAGGCTTCGGAGCTTCCGGTACAGGGCGTGTTCATCGCCGTTGGGATCCGGCCCAATTCGGAGCCCTTCGTGGGAAATATCGCCGCGGATGAAAAGGGCTATCTGATCGCCGGAGAGGACTGTGCGACCAGCATGCCCGGCGTATATGCAGCGGGAGACATCCGGACAAAGAAGCTGCGTCAGATCGTGACCGCCGTTGCGGACGGCGCGAACGCGGTGGAAAGCGCACAGGCATTTCTGCAGGAGCGGGCATAACGCGACCGCCGGGCCCGGCTGCGGTCCTCTGTCCTGCCTGCAGCTGCAGACGGCATGGCATATCCTGCACGAAAAATGTTACGAAAAGATTGAATTTATGAATAAAAATAACAAAAAACGGGCATTCTTTTAAAAAATTCAAAAAATGTTCACAAACGGGGAAAAGGGGGAAAAGATCCTCCTTTTCCCCGTATTTATGCGGCTTTTCAGGAATTCCCACAAAATCCGGGGGAAATGTGCAAAGGTTGACAAAAGGACAGGGGGGTGGTATAGTTGTCCTCAGATGTAATAATTCCGTAATAAATGTAACAGTTGGAGTAAAAACTGGAGGAACACATGAAATACACACGGGTGAAAGCCGTAACCTGTGCGCTGACGGCGTCAGTGATCATATTTGGTTCGGCGGCACACACGAATGCATCTGGTGTATCCTATGACCTTCCGGCAGCGGGCGTCGGCCTGGTGCTGGATGAAGGAAGCTCTCTTTCCAGCGTACAGGAAGAGGCGTCCTCAGAGGAACAGAAGGAAGAGGCCGTTCAGGAGGCGGAAGAGACTCCCGCGGTCACTTCGGAGGATATTGAGGCCGGAGCGACGGGCGTGGGAGAGGCATCCATTGATACCGAGGTGGTGTCCCACGTTCAGGAACAGCAGGTGGAAGCTGCCATCGATAATGGTGTCGGTGTGGCGAGCGTTTTGAATACAGGAGCATCGGAGCCGGCTCATGAGGCCGGAATAGAAGCTTCGGAGCCGGAAGAGGTACCTTTGACGGCAGGCGTGGAAGCAGCGGTGGATGTCCTGCCTGCTCCGGTGGAACAGAAGGAGATCGTGGAGCCGGTGGATCCGGCAGCCGTTCAGGCTGCGACAGGCGATGCTCCGGAAAGCGCTTCCGGCACGAAGCCTGATACGGCGCAGGACGGCAAAGCGGAAGCACAGCCTGAGACGGAAGCAGCTTCCGCATCGGACGTAAAGGAAGAACAGACGGACCGGGAGGACGGCAGCCGGGAAGCGGAGTCCGCAGCGGAGAACGAAGCTTCTTCGGAAGCGGATCCTTCAGAGGCAGCGTCCGAAGAAGACAGCTCCGATAAGGAGAGCGCTTCTGAGAAGGAGACAGAAGCTTCCGAAGAGGAGTCCCCTTCGGAGGAGCAGAAGGAAAGTGCTGTAGAAGAGACGTCTTCCGAAAGCTCCGCACAGGAGAGCGCTTCCGAGAGCCAGACGGAAAGTTCCGTACAGGAGAG
Organism: Candidatus Eisenbergiella intestinipullorum; assembly: GCA_019119815.1. GTDB lineage: Bacteria > Bacillota > Clostridia > Lachnospirales > Lachnospiraceae > Eisenbergiella > Eisenbergiella intestinipullorum. Next base: position 11,070 of record DWWH01000059.1, on the reverse strand, counting down.
TTCTTCCGAGAGCCAGACGGAATCCTCCGTACAGGAAAGCGCTTCTGAGAGCCAGGCAGAGTCTTCCGTACAGGAAGCTCCCGCTCAGACGGAGAGCGCTGCACAGACGGCAGCCGGGACCGTGACGGAAAGCACAGAAGCGGCGCCGGCGGAGAGCACGGCCCAGGAGACCTCCGCACAGGCGGAGGAGGTTCAGGCTGCGAGTGCGGCGGCGTCCCATACGCCAGTATCTTCCGAGGGAGGCTCCGTTGCGGAATTCGCGCTTCAGTTTGTGGGCAATCCCTATGAATACGGCGGGACGAGCCTGACGAACGGTGCGGACTGCTCCGGCTTTGTGATGAGCGTATATGAAAACTTCGGGGTGTCCCTTCCCCATTCCTCTTCGGCGGACAGAAGCGTCGGCACAGAGGTGGCGGGCGGCCTGAGCAATGCCCAGGCAGGCGATATTGTCTGCTACAGCGGACATGTGGGAATCTATATCGGAAATGGCCAGATCGTGCATGCCAGCACGGAGGAGACCGGGATCAAGGTTTCCGAGGCGGATTACAGGACGCCGATCACGGTCAGAAGGATCTTCAACTGAACAGATAGACAGAAAATGGTTTGGAAAGCCGGAAGCTGTGTCAGGGGTGCGCGGAGCACATTCGATGTATCGCTGACAGAGCTTCCGGCTTTTTTGCGAACCGGCTTCGGCAGGGAGGTAAGGATTGAAAAACCAGCCCGATGACTGATTTTTCAATCGGCAGCTTTGCACCGAAGCACAAAGCTGCTGTGATCGCAGAGGAGAAATCACATGCGTGCTTTCTCCTCGCGGCCTCAGCAACGCTTCGGCAGGGAGGTAAGGATATGAAGCATATTTTTTTGATAGAGGATGATCTGAGCGTATGCAGGGGGCTGGTCTTTGCGCTCAGAAAGCAGGGATATGAGCTGACGACGGCGCGGACGATCGCGGAGGCCGGACGGCTGTGGGAGAAGGGAGGGTATGACCTGGTGATCCTGGATGTGACCCTGCCTGACGGTTCCGGCTTCGACCTGTGCCGGAAGATCCGGGAAACCTCCAGGGTACCGATCATGTTCCTGACTGCCGCCGACGAGGAAACGGATATGATCATGGGACTGGACATCGGCGGCGATGATTATATAACCAAACCCTTCAAGCTGGCGGTCTTTCTGTCCCGGGTCAACGCCCTGCTGCGCCGCAGCGAAAATTTCAGCCGGGTGGAGATGCGGCTCGAGTCCAATGGGATCCGGGTGGAGCGCCTCCGGCAGGAGGTGACCCGAAACGGCGTTCCGCTCAGCCTGACGGCCGGGGAATATAAGCTGCTGTGCCTGTTTATGGAGAATCCGGACATCGTCCTTTCTCCGGAACAGATCCTGAACCGACTTTGGGACTGCGAGGAAAACTACATTGACAGCAGCACGCTGACGGTCTATATCCGCCGGCTCCGCACCAAAATCGAAGACGATCCGGCAGATCCGAAGAGGATCGTGACCGTCCGGCGTATGGGGTATAAATGGAGCACGGCAGGAGGTGACGGATCCACATATGTGTGATGTGGAGAAGACAAGAAAATGTATGCTATTGTCAGATATTTTCAGGAGCTTTCCGGCATTGTCAGAATGAGGCAGGATTGTTGAATATGCACAAAATATGTCGAAAGCTGCTGAAAGACCAAAAAGTTGACCACAAAGTTATCCACATGAAAAAAGCCCTGTTTCAGAGGTGAAGACACTTATACACGAAGTTATCCACATTATCCACAGATTGGGATGTGGAAAAGGAACTGTTCGGAAGACCGTTTACTGGAACGGATGTTTTGGCGAGTTCCACGAATTTTACAGAAAAATTACAAAAGTCCGGGGGACAGGCATTGACTGAAAGAAGGAATTATTTTCTGTAAAATTCTGAAAACATTGAAGCCCTTACGCGGATATGGTATAATCCTGGTAAGGAAAAGAGCTTTTCCTAATATGAAACAGAAGGGATGATCGGCATGAAATTCATTATCAGCGGGAAAAACATCGAAATTACCCAGGGCCTGCGCAGCGCGGTCGAAACGAAGATCGGGAAGCTGGAAAAGTATTTCACGAAGGAAACGGAAGTACACGTGACCCTGAGCGTGGAGAAGGACAGGCAGAAAATTGAGGTGACGATCCCCGTCAAAGGAGGCATCATCAGATCGGAGCAGACGAGCAACGATATGTACGTGTCTATCGATCTGGTGGAGGAAGTGATCGAAAGGCAGCTGAAGAAATATAAGAACAAGATTACGGACAAGCATCAGAGCGGGGGAAATTTTCAGCAGGCATTTCTGGAAAAGGATTTTCCGGAGGAGGAAGAGGTACGGATCGTCCGCACCAAGAGATTTGACATCAAGCCGATGTATCCGGAGGATGCCTGTGTGCAGATGGAGCTTCTGGGCCACAGCTTTTTCGTATTTTTCAATGCCGAGACCGAGCAGGTAAACGTGGTGTATAAGAGGAAGGGGAATACCTACGGACTGATCGAGCCGGAATACTGATCCTGTCTGAAACTGCAGACGCCGCCCGTAAAGGTGCGGCGTCTTTTTTTCTGTTCTTTTTCATATACTGGATAGAAAAAAGCGTTGGGGAAGCCATGGAAAAACGGAGAAAACGGAAGAGCCTGACCATTTTTCTTCTGCTGCTTCCGGTGCTGTTCCTGCTGCTTCCCGGCGGTGCGGACGACCGGATGGAGGAGACGGCCGGCCGGGCAGCGGGGATGAGCCGGACGGCGGGAACGATCCGCGAAGAGCCGGCGGCAGGGGAGAACGAAGGGAGCGTTCCGGAGGCGGACGGACAGGAGGAGCCGATCAGGTGGGTGGATTTCAACGTTTCCGGCGAGGCTCTGAGGCTTGCCTATGAGGCGGACCTGGATACCCTGGGCAGCGACTGTCACACAGACTGGATCACTCTTTTGGCCTGCACGGCCGCCAGGTACGGCGGAACGTTTGACGGCCGGGCGCTCGCAGATCTGGAAAATATGGTGCAGCGCATCAAAAGCGGAGAGAGCACGCCGGAGGAAGAGACAGAAGGGCTGTCCTCCTATTCCTATTACCGGGAAGCCTATGAGGCGGTCCTGGGAGGAATGGTGGGAGAATTCCTGCTCCAGGAAAAGGACGGGGAAGGCAATGTGGTGTGGAGGAGAAAATACGGCCTGAAGGCATTTTCCCCGATCGCCGCTTCGTTTCCCTATACCGATTCCGATGATTTCGGGGCGGAAAGAATCTATGGATATTCCAGGCCCCATCTCGGGCATGATATGATGGGACAGATGGGAACCCCGATCATCGCCGTGGAGTCGGGCTATGTGGAGGCTCTGGGATGGAACGAATACGGCGGATGGCGGATCGGGATCCGCAGCTTTGACAGGAAAAGATATTATTATTACGCCCATCTGAGACAGAACTATCCCTATGCGGAGGGGCTTGAGGAAGGCAGCGTGGTGACTGCCGGGGACGTGATCGGATACATGGGCCATACGGGCTATTCTGCCCGGGAAAATGTAAACAATATCAAAACCGTTCACCTGCACTGGGGAATGGAGCTGATCTTTGACGAAGCCCGGAAGGATTCGGACAATGAGATCTGGATCGACTGCTATCAGCTGTCCCGTTTCCTGGCCGGGAACCGGTCCGAAGTGGAGAAAATCTGGGAAACAAGGGAATGGAAGCGGGTTTATGAAATGGAGGATCCGGCGGCGCAGGATCCCCCTTTGTGGATTCTGGAATAAATTATGAGCTTAAAACGTAGAAAAAAAGTCAGTTTTTAACTGGAAATCTGATAATGGATGTGATATAATTCTCAAAGGTCGTGAACGATCGGCCATGAGAGACCCTGATGCCGGAAAGGAAAACGGTTACGCATAATATGAAAAAAATCAGAACATGGTTTCTGACCCTCATGCTGGCAGCGGCCGCGTTTGTTGCCGCAGCATGCGGGACACAGACGGAGACACAGAAGGAAGTGCAGGATTTCGTGGATGAAGAAGGAAAGCCGGATTTTGAAGCCCTGCAGGAGGTCAATCCGGACGTCTATGCCTGGATCACGATAACGGATACCAATATCAGCTTTCCGGTGCTCCAGTCCGCTACGGATACGGCCTATTATCTGAACCATAACCTGTACGGAGAAGAAGACGACAACGGCTGCATCTATACGGAGCTGTACAATCATAAGGATTTTAACGATCCCAATACGGTCATCTACGGAAGAAACACGGACGCCATGTTCGGCAGGCTTCATCAGTTTGCGGACAGGGATTTTTTTGACGGGCACAGAGAGATCAAGATCGAACTGCCGGACCGCACGCTGACCTATCAGATCTTTGCGGCATATACCTATGACAACAGACATCTGATCGCCATTTATGATTTCTGGGATGAGACCGTATTTTCCCAGTATCTGCAGGATGTATTCGCGATCCGGGAAATGGATGCCTTCATCGACGATTCCATCGAGGTGACGGCGCAGGATAAGATCATAACGCTTTCCACCGGAGTGACCGGCCAGAGCGATAAGCGGTATCTGGTGCAGGCCGTACTTGTATCATGAGACAGACAGAAAAACAAAGACGGGGAAAAACCAAAAGAGGACACAGAGGGAAGGAACCTATAACCAGACGGAGAAAGCGCAGGCGCAGCCTGATCGGAAAGATCGGGATTGCCCTGCTCGTTCTGCTTACAACGGTTCTCCTTCTCGCTCTGCTCGCGGCGGCAGCCGTTCTGTGGATGAACGCGCATGGCAGGAGTTCTCTGCTGAAAAGGCAGGAGGAACGGCCGGATCAGATGGAGCAGATGGCAGAGGAGGAGACATCATCCGGCCTCCCGGACGGAGCGATCCGCTACAACGGGAAGGCTTATTTATATAAAGAAAACATTCTGACCTTTCTCTGCATGGGAATTGACAGAAAGGGAGAGGTGGAAGCCTCGGAGGATCTGTTCCAGGGAGGACAGGCCGATTCCCTGTTCCTGGCGGTCCTCGATCAGGATGAAAAGAAGATCAGCATCATCGGCATCAACCGGGATACCATGACCGAGATCAATGTATACGACGCCAACGGCCTGTACGCGGGCAAGGAGGTGGCGCAGATCGCTCTGGCTCATGCCTACGGCGACGGCCTGGAAGAAAGCTGTGAGAATACGGTGGAGGCTGTTTCAAACCTGTTTTACGGCCTTCCGATCCATGGCTACTGCGCACTCAACATGTCGGTGATCAGCACCATCAATGATGCGGTCGGCGGCGTGGACGTGACGATTCCGGCTTCGCTCGCCGGAAAGGGAGACGGCTGGACGGAGGGAGAACGGGTCCACCTGATGGGGGAGGACGCTTATACCTTTATCCACGACAGAGATACGTCGGTGGCGCGCAGCGCGGAGGAGCGGCTGGAAAGACAGAAGCAGTACCTGAATGCCTTTGTGGCGCAGGCAAAGAGCGCGATGCGTTCCGACATGACGCTGCCGCTGAAGCTGTATACCCAGGTAACGCCGTATATGGTGACGGATGTCACCGCTGATGAAGCCGTATATCTTGCCGGACAGGCCCTTTCCTACAGCTTCAGCCCGGAGGATATTTACAGCATGGAGGGGCATGTGGAGATGGGAGATACCTTCGAGGAATTCTACCAGGATGACACGGCCCTGTATGAGATGATCCTGGAAATCTTCTATGAGGAGCTCCCGGACGCATGACAGATGAGGTATCGACAGCCGCAAAAACGGCTGCTGATATAGAGAAGCCACACATTTTTTTAAAATTACGAAAGGGGGATGATTGACATGAAGAAGAAAGTGGCAATCGTTCTTTCAGCAATTCTCGCATACTCCATGAGTATGGGAGTAATGGCGGCACCCAGCCCGTCCATCCAGAATGAGCCCATCGCTCAGGTTGTTGTAAGCTCCTCCGTTGCGGAAAATTCCAGCGCGGTAGCTGCTCAGGCAACCGGCGTGAACAGCTCTACTTCTGCGGTACTCGCAGGAACCACCTTCCGGACCGCCAGCGGCCAGACGGTAGACCCTGCGGCAGTTGCCATGATGGTTGCTCCCGCTACGGCAGAGCAGGCACAGGCCGCTGCTGCGTCTCTTGCAGCAGCAATGACCTCCGGCAGCACGCAGGTAGTTAACTTTACGGGCAGGACCGGACTGTCCCTTACGGACAGCCAGGGCAACCTGAATGTGGTCAACAATATCGTAGTAGGTCTGCAGACCGCTGCCGGAGAGGCTGTAAGCCAGAACGGCTCCGTATCTGTAGCATTTACTCTGGCCGACGTTCTGGGCAGCACCACCCTTGCTGAGGGCGAAACTGTTCAGGCTCTGTATCAGAGAGCAGACGGAACGTGGGTAGCGGTTCCCGTTGTTATCACCAACGGAACGATCGCTATTGCGCTTCCTGCTTTCGGCGGCGCTGTTAACGTTACCTTCGTAGTGGCAAAGGGCGTATCTGCGGATACGATTCCTGCCGCTGCAGCAACCTCTCCTAACACCTGATCAGGAGGAGAGTTGCAGATTCCATAGCTTTACAGTTCCATATATGGTATGAATCGTGTGGTTTCAGAGGCGCCCGGATTTCGGAAACGGAATCCGGACGCTTCCTTTTTGCGGAAAAACTCCTTTTAAAACGGATCTTTTTTCTGCAAAAAACGGCGCTTCTCACTCATCAAAGGCGGCGAGGAACAGCTTCAGAAGCCGCATGGCATAATCTCTTTTTCTTCCGGGGCAGTGATCGATGAGATCCAGGATCACAGTCACCTCGTCCTTGTGGGATTCTCCCCCGTTATCCCCCTCTCCGAGAATAATATAGTCCATGGACAGATCCAGCGTGCGGCTCAGGGCGAGCAGCGTCTCCACTGACATACCGCAGTTCCCCCTCTCAATGTCCGCGTAATATTTCGGAACCCTCCCGATCCGTTCAGCCATCTCCTCCTGCGTGAGCCCGAGCAGCCTGCGGCGGGCGCGGACCCGTTCTCCGGCAGCGAGCCGGTCATATTTCTTCGACAAAATAACTCTCCTTCCGGTTTGAGTAAAAATGATCAGTTACAGAGTGTTATCGTGAAAAGCACAGTTTGAAAAAAGAAAAAAAGACCAGTGCTGTTAAAATGTGTCAAATAACGCTCATAAGGGCATTATTTGGTGAAAATAGGTTTGACAGAACCTGTTTAAAACGTATATAATATAGGAGTTTAAAACGTATGTTAAGAGATCATGGCGGCTATGAAAAGATAATGTCGTTTTCTGCGGGAGAATGTTCATGAGAGTGATGCGCAGTACTTCACAGAAAAAAGGATATATCGACATCCACTGCCACATGCTTCCCGGGGTGGACGACGGCTCCGCCTCCCTGGAACAGAGCATCCGTATGGCAAAACAGGCGGCGATGGAGGGCTTTGCGGACATCTGCGTGACTCCTCACCAGAAGGCGGACCGGCGCTGCGTGACCTATGAAGGGACCCTGCGCAGGATGCACCTTCTTCAGGAGCGCGCGGACGAGCTGAGGATCCCGGTCCGCTTCCATCCCGGCGCGGAGATCTTCTACCGCCACGGCGTGGAGGAGCTCCTGGAAGCGAGAAGGTTCCATACCCTGGCGGATTCCCATTACGTGCTGGTGGAGTTCTTCCCCGGCGAGGAATATGCCTACATCCGTGATGCGCTGGTGCGCATCTCTTCTTATGGTTATCTTCCGGTCCTGGCCCATGTGGAGCGCTATGCTGCGGTGGGCCCCGAAGCCGCAAGGGCCCGGGAGCTGAAGGAGAACACGGGCTGCTTTTTTCAGGTCAATGCCGCTTCCCTCACCGGGGAGACCGGCTTTGCGGGAAAGAATGCGGCCAGAAAGCTCGTCCGGCAGGGACTGATCGACTTCGTGGCCACGGACTGCCACGATGAGGAAGGAAGGGCTCCCCGGATCAGCCGCTGTGCCCAGTGGCTGGAAAGGAAGCTGGGGGCGCAGGAGGCGGAACGGCTCCTGATCCGCAACCCGGGAGCGGTCCTGGAGGACCGTCCCCTGAGATAGGACCTACAAGCAGACGGAGAATAACGGGCCGGAGATGTGCCGCCCAGGGCTGTCCGGAGCCCGGACCTGCCCGCGGCAGAGAGGCCTCCGGCAGAAGAAAGAGACAAAAGGAGAAAGAATCCGATGGAAGGAAATATCGTGCAGCAGCGGGATGAGGAAATGGAGATCGACCTGATGGAGATCTTCCTGCTGCTCTTGCATCAGCTGCCGCTGATCCTGTCGGCGGGAGTGCTGACGGCCCTGTGCCTGTTTTTGGGCACGAAGCTTCTGATCGCCCCCACCTATGAATCCACGACCAAGATCTATATCCTGAGCAAGCAGGAGAGCAGCAGCCTGACCTACTCGGACCTGCAGCTGGGCAGCCAGCTCACCGCGGACTATGCGGAGCTGATCCAGAGCCGCTTCGTGCTGGAGGAGGTCATCCAGGTACTGGATCTGGACACCACCTATGAGAAGCTTTCCGAAAGGGTGGCCGTGACCACGCCGGAGGACACCCGCATCCTGTCCATCACGGTGACGGATACGGATCCGGTGCGCGCCATGGAAACGGCCAACGCCATCCGGGAGGTGGCCTCCGTGCACATCACCAACGTGATGGACATCGAAGCGGTCAACGTGGTGGAGACGGCGAACATGCCCACCTCCCAGGCCGGGCCGGGGACGCTGAAGAACACCCTGATCGGGGGCGTGCTCGGGGTCCTTGCGGTGACGGCAGTGCTCGTCGTCCGCTTCCTTCTGGATGATACCATCAAGACGACGGAGGATGTGGAAAAGTACCTGCAGCTCTCCGTGCTCGCCGTGATCCCCTTAAACGAAGGAGAAGGGGACGGGGGCAGAAAGAAAAAACTGAAGAAAGCGTGAGAAGACAGCCAGCAGAAAAGGATCAGGACCATGACTTTTTTCTGCTGTCATCATATCGGGATTTAGGAAGGGAACGACAAGATGCAGAAGATCAACCTGAACACAACAGACAAGCTGGATTTTAGGACGAAGGAAAGCTACAAGACGCTGCGGACGAACCTGGAGTTTTCCGGGCGTAACCGGCGGGTGATCGCCGTGACGAGCTGTACGCCGAACGAGGGGAAGACCAGCGTTTCCTTCCAGCTGGCGCTGTCCATCGCGGAGAGCGGAAAGAGCGTGATGCTGCTGGATGCGGACCAGAGAAAGAGCGTGCTGCGCAGCCGCTACCGGGTGAGCACGGCCCGTTACGGCCTCTCCCATTATCTGAGCGGTCAGGCGGCGGTCTCGGATGTGATCTGCGAGACGAACATCCCCAACTTCAGCACGATCTTTTCCGGCCCGGTGCCGCCCAACCCCAGCGAGCTGCTGGGAGGGGAGGCGTTCGGGGAGCTGATCGAGTACCTGAGGTCCCACTATGACTACGTGATCGTGGACACGCCCCCGCTGGGGAGCGTGATCGACAGCGCGGTGGCGGTGAAGCACTGCGACGGGGTGGTGTTCGTGATCGAGAGCGGGGCGATCAGCTACCGCTTCGCCCAGAGCGTGAAGGAGCAGCTGGACAAGGCGGACTGCACGGTGGTGGGAGTGGTGCTCAACAAGGTGCCCATGAGCGGCAAGGGCTACTATGGGAAATACTACGGGAAGTATTACGGGAAATACTATGGGAACTACGGGGAGGAGGAAGAGGCAGGGCTGGAAGGCTCCCTGATGGAGAAGCCCCTGAGGCAGAAGGGGCAGAGGGGAACGGAGAAAGCCGATCGGCCTGTCCGTCCGGACCGGGGAGAGCGGATGGAGAAGGCGGAAAAGGCCGGCCGGCCGGACCGCGCGGGAGAGCGCCCGGGAGAGCGCACGGAGAAGAACAGCCGTGCGGACCGGCCCGACAGAGGAGACCGCGTGGAGAAGCCGGAACGGTCCGGAAAGGAAGAGAAGGCGGACCGGGGGGAGAAGAACGGACGGGCGGAGCGGCCTGAACGGGGAGACCATCCGGGAAAGCCTCTTTCCGAGGAACAGGCGGAGGAGTCCGCTTCCCGGACAGACCGCCCGGAGAGAGCGGAGCGCCCGTCGGGGAAGACAGAGCGTGCGGAGCGAAGCCCGCGCCAGAGCCGCCGGGAGCGAGCCCGCGGAAGGAAGGACATGGAAGGAGAGATCGTGCTCCTGGATGAAGACATGGAATTCGTCCGCCTGGATGAGGAGGACGGGCAGGAGCAGACGGGGAGCGTCCGCGGAGAGGCAGAAGGAGAGAGGTAAAGAGAAATGGAAAAGAAGATCGTGGTCATCCTGTGCGTGCTGGATGTGATCCTCCTGGGATTTTCCATCTTCCTCTATGCGGGGGAAGACCGGACAGCGCCGGTGATCGTATTTGGAGAAGAGGAGCCGGTATACCGGGAAGGGATGGACGAGACGGAGCTTCTGGAGGGAGTGACGGCCCGGGATGAGCGGGACGGGGACGTGACGGACAGCCTGCTGATCGAGAAGATCTCGGGGACCGGGGAAGGAAGCGTGATCGTAACGTATGTGGCGAGGGATGAAGCCAACAATGTGGAGAAGGTGAGCCGGACGCTGAAGGCCAGGGGCGGAGCGGACCGGGAGGTGGAGTAGGAAAGAGGGGCGAGGGTTGGACCGATGGGATGGAGGAGACTCTCCTGACAGTTCTAAAAGGGAAAATGACTGAATGATTCTGGAAAAGGGGTACTGGTTGTTTGCGGTGTTTAGGGCTGGAGGGGGAGTTTTTTCTTTGCGGGAGGAGGAATGGGGAGGAGGGGCTTATATGATGATGGAGGTAGGAGGATGGCTGAGCAAAATACCAGAACGCTATATAAAGACATATTTGTACAAACCAGATATCTGATCTCATGAAATTTAAGAAGATTCCAAATAGTCTTTCAAAAGTTTCGCTTTATAGTGCCGGAATTGATATTGGAAATGTTCATTCTTAATGAAAAATGGTTGGGCTGAATTTTTAGTGGCGTAGGAAAACGGTATAGTGACCGGAAAATACATGAAAATGGGCTGGAAAAGGTGTTTTCGTGTAAAAGCGTTTGTATAGTGATTTCTTCATTATAAAGCGAAAGTCCGATGGGTTAGGCG